>CAYSCX010000051.1:0-14047 GCA_964429575.1 uncultured Binatia bacterium (SeqCode) | reverse complement strand
TGACGGACTTGCGCTGGAGCGGCGGCTTGCGATGCGGCTGGCGATGATGCGAGGCGCGGCGCGGAGCAACCGCGGCAGCCGCGCACGCGGGGGATTGCGCGCAGGTGCGAGCAGGCAGGTGCGTCAGTGAATACCGTCAACTTCATAACGATACCTGCGTCGATCGTGCCCGAGCAGGAAATCCTGGTGTTCAGAGACCGGCGGCTCAACTACGCGGAGCTGGCGGAGCTGGTCGCGCGGCTTTCGACCGTCTTCAAGCAACTGGGACTGGGGCCCCGCGACGTGATCGCCGCGCTCGATACCAATTCCGATCTCTACATCGCGAGTTACTACGCCGCCGCCAAGGCGGGGCTGACCTTTCTGCCGCTCAATTTTCGCGCCAAGGATCTTGAGCTCGAGTACATGATCAACACCGCCAACGCCAAGGCGCTGCTGGTCGGGGATCGATACCTCGATCTCGCAGCGCGCCTGCGCCCAAAGCTCTCAACCGAAGAGATGGTCGCATTTGGCGAAGGCGCCGCCGGCATGCCGGGTCTGATGGAGCTGGTTCAGAAGGCAGAGCCCGACGACGGCGAGGCGGAGATCGAGGAAGAGGACACCTCGGTGCTGATGTACACCAGCGGCACCACGTCGCTGCCCAAGGGCGTGATGCTGAGCTTCCACGATTTCACCGCGTACGTGACGGCGAACATCGAGTTGGCGGACGGGACCGAACGGGGAGTCGCGCTGGTGTGCGCGCCGTTTTACCACATCGCCGGAACCACCGCGATGATGACCAACCTCTGGACGGGACGCAAAGTTGTGGTGATGCCGCAGTTTGATGCGCCGGCGTGGCTCAGCCTGGTTGAGCAGGAGCGGGTGACGCACGCGTTCGTAGTGCCGACGATGATGAAGCAGTTGCTCGACGAGCCCGCATTCAAGAAGACCGACCTCTCGACGCTCAGCAACGTCGCATACGGGGGTGCGGCAATGCCAATCCAGGTGATCCGCCGTGCGATCGAGATGTTTCCGAAAAGCGCCGGCTTCGTGAACGCATACGGGCAGACTGAGACGACGTCGTCGCTCACGATTCTCGGTCCCGACGATCATCGGATCGAAGGCTCCACGGCCGAGGTCGAACAGAAACTGAAGCGGCTCAACTCGATTGGCAAGCCGCTGCCAGACGTGGAGATCCGCGTACGCGACGACGACGGCAAGGTGATGGCGGCGGGCGAGGTCGGCGAGATCATCATCCGCACTCCGCGCATCATGAAGGGCTACGCGGGCCGCGCGGACGACGCCGCGCTGCCCGACGGGTGGCGCGCGACGGGGGACCTGGGGTGGGTCGATGAAGAAGGCTACGTGTTTTTCGCGGGCCGCAAGGACGACATGATCATTCGCGGCGGCGAGAACATCGCGCCCGCCGAGGTCGAGGCGGTGCTGATGACCCATCCCGCGATCGATGAGGTCGCGGTGATCGGCGTGCCGTCGGTCGAGTGGGGGCAGACGGTGAAGGCATTTGTGGCGCCGCGCAAAGACGCGAAAGTGAGCGAGGCCGAGCTGATCGAGTTCTGCCGATCGCGGCTTGCGAGCTTCAAACGTCCCGAGCAAATCGAATTTATCGACGCCATTCCAAAGAATCCGCTCGGTAAGATCCTGCGCAAAGATTTGCGCGCGCTCCCGGAGCCGTAGCGACGCCGCTCCGCCGGAAAAAAATGGCTTCGCGAGCGCGCGTGTCGCACCGCGATTCGCGCACGGGCGCGGTCGTGGTCAGCGCGGCGGGTGGATGCGTTACCGCGACGCTCAATCGACCCGCGCAGCGCAACCGCATCAGCGCCGCGATGGCGACGGAGCTGGTCGAACTATTCGAGCGGGTCGAAGACGATGACGACGCGCGCATGCTCGCGCTGACCGGCTCTGGTGCGGTGTTCTGCGCGGGTTTTGACTCCGACGTCGATGCGCGGCTGGTCGAGTCGCTCGCGGTGGTGTCGAAGCCGACGGTCGCGATTCTCAATGGCGATGCGACCGACGAGGGACTCGAGCTGGCGATGGCCGCGGACATTCGAATTGCACTGGCGAGCGCGAGGTTCGCAATGTCGCAGCCGCGTCGCGGCACGATGCCGAGGTTCGGCGGGACGCAGCGGCTGCCGCGGCTGGTCGGCGCCGGGCAGGCGCTCAAGATGCTGCTCACCGCAGGCGCGGTGGATGGCAACGAAGCGATGCGAATCGGACTGGTCACCTATGTAGCGAAGAGTCGAAAAGAACTAGGGCAGACCGCGGGACGAGTTGCGGAATCGATATTGTCGCGCGGACCGATCGCGGCGCGACTGGTGAAGGACGCGGTCCTGAAGGGCTACGACATGACGCTCGACCAAGGTATAAGGCTTGAGGAAGATCTCTACGCCCTGCTACAAACCACGGGCGATCGGGCCGAGGGCGTGCGCGCGTTTCTCGAAAAGCGCAAGCCGCTGTTCCGGGGCGCGTGACATCCGAGTTGAGGGGAAGAAACGGGAATTGCGATGGCTAACCAGCTTGGCAAGGTTTACGTCTGCTCGAAGTGCGGGTCGCAGGTGATCGTCACCAAGGGCAGCACTGGAACGATCAAATGCTGCGGCCAGCCGATGGAACAAAAGAAGTAACGCGCAACGGCGCGGGGCGGATGTCATGGACGCCGCAGAATTTGTCGCGCACTTGGTTCGGGAGAACGAGGCGATCCTGATGCGGCTCGCGCCGGCCGAGGCGTTGGCGGCGGAAAGCGGCGGCGATCTGAGCCCGAAGAAATTGCTTCGAATCGCGCTGAAGAACGAAATCGAGGCGAGCGAAATCGCTGCGCTGTGGATGCCGCTCGCCGCGGATGCGCAGCTCAAGCTCGCGTTCGCGCGGCAGGCGGGCGACGAAGCGAAGCATTACCGGCTGATCGAGGACAGACTGCGCGAGTTGGGCGACGGGCTTGACGGATACGATCCGCTGGCTGGCGGCTATAGCCCGATGTTCCAGTTTCTGCGCACGCTCGGGAGCGACGTCGAGCGGGTCGCGGCGGGCCAGTTCACGCGCGAGGCGATCGCGCTGGTCAAGAATGCGCAGTTCATCGAGTTGTGCGAAAAAGCCGGCGATGCGGGAACGGCGAGGCTTTATCGCGACGTCATCCAGCCCGATGAGAAGCACCATCACGAACTCGGGATGAAGTTTCTTGCGCGGCTCGCGTGCGATGCGCAAGCGCAGAAGCTGGCGCGCGATGCGCGGGAGAAGACGCTGGCGCTGGCGGAGGAGTTGCAGGCGCTGGCATTCAAGAAGGGCAAGGTCCATCACGCGCCGGGGTGCTAGGCGGGCGCGCGGGCGCCCTCTCCCGCTCGCACGGCTTTTTTCGTAGACCGCGAGCGGCCTCTCCCAAGACAGGGAGAGGCGGGGAGCTGGGATTCAGGCAGGCTCAAACAAGTACTGCTTGAAGACGCCGCTCACAGACAAAAGAATCGCGTGCAACTTCTTATTCCCTCTCCCTGTCTTGGGAGAGGGTTAGGGAGAGGGCGCACCCAGCGCGTCGAGAATTGCCAGCATCACTCCGTCGATATTGGTAAGGACCGCGCTGTCCCAGAACCGGAGCACGCGGTATCCGCGGCGAGCAAGAATTGCAGTGCGCCAGTCGTCTTTGCGACGCGCGTCAACGTGTTGGCCACCGTCGAGTTCGATGACGAGGCCGGAGTGCGGGCTGCAGAAATCGACGATGAATCGATCGATCGGGAATTGGCGGCGGAACTTGAAACCCAAGAATCGGCGCGCACGCAGCTGTTGCCAGAGCAGAAGTTCAGCGTCGGTTTGATCGCGGCGCAGACGTCGGGCGCGAGTGTGTGGGACCTCGAGCTTGGTCACACGTTTTGCCCGCGCCATACCATCCTCCTTGCGCCGTCTCGCGGCGAACGCTCCCTGGCGCGCTGGCGCCTTCTCCCGCTCGCAGGACAGGGAGAGGCGGGAAGCCGCACGCGGCCAAGAAAAGTAGTTCACACGGCGGTGAAGCCGGAGCGGCTGAAGAGGACGCGGGCGGCGCCGAGGCGTGAGGTGAGTGCGGCGAGGAGTTCGTGGTGCGCGTCGGGGCGAAACCATTTTTGGTAGCCCAGCCGTGCGTAGAGTTGCTCCATCCCGAGTGCGCGCGAGCGCCGGCCTCCCGAACCGTCGCCATCGAAGTACGTATCGACGACTACGCGGTCCGCGGCACGATCGACGAGCGCCGAGAAACGCTCCGGATCGTTCGGCATCATCGGAGAGATCGCGAGCTGGACGAAGATGCCCTCGGCGCGCAGGCGGCGGCAGGTGGTGAGCCTGCGCTGGACCGATGCGGAGGTCGGAGTGAGCGCGCGGCGCACCGATTCGTCATCGGTCTCGAGCGTGATCGAAACGATCACGCGCTCGCCGAGGCGGCGCAGCAAGTCGATGTCGCGCTCGACCATCGGGCTTCGAGTCTGAAGCAGCACTCGGCGGACCGGGAAACGCGCGAACAGCTCCAGTGCGGCGCGGGTGAGCCGAAGGCGGCGCTCGACACCTTGGTACGGATCGGTTGCGCTCGACATGAAAATCGCCGTCGCGCCGAGACGACCGCGGCGCTCGAGCGCGCGGAGTTCGGACTCCAGCCGCTCTGGCAAGTTCGATTTGGCGATCACCCACGAACCCCACGGGCCGTCCGAGGCTCGCGCGACCGGCAGCGCTCTCACGTAGCAAAACGGACAGCCGCCCGCCGCGCCGAACGAGCATCCGAGGTACGGGTTGAGCGAGTAGGCGAATCCTTTCAGGAAACCGCCGGTGGGCGTGAGTGCGCGGGATACGAGGCGTTCGGTGTAGGTGCGCGTCAACGACGTTCGCGCGGGCGGCTAGTGCCGTTCCAACTTTTTGGGTCTAAAGTTCAAGAGCTTCCATGCACTGTTCATCTGTCCTCTTTGGCGGTCTCGGGTTCGCTGTAACAAGTTGGAACGGCACTAGTTTGAGGGCGCGGCAGAGAAGAACGCGAGCGTGCCGGCACCGAGCACGCGCGGCTTGCCGCCGTCGATGGGAGTGATGAAGACGGCCGGCGACGGCGCAGGACCGGATTCCTGCTTCGGCGACCCGGAGATTGGCACGCCCGCATAAATGAATGACGCCGAGTCGGGCGACCAGATCGTGTGCGAGAGGGAAAGCTGTTCGAAGTAGCGGTACGCGATCGCCTCGAGTTCGGTGGTCAAGAAATTCGTCAGCTCGCGCACCTTGCCATCGGGCAGGGAGACCACCTTCCACGTGTAGTAGGGACGGTCGGACGGTGACGCGATGTAGATCAAGTGGCGAGAGTCGGGCGAGAAAAACCACGCGAACACGCTCTCGGAGGTGAGGCGGCGCGACTTGCCGTCGGCGACGTTGACCAGCTTGATGCCGTTCATCACCGGTTCGCGCGGCGCGATCGAGGTCGAGTAGGCAATGAAGCGGGAATCGGGCGACCACACGAAACTGTTCTCGCCGACCGGCAGATTGACGAGCGAGCGCGGCTCGGTCGCATCGGGGTTCGCGACCACGAGATTTGACTGCGAAAAATTGCGCGCGATGTAGGCGAGGCGCGTGCCGTCGGGCGACCAACACGGCGTCTTGAATGGAGTACGTCCGCGCGAGAGCACTTTCTCCACCTGCTGGTCGGTGTCGGAGAAACTCATCAATGCGACCTGCTCGGTCCGGTCGGGGCTCAGCGACATCGTGTGCAGCGCGAGCGCGTCGCGAGTGCGCTTCCAGCTGAAGTAGAGCGGCATGCCGGTGGTGACGATGCGCAGCGGGGCGCCCTCGCGGACTTCGGCGAGCATGAGCGTGAGTCCGCTCTGCTGGTTGAGGAGAAATGAGAGCCTGGCGCTGTCGGCCAGCCAGTAAAGATAGATGACGCTCTCATTGCGGCTCTCGAAAAGCTGCGTGGCCTGATGTTTTGCGATGTCGTAAATCCACAGGCCGAAACTCTCGCCGCCGGGGATGCGCTTGGTCGAGGTGTAGGCGAGGCGTTTGCCGTCGGGCGAGAAGGTCGGCCAGTTGTGGTGCGAGGTGTTTGGCTTGGGCGGCGGCGTGAGTTGCGTCAGCGACAGCGCGGCCGGAACGATTGCGTCCGCATTGCGCACATTGAGTCCCTCAATTGGGCAACTGACGCACAAGGGCTGCTTGCATTCGCCGACGCAATAATAGATCTGGTCGTCGGTTCCAACCCAGGTGGCGGCGCCGTCGCCGGCAAGGGCGCAAGGTGCGCCCGCGGCGAACAGGAGCGTCGCGGCCAGGAGCGCGAAGGTCGCGGCAAGCAAGCGGTGCAATGGCAAGAACGATGCGGACATCGAGGACAGCATCGCGACTGCATTCTCGCAAGGCAAGCGGCGACCGCGCGGCCGGAGCAGAGCGGCAGAGCGGTAGTTGACAGAAAGCGGGTGCGCAGCCCAAAGTTGTGCGCATGAAGCGGGCGATAATTGCGCTATTTCTCGCACTGATGATGGCGGGTCTCGCGGCGCCATCGCACGCGCAGTACCTCGAAGACGACCGCGACGAGGCGAGGCCGTACTCCGACGACGATTCGCAGATCCTGAAGGGGGTGGGCTACCTGTTCTCGCCGATCGGGGTCGCGATTGAATGGACGGTCGCGCGCCCGCTCTATTACCTTTCGACCAAGTCGCCGCTTGCGCCGATCATCGGAGCTGCCCGCGATGACGAAGGCTACGGTTACCAGGGCGGTCCGATAGTCGAAGCGCCGCACTCGCAGTACTCGCAGATTGCGCCGATAGCGCCGTTCACGGCGCCGTCGGCGGGACAGCCCGCAGCGCCGCCGACCACAGCGGGTGATGCCGCCCGGCAGCGAGCGGGACCGCAGCCGTCTGCTCCGGGGTCGAGCCAGCCGGTTTTGCACTGAGAAGTCCAGCGACGGCGCTGCGGTGATGTCGCGTCGGCGGCGGCGGCGGCGACGGCGCATCTTCCTTGAAAACGCGCGGATTCGCGGGCTAGAATTTTTACTAATCGAGAACGTTCAGCCGTAGTGGGCTTGCTAATGTTCTCGCGCCCGCCGCAGGGGTATCCTCCAGTCCATGGCAGCAGCACCCAAGGGCAAGGCGCCGACCGATCCTGAAGCACTGAAGAAGTGGCGGATCGAGGAGCAGGCCAAGGAGCGCGCCAAGCGCGACAAGGAGAAGGCCGAGCTTGGTTCGCTGTGGAGTCGGCGCGATTTTCTTGGGAAGCTCGGGTGGGCCGGCTTCACGGCATTTTCGATCATCGGACTGCTGGCGGCTGTACGATCGGCTTTTCCGCGTGTGCTGTTTGTGCCGCCGTCGCGATTCAAGGCCGGACTGCCGAGCGACTACGTGGTCGGCGAGGTCAGCGAAAAGTACAAGCAGGATTACCGCACTTGGATTGTGCGGACCAAGGCGGGCATCTACGCGATCTTCGCCAAGTGCACTCATCTGGGTTGCACGCCTCGATGGCTCAACACCGAACAGAAGTTCAAGTGCCCGTGTCACGGGTCGGGCTTCTACATGAGCGGGCTGAACTTCGAGGGTCCGGCGCCGCGGCCGCTCGACCGGTTCAATATCGTGGTCGCCGATGATGGGCAGTTGGTGGTGGACAAGGCGGTCGTGTACCGGATGGAGCCGGGCGTCGATCCGAACGACCAGCATCCGGAGAGCATTCTGAAGGTCTGATCGCAATGAACGAACTGCTGCTGATCTCGGGATTCGGCATGCCGGGCGCGGCGGCGGCACCGTCGTTACCGCTTGCGAAGCGGGAAGGAGCAGTCACATGGCGGGCGGAATCGATCATCTGATGATCAACTGCAACGAGCTTGAGCGCGCAGCGAAGTTCTACACATGGCTGATGCCGAAGATCGGCTACGAACGGCACGTCAAGTACGACCAACCGGCGCCGGCGTTTGGATGGTTCGGCGACGGCGGCAGCGTGTGGCTGATGCAGGCGACCCCGGAGTTGCGCGGAGACAGGTTCGACAAGCGCCGCGTCGGAATTCGCGAGATTGCGTTTCGGGCGGAGAGCCGGGCGCAGATCGACGAGGTCTCGAAAGAGATCGCGGCGCAAGGCGGAAAGATTCTCGACGCACCGAGGGAGTACAATTATGCGCCGGGCTACTACTCGGTGTTCTTCACGGATCCGGACGGCGTGAAGTTGGAATTGGTGCATGTGAAGAGGTAGGGGGCCGGCGGTCGCGGCCAAGGGATACCCTCTCCCCCGCCCTCTCCCTGGTCAGGGAGAGGCGTCGGAGGGAGTTGTGCGGGAGGAGTTGGAGGTCCGGTTCCGTCTTGTAAGAGTGCATCGATCCGTTCGACGGCGCTCAGGGCAGCGTCTTCGCTTCGCTCGCAGACTCGATGCGCTCAGGACGACTACGTGAGAAAGGAGGAGTCGGCTCCAGCACCCTCACCCGCCGGTTGCCTCACGATGTTCGGCCACTCGGCGGCCTCTCCCGTCGAGTAACGAGAGAGGTAAAGGCGGCGCCCTCTCCCTCACCCTCTCCCAAGTCAGGGAGAGGGGACACTGTAGCCGGATCGATCGCTTGATCCATCACGGTCGGATGGTTTGATCTGGCAGAACCGTGGATAACTACGGCGCGAAGGTCAGCCGGATATTAGCACGACTAACGGCGAGGCTCGGCCGCGTGAAAGGCGCGGGTGTGCCATGGCCCTCGCGCACGAACCTAATCAAGAAGTCGAGCAGCACTGGCGAAACTGCCAGAATCAGCGCCCCGCTTAACCGGGCGAGAGTTCCCCGTCGAAGAGTGGGGGCGCTACCTGCCATCTCGTCAGCAAGTGCGGTACAAGAATCAATCCGGCCGAGAGGAACGGACTCCTAAAGACGACAGTTCCAAACAGAGCCCACAGCGGTGGTCGCACGCTGCTCGTCATCGTGGCATTCCACCTGAATCCAGTCAGACGGCGTTAGACTGTAGAGCGGGCCATCCCACTTGGGAAGGTCCGCTTGCCGACGGCACGATCCAAGCGGGGAAATTCTTCTTGATTAGTCGGAGCGATGAGCTAGGCTGCGCCTGGCTTGCCATGCGTGTTCCATGTGATCAGCAGGGCGCGACTGCGCATTTCCTGGAGAGGGACGAACCCCTCGGGTGTCTCGGCGAAGAGCTCCGCGATGTGGTCTCTTATGACAGACTTGGCATGGTCTGGATCGCGCAATCGCATCCCCGGCCAGATGGACACGAGAGACTCCACCGCCTCCTCTTGCGACTGAGGGCGCCTGACTCCGGAGTCCGGGTACGCCAGACGCGGAAGGAAGTGCACGCTGGGGTCGATGCCCATCTCCCACAGAACCGGCAGCAGGTGCAGATATCCGCTACCGTAGTTCTCCGGCTCGCCATGCGTTAGCAGGCGGACGAGCCGCGGATCCGGTGCAAACCAAGGAGCCCATCCCAGCACTATTGCCCTTCGCCGAGCCGCGGCTTCGAGCTTGTGGATGAAGGGCACAACCTCCCGCACGAGCTCGAGCACGTGCGCAACTATCGCGACGTCGCCCTCGACACCTTCTGCATGCTGCCAGTCGGCTTGAACGAAGCGGACGTTCCTAACGCCCCACTGCGCCGCTGCCGCCTCGAAGGTCTGCGGATAAAGGTCAACGTCAATTACCTCGCGGCATCGAAGCGCAAGCGGCAAGCCCAGCCGCCCGGTACCTCCGCCTACATCAATGACAACATCTTTCGGCTCTACGTAGGAAGCGATGGCGGATAGGTGCGCGTCAAGCTCGCGCCGCGGGTCAAGCGAGAAAGGCAGTTTCGAAAGCTCGAAATTTTCTGGACTCCAATCGACGTCGTAAAGACCGAAACCCCCAAAGTAGGCGGGTACGAAACTGTCGACGCGAGCAGCCCATGCTGCGGCGCTGGGCAACATCTTGCGATGCTAACTCCCTCAGTTTCGCGCGGTCAAACAAAGCGCGGCTACTCTCTAACATAGTCCGTCGCCGAAGGGGTTCCTGCTCCCCTCTCTCTTATCTCCCCCAAGGGGGAGAGGGGACAGAAAGACGGGGGCGGCGGTAGACCATGTAGTTGGCGCAGACCTTTGCGCCGAGCTTTTCGGCAGTGCGGCGTGACGGCCAGTTGTCGTCGTACACGAGCGTGTAGCTCAGGTACTTCGCGCCGCGTCGAATCAATTCAAGATACAGATGCGAGGCCATCGCGAGGTTGACGCCGCGGCCGCGCGCGATGTCGCGTACTCCGATGCCGAGCCGGTTGAGCTTTTCGGAGTCGGCGAGCACGCGTCCGGGCTTCAGGAGCACATGGCGCGTGATCTCAGGCGTTCCTGCGAGCGCTCCGACGGGTTGATCGCCCAGGTACGCGATAATGTCCGTATCGAGCGCGCCGTCGGCCTCGGCCGAATCGAACAGGAACTGAAGCTCATCGCCGGATATCGGCGTTGAGCCCCAGTGATGCGCGAACGCCTCGTTCCACACCGCGCCGAAATCGCGCGCGCGGTGCGCGGGCGGGACGCTGCGCAAAGTCGCGATTGTGATTCCCGCCTGGCGCCCGTTTTCGAGCGCGCTTTCATAGCGCGCGATCAACTCGGGAGTCACCTTGACGCGGTAATCGACCCAACCCTTCTCCGATTCGAAACCGGCATCCTTGAGCATCGCGTGGTAGCACGGCGGATTGATGCGGACGTTGGGCGGGCCGAGCCGATCATACTCGTCGATGAGATATGGAAACTCAAGCAAGCCGAAGCCGGAGCGAACCGCTTGGGCGCCTTCTGAGGCGAGCCACCCGCAGGCCGCATCGAGCATTGCGCGGACCGCGTCGCCCGCATTTGCAAGAGCCTCGAACATGATGATGTGTCCGAGGCGGTCGTTCCAACGCCGGAGGTAGCGCTCATCGAGCACTGCGACGCAGCGCGCGATGATTTCATCGCGGTCGCGCGCGGCAAATGGCTTCAGATGGCGATCAAGCGCGAAGGGACTCTCGCCGAGCAGCAGCGGCACCTGAAGCCCGGCCGGCGCCGGCCACCGCGCCGCGTGATTTTGGTAAACGCGGTCGTAGAACAGAACGAACTCGGTCAGCGCGTCGCGCCCGGCCGGTGATTCAATCTTGATCGGCACTCAGCGCGAATCGACAGCCAGCTGAGCTGGTCGATGATTTTTCCGTGGCCGAGCGTCATGTCGTAAACCATGTAGCTCGCCGACAGCACGCGCCTTACGGGCAGGGAATTCCACGGGTCGAGCACGGATTGCCCGAGGGATGCGGACGCTGCCTTGTGCGGCTGCAACTGCTACGATATTCACGACTGAGGACAACGTAACGCCGGGCGAGCGGAGGCGTCAAACCGCCGCGCTGGCTGAGCCCGAGGAGCGCAGCGCAAATGGTCGAAAAGACAATCGAGCTCACGGGCATCTCGGCAAATTCGATCGAAGACGCAGTGCAGCTGGCAGTCGCGCGCGCCGGCGTCACGATCTCCGGCATCCATACGGCGCACGTGATGGATGTCAGCGCAACGGTGGAGGCCAACAAGGTTACGCGTTGGCGCGTCCAACTGAAGCTGACCTTCATGGTGAAGGACCAGCTGCATGAATGACGACAGGGCGTCGGCGCCACAGGCGCGCGAGGTCCGCGAACCGCCCAGTGAAAGGAGCGGAGGAGCGCAATGGCATCGCGCCATGCGAAACCGCCGCCTGGTTTCATAACTGATGTCCGCGAAAATCGTTGAGGTTCACCCGGGAATCTACGAAATCTTCCTGCCGCTGCCAATGCGGCCGACCATCATCAATGTCTGGCTGGTCGATTGTCACGGCAAGTGGGTTCTGATCGACACTGGAATGAACTCGCCCGAGAGCGTCGCGACGCTCGAGGAGGCGTTCGCGCAGGTCGGGCTCAAGATCGAAGACCTCGACGTTCTGATCGGCACGCACCATCACATCGATCACTTCGGCGCGTCGGGGGAGATACACCGGCGCAGCGGTGCTACCACCTACCTGCATCCGCTGGAGGCCGAGCGCGCGGGCCGGATGATGACGTTCGGGCATATGGGTCCGGGCGACCGTCCCGAGTCGCGCACGTTTTTCGAGAACCACGGCTTCCCGGTCGATCTGTTCCCGACCAGCGGCATGCGTCCGATGTGGATGGGGACGTCGATGTACAATCCGGTGACGAAACCTGATCACATGATCGACGACGGCGACGTGCTGGAGATTGGCGATCGCAAGTTCGAAATTGTGTGGACGCCGGGGCATACGCCCGGCCACAATGTGATCTACCTGCGCAAGGAAAAGGCGATGATCGTGGGCGATCATCTGCTGCCCAAGATCACGCCGCACGTGGGCATCTACCCGGACAGTCCCGGCGACCCGTTGGGAGATTTCCTCAATTCACAGCAGAAAGTGCAGAAGTTCGACGTCGAGCTGGTGCTGCCGGCGCACGGCGGGGTCTATAAGGACCACCGGCATCGCGCGAACCAGATAATCGAGCATCACCGGTATCGCGAAGCTGAGATGTTGGACTTGGTAAAGCGCAAGCCGCAGACGGCGTTTGAGGTGGCGAACCAGGTGTTCGGCAACGAGGAACGCCCGATCTTTCACGTCATGGCCGCGACCTTTGAGACGCTCGCGCACCTGGAGTACTCGCATCTCAACGGTCGGGCGCGAAAGACACAGAGAAACGGTCGAACCTTGTTTCAGGCCGTTTGAGCGTGGATGCAGGGTTTGCTAAATTTTCTCGTTGGTGTATTTTGACGCTGCTTTAGCGATGCGCATGATTGCACGTGGATGCGGTTCAGCGGGGGGTGGTCCCCAGATCGAAGGAGGATGCCATGAAACGCGCGTTTGAAGTCGCAGTAGCCTCGGCAGTGGTACTGCTAATTGCTGGATGCGCTGCTGTGACCGGGAGCGAACCACAGTCGACAGCCGGTAAAGGCGCGGGCGCTGCGGTTGCCGCGGCAACCGGCGGGGGCGGCGTCAGAGACTTCAACATTCAGGTCAAGTGTCCGGGCGTCGCCTATCTCAAGAAACAGGGATGGAGCGACGAACAAATCGTAGCGCAGCTGAGCATGGACGCTGATCAGATCCCGGCATGCGTACAGTGGATGGAGAGCCAGCCGCGAGGTTTCGTGCCTGCGCCGGTGGGTGGTGCTGCACCGCCAGCGGGTGAAAAGGCCGCACCCGCCGAGCAGAAGTCGTAGCGACTGGCTCGAGGTGACGGGCTAGCGCGCGGTTCGCGCACAGCGGAACGAGACTGCTGGGCGCGACGTTCGACTTATTCCTGAGATACAAAAGCGGCGCGGCGTGACAGTTGTCACGCCGCGCCGTTTTCTTTTATTTCCTTGCCCAAGCTTGGTGGCGCCCGAATGATGCCGCGTGTCTAGCCCGCGGCGCTGACGCGCTTGCCCTCGCGTCGCGACGGAACGCTGATGCGTCCGGCACGCACGACGGGCGAGCGACGTGCGAGTCTTCGCGATGCGACACCGGCGAGCTGCTGAGTGCGCCACTCCTTGAGGCCGTTGCGCAGAAAGGAAGGCTCGATACCCAGGGTCTCGCAGACGGTCTCAAACGAGAACGGGCCTTCGCCGCCGTCGCCGCAGAGCCACTGCTCGGCTTCCTGGAACAGGCGCTTACGTGCGCCGTCCTTCGCGTCGGCGTAATTCTGGAAGCACCTGAGGGCGTCTTCGAGGATCGCCATCATGAGTTTTTTGACGGGTCGAATCGTGCTGTCGTCGCGCCGGCTGTCGTAATACTGCTCGGGCGTAAGAACGTCAGGTACAAACAACGAACCTAGTGAAGTGTTTTCCCATTCCATGGCTTTGAGCCTTCGGAGCCCCGTACCGACGCTTCAACTGACGCCGCACGCACGGGCAACCTTTTTGGTCTCCCCTCGGTAGACGAAGGTAAGCAATGTTTATGCCGCGGGTTCGCCGAGAAGAGTTCGTCCTAATGCTGAAACGGGTTATGGAAGATTTGGTGATAGATTAGCTCTTCTACTTTCAGGGAGATTCGGGAAATGCTTCGCGATTCGCGAACAATTCCGCAGTTTGCAAGTCGTCGAAGAGGATCACGGGGGACAACCGAAATGCGGCATCGGTGACCTCTACGCGGCCTGACATGAAACACCGCAGCT
>CAYSCX010000050.1:0-14312 GCA_964429575.1 uncultured Binatia bacterium (SeqCode) | reverse complement strand
GCGAAGGATCGCGCGCACGCCTAGTGCCGTTCCAACTTGTTGGTGCTAACTGACGCGGGAAAGTTTGCCAACCTCTGCCTCGAGGCAGCGTTCTATCGTCTTCGGTAAGAATAGTTGGAACGGCACTAGCAGGCTGTTGAAAAGCGATTTCAACAGCCCGCGCCCTCTCTGGCTCGCACGGCTTCGCCAGCGAGCGGCCTCTCCCAAGTCAGGGAGAGGCGCAGGACAAAGAGGGCGCATCGCGATGCGCCCCTATGTAAGGCGGGGAGCGGCGAAGGAGGGAGAGGGGAAGATTACTGCACCCTGCCAAGGGTGGAGGCTCGCGCCGGCGCTGCGACGTCTGTGGCGGGGTGATATGGCTTCGGGGCGGCGTCGGATAGAATTTCCGACGGGCGTACGGTGGGGCCGCTGGGCAAAGCACTGGTCATTGTCGGGCTCTTTGTTGCGACGCTCGGAGCATTGGTGTGGGCGTCCGCGAGCCTGCCGTGGTTGGGCAGACTGCCTGGCGACTTCTACATACGACGAGGCAACTTCACGTTCTACTTTCCGCTTGCCACCGGTATTTTGCTCAGCTTGATCATCAGCGCAGTGTTCGCGCTATTGAGGCGGTGAGCGGCGATGGCCGGTGATCGAGCCAGGATTCGTCGGCGAGCCGAGGCGAAGCGGCGACGTCGCGAGCTGATAGCCGTCGCAATCGCGGGGGCGTTCTTCGTGGTATTCGTCGTCGCGCAGACCGAGCTGCCGCCGCTCTCGCGCCACACGTCACTCGGCTCGAATCTCGCGGTCATTTCGCTGTTCAACTTGAGCTTCCTGCTGCTCGGGTTGATGTTGTTCCTGGTCGGCCGCAATCTCGCTAAGGTGATCTTCGAGCGCCGCCGCGGGCGCATCGGCTCGCGGTTTCAGGCGCGGCTAGTTGCGGGATTCATCGGAGTCGCACTGGTTCCGAGCGTGTTCCTGCTCTACGCGTCGGGAGTGTTTCTGCGCGCGCACGTCGAGAGCTGGTTCAACCCCGAGTATGCGCGGGTGCTCGATGACTCGCTGGAGATCGCGCGCACCTATTACTTGAACTCGGCCAACAACGCGTCGCATTTCGCCCGCGTGCTGGCGGAGGAGATCGCGGCGCAGAAGCTGCTCGGTGAAGACAAGCGCGCGGATTTGAAGCATTTCGTTGAACGGCGCCAGCACGAGTACAACCTCGGAACCGTCGAGGTGTTCGGCGCGGATCGGAAGCTCCTGTTGCTTGCGCTTACTCCGCGCACTCCGACCGGCATCGGCGTGTCGCCCGATTCTCCGCTGCTGGCCAATGCGCTCGGCGGGCGGGCACTGACACGCACCGACACGGTCGGTGGCAGCGATGTGATTCGCGGCGCGGCGCCGATATTCAGTTCGCGGGACTCGGATCACGTCAATGGCGTGGTGGTGGTGGACTACTACCTGCCGAAGAGCCTGGCGACCCGGGCGGCGGCGATTTCACGCACATCCGAGGATTACTTTCAGTTGCGCATTCTGCGCCAGCCGATTCTCAACAGCTACATCATCGCGCTGGTGCTTATCGGGCTGGTGGTGGTGACGCTGGCAAGCTGGTTCGGCATGTATCTCGCGCGCGGCATCACGGGACCGATTCAACTGCTTGCGCAGGGTACCCAGGCGATTGCGCGCGGCAACCTGAACTACCGCATCCCGCAGGTCGGCGACAGCGAAATCGGCCACTTGGTCAACTCATTCAATCAGATGACGGCCGATTTGCAGGCATCCACGGCGGAATTGGAACAGCGGCGGCGCTACACGGAGACATTGTTGCGCAACGTGTCGGCCGGCGTGGTGGCGCTGGACCCCGATGGCAAGGTGACGACGATAAATCCGTGCGCGGAGCGGCTCTTGAGCGTGGAGGCTGCGGCGGTAGTCGGACATCCGTATCGCGACGGGTTCAGGGGTGAGGTCTCGCGCGCACTCGACGAAATTCTGGCCGCGGCGCCGTCGTCGAACGAGGCGCGCACATCGCTGAAGATCGAGACGCAGGCGGTGGAGACCGAGCTGATGGTCACTGCCAGCCCGCTCGGGCACGACGGGGATGCGCCGCTCGGCACGGTGCTGTTTTTCGAGGACGTCACGCAGCTCGCGAAGATGGAACGCATGGAGGCGTGGCGCGAGGTCGCGCGCCGCATCGCGCACGAAATCAAGAATCCGCTTACGCCGATTCAACTTTCCGCGGAGCGGTTGCGGCGTCAGCTGGGAGGAAGGGTGGGAGCGGACGCCGAGCTGCTGGAGGAATGCACCCGGACCATCGTCAGCGAAGTGAGCGACTTAAAGCGGCTGGTGAACGAGTTCTCGGCGTTTGCCCGGATGCCGCACCTCAATCCGATTGCGGGCGACATCAACGCGCTTGCGCAGGAAACGCTCGCGAGCTTCAGTCCGTCGCATCCCAACGTCGAGTTTGCGATGTCACTGGCGGCGGAGCTGCCGCAGATTTCGATCGATCGCGAGGCGATGAAGCGGGCATTGGTGAATCTGCTCGACAATGCGGTGACGGCGGTGAACCAGGTCGATCACAACGGCGCGCGGCCCCGAATCGAAGTCAAGAGCGGGCTCAGGCGCGATACTGGAATCGTGACGCTGGAGATTGCGGACAATGGTCCGGGAATCGATCCGCGGCTGCGCACGCGCATTTTCGAGCCGTACTTTTCGAGCAGGAAAGGCGGCACCGGACTGGGGCTTGCGATCGTATCGGCGATTGTGACGGACCATCACGGATTTGTCCGCGTGACCGACAACAAACCGAGGGGAAGTAGATTTATCCTCGAATTTCCTGTAAAAGACCGGCAACTCGCCAAAATTTGAGGCGAGGCCTACCCCTGCGCCAGTGGCGCATTCGCGGAGAATCGACGCATTGAATGAGACGGTGTTGGTGGTGGATGACGAGGAGCGCATACGTTCCTCGTTGCGTGGGATTCTGACCGACGAAGGCTTTCGCGTGCTGGACACGGGACACGCGCCGCAAGTCCTGGACATCATCGAGCGCAATCAGCCTTCGCTTGTTTTGCTTGACGTGTGGATGCCCGACATCGACGGCATCGAGCTGTTGCGGCGCATCAAGAGCGAGCAGCCGCAGGTGCCGGTGATAATGATCTCGGGCCACGCGAACATTCAGAGCGCGGTCGCGGCGACGAAGCTGGGCGCCGCGGATTTCCTGCAGAAGCCATTTTCGGTGAGCGGGCTGCTCGCGTCGATTTCACGCGTGCTCGAACATGATGGCTCAAAGGCCGGGCGCACGGCGCAGCCGATGGCGGCGGAAGCTGCGGCGGGTTGCACCGACGCGCACCCGGGCGTCGAGCGCGCGCAGCGCCAGCGGACGATCGCGCGGTCGATTGTGCTGGGCGGGCAGGGGCTTCATACCGGGCTCAAAACCGGGGTGATTCTGCATCCCGCGCCAACCGGGTTCGGGATCGTGTTCGCGTCGCTATCGGACGAGTCGGCAATTGCGGTGAAGGTCGAGAACGTCGCGGACACCGGCTACAACACGACGCTCGCGGCGAGCGGCCGTTCGGTGCGCACGGTCGAGCATCTGATGTCTGCGTTGCACGGCCTCGGAATTACCAACCTGGTGGTGAAAACTGACGAAGAGGTTCCGGCGCTCGACGGATCGGCGCTCGAATTCTGCCGCCAACTGCGCGAGGTGGGCGTCACAGAGCAGCAGGCGTGGGTCGAGCCGGTCGATATCAAGGCGCCGATCGTGATTGGCGAGCCCGGCGAAGGCAACGAGTACATCAAGATAGAGCCTGCGCAACGCCTGATAATCGATTACACACTGGAGTACCCGGAGCCGATCGGGCGGCAGCGCATGCATTTTGAATTGACCTCGCCCGATGCGTACGTGCGAGAGATTGCTCCGGCGCGCACGTTTGCATTCGTCAGCGAGTTTACGAAGCTCGCGAAGATGGGACTTGGGAGCGGAGGCCGCCTCGACAACCTAATCCTGGTCGACGACGAACGCGTCATTAACACGACGCTCAGATTCCCCAATGAATACGCGCGCCACAAGGTGCTCGACCTGATGGGCGACCTCTACCTGCTTGGGCGCCCGATTCACGGCCACGTGACCGCGTCGAAGACAGGCCATTCAGACAATCTTCAGCTGGTGAAGGCGATTCTGCGCTCGCTTGAAGCGTAGCAGCGGCGCGCTTGCGACCGCGCGATGGAACTCAAGGGTAAAGTCGCGCTCGTAACGGGCGCAGGCCGCCGGGTCGGCCGCACGATCGCGCTCGCGTTTGCGCAGCGCGGCGCGTCGATCGCCGTGCACTACCGCAACTCGAAACGCGAGGCTGACGAACTAGCCGGCGCCGTGACGAAGCTGGGCGGCAAGGCCGGCACGTTTCGCGCGGACCTCGAGAAGGTCGCAGATATCGAAAAGATGGTCGCTGCGGTGCTCGCGGCGTTCGGACGCATCGACGTTCTAATAAATTCCGCATCGGTGTTCGAAAAGAAATCGCTCGATGAGGTCACCGAGCGCGACTGGGACGTGCATTTGAACACCAACCTCAAGGCACCGTTCTTTCTTTCCAAGTTCGCCGGCGCGGCGATGCGCCGCCAGGGCGCGGGCAAGATCGTCAACCTCGGGGACTGGGCTGGCATTCGGCCTTACAAGAATTACCTGCCGTACACGGTTTCGAAGGCCGGAATTATCGGGCTGACGCGCGCGCTCGCGAAAGCGCTCGCGCCCGAAGTGCAGGTGAACTGCGTCGCGCTCGGGCCGGTACTGCCGCCCGATGAGTACGACGCGGCCGAGGTCGAACGCCTGCGCGAGGGTACGCTCACCAAGCGCATCGGCACGCCCGAAGACGCCGCGCGCGCGGTGCTGTTCTTTTGCGAGGGCACCGATTTCGCAACCGGTGCGACGCTGGTGCTCGACGGCGGCAGATTGATTGCGTAACACCGCACGCCCGCACCTGAAGCTCTCGCCCGCGTGAAGCGATTCCACATCTCGCCGCTCAAGGGGCGCGTCGCGGTGCTCGCGAGCGGCGGGCTCGACAGTTCAGTGCTGCTCGCCGAGCTGGCGCGGCGAGGGCGGCACGTCTTCCCGATATATGTTCGCGCGGGGCTTAAGTGGGAGGCGCAGGAACTCACGCTGCTGCGACGGTTCCTGCGGTCCCTGAGGCGCACCAAGTTAGCGCCGCTCTCGGTAGTGGAATTTCCCGCGGATGACGACGTGCGCCGCCATTGGAGTGTGACCGGCCGCAACGTGCCCGGCTACCGCGCGGGGCTCGCCTCGAACTACATCGTGGGGCGCAATTTGAGTCTGCTGACGAAGGCGGCCATTTTCTGCGCGCGCAACCGGATAGGCGAGCTGGCGATCGCGTCGCTCGCACAGAATCCGTTTCCGGATGCGACGCCGGAGTTCTTCAGGTCATTCGAGCGGACAGCGCGCCTGGGCCTCGGCCTCGCGCTCAAGGTCGTGACGCCGTATGCGGGGCTCAGCAAGGCAGAGGCGATAAGGCGGGGCAGGGGAGAGGCGCTCGAGTTGACGCTTTCATGCGCGCGGCCCGAGCGCGGACTTCATTGCGGGCGATGCACCAAGTGCGCGGAGCGTGTGCGTGCATTTCGAGCGGCGCGCACGCCGGATCCGACCCGCTATGCGCATTCGCCCGGCCATTAGCAGGATGTTGAAAAAGGCGTTTTCAACGCCCTGCTAGGCCGTGCGGTCGGTCGGCTTCTTGAAATCGATCTTGGCTTTCTTGTTGAGCGTCCGTAGCAGCGACTTGACGACGAAGTCCTGGTTGTACTCCAGAAGCACCATCGCGATCTTCGGCTTCACTTCCTTGAGCGATTGATAGGTGATGCCGCGGCGCGAGACGACCTTCATGAAACTGTAGCCGAGATTCGACTCAATAATGCCGGAGACCTTTCCGACCGGCGTGTTGAACGCCTGCTTCTCGACCACCGGCGGCAGCTGACCGCGCCTGAAGAAGCCCAGGCCGCCTCCCTTCGGCGCGGAGACTTCATCCTCGGAGGTTTTCTGCGCGAGTGCGGCAAAATCCTTCGTGGACTGCGCCTCCTTGCGAAGCTTCATGATCTTTTCCCACACTTCTTTCTTTTGCTGGTCGGTCGCGTGCGGCGGGAGACGGACTGCGATGTGCGCAAGCTGAACTTCGCCGGGATCCTTGACGAACAGGTCTTTGTGTTCGTCGTAGTACTGCTTGATCTGCGCATCGGTGGGCCGGACGTTGCTTTTGCTGAATTCAGCGTCAAGCATCTTTTCGATCAGCATCGAACCGCGCACCGCATCGAGCAGCGTCCGATCGGGCGGTCCGGGGTTGCTGATGCGCTGGCCCTTGGTGCTGGTGATCTGAAATTCACGTGCGCGTTGCGATACCGCCACGTCTGGGATGTTGATGTCCCGGCGCTTCGCCGCGTCGATTAGAAGCTGGCGGTTGATGAGATTGTCCACCGCGTCGCGCCACGCTGCTTTGTGCTCGGCGGTCGTGGTGGCGTTGAGCAGTTGAGATTCAACTTTCGCGTAATCGTCGGCTTGCGCGGCGGTGATCGGCGTGCCATCGACGGTCACCACCACCGGATCGGCCGGGTCGGGCTTGACGAGCGGCAGGATACCCAGGAAGCGCTGCTGCCAGCTAAGATTCGCCTCGCGCATTGCCTGCGCGCCCGCGTAATGTGCACAGGTCAACAAGGCGAGCGCCGCATACGCGAGGCAGGTGCCAATTGTTCGTGAGCGTTTCATCCGAGACCTCGAGATTCGGCGTGACATCGCGACGCTGCGGCGCAATCAGCGCGAGGTGGCTGGCGTGCCAGGACAGCTCCGTACGGTGAGCATCGTGGTTGCAATCGTCGCGAGCGTGCTCGCGACGGCGTCCGGTGCAATCATGTTCTTTGTAGTCGAACCGCCGATGATCGCATCGATTTTTCTTGCGAGCGGCGTAATCGCCATCGCGTGCTTCGTCATCGCGGGGCTCGCCGGCTACTTCGCGCCCTGAACCGGCACGGCGGCTGGCTGGTAGGCGGCGGTGCAGGGCGGTCCCGGTGCGAAGAAGTGTTCGGTGCGTCCGTCTGCTCCCATGAAGATCAGGTTCGACGACCGCGTTCCGTATTCGCCCAGATGCAGGCAAAGACCGTTGGGGCGGTCGTTGCGAGGGTCGAGCTGAGTCACGTGGTCAGCCAGCAGCGCCCCCAACTGTGCGCGCATCGCGACGGGATCTTTGAGGAACTCCGTGGTCTCTACCAGCGCCGCAAACCGGCCGTAAGAGCGGCTGATGCGCGGGCATTCAAAGTCGTCGAGGTCAAGGTTGGTGAGCAGGTGCAGGCCGGGCGTCAGCGTCGCGCTTTCGATCAAGCCGGCGCGGTTGTACGCGACCACGGCGTCATCGCGCGATGCGATCAGGAGGTTGAACCCGTTGTAGTCCGCGGCGCGCTGGGCGCGCACGTATGCAAGCGCCTCGGCGGTCGTTCGATGGCGCAGAACGTCGAGGCAAAGCAAGCCGCGCGAACGCGCATTCAGGTTCGCGGGCGTCTCGACGCGGCGATTGAGAAGTCCGGCGACCACGCCGTGCTCATTGATGCCGAGCCAGGTGCCGCCCGCCTTCAAATCCTTGCCGCCGACGACGTGCGGACTCCGCAGGAGCGTCATCGGTGCGACCGCGGGACGCTCGAGAAACTCGTCGCGGTTTGCCGCAACGATGACCGGCCAATCGCGAACCGCCTTGAAGAAAATCGCCAGCGTGCACATCCAATTTCAAACTGGCAGGAGGCCGGCCACCAATACAAGAGGCAAAACGCGGGCGCTCTGCTAAACTCGAAGCATGGCGGCGGAGCGGTTCGACGTCGTCGTAATCGGCGCGGGAATCGTCGGCAGCGCGCTCGCGATGGGGCTCGCGGAGCGCGGTCTCAAGCCGCTGGCCGTCGATGTCGATCTCAGCGGGCGCCTGAGCTCCAGCGAAAAGAATGCGGGCGGCGTGCGCGCGACCTGGTGGCAGCCGGTCAACATCCGGCTCTGCCTCGCGAGCATCGCGTACTACGAGAAAATTGCGGCCGAGGTTGGATTTCGACAGAAGGGCTACTTGTGGCTCTACGATGAGAAGACCTGGGAAGCGGCGCTCGAGCGCGTCGGACTGCAACGCGAACTCGGCCACCGAATCGAGACACTCGCGCCCGCCGAAGTGAGCGCGCGCGTCCCGGAAATCGACCGTCTCGACGGGATAGCGGGCGCGACGTTTTCGCCTCGCGACGGACTCATAAATTCCAACCTGCTTAAGGAGCACTATCGGACCCGCGCACGCGCGCTTGGCGCGGAGTTTAGAGACCGAATCTTCGTCAACGCGATTGATGTCGAAGCCTCCAGCGTGCGCCTCGAATGCTGGCGGGCGGACGACCGGCTGTCGGACGACTCGTTGATGCGGCTGCTGAGCGAGGATGACCGCGGGGAGGCGCAGAGCGGCCAGGTATTCGAGCTTCACGCCGATGCCTTGGCGATCGCCGGCGGGGCGTGGTCGAAGCAGGTGCTCAAACTGCTCAAACTGGAGAGTCCGAGCGAACCGATTCGACGCCAGATATCGGTGCTGGACAACCGCGCGGCGAATTTCGAGCGGTACGGAATGATCGTCGATACATCGGGCGTGTACTTTCACAACGAGGGTCCGCACATCCTGGCCGGTTACTCGCCGCCCGAGGAGCCGCCCGGATATCATTTCCGCTACGACGGCGAGGAGTTCTTCCGCGCCGAGATTTGGCCGCGGATGTACGCGCGGATGAGCTGCTGCGAGCGGATGCGTCATGTCACCGGCTGGGCGGGGCTGTACTCGGTCACGCCGGACCGCAGTGCGATAGTCGGGAGAATCGGTGAACGGATCTACGAGGCGCACTCATTCAGCGGGCGCGGCGTGATGCAGTCGTACGGCGCGGCGGAGGCATTGGCGGAGCTGATCGCACGAGGGAGCTACGGCGACTTGGACGCAAGCGCCCTCTCTCGCGAGCGGTTTGCCACCGGAACCGAGGTCCACGAACCGCTTCACATCTAGCATCGCTGAACTAGTGACTTCGGTTCGCACGTAAGGCGCGTGCATGCATCCGTCTGTGGACATCCAGCGTTTCTAATTTGCCGCAAGCGCGGCAGCGCAGTAGTTTTGATCCATCCCGATTTGAAACCGATGGAAGTCTCGGGGCATCAACCGTTTAGGCGCTCCCGCGCGAAACATGCGGAGGGCTCAACGATGCACGCAACGGCGGAGAAGGGAGGAGAGTTTACTTCAGGCGCGACGGTGTGGGCCTGGGTGGGCGGAATGGATTGGCTGCCGGCGGTCGTGATGAAGGATGTTGAGCAGCCGATCGTGCGCATGGAGCACGGCGTCTGGGTGAAGGTGTCGCGTGCGCATCTGGCGGCGCGCAATCCGGAACTTCGCGGCGCCGACCGTCCGCGCGCCACGCGCAACTAACCGCGCGAATCGCGCGCCAACCTAACATCAGTTCGGGCGCCGCCCGCGCATCGCCGCGCGGCGCGCGCTGTTCGTCCTCCATCGAGAGGCGGTTTCCTCGCGTTCCAATGACATGATATTGGAGTCAGAACCGCGCGGCACCGTGATGTGGGCCGCAGCCGTAGATGGAGGATGAATGTTCGCATCGATCGACGATGTAATCGAGCGATTTGCCGGCCAGAAGTACATCGCGAGCAAGCGGCTGGCCACGGTTGTGTATCTCGCGACCTCGCTTCAAAAGCCGGTCCTGGTTGAAGGCCCCGCCGGAGTCGGCAAGACCGATTTGGCGAAGGCGCTCGCGGCGTCGCTCGACCTCGACCTCATCCGGTTGCAGTGTTACGAGGGGCTCGACGAATCGAAGGCGCTGTACGAGTGGGAATACGCGAAGCAGCTCCTGTACACGCAAATCCTGAAGGACAAAATCAGCGAGGTGCTCGAGGGCGCGCGCGGACTCGCGGAGGCGGTTGATCGCATCGCGCGCGAGGACGAAGTGTTCTTCTCCGAGCGGTTCGTGCTGCCGCGTCCGCTGCTCAAGGCGATCACCAGCGACAAGCCGTCGGTTCTGCTGATCGACGAGATCGACAAGTCGGATGCGGAGTTCGAGGCGTTCCTGCTGGAACTGCTCTCCGATTTCCAGGTGAGCGTGCCGGAGCTGGGCACGCTCAAGGCAAAACACATACCGGTGGTCGTGCTGACTTCGAATAATGCGCGCGAAATCTCCGACGCGCTTAAGCGGCGCTGCCTGCATCTGTACATCGACTTCCCCGACCGCGCGCAGGAGCTTTCAATCATCCAGTTGAAGGCGCCGGACGCATCGCGCAAGCTCGCCGAAGAGGTGGTGACCGTCGTTCAGTCGCTGCGAAAGCTCGACCTCAAGAAGATGCCCGGCATCAGTGAAACGCTGGACTGGGTGAAGGCGCTGACCCTGCTCAACGTGCAAAGCCTCGATCAGGACCTGGTCAATGAGACGCTCGACACGATCGTCAAATACGAGGGCGACGTGCGCAAGGCGCAGGAAGAGTTGAAGGACTACGTGCGGCGGGTGCGCGCGCGGCGCGGCACCGAGGCGCCGTCGAGCGACAAGGATCTTCTTAACTAGGCGGAGCAGGGCAGGGAACCGTGGACGAGAAACTCGTCGAATTTGCACATCTGCTGCGTGAGAACGGCGTGCGCGTCTCGCTTGCGGAGACGCTCGACGCGGTCGGCGCGGCGAACCTGACCGGGCTTGGCGAGCGCGAGACGTTTCGCGCGGCGCTGCGCTCCACCATGGTCAAGCGCGCGACCGACCTTCCCATCTACGAAGAATTATTCGACGTCTATTTTTCCGGGCTCGGCGAGATCATCAAGCAGGCCAGCCAGGCCGTCCAGGATGCCCTCTCGATGTCCGATCAGGAATTCCAGCGTTTCCTCGAGCAGATCGAAGAGCTGCTGAAGAAGGAAGGCGACAAGCTCTCCGAGCTGGCGAAGGAACTTCTGAAAAACAACTCCGGGGCGCTGGAGAAGATGATGCGCGAGGCGGCTCGCGCGATTCGGCTCTCGGGCATCGAGCGGACCATCGAGGAAAACTACTTCGCGCGGGCGCTCGCGCGGCAGCTCGGGCTCGATCGCATCGCCGCGGAAATAAAAGAACTGCGCGAACAACTCGAGAAGCTTCCGCTGGGCGCCCAGATGAAAGCGCGCATGGAGCAGTATCTCGAGCGCCGGCTCAAGGCGCTCGACGACATCGTGCGCCGCTACGTGCGCATGGAGCGCGAAAAACGCGACATGAAAACGCGCGAGGAGCGGCGGCTCAACGACATCGGCGAGAAGAGCTTCTACTACCTGAGCGACGAAGAGCTGAAAAAGATGGAGGAGGCGGTCACGCGACTCGCGCAGCGCCTGAAGAACGTCTTCACGGTGCGCCGCAAGCGCTCGCGCAAGGGCCGTTTCGACATCAAGCGGACGCTTCGCCACAACCTCGATTGCGGCGGGGTGCCGTTCAAGCTCCGCTTTGAAAAGCGCAAACGCGAGAAGCCGCAGGTAGTGGTGCTGTGCGACGTGTCGGATTCGGTGCGCAACGCGTCGCGGTTCATGCTGCAATTCGTGTACGCGCTGCAGGACCTGTACTCGCGGGTGCGCAGCTTCATCTTCGTCTCCGAGATCGGCGAAGTGACGGAGCACTTCCGCGGACACGACGCGAAGGAGGCGCTCGACACTGCGCTCAAGGGCGACCTCATCAACGTGTACGCGCACTCGAATTTCGGACACGCATTCCGGAGCTTCGCGTCCGATTACATCGGCGCAATCAACAAGCGCACCACGGTCATCGTGCTTGGCGACGCGCGCAACAACTACAATCTTCCCCACGACTTGAGCCTGCGCGACATTCGCCAGCGCGCGAAGCGGCTCATCTGGCTCAATCCTGAGAGCCGCAACACGTGGGGATTCGGCGATAGCGAGATGGAACGCTACGCCGTTCACTGCGACATGGTTGAGGAGTGCCGCAATCTGAACCAGCTCTACCGCGTGGTCGATCAGTTGGTACCTCGCTGAGCGCGTGGCTTGCGCGGCTTTGGGAACGGGTTCGGTTGACCACTGTTGGCCTTTGGTCCAAGATATTCTTGCGAAGCGGGGCGCCCGGAAAATCCGGCACAGGCACCGGACTTGACGCACAGCGCACAGCGAGCTGAGGGATGGCAGGAAACAGGGAAGACTTCCTTCTGATGGTGGTTGGCGGAATTACGCTCGATCCAACCACGAAGATGCCGATCGTCGTTCTGAAGGACCCGGACAACAAGCTCAATCTGCCGATCTGGATTGGACCGCTCGAGGCGACCGCGATGGCGACCGAACTCGAGGGGATCAAGCCGCAGCGTCCGATGACGCACGACCTGCTGCGCAATCTTTTGTCGGAATTTGGCGCGACGGTCGAGGCGGTTGAGGTCACCGAGCTTCGCGACAACACCTACTTGGCGCGAATCGAGTTGAAGGCGCGCGATGGCTCGCCGATCATGCTCGACTCGCGGCCGAGCGACGCGATCGCGGTTGCGCTCCGCACCAAGTCGCCCATCTACGTCGCCAAGGCGGTGCTCGAGGCGTCAAGCGAACTGCGTGAATCGGCGGCGGAAGCGGGCGGAAACGATCAGAACCTCGCGGGCGTCTCGCGCGATAAGTGGTCCGATATTCTCGAGCGGATGTCGCCCGAAGACTTCAAGTACAAGATGTAGGCGCGGGCAGCCGCCCGCGTCAGCGCCGTGCGCACCGGGCGGCGCCGAAGCCGGACCGTCGCGATGCCCTCCAGCCAGCGCAGGCTCACCCGCAAGCAGCTCAAGCGGCCCGACGAGTTTCTGAATTTCTTCGAGCGGCTGCGCGACTTCATCGCGAACAATCTGACGCAAGTGATGATGGCGACCGGCGTCGTGGTCGTTGCGGCAATTCTGGTTATCGCCGTGCTCTGGTACCAGCAGACCCGTGAACAGGCGGCGGGCGAGAAGTTTTATGCGGCGCTCGCAGCGCTCAACAGCAAGGACTACAAGGCGGCGGAAGTGGGTTTCTCAATGTTGGCGCGCGAGGAGCCCGATCGTCGCGTTGGAAAGCTCGCAAGATTCTACCTCGCAAATGCCTATGCGGGGCAGAATCAGTTCGCCAAGGCGCGCGACGCGCTCGCGGCGTTTATCGCGGAGTTCCGCGATCCAAACTTCGCGAGCCTCGCATTGACCGGCCTCGGCGCGATGTATGAACGGCTCGGCGACCTGCCCAAGGCCGCGAATTCATACCGGCAGGCGGCGCAGGTCGATGGTCCCGCGCAGTTGAGGGCGCACTTGAGTCTGGCGCGAGTGCTGGCGACGATGGGCGATCGCAATGGCGCGGTCCAGGCGTACCGCGATTTCCTCGCCGCGCATCCGTATTCGCAGGAACGCCAGCAGGTGCTGGAGTCGCTCGCGTTGCTCGGCGCGAGCGCGCAGGCGCCTCAGGCACGTGCGGCGAGCGGCGCGATGAAGCCGGTGCTTATCAAGCCAGCAGCGGGGGCAGGGAAGGGCGCGACCGCGGCGCCCTGATCTTTACCGCAAGCGGGATTTAACGCGCGGCCCGCTTCTTCGATTCCTTCAGTTGTTCCGTGATCACGTACTCGACGACGTTGTCGTCCGGCCCGACCAGCGCAATACCGTTCACGAAGATCGTGGGCGTCGATGAAACCTTGAGCGCGCGCCCGTCGCTCTGGTCTTCCAGCACGCGCTGCGCCGCGGCGGGACTGGCCATGCACGCGTCGAAGACCTTCGCATCGAGTCCGAGCCGGCTTACAACCTGCTTGGAGTGATCGTCCAGGTTTTTGAGAGTGATCGATCCCTGATTGGTATAGAACTCGCGCGCAAAGTCCCAGAACGCATCGGGATTCTGAAGACGGCCGCACTCTGCCGCGACGGCCGCGCGTTGCGCCCATGGATGGCCGCTCAACGGAAAGCTCTTGTATATGAGCCGAAGCTCGCCCTTGTGCGTATTACGCACCAGCGTCTCCAATGCGGAGTAGGCGAGCGCGCAGTGCGAGCACTCGAAGTCGGCGAACTCCACGACCGTCACAGGCGCGTCGGCAGGGCCAATCTCAGGGCGGTCGGACAAGTGCACTTTGCTGAGGTCGGTGCGCCCCCACGGGTCCCGCGTGACGTCCAGGTATTGTCCGATCACCATTTTCGTCATGGCGTTGTCGGTGAATAGCGTGACAGTGACGCTCTCGCCGCGAGCGTTGCTCAAGTTGACGGCACGGCCGAGCAAGCCTGGCAGTGGACTCTGAACCGCGGGTCCGAGCTTCACGTTCTCGGGTTCGGGAATCTTGAATCGCTTTTGCAGGTAGGCGACCAGCCG
>CAYSCX010000049.1:0-14895 GCA_964429575.1 uncultured Binatia bacterium (SeqCode) | reverse complement strand
GCGGGCACCTTGAGTCCCGCGGTCGCAACCGTGATTGCACTCTCGAGCCAGCTTGGCGGTGCACACGTGATTGCTGATCTCGCGCCGCGGCCACTGCTGCTGATCCACGGCACCGCCGATGCGATCCTGTCGCACGAGTCGTCGCAGGCACTGTTCGAACGCGCGAAAGAACCCAAAGAGGTGAAGTTTTTTGCGGGCGCCGACCACGGTCTCAGCCAGGCGGCAGACGAAGTGTTCGAGCTCGTGCGGAGGTGGGTACTGGAGAAGACGTGAAAGACGCGGCGGGTGGGCTGACGGCAGAAGCGCGACCGCGGCTCAAGCCGAACCATTACCCTCTCCCGGCGCGCGCTTGCTTCGCGCGCGCCGGCCTCTCCCTGGTCAGGGAGAGGCGGGGAAAGAGGGTGCAGGCGGTGCGGCGCTACACAGGGCCGTGGCGGGAGCGGCGCCGATGCAGCCTGTCGTCGCGCGCAAGTAAGACAGTTAAGATGTGGAGGACGCAGCCGCGCCGGGCACAACGCCCCGCGGACGGCGGAGTCCAATGAAGGTTCGAGCGGCAGTTGTCGGGGTAACCGGAGCGGTGGGACGAACCACGCTCAAGTTGCTGGCGGAGCGCAACTTCCCCGTCAGTGAGTTGCGCGTGTTCGCCTCCGAACGCTCGGCCGGGAAGTCGGTCACCTTCAAGGGCGAAGCGATTCTAATCGAGAAGCTCGCGCCGGATTCGTTCAAGGGTATCGACATCGCATTTTTCTCGGCGGGTTCGCCGCAGTCGCGCGAGTTCGCGCCGCGCGCGGTCCTGGCGGGCGCGGTGGTGATCGACAAGTCGAGCGCGTTTCGCATGGACCCGGCGGTGCCGCTGGTCGTGCCGGAGATAAACGGCGCCGCGATCAAGCGACACCGTGGAATCATCGCGTGCCCAAACTGCACGTCGATCGTCGCGGTGATGCCGCTCAAACCGCTGCACGATCTCGGACGATTGAAGCGGGTGATCGCGACCAGCTTTCAGGCGGTCTCCGGTGCTGGCGTCAAGGGTGTCGATGAGTTGCGCGAGCAGACGCTTGCATGGGCGCGCGGCGAGAAGATAACGCCGAAGTACTTCGATCATCAGATCGCGTTCAACGTGATTCCGCACATCGACAAATTCGGCGAGGGCGGTTACACGGGCGAGGAGATGAAGCTGGTCGACGAGGTGCGCAAGATTCTCGACGCGCCGGAGCTGGCGATGTCGGCGACCACGGTGCGCGTCCCGGTCTTTACCGCGCATTCGATCGCGGTCAATGCGGAGACGGAGCGGCCGGTGAGCGTTGTGGAGGCGCGCAAGGCGTTCGAGAATTTCCCCGGCCTCGCGCTCAGCGACGATCCCGCGCACAACCGCTACCCGATGCCGATCAACGTCGAGGGCAAGGACGACTGCTACGTCGGTCGCATCCGAGCGGACATCAGCTGTCCCAATGCGCTCAACTTCTGGGTGGCCGGGGACCAGTTGCGCAAGGGCGCCGCGCTGAACGGGATTCAGATCGCGGAGGCGCTGATTCGCTAGGGTGCGGTGGCGAGGCGCGACGGAGGCTTCGATCCCTTCGGCTACGCTGAGGGCAAGCTCTTCGCGCCATTGAAGCGCTCAGGATGGCTAACTCAGCGCGACGCGGTGCGCCCCCTACGCTGGCGATTGAGCCTGACCGATTGGTCGGGCCGTTGACAGCGATTTTGCGCTAAGATATTCCTTTGAATCAGTAGTTTTCTGAGCCTTATCCAGAGCGGCTGAGGGACTGGCCCGACGAAGCCGCAGCAACCGGCCCGCAAGGGTGCTGGTGCTAAGTCCTGCGGGGTCCGGAGACATGGACCTTGGCAGATAAGGCGAGAGTTGAATTGAACCCTCGTCCTTGTCGCAGGATGAGGGTTTTTCGTTTAGAACCCTCGCGCCAGTCCCGCCGCCGCAACGGAGCTCGGGAAGCTCGCACACGACAGTGGGAGCTGACGCCAAAATACTGATAGTCGGAGCCGGCGGACTCGGTGTACCGGCGGCATCGGCGCTCGCACGCGCGGGAGTGCGACACCTCGGGCTGATCGATCCCGATCCGATCGAACTCTCCAACCTTCCTCGCCAGATTCTCTACACTAGCGATGACATCGGCACGGGCAAGGTCGACGCGCTGGCGCGCTGCCTCAAGCGTCAATTCGCGGATCTCGAAGTCGAAAGATACGCGGCGGAGTTCGACGCCGATAACGCGGCCGAATTGGTTGCGCGTTACGACTTCATCATCGACGCGACCGACAATCCCACCGCGAAATTCCTGATCAACGACACCTGCATCGCGGCGCGCCGGCCATTCGTTTACGCCGGCGTCATCGGTTTTGCCGGCCAGGCGATGACGGTCATTCCGGGGCAGACCGCATGCCTTCGATGTCTCTTTGAAGAGGAGCCGGACGAAGCAGAGGTAGCGAGCTGCCGCGATGCGGGAATAATCGGCCCGGTCGCCGGCGCGATTGGCGAAGTAGAAGCGGCGGAGGCGCTAAGCGTGCTTCGCGGCGATGCGCCCACGCTCGCGGGACGGATACTAACTTTGGATTCGAGCCGAGAATTGCGAGTACGGGTCGCGCAGGTTGCCGCGCGCGAAGGATGCGCTTGTGGCGCATCGAGAGCTGCGCGGCGCACTGATGATGCACTGAGTCAGAGGAACGAGCGAATATGAGCTACGTCACCAACCTCAAATGCCGCGAGTGCGGACAGGAATACGCGGTCGAGCCGCTGCACGTGTGCGAGACCTGCTTCGGCCCGCTCGAAGTCAGCTACGACTACGCGAAGATCAAAGCTGACCTCACCCAGAAGAAAATAGAATCGCGGCCGCACAATTTGTGGCGATACCGCGAGCTGCTTCCGGTGGAGAGCGAGCCGTCAGTGGGACTCAACTCGGGTTTCACGCCGCTGCTGCACGCGCAGCGGCTCGGTGCGGAGCTGGGCGTCAAGCGGCTCTACATCAAGGACGACACGGTCAACCATCCGACGCTTTCGTACAAGGACCGGGTGGTGGCGGTGGCGATCACCAAGGCGATCGAGTTCGGATTCAAGACCGTTTCGTGCGCATCGACCGGCAACCTTGCGACCGCGGTGGCGGCGCATGCCGCTCGCGCTGGATTGCGCTGTTACATCTTCATGCCGGAGGGAGTCGAGGCTGGAAAGATCGTCGGCTCGACGATCTACGGCGCGCAAGTGATTACGATTCGCGGCAACTATGACGACGTGAACCGGCTGTGCTCCGAAATCGCGGACAAGTACGGCTGGGCGTTCGTGAACATCAACCTGCGCCCGTACTACACCGAGGGCGCGAAGACATTCGGATTTGAAATCGCGGAACAGCTCGGCTGGCGGCTGCCCGACCACGTGGTCGTGCCCACCGCGGGCGGGACGATTCTTCCCAAGGTCGCGAAGGCATTCAAAGAACTCAAAGACCTTGGATTGGTGAAGGGCGGCGATTTCAAGATTTACAGCGCGCAGGCTGCGGGCGCCGCGCCGGTGATTCACGCGCTGCACAAGGGTACCGACCTCATCACGCCCGTCAAGCCGGACACGATCGCGAAGTCGATTGCGATCGGCAATCCCGCCGACGGCTTCTACGTGTTGCGCGCGGTGCGAGACTCCGGCGGGTGGGGCGATATGGCGAGCGACGCGGAGATCGTCGATGCGATCAAGCTGCTCGCGCGCACCGAGGGAATTTTCGCGGAACCGGCCGGCGGCACGACGCTGGCGGTGACGCTTAAGCTGCTTGCGCAAAAGCGCATCAAGGCCGATGAGCTGGTGGTCGTTTCGATCACCGGCAACGGCTACAAGACGCTCGAAGCGGTGGCGGACGCGATCGAGCAGCCGTACAAGATCGAGGCGCGGCTCAAGGACTTCGACGCGCTCTACGAGCAACTCGGCAACGGCAAGCAAAAGGTGGCGGGCGCGGCGTGACGGGCAGTTGTACGGCGCGACTGCGAGGCATAAGCAAGAAAGTCCGATCGAAGGAGGCTAACGTTACGGTATGCCAGTCAGGGTTCGAGTCCCCACACCGCTGCGACGCTTTACCGCGGGAGCCGATGAAGTCGCGGCCGATGGAACGTCCGTGAAGGCGATAATCGAGGATCTCGAGCGGCGCCATCCCGGAATGCGCGAGCGGCTGCTCGACGACAAGGGCGCGCTGCGCCGCTTCGTTAATATCTACGTTAACGGTGACGACATCCGTTTCCTCGATGAGCTCAACTCAAAAGTGAAGGATGGCGACGACCTCTCCATCGTCCCGGCGATTGCTGGCGGAGCCTGAGATCGAACAGGTTCCGGCGGCGGGCGCGCGGAACATTCTCGAGCTGGTCGGCAACACGCCGCTGCTCGAGATTCGTGCGCTCGTGCGCGGGCTTGTGAAGCCGGGGGTACGAATCTTCGCCAAGCTCGAGGGATTCAATCCGGGCGGTTCGGTAAAAGACCGCGCGGCGAAGAAGATGATCGAAGTCGGGCTTGCGCGCGGAGAATTGCGCCCGGGCAAAGTGATTCTCGACTCAACTTCGGGCAACACCGGAATCGCGCTCGCGATGGTTGGCGCGGCGCTCGGCTATCCGGTCGAGCTGGTGATGGCCGAGAACGTCAGCCGCGAGCGCAAGAAGATAATCGAGGCGTTCGGAGCGAAGCCGATCTTCTCAGATGCGATGGAAGGCTCCGACGGCGCGATCCGGATGTGCCGCGAGATCTTCGCGGCGAATCCCGGCAAGTATTTCAAACCCGACCAATACAACAACGAGGCGAACTCGCTCGCGCATTACGAAACGACCGGCCCGGAGATTTGGCGTCAGACTGGCGGCGAGATCACGCACTTCGTCGCGGGTATTGGAACCGGCGGCACCATCATGGGCGCCGGCAGGTTCCTCAAGCAGCGAAATCCGGGCATCAAAGTGATCGCGGTCGAGCCCGATGACGCGATGCACGGACTCGAGGGTCTCAAGCACATGAAGTCCTCGATCGTGCCGGGCATCTTCCATGAGGAAGAACTTGATCAAACGATTCCGGTCGCGACCGAGGACGCGTACGAGATGGTATACGTCCTGGGGCAGGCCGAGGGCATCCTGATCGGCCAGTCGTCGGGTGCGGCGATGTGGGCGGCGCTCAAGGTCGCCAGCGGTTTGCGCGCGGGATGCGTGGTCACGGTGTTTGCGGATTTCGGCGACAAGTATCTCTCGACGAATCTGTGGATCGGGTGGCAGGAGTGGCGGCGCAAACGTGGCGGCAGGTGATTCGATGATGGAACGGATCCGCGAGCGTTACTATTTGACTTACCCCCGCGAGTTGATCCGCGAGCCCATCCTCTACCAACTCGTCAAGAAGTTCGACTTGGTGTTCAACATCCGTGGCGCAAGCGTGTCCGAGGCGATGGGCCTGGTCGCGGTCGAGTTCGAAGGCTCTCGCGACCAGATCGAGCGGGCGCTGAGCTGGCTTCGCAGCACCGGCGTGACCGTCGAACCGATCGAGAAGAACGTGATCGAGTGACCGCCCGCGCGGCGCGACCGTCCAGACGATCTCGCAAATCGATGCCGCTTCGCGACGCTCAGATCGAGCGCTACAGCCGCCAAATCGTTGCACCAGGCTTCGGCGGTAAGGCACAGGAGCGGCTGCTCTCCGCCGAGTTGGTGGTGATCGGCGGGTACGATGACCTCGCGATGCCGCTGCGGTACCTCGCAGGCGCGGGCGTCGGACGAATTCACGTCGATAGCCGAAGCGTTGGTACGCGCGCCGGCGAACTGATCGCGCAAGCAGGCGCACTCAATCCGGACGTCACGATCGATGATGCGACGACCGGCGGGGACCAGCTGGTGCTCGCGCTGGTCGGCGAGAATGCATCGTGCGATGCACTCGCGGCGCTGGTTTCAGTACGCGCGTTCGTGGTTGCGCGGCTCGACGCGCCGGCGACGGTTGCGATCATTGCTCGAAGACCGCCCTGCCCCGCCTGCTCGGACGCGGGATTGCTCAAGCCGATCGGGCGCAGAGTCGCGGAGTCGAATTTCATCGCGATGCTCGCAGCCGCGGAGGCATTGAAGATCATCGCGGGTCTCGGCGGTCCACAGGCCGCGCGCGTCATCGAGTTCCACGGTTACGAATCTCAATCGCGCGTGCTCGGAATTTCACAGCTCCGGCACTGCGCGGCGGGTGCGAAACCGCGCAGCAGCAGGGGCCGTGGCAGATAGGAGCCGCAAGCGCGCCAGTCGCGCGGCGCCTGCGGCGGCGCGCGCGTGGCTGTTCGACTTCGATGCGACGCTCGCGCATCTCGGCAGCGCTGTCGATTGGGGCGCAAGCCGCCGCGAACTCGAGACGTATCTGCGGCGCGCGGGGCCGGCGGCGGAACTGTTCGAGCGGTACCCGCGTGGAAATCTGCTGCTGTATGACGCGTACCGGGCGCTCGCACAAAACGGCGCGAAGCCTCGGGAGCGCGTGCGCGCGGCGGCGACCCTCAAGCGCGCTTCGGCAATAATCGAGAAGTACGAACTGCGCGGTGTCGAACATGCAGCGCCGGTTGACGGCGCGATTGAGATGCTTCGTGCACTTAACGCGAGCGACGCGTGCGTGGCGGTCGTGACGTCGAACTCGTCGCGCGTGGTCAAGAAATGGCTTGCCGCGCACGGCGCCGCGCGTACCGTCGCGCACATTGTGGGCCGCGATTCGCTGCTGCCGCTCAAGCCCGCACCCGACATGCTGTTGCGAGCGCTCAAGGAGTGCGCCTCGGCGCCGCGCGAAGCCGCATTCGTCGGTGACAGCGAGGCCGACGCGGAAGCGGCGCGCCGCGCGCGCGTGCGATTCTTCGGCGTCGCGACGTCGCCGGCGATGCGCGATCGGCTGGTCACCGCTGGCGCGACCCGGGTTTTCTCGTCGCCGGCTGCGCTCGCCATTCATTTGAACCTGATAGCTGCGCAGGAACGCAGCGAGCGGGCGCTTGTCACGGGCTGAGCCGTTACATAACTTATAAGGCTTACAAAGTAATCTATTCACTCTGCGAGGTTTCAGAGGCCGATGAGCGACGGATTTACGCTGTGGTTTACGGGGCTTTCGGGCGCCGGAAAATCCACCCTGGCAAGTATGGTGGCGCAAGAGCTTCGGCAGCGCGGCCATCGCGTCGAGGTTCTCGACGGCGACGAAGTGCGGACCAACCTGTCGAAGGGGTTGGGGTTTTCGAAGGAGGACCGCGACACCAACATCAGGCGAATCGGGTACGTGTGCAGGCTGCTGGCGCGCAACGGAGTGATCGCGATTTCGGCTGCGATTTCGCCGTACCGCGAGATTCGTGACGAGGTGCGCGGCCAGCACGAGCGGTTCTTCGAAGTCTTTGTGAAGTGTCCAATCGACAAACTCGCCGCGCGCGACGTGAAGGGGCTGTACAAGAAGGCGCTCGCCGGCGAAATCAAGGGCTTCACCGGTATCGATGATCCGTATGAAGAGCCGCTCAGGCCCGAGCTGGTGCTAGAGACGCATATCGAGACGCCATCGGAGAGTCTGAGCCGCCTGGTTGGCCGGCTCGAACAGGCTGGCTTCATTCTACCCAACGGTGTGCGCCGATGAGCGCAATCACGGCGGATCCGATCACCGCTCACGGCGGCGGCGAGCTGGTTGACTTGCAGGCGCCCGCGGCCGAGCGCGACAAGTTGCGCAGCCGCGCTGCGGCGCTGGCGACCGTCAAGCTCAGTGCACGCGACCTTTCGGACCTTGAGATGCTCGCAACCGGGGCGTTTTCTCCACTGACCGGTTTCATGGGCGAGGCGGACTACCTGCGGAGCCGCGACGAGATGCGGCTCGCGTCGGGCACGCCCTGGTCGATACCGATCACGCTGGGCGTCGATGAGGAGACAGCGCGATCGCTCAAGCCCGGCAGCGACGTCGCGCTCGCGACGGAATCTGGCGCGCGGCTCGCGATTCTGAAGCTCAACGAGATTTACCGCGTCGATCGGAAACGGGAGGCCGAGTGCGTGTTCGGCACGGCGGATGAGAAGCATCCCGGCGCGAACAACGTGATGACGACACCACCCTGGTGTCTTGCGGGTAGAGTGAACCTGATCGACGAGATACCCGGCCGCACGTTTCTCGATTACAGGCTGGAGCCGAAGCAGACGCGCGCCGAGTTTCGCAAGCGCGGGTGGCGAAAGATCGTCGCGTTTCAGACGCGCAACCCGACCCATCGGGCGCACGAGTACATCCAGAAGGCGGCGCTGGAGGTGTGCGACGGGCTGCTGTTGCATCCGCTGGTCGGCGAGACCAAGGGCGACGACGTGCCCGCGGCGGTCAGGATGGACTCGTACAAGGTGCTGCTCGACCTGTACTACCCGAAGGAGCGCGCGATGCTGTCGGTGATGCCGGCGCACATGCGTTACGGCGGACCGCGCGAGGCGATCCTGCACGCGATCGTGCGGCGCAATTATGGTTGCACGCATTTCATCGTCGGTCGCGATCATGCGGGAGTCGGGAACTACTACGGCACATACGACGCGCAGAAAATCTTCGATCGATTCAGCGCCGCGGAGATTGGAATCACGCCGCTGATGTTCGAGAACAGCTTCTACTGCCGGCGCTGCGACGCGATGGCATCGTTCAAGACCTGCCCGCACACCGACGAGGACCGACTGTTGCTGTCGGGCACCAAGGTGCGCGAGATGCTGCGCGCGGGCGAGGCGCCGCCGCCGGAGTTCACGCGGCCGGAGATCGCGGCGATCTTGGTGCGCGCGATGAGGGAGTCGGGGTAGCGCAGAGCGCGGTCTCCTCCAACCGCAACAATTTCGCCCCGGCCGACGGGATACTGAGGCGCCCTCTCCCTCACCCTCTCCCAGGACAGGGAGAGGGTACAGACGGCCTAACCCCTGACCCCTTCCCTAAAGGGAAGGGGAACCCGGAGCGGGAAGAAAGGGCGCATCGCGATGCGCCCCTACGGTAAGAGGGAGAGGCAACAGAGTTACCGGCGGGCGGAGCGAGTGGCGGCGGCGCGGTGGGCGCGTTCGGGGTCACCGGACCAGAGCCACGCATTCTCGGTGCGGCTAACGCCGACCAGCACTCCAAGGAAAGCGGTCGGGTGGATGAAGATGCCAGCGAGGCCCGCATCGTCGTTGCGCCCCGCCGCGTAGCGCGCGCTGCGTGAATCGAGGCGGCGGGCGAGCGCCGTCACATCGTCAGCCTCAACGTAGAACATGTAGAGCGAGTCGCCGCGCTTTTGATGGAAGCGGCCCATCGCGCGGGCGGGGTCGGTGATCTGCGAGATTTCGATGCGGTCGAGGCGCGCGGGCGAATCGAACATCGTGAGTGTGCCGGTGTAACCAAACTCTCCGCTGGTGATCGGCACAAAGCGGGAAGCGTCGAGCGCGAAGATGCGCGCATAGTGTTGCGCCGCGGCGCGCCAATCGCCGACCACGTTGGTGACTTCGTAGATCCATCGAATCATTCCGAGCGGCCGACGCTCATGGTGCGTACTCAGGACGGTGCGCATGCCAAAGGTCGCGGACGGGTCGAGGAACAACTGTCCATTTGACGGCGTGAAGTTCAAGCGTTCGCGCTCGAGCTGCCGCGCGGCCGAATCGAGATCGGAAACAGAGAAGCCCGCGGCGAACAACCCGCCACCCCATCGCTCCACGAAATCGCGCACTGGGCCGGCGCCGGCGGGTTGCAGCAATTCAATGAGGCTGGCGCCGGCCTGCACGGTCACGCGGCGGGCGGCGAGCGGGGCGACGTCGTCGCTGCGAAGCGTTTCTCCGGCGAATGTGTCGGCGACGATGCGTTCAGCGGCGGCGAGGTCGCGCACCGCAATCTGGACGCGGTCAACGCGCATCAGCATGGCGTTCCTGTTCGCGGCCGCTCATTGAAGCGGCGGCTCGTTGTCGGGCGGCGCGAGAACCGGCGAGCCATGGTGCAGCACCATCAGCCACTCGTCGCCGACACGTTGGAAGAGGTTGGTGGCGAGCACCTGGGATTTTGACACGCCGTCGTAGCCGCGCTGCGTCAGGTTTTCCTCGACGATGACGACGGCGAGGTCGCCGCCGATCATCACGTCGGTCTCGCCAAGCTGGAACTCCATCTCGAACACGTTGTCGAAGATTCGCTCCCAACTGGTCATGATCGGCCCCCAGCCGCGGAGCCGCCGCCAACCGGGATGGATGCACACGATGCCGGGATTTTTGTGCCACACCGACTCCATGCGGGCGGTGTCGAGGCTCTGGAACGCGTCGTAGAAGGCGCGGTTCGCGCGGATGATGGCGTCGCGGTCAGACATTAGAGTCGTCGCGGTTGCAAGCAACCTAACCCCTGACCCCTTCCCTAAAGGGAAGGGGAACCAAGTGTGAGAGCGCGCTGCTGAGCCTAGTGGTTATCACGGCGTGCGGCCAGTTTTGCGCCGCGGGCGCGTTTGCCCGGAAAGCAGTTGCGCGAGCTTTGCGCCGCTTGCGCGGAAGCGAAGCGCGTCGTTGATGAGTATTGCGATTTTGCGCGAGGCGCCGGGCAACTTTATGCCGCCGCGGTGGATGTTCGAGATGACAGTGCGATCGGGTTCGGCGGATTTTCCCGTCGGACGAAAGATGACGTATGCACTCAGGCTCTGCGCGGTGGCGAGGCCGGGGCGCTCGCCAACGAGCATCACGACGGCATCGGCGCGCGCGATCTCACCGATTTGGTCCTGGATGCGTACGCGCGCATTGCGGACGAAAAGCGGTGGCAGCAGTTGGAAGCGGCGCGAGAGCTTGGCGCGAAGCGCTCGCAGGAGCAGGGGCACATTGGACTCCACGGCGGCGGATGAGAGGCCGTCGCCGACGCAGATGAGGACGGAAGGCGTCGCGCTGCGGCGTCGCGCATAGATGTGGCGGAGACGCGACACGTCAGCGTCGCAAAGCGCGCGGCCAAGCTCTGGGCGCAACAGGAACTGTTCACGGGTCGCGGCGCGGCTTTGCACCTCGATGAGTCCGTTGCGGCGAGCGAAGCCGGGTGCGACCACGGTCATGACAGCATCGACGGCGCGCGCATGGTCGGCGCGCAAGCGGAGCAGCGCGTCTGTGGTGTAGCGCGGGCCCGCGCGGCCGACGCCGAGGCGCGCTGGTGTGCGGCGCATCGCAGCGCGGAAGCCGGCGCGGAGGCGGGGAAGCGATGCTACGCGCGTTCGCATCATGCGGCGCGGCGGGGCATTACGAGGGCGGGGTCGCCGGCGCGGCGGGTGAGGCGGCCGTTCTTGAGAATTCCGCGGCGCTCGCACCATCGCTCGAACTCGGGCGCGGGCCGAAGGCCGAGCACTGCGCGCAGCGCGGCAGCATCGTGGTAGCTCGTAGATTGGTAGGAGAGCATCACGTCGTCGCCCATCGGCACGGCCATGAAGTAATTGCAGCCGGCGGCGGCTAGCAGCATCGCGAGGTTTTCGCAATCGTTTTGATCGGCGCGCGCGTGGTTCGTGTAACACGCATCGGCGCCGTGCGGGACGCCGAGCAGCTTGCCCATCATGTGATCCTCGAGGCCGGCGCGCGTGATCTGCTTCGCGTCGTAGAGATACTCCGGGCCGATGAAGCCGACGACGGTGTTGACGAGCAGCGGGGAATAGCGGCGCGCGAGGCCGTAACAGCGCGCCTCGAGCGTCACCTGGTCGGCGCCCTCGTGCGCGCCCGCGGATAGTTCGGATCCCTGCCCGGTCTCGAAGTACATGAGGTTCGGCGCGCGCAACGCGCCGCGCTCGCGAATCGCGGCGGCGCCCTCATCGAGCATCGCGACGTCAACGCCGAACGCCCGGCACGCCTTCTCGGTGCCCGCGAGGCTCTGAAAGAGGATGTCAATTGGGGCACCCTGCTCGAGCGCGCGCATCTGCGTGGTCAGATGTCCGAGCACGCAGTTCTGAGTGGGTACGCCGGTGCGGTCGATGATGTCGGCGATGGTTTCGAGCAGGCGGCGCAGATTGTCGGGTTCATCGATGCACGGGTTGATGCCGATGAGCGCGTCGCCGGTCGCGTAGGCGAGACCCTCGTAGATCGCGGCGGCGATTCCGGCAGGGTCGTCGCGCGGGTGATTTGGTTGCAGGCGAGTCGAGAGGCGGCCGCGCAGGCCGATGGTCGTGCGCGCGCGGGTGACGACGCGGACCTTCTCGGCGATCGTGATGAGGTCGAGATTCGAGCATAGCTTCGCGACCGCGGCGGCCATCTCGGCGGTGAGGCCACGGCCGGCGGCCGCGATGTCATCGCCGGAGGTGTCGTCATCGAGGAGCCATTCGCGGAACTCGCCGACAGTGCGGTTACGGACGCGCGCGAATGCGCGGCGGTCGAGGGCGTCGTCGATGACGCGGGTGACCTCGTCGCGCTCGTACGGGACCACCGGGTTCTCGCGGAGATCGTTCAACGTCAAATCGGCGAGCACCATCTTGGCGGCGACGCGCTCACGTTCGGTGCGGGCGGCGACGCCGGCTAGTTCATCGCCGGAGCGCGCCTCGTTGGCGCGGCCGAGGAGATCGTTGAGGGAACGGAACGCGTAGGTAGCGCCGAACAGCGTGGTTTTGAGTTTCATCAGCGAGAGCGCATCACGAAAACATACCACCGGTAGTGGGTGGGAACCGATGAGCTACCGCCGGTAGCTTTGTTCCGTAATTTTTGGGGTTCGCGCGGAGCATTTCCCCGAAGTCGAAAGTGTTCAATCGGGGAAGCGTCGCACAGCGGCGAAATTTCGTAAAGGCTGAAGAAGTTCAGGGATGAAGTAGTTCATCCATGAACTTGGCGGCGGACTGGTCGTCAGAAGTGAAAGACGCGCACCGCGGAAATGAGCGGGCCGCTCCACTGGACGAGTTCAAGGACACGCGGCGGATTCTGGCGGTCGAGGTTCGAGTGGCGCAGATATTCAATCGCGGCGCGATGGCCGGTCTCGGTGACGGAAATGATTTCGAAGCGGAGTTCAGTGTAGCGCTGGAGGGCGCGTCGGAAGTACTCGCGGATTTCGTCGCGGCCATCGAGCCTGGTGCGACCCATTTCCGGCATCACTCGCGCGACGACCGCGCTTTCGTGGGTCGAGTCGGGAGCGTACATCGCGGCGATGCGGTCGACGTCGCGGCTCTCCCATGCGGCCTTCCAGTTGTCGGTGCGATCGCTCATCGAGGTGCGCGCGGCCTTCTCGGGGTTAGCGTTTTGGATTGACCGTGATGTTCAGGTTCTGGAGCAACTCGAGGCGCTGGGCGGTCGCTATGTAGTCGTCGATTTGCGCGAAGCGGCCAGCGACGCGGAGATTGATCCGCTCCGCGAACAGGTCGAAGTACTTCATCCGCAGATTGATCGCACGCATCTGCGTGTCGGCGGACGCATGAACGCTCTTGCCGTAATCCTCGGCGTTCATGTTAGGCGCCCACTCGACATACTGGCTGAGCAATTCGGCGCGGTCGGTGACGAGACGATCACGTTCGTTCTCGTAGCGGGCGAGGATGGTCCAGAACTTCCGCGACTCCTCGGGTGTAAGTTCCATCCAGCGTTCGAATAGTGTTCCGCGCGGCGAGCTAGTTGCGAGTCTGTAGCGGGCCGCGTCGAATTCGATTTTCGCGGCGGGCGTGGGTTTGGCGTCGACGGCCAATGCGTGCGCGGCGGTGAGCACACCGACAGCGAACAGCGCAGTGAGAATGCGGACCTTCATGGATGTTCTCCGTCGAATCGATGAGTCGGTGGTGTTTCGAGGATCCCGGGGGGGTCGCTCAGAGCTAACGGTCGAGGTAGTGGCAGTCAATGAAGCAGCCTGCGGAGTGGAGAAGAAGGGCGCACAGCCGTACGCCCCTACGGGAACGGAGCCGGAACAGAGAAGGGCGCATCGCGATGCGCCCCTACGCGGACAGAAAGAGGGGCAGATTCAACGGGGCGGTGTGGCGAGGCGACAATCAGTTGCAGTTGCGGGCGGGGCGGAAGCCGGCGGCCTCGGCGGCGGCGGAATCGGGAAAGGCGACGCGGTTTCGCGCGGAGACATCGTCGTAGTTGGGGCATCCGGGCCAGTGATAGATGTGACTTCGGGAGTTGCCGCGAACGGCACCGGTGGCCTGAGACGCCGCGGCTGACGTCGCGGCGGGGCTGGCAGCCGCGCGATGATGCCGGAAATCCCACGGTGGAATCGGTTTTCCTTCGACCCAGAGTCCGGCGTGAGCCGCGCGAGCCGCTGAGTCGGCGGCGGCATAGAGTGCACGATCTGTAGAGGACTGCTCGCCCTCGTATTCCTTGAAGTGCCACGCGAGACCGGCGCGCACCTGCTCGAGACCCGCGTCGCGGCCGTCGCGCAGAACCTTCCCGACAATGCGCCCGTACTTGTCGCGCTTGGTCCATTCGACCACGACGATTTCGTTGTAGATGAGACGAGAGAGATTCGCGCGCGAGCGATCGGCGAAAGCCTGGAAGCGCTCGGGCGCGTCGATGGCGCCGATCCGAACATTTTCGTTACGGTCGAGGTAGTCGCGTGCGATGAAGGAGTCGCCGTCGAAGACCTTGACGACGCGGCCAGTGAAAGTCTGGGCGAATGCGGCGGTCGCGGTGAGAAGCAGGAGCGTCAGCGCAACGAGCGGCGCGATCGAGGTGCGGGTGGGTCCTTTTTCAGGCACGGATCGAGGGTAAACGAAGCATGCGGAGCGTTCCAAGAGGAAAAAATAAGGGCGCACAGCCGTGCGCCCTTACGGAAGAGGGAGAGGGGTAGGAGCAAGGTGGCGAGCGTCATGCGACCCTCACCCGCCGAACCCAAGAGTGTTCGGCGACCTCTCCCCCGGGGAGAGGTGAGGAGGGAGAGGGCGCACAGCCGTGCGCCGCTGCGAAGAGAGAAGCAGGAGGCGAAACTAGCGGCGGGCGGGGATCACCGGCAGCAGCAGGTGCGATGCGAAGTTGCGATCGTGCATCACGGTCTGCACGGCGGGTTGAGTCTGTGCGTCGGCG
>CAYSCX010000048.1:0-15472 GCA_964429575.1 uncultured Binatia bacterium (SeqCode) | reverse complement strand
GCGCCTGCGGGCAACCTCGAACAGAGCGATCGCCGCAGCCACCGACACGTTCAGCGACGCCACCCGCCCGCGCATCGGAATCGTGACCACAAAGTCCGCGGTCTTGCGCACCAGCTGCCGCACTCCCGCCTCTTCGGAGCCAAGCACGAGCGCCAACGGGCGCGTGACATCCAGATCGTAAATCGAAACCGTACCCTCCGGCGCGAGCGCCGCAATCCAATAGCCGCGCTCCTTGAGTTGTTCGAGTGTTCTCACCACGTTGCCGCATTGCGCGATCGAAAGATGTGCCCATGCGCCCGCCGACGTCTTCACTGCCGCGGGCGTAACCGCGACCGTCCGGTCGCGCGCGATCACCAGCGCGCGAACTCCGGCGCCCTCCGCCGAGCGCATCAATGCGCCAAGGTTCCGCGGGTCAGTCACGCCGTCGATCACGACCAGCGGGTCGGGCCGTTGCTCGATCAACTCACGAAGGTCCGCGTACTGAAAGTGCGAAATCGTCGCGACGATGCCCTGATGGCGCGCGCCCGGGCCCGCGAGACGCTCCAGCGCAGCATCATCGACGACGGCGACGGCGCCGCGCGCGGCGCGCACCTGCTCCACTTCGCGGGCAAACCGGCGCTCATCGCCGCGCCGGATGTTGAGCGTCCGCACCACCGCGGGTGCGGCGGCAAGGAGTTCGCGCACAGGTTCGACGCCGAAAACGGCGTCCTCGCGACCGCTTTGCCGGCGGCGCTGCTCGTGCGCGCTTGCATGTTCTCTCGGCCGGTCGCGCCGATTGCCGCGCTTCATCGCGCCGAATCATAGCGCCTCGGCACGCGCTTGGCTCAACCACGAACCACGCGTTTCAATCGCGAGTGCCAACGTCTAAACTTGCCTCCGCATGCCCGCGCCAGCGTCCGTTGCATCCGCATCCAACCTCAGAGTCACGATTCTGGATCGTTACGTCGCGCTTCAGGTGCTCGGTCCGTTCGCGCTCGGCGTCGTCGTGCTCACGTTCGCGCTGGTGAGCGGACGCATGTTGAAGCTCACCGACATGATCGTGAACCACGGCGTGACGCTGCCCGAGGTCGCGAGGTTGTTCGCGTACGTGATGCCGGGATTTCTCGAGCTGACGTTTCCGATGGCCCTGCTGATTGGCGTGCTGCTCGGGTTTGGCCGCATGTCGAGCGATCACGAAATGACCGCGGCCCGCTCGTGCGGCGTCAGCCTCTACCGGCTCGCGGTGCCGGTGATGATCATCTCCCTCATCGTGTACGCGGTTTCGAGTTGGTTCGCTTTCTCGGTACGCCCGCGGTCGATGACTAAGCTGAGCGACCAGCTCTATCAGTTGAGCCGCACGCGAACCTCCGCGGGGCTCCAGGAAAAAATCTTCAACCGCGACTTCGGCGGTCTCGCGATCTACGTGGACAAAATTTCCGACACCGACGGAAACCTCCGCGGCGTGCTGATCTCGGACGCACGAGATCGGCACCAGCCCACCACCATCATCGCTCGCCGCGGCATCATCCTGCCCGACGATCGCACGCAATCTGTCACGCTTCGGCTGTTCAATGGCTCCGTGTTCGGGGTCGGCGCCGATGATTCCACCAGCAACATTACCCATTTTCGCATCTACGACATCTCCATCCGGCCCAGGGACGTACTGACCTACCGCGATCGCGATCCAATGGAGATGTCGTGGGGGGAGCTGAATCAAACGATCGATGAGGCGCGGGCAGCGGGAAAGCCCGACCTCGAGGCGGAGCGTGAGCGCGCATCGAAGTTCACCATTCCGTTCGCAACTCCACTTTTCGCGTTGTTGGGAATCGCACTGGGCCTTAAGCCTGCGCGCGGCGGCCACTCCGAGCGATTCGGTGTATCGGTGGCCGCGTTCTTCATCTACTACGCGTTGATGCGCGTGGGGCAGACGATGGCCGAGAACGGGATCGCGAACTCGTTCGTCGCGATGAGCGTGCCCGACATCGTGTTTGCGGTGATCGCGGTCTGGCTGTTTCAGCGCGCAGCCCAGGACCGGGGTGACCAGGCGCGCGGCCCCGGCGACATCATCTGGATCGTGGTGGAGCGCTTCGGGCGCAAGGAGGCCGCGTGAGCCCCGGCCGGCGTCTTTCGCCCACGATGGATCGGTTCATCGCGGCCCAGTTCATCGGTCCGTTTTTCGTCTGCATGGGCGGCTTCACCGCCGGCTACCTGCTGAGCGACGTGTTCGACCGTTTCGGCGACTTGGTCGAGTACGGCGGGCTGAACATGCTCGGGCTTCAGTACTTTCTGCTGAAGCTGCCGTTGCTGTTCGCCGAGGTGATGCCGGTGGCGTGCCTGGCGGGCGTGCTGCTGGGTTTCGCGATTCTAAATCGCACCGGCGAGGTGCTGGCCTGCCAGCAACTTGGTGTCAGCCGTCTCGAAATGGCGGCGCCGGTGCTGCTCGCGGGCGCGGTGATCTCGCTGTTGAACTTCGCGGTGCGCGAGACGGTGGTGCCCTTTTCGACACGCCAGGCGCGCTACCTCTACACGGTGGAACTGAAAAAACGCGAGATGAGGGCGGTCTTCGCGAACCAGCGTGTGTGGGTGCGCGTGCAGAACGGATTTCTTTCCGCCGACAACTACGATCCGCGCACCATGCAACTTCATGGCGTCACGCTCTACCAGCTTGACGATCGATTCGCCCTCTCCGAGGTCATCCACACCGCCGCCGCAAGCTGGGACGGCCATCGTTGGGTCCCCGCCGAAACCACCGAATTGTCGCTGGGGCCGGGCGGCAGCGTGAAGGTCATCGACCAGGCGCGTTTCCAGGTCGATCTGAAGCCCGACGACTTCGGCCTGGTCCAGCTGAACCCCGAGGAGTTCAGCCTCTGGGAACTCAAGCGCTACGTCCAATTCCTGTCAGCGAAGGGACTCGACCCGCGCAAATACGAGGTCGATCTGTGGCTCAAGTATGCGCTGCCATTCGGCTGCTTGATGATGGTCGCGCTGGGCATGGTGCTGAGCCTCGACCCGTTGCCGCGCAACGTGAGTCTCGCGCGTTCATTCGCCCTGGCGCTCGCGATCGGATTTGGCTACTGGCTCTCGATGGGACTGACGACCTCGCTCGGCAAGAGCGGCGTGCTCGCGCCGTGGCTGGCTGCGTGGCTGCCGAACTTCACTTTCAGCACGCTCGCGGCGGCGCTGTTCCTGGTCGGCGAGGAGCGCTGACTTTGGCGCCATGCGCTGGCCGCTTCGGCGTTCGGTGGCCGCGCCGCCATGCCGCAACCTCGCCAGCATGCACTAGCCACAGCGCCAGGTTGAGCCGCGCCGATTCAAGCCTATAGCATCAATTCGTGTCGGCCCTCGACGCGATCGTCCTGCCCTCGATTGAACCGTCAGAACTGCTCGGCCTCGAGTCTTACCTGCTCGCCGCGGTAGTAAGCCGAAAGACGCGCCCGGCGCTGGTGATCTATGCGATGTCGGGGCGAGTCGTGTCGATCGGTCGCTATCATCTGTATGACGGTCCCGATGAGCGTGCCGGCGTCGTGGCGATGCGGCGGCCCAGTGGCGGTCGCGTACTTGGCGGGGGCGCGGGCTGGCTTGGAGTTGCGCTCGTTTTACCGACGCGCGCATCGCTGCTCGTCGAAGAGCGTCAAGCGCTGAAACCGGACCAGGTGATGAACCGCTACGTCCGCGGCGTGCTCGTGGGACTTCGCGGACTCGGTCTCGAATGCTTTTATCCGGGACGCGACGCGATCACGCGCGAGCGCCGCGAAGTCGGTGCGTGCTCCTTCGAGACCGATGGTTCGGGCGCGATGCTGTTTGAGGCGGCGCTTGCGGTGAATCGAGGAATGGAAGATTTGGTGCGCGACCTCGAGCGGTTCGATCCCATTGGTGCGCTCGCAAGCCGGATGTATGGACCCGACAGTGCGACGACAGTGGCGCGGGAGCTGGGTCACGAAGTGAGTTTCGATGAGCTGGCGCGCGCGCTGCTTGCGGGCTACGAGTCGGCGCTGGGCGATGTAGAACCGCGTGAACTCACTGCGGATGAAGTCGCGCAAATGCGCGATCGCGGCGCGGCGCTCGCGAAATCGGCGTGGCTCGCGCGATGCGTTCCGGCCGATTCGCGCCACTTGGCCGGAAGGATCTCGGCGCAGCTGGGTACGGTGGAGGCGCATATCGGAGTCGGGCCGGATGGTAAGATTCGGCACGTGACAATGGCGGGAGACTTGATCGCCAACTCGCCGGGACTCAGGCAATTTGAAAACGAACTTGTCGGACGGCCGCTCGACCTCGCATCGGTTACGCGCGCGGTCGAGAGCACGTATGCGGACGGAACGAATTTCATTCTTGGAATCGGCGAACTCGATAGCCTCGTGAAGCTCGTAGCCAACGCCCAGTGACGACCCAGCACAATCGCGAGCTTGAGCAGCAACTCAAGGGTCCGGACCGCGATACACAGATCGAAGCGCTGATTCGGGTTGCAGCTGAATCCCAGGCAGTGCTGTCCGATGCGGAACTCGAGGCGGTGGTTGAGTGTCTCGGTTCAGACAGCAAGGCGGTGCAGCGACGCGCATCCGATGCGCTCGTGGCGCACGCACAGCGTGACGCGCGAGTGGCCGGCGCAGTGCGCGGGTTGTTGAAGAGTGCCAATTCGTACGCGCGATGGGGTGCGGCATATGCGCTGGGGACGATCGGCGGCGACGTGCTCGACCTCGGCGCGCTCGACGCGCTGCTCGAAGCTCTTGACGCAAGTGACGGCGACTTGCGCTGGGCGGCTGCGCAGCGAGTCGTTGACCTCGGAAGAAACAATCGCGGCGAAGTATGCGACGCGCTGGTCGCGCTCGAGCATCGCGGCGGAGTCGTGGCGCGCAAGATGGCTCTCTATTGTCTTCGCGATCTCGGCGCCGCAAGTGACGAAGTCCGTGCGCTCGCGGAGCGGACGGCGACGAACGGCGGCGTTCATCTGCGGCTCGCCGCGCTTTCGTTGCTGGGGACGCTCGGCGATTCGAGCGGGCGCGCGGCGGAGACCATCGCGCTGCGTCTTGAGAAAGACTCCGACGCGGGAGTGCGCAGGAGCGCGGCCGCGGCCCTGGGACAGCTCGGAAACCGTTCGCCCCGTGTGGTATCGGCGCTCAGGCTCGCGGCGGGTAGTGCGGACGACGAATCGCTTCGGCGCTCCGCGATGCAGGCGCTGAAGCGCCTCGGAGAGGAATGATGGCGGACGATTCGGCAAGCGCGCTTCGCGATGCACGGGTCCGCGAGTTCATCGCGGCGGCGAGGGTCGCGCGGCTTGCGACCACCGACCGCGCCGGCGCGCCACACGCAGTGCCACTGTGCTTTTGGTTTGACGGTGCGGGCGTCTATTTCGTGATCGACGAGAAACCAAAACGGCGCACCGGCACGCGGCTAAAGCGGATGCGCAACATCGCGGAGAATCCGCGCGTCGCCCTGATTCTGGATCACTACGAAGAAGATTGGAGCGGGCTCGCCTATGTTCTGCTGCAAGGGACCGCGCGCGTGGTGGACGATTCGGAGGAATACCTGCTCGCGCTGCGGGGTTTGCGCGACAAGTATGCGCAGTACCGGGCCATGGCGCTCAGCCCGGAAACAAATCCAATCGTGAGAATTGATCCGGAACGCGTCCACGCCTGGGGTGCGCGGTTCAACACCGGCGCGGGAGCAGGCGGCGCGTGACAAGATTTGCGGAAATCGCGCGGGCGCTTCGCGACGCGGCCATCGACGGCTGGCTGTTCTACGACTTTCGGATGAGCGACCCGCTCGCTTATTGCATCCTCGGAATCCCGGCCGATTTGGTGACGACACGGCGGTGGTTCGTACTGGTTCCGGCCGAGGGCGAACCGCGGGCGCTGGTGTCGGCAGTGGAGGCGCATCGGCTCGACTCACTGGGATTGGCGCACAACGTTTACAAGTCTCTGGCCGAGATGCGCGACGCGCTTCGCACGATGTTGGTGGGGCGGCGGCGGATCGCGATGCAATACTCGCCCGAGTGCGCAATTCCATATGTCGCGAGGGTGGATGCGGGCACGATCGAGCTTGTGCGGTCGATGGGAGTCGAGATCGTTTCATCGGCCGACCTGGTGCAACGTTTCGAGGCGGTGCTCACGGCGGAGCAGCTCCAGAGCCATCATCGCGCGGCGGCGAAGCTGCGTGCGGTGGTCGATGAGACCTTCGAAGAGATCGCGCGGCGCGTGAAACATCGCCTCCCGGCGAGCGAGCCATGGATCCAGGATTACGTGATGTGGCGAATCAACGAGCACGGACTGGTAACCGCGGAGCCGCCGATCGTCGCGGTCAACGCGCACAGCGCGAATCCGCATTACAGCATGTCGCGCGAGGCGAACACGCCGATTGCGCGCGGCGACTTCGTGCTGCTCGACTTGTGGGCAAAGGAACCGGGGGCGGACGCCATTTACGCGGACTTCACGTGGACGGGATACGTCGATGAGCGCGCGCCGGATGAGCATGCACGGATATTTGCGATAGTGGCGGCGGCGCGCGATGCGGCGGTCGAGTTGGTCGAGCGGCGCGTGGCGCGCGGCGAGTCGGTCAGCGGGCGCGACGCGGACCGTGCGGCGCGCGAAGTTATCGAGCGGGCGGGATATGGCGCGCAGTTCGTGCATCGAACCGGCCATTCGATCGGGCGCGAGGTTCACGGAGCCGGCGCGAACCTTGATTCGCTGGAGACTTCCGACCATCGCATGCTGATCGACGACACATGCTTTTCGGTGGAGCCAGGTATCTACCTCGAGGGACGGTTCGGGGTTCGCAGCGAGATTGACATGACGATCGAAGCCGGCGGCGCGCTCGTGAGCGGTGAACCCCGGCAAACCGAGATCGTCCCGATCCTCTCGCGCTATCAAGCCTGAGCCGCTGCGCAGCAAATACGTTCACGAGATGATTCGCGCGGTAATCTTCGACCTCGACGGCACACTCGCCGACACTGAGACGCTTCACTACGAGGCGTTCGCTGAGGTGCTGCGGCCGCGGGGTATCGTGCTGAGCCGCGACGACTACTTCGCGCGGTTAATCGGCTACAACGATCGCGACTGCTTTGCGGCGTTGTTGTCGGAGAGCAGCAAAGATGCGAACGGCGAGCGGATCGCGGCGCTGGCCGCGGAAAAGGCAGCGGTCTATCAGCGCGCGATCGCCGAACGCGACGTACTGTATCCGGGCGCGCAGAAGTTCGTGCGGGAATGCGCGCAGCGATTTCCACTGATGATCGCGACCGGGACGCTGCGCGCTGAGGCGGATATGATTCTCGCCCGGGCGAGGCTTCGCGATCTGTTTCTTGACATCATCGCTGCCGAAGACGTCGAACGAGGCAAGCCCGAGCCGGACTGTTTTGTGGCGGCGCTCGGAAGACTCGGCTTCCTGCTTCGTCAACGCGATGCGATTCAGCCGGGCCAATGTATGGTGATCGAGGACACGATCGCCGGTATCGAAAGCGCGCGGCGGGCGGCGATGCGAGTGGTGGCGGTCGCGCACACGACGGCTGCGCGCGAGCTTTCCGCGGCGGACATCGTGTACCAATCGATCGCGCAAATCGATCTCGACGATGCGCTAAGGAGCTTCGCGCGCTAGTGCTGCGCCCGGGAGGTTCTGATGGCCAAGGCAAGGCTCTACCAATTCATCGGGAGTCCGTTCTGCGCCAAGGTGCGCAAGCTGCTCGAGTACAAGGGAATCGACTTCGAGACGATTGAAGTCGATTACCTCGAGCGCAAGGAGTTGCTGGCCGCATCGGGACAGCTCATGGTCCCCGCGTTGACGCTCGATACTGGCGATACGGTTGTCGATTCGCATTCGATAGCGATGCGCCTGGAGGAACTTTATCCGGAGCCGACGATTCTTCCGTCCGGCTGGAGCGGAATTCATCTGGCACTCGAGCATTACATCGACAATGAGATCGAGAACGCGTTGTTCCCGGTCGCGCTGGCGGATGAAGAATCGCACTATCGCCGCCAGGGACCGGACCGCGCCGCGTTCTGGCGGTTTATTCGCGAACGCAAGTACGGCGCAGGTTTCGTTGATCGAACCGTGCGGGAACAGAGTGCGAACTGGGGGCGCGCGACGCAAGCGCTTGCGCCGTTCGAGGCGACGCTTGGCGAGCGCGCGTTTTTGACCGGCCGCATCGGACTCGCCGACTTCGCGCTTTACGGCGAGCTCTTCTATCTCGCATTCACCGGCGAGTTGAAAATCCCGGCGACGATGCCCAACCTTCGCGCCTTCTTCGGACGGATGGATCGGATATCCGCCATCGCCGAACCCGTCGCTTAGCAGCGCAAACGCGCGCGAGCTGTCTCGGTGACCATTCGATCAGCGCGATCGCTCGGCCGGCGGACGGACGGCGTCGTGGCGCACCTCGTTCACCGCTGCGTATAGAAACCGCGCGAACAGAGCTCCCGTCGCATTGAGCGCGACATCGTAGCGCGAACCCTCGCGGCCGGTCACCAACATCTGGTGGCCCTCGTCGAGGAACGCGACCGCCACGCAGACCAGCAGCGCGAGGCCTTCGCGCCCCCGCAGCGGACCGCGGACTAACAGAAAAAACAACACGCCGTACACGACGAAATGCGCGGCCTTGCGAAGCAAGCCGTGCGCGACGTCAAGCGTCTGGCCCGAGATAGCCGGAACGAACCAGCGAACGATCGGCTCGAGGACCGCGCCGGTTCGGACCGGCGAAAACAACGTGGTTGACAGCACGAACAACACTCCGACCCACGCGACGACCGCCAACCACGTTCGCATATCGTTGGGATTCGGGTCACGCATGGACCGGTTGCGAGGTTCGGCTGCGGTGCTCAAGGCGAAGATGCGCACAGGCTTGCGACCGGTATGCGGGTTTTCGCTCGACCGCAGCGACCATGTCAGACTTATCAAGGGCGAAGATTCAGCACCAGCAAACCGCGTCGTCATGACAGGGAATCGCGCCGGCGAAAGGAGCAACGTTTCACCGTGGACGAGCATCTGCTGATCGCGCGCACCGCGCCCGCGCCGCCGTGCACGGTTGTGATTCTTGGCGCATCGGGCGACCTGGCAAAGCGCAAGCTCCTGCCCGCGCTCTACAACTTGTCCGCATGCGGCCAAGGGTCGATGCCGGATCGCAGCGCGGTGGTTGGATTCGCGCGCCGCAAGATGTCCAGCGAGCAGTTCCGCAAGACCTCGCGCGAGGCCGTCGGCGAATTTTCGCGGCTCGCCGTCGATGAAGCCTGCTGGCGGCACTTCGTTGACAGACTGGAGTACGTATCCGGGCTGGATCAACCCGACGGCTTCGAGCATCTGCGCGCGAGGTTGCTCGAGACCGAAAAGGCGCGCGGGCTTCCCGGCGACCGGATTTTTTATCTCTCGATTCCGCCGGAAGCGATCAGCGACGTGGTCGAGCGGCTGAAGGCGGCGCGGCTAATTTCGGCGCCCGACGCAGAACATTTCTCGCGCGTGGTCGTGGAGAAGCCGATCGGCCACGACCTCAAGAGCGCGGTCGGGATTAATCGAACGCTCCGCAAGTATCTCAGCGAGTCGCAGATCTTCAGAATCGATCACTACCTGGGAAAGGAGACGGTTCGAAACCTCCTAGTCCTGCGCTTCGCGAACACGATCTACGAGCGGCTGTGGGGAGCTCGCAACGTTGATCACGTGCAAATTACGGTCGCCGAGGAAGAGGGTGTGGGGTCGCGCGCCGCCTACTACGATCACGCTGGCGCCCTGCGCGACATGGTGCAGAACCACATGCTGCAACTGCTGGCGCTGCTCGCGATGGAACCGCCGGTGTCGCTCGAGGCCGACGCGATACGCCAGTCGAAGCTCAACGTCATCGAGGCGCTCAGGCCGATTCGGCCGGACCAGGCGCGCAGTTCGACCGTCCGCGCGCACTACACCTCCGGGATAATCGATAACACGCAAGTGCCGGGTTATCTCGACGAGCCGGGAGTTGCGGAGGGTTCACAAACCGAAACGTTCGTCGCTCTCAAGATGTGGGTCGATAACTGGCGATGGTCGGGTGTGCCGTTCTACCTGCGGACGGGCAAGCGGATGCCAAGACGCGCGAGCACGATCAGCGTGCAGTTCAAGGACGTGCCGCAGATCCTGTTCAACCGGAACGCATCGCTGCCCGCCAACGTGTTGACGTTGCGCATTCAGCCGGACGAAGGATTCTCATTCGACGTGATCGCGAAGCAGCCCGGGCTCGACCTGGCGCTGAAGCCGGTGCGGATGAACTTGAGCTATCAGACTGCGTTCGAAGGGCCGTCGCCCGATGCGTACGAGCGGTTGTTGCTCGACGTGATGCAAGGCGACCACACGCTGTTTCCGAGCGAAGCGTTCGTAACGAAATCGTGGGAGTTCGTGCAGGGAATTCTTGACGCGTGGAGCGATGGTGCGCGCGTCCCGATCGGCGAATACCCCGCCGGCACCTGGGGTCCGCAGCAGGCGGACGAACTGGTCGCGTCGAGCGGCCGCGCGTGGTATCGACCGTAGCGGCAGAGGTGTGAGATGACTCCAGCTATCGCGTGTGATTTGACCGGGCTCGCCGCCGATGAGCGCGCGCTGCGAAGCGAACTGGCGCGCAAAGTGTTCGGCGCGGTGGTGGAACGGCGCGAGTTGGACCGCGGCTTCGCATTTCGCATCGATCTCAAGCTTGCGTCGCTCGCAGAGGCCGGCGAATGGATCGGTCTGGAGCGCCGATGCTGTCCATTCTTTGATTTCCGGATTGATGTCGGCCGCGAGGGCGGCGCGGCGTGGATCAACATCACCGGCGGCGACGGCGTGAAGGAGTTCCTGCGGTCGGAGTTGCGCTGATAGCGATCGGAAGGATCGTCAGCTGTCATTCAAGCCCTCTCCCGCGGGGAGAGGGATCACAGTTCACTCCTCGAGTCCCATTCGGCGCGCGATAATCTGCTTCATTATTTCGTTGGAACCAGCGTAGATCGGCATCGCCCGGACGTCGCAATAGTCGCGGCAAATTTCGAACTCGCGCATAAAGCCGTAGCCGCCGTGCAATTGTACGCACTGGTACGCGATCTGATTCGCTTTCTCGCTGAGCCACCATTTCGCCATCGAAACTTCCGTTGTCAGGTCGCGAGTACCGTCGATGAAATCCTCGATGAGCCGGTCGCAGAATGCGCGCCCGACGGCGGCCTCGGTCGCCATTTCGGCAAGCTTGAATGAGTTGTGCTGAAACGACGCGATGGATTTTCCGAATGCCTTGCGGCCCTTGGTGTACGTGACCGTCTTTTCGAGCATCCACTCGCAATACGCCTGCGCGCCGAGCGCGACGATGAGCCGCTCGCGCTGAAGGTTCAGCATCATGAACTTGAATCCCGCGCCTTCATCGCCGAGCAGGTTGGATGCGGGCACCCGGCAATCTTCGAAGAATAGCTCTGCCGTGTCCTGGCCGTGGAGACCCATCTTGTCGAGCTGACGATGCTTGATGAAGCCCGCGGTGCCCGCCTCGACGACCAGCAAGCTGATGCCGCCGTGCCGCTTGTCGGCCTTGGACTGCGACGTGGTGCGGACCGCGAGCACGATTAGATCGCACGACATGCCGTTGGTGATGAAGATTTTCTGGCCGTTCACGACGTAGTGATCGCCGTCGCGCATCGCGGTGGTGCGAATCGCGGCGAGGTCGGAGCCGGCGTCGGGCTCGCTCATCCCGAGCGCGACGATTAGCTCTCCGCTGACGCAACCGGGCAGCCAGCGCTGCTTCTGCTCGCCGGCGCCGAAGCGGTCGAGATACGGAACGGAGATATCGCTGTGAACCGCGGCGCCCTCCGATAGCCCGGTGGAGCCTGAGCGAACCAATTCTTCGCGGAGAATTGCCGAGTAACCGAAGTCGGCGCCGGAACCGCCGTACTCAGCGCCGACCCAAGGGCAAAGAAATCCCGACTTGCCCAGGCTCAACCAAGCCTCGCGAGGCACCCGGCGCGCATCCTCCCACTTGAGAGCGTCTGGGGCGATCTTGCGCGCGATGTGAGTGCGAAGGGCTTCTCGAAACGCTTTGTGCTCGGGCGTCATCCAGCGCGGATCCATTGATTGAGTCTCCTTCGGGCGGCGCCGCCGGGCGCCGTACGGCGCGCATAGATCGCGAGAGTGTCACACCGCAGGCGTCTGCGGGAGGGGCGCAGTAACAGGGTGTTGAGAAAAACCGCGCGGTCCAAACTTGCACCGACCTTGGCCTCAACACCCTGTGTGAATACTGGCTGCCTTCCTGATCGTCTCCCCCTCCGGGGGGGACGCGAGAGAGGGAGCAGGCTGTTGAAAATGCCTTTTTCAACCGCCTGCTAGGCGGGGAGGAAGCGCTGGACCGTTTAGGTTGGCGTGTAGGCGAAACACAAAGTATCTTCGCGCCAGCGCGCGGCAACGGCGAAGCCGCGGGCGAAGCAACGCTCGGGGGTTGGAAGATGTCCATCGCGTCGGAGTTCAAACAGTTCGTAATGAGGGGCAATGTGCTCGACCTGGCGGTCGGGTTCATCATGGGCGCGGCGTTCGGGAAGATCGTGAGTTCATTTACCAACGATGTCCTCATGCCGCCGATTGGGCTGTTACTGGGACAAGTCGATTTCTCGAGCCTCTACATCAACCTGTCATCCAAGCAGTTCGCGACACTTGCAGACGCCAAGGCGGCCGGCGCACCCGCGATCGCGTACGGCATGTTCATCAATACGGTGATCGATTTTGTGATCGTCGCGCTTGCGGTGTTCGTGCTCGTGAAGTGGGTGAACAGGCTGGTCGGACCGAAGCCCGCGGGACCCAAGACGCGAGAGTGTCCCTTCTGCATCAGCAAGATTCCGCTCGCGGCGACTCGTTGCGCGCATTGCACCTCGGAGGTGAAAGCGGCGTAGGCGACTGGCGGTACTCCCCGCGCAAGCGGGTGGCGTAAAAGTTGGCACTCGGCTAGGATTTTCCGCGGGATCGATGCCGTTCGGCATCGCCGCTCAGCCGCTTGAGTCAACCGGATTCGAACTGAAGCGGCCCGCGCCGAGACGACGCGGCATCGCAAGAATCTGCTTCGGCAATCGGGGACGGAGAGACATTTGGGCACGGAGAAATTCAAGGCCGTAATCCTCGGCGCAAACGGAACGATGGGATCGGGAGCCGGGGCGGTTTTCGCGGGCGCCGGATGGCAGGTAACCATGCTCGCGCGTGATCGCGACAAGGCCGCCGAAGGACTTCGCGGTGCGCAGAATTTCGCCAGGGCGGAGGCGGTGGCCGAGCGCGTGACGCTGGGCGACTACGCGCACGATCTCTTAAGAGCCGTCGCCGAGGCGGACCTGGTGTTCGAGTCGCTCGCAGAAGACCTCGCGCTCAAGTGCGATTTCTTCGCTCGAGTTGACAAGAGTCGGCGCGCCGATTCGGTGGTTGCGACCGGATCATCGGGCCTTTCGATCGCGGAAATGGCGCGAGGCCGCAGTGACTCGTTCCGCCGCAACTTTCTCGGGATTCATCTGTTCAACCCGCCGCACGTGATTGTCGGAACCGAAGTAATCCCGAATCCGGAGACCGATCCCGCAGTGCTAAAGCGAGTCGTCGAGAAGCTCAGGTCCGAGCTCGGCCGCAAAGTCATCGTAACGAAGGACCGTCCGGCATTCGTCGGCAACCGGGTCGGCTTCAAGGTGCTGAACGAGACCGCGCAGCTCGCGGAGCAGCACGGCGTCGCGTTCATCGACTACCTGATCGGACCACACACTGGCCGCGCGATGCCGCCGCTTCAAACCGTGGACCTGGTTGGTTGGGACGTGCACAAGGCGATCGTCGACAACGTGCACGAAAACTGCGAGGACGAGGCCCGCGCGTGCTTCAAGCTGCCCGCGTTCATGGACAAGGGACTCGCCGAAGGCCGTATGGGCGACAAGACGCCAACTCTTGGCGGATTTTACCGAAAGAACGGCAAGGCGACCGAGGTGCTGGACCCGCGGTCGGGCGGCTACTTCGAACTCAAGCGTCCTGCACCGATTGAGTTCGTGGAGCGGATGAAGGGGCTGAACCGGGTCGGAAAGTACGCCGATGCGATGGCGGTGCTCGCGGAGGCAAAGGGTGCGGAGGCGGAACTCTGCAGGCGCGTGGTGCTTGGCTACGTGAGCTACGCACTCAACCGGGTCGGCGAAGTTGCGGAGTCGGCGGCCGACGTCGATACGATCATGAGCTACGGCTTCAACTGGGCGCCGCCCTGCGCGATCGTCGATCTGATCGGAGCGCGGCGGACAGCCGAGTTGCTCGCGCGTCAGCAACTCCCGGTACCGGTGTCGCTGCAGCAGGCGGCGCGTGGGGATGGTAACATCTGTACGGGCGGCGCGCTCAAGTTTGCGCGCACGTTCATTGGATAAACTCTGAGCGAACATGAGGGATCGCGCGATGGCAAAGCCCGAGCCGGTTTACATCATTGGCGGAGCGCAGTCAGATTTCGCACGCAACTGGACAAAGGAAGGCAAGCACTTCGTCGCGCCGATGCGCGAAGTCGTGATCGAGGCACTGGAGAAGACCGATATCTCGCCGCGCGAAATCGAAACGGCGCATGTCGGCAATTTCGCCGCGGAACTCTACGCGAAGCAGGGGCACGTCGGTGCGTTCTTCGTCGAGATCGACCCAATGTTCTCCGGGCTGCCAACCTCGCGCCATGAGGCTGCGTGCGCGTCGGGTTCGATCGCGATACTCGCGGCGTCAGCAGAAATCGAGGCGGGACGCTACGATCTCGCGGCGGTGGTCGGCGTCGAGCAGATGAAGACGGTCGATGCGGCCACCGGCGGCGACTACCTCGGTACCGCCGCGTGGTATGAGCGCGAAGCGAAGGGAATCGAATTCCCCTTCCCAAAGCTGTTCGGGCGGCTCGGCGACGAGTACGACAAGCGCTACGGGCTCAAGGACGAGCATCTGGCGCATATCTCGGCGACCAACTACGCCAATGCGAAGCGCAACCCGCTTGCGCAGACTCGCACCTGGTTCATGTCCGAAAGCCACGCGCAGCAGCAGAGCAAGTTCAATCAAGTCATCGGCGGGCGCATTAAGGTGAGCGACTGCTCGCAGGTGACCGACGGTGCGACCTGCGTGTTCCTCGCGTCGGCGAAGTACGCAGCCGAGTGGGCGAAGCGGCGCGGAATCAAGCTCGAAGACATTGCGCGCATCCTTGGTTGGGGACATCACACGGCTCCGCTCGAGTTCGATACCAAGATCGCGGAGAGCCGCGAAGACCAGTACGTCCTGCCGCACACGCACCAGACGATCGTCGATGCGTTCAAGCGCGCGGGAATTGGTTCAGTTTGGGATTTGCAGGGAATCGAGACACACGACTGCTTCACCACCTCGGAGTACATGGCGATCGATCATTTCGGACTGACCAAGCCGGGCGAATCGTGGAAGGCGGTCGAGGAAGGCGTCATCGATTTCAAGGGCAAGATGCCGATCAATCCGAGCGGCGGTCTGATCGGCGCGGGACATCCGGTCGGATGCACCGGGGTGCGCCAGATGCTCGACTGTCACAAGCAGGTGACTGCGACGGCGGGCG
>CAYSCX010000047.1:0-15580 GCA_964429575.1 uncultured Binatia bacterium (SeqCode) | reverse complement strand
GGCAGGTCGGTCGTGACGAACGCGATGGCGCCGGTGAGGCCGCCAAGCATCGTCGCGGCGAACCACAAGAGGCCCAGCGCGATTGCATCCTCGCGTCCGATGCCGGCGATTCCGAACAGCACGAGGTAGGCGCCCTCGCGCAGGCCGAGACCGTTGAGCGTCACCGGGATGCTCGCGGCCATATTGGCGATTGGCACGCACAGCATGAAGACCGAGAGCGAGACGTCGAGTCCGAGTCCCAATGCGAGCAGCCACTGCCCGACGGCGAGCGACGCTTGCAGCACTAGCGACAGCGCAATCGCCGGGAGCGTCGCGACTGGACGATGCAGGTACGGGACGAGCAGCCCCGCGGCGCGGCGCAGGCGTCGCGGCGCGAGGTGCACTTTTCGCGCGAGTAGCGGTCCCAGTGCGTAGAGCAGAAACGATGCGGCGCCGGCCAAGATCGCCGGCGCGACGATGACGCGCGGCAGCCCGGCGGAGTTGAAAAACAGGGCCGCAATTGCCGCAAGCCAGAACAGCGCGATCACGCCAAGTCCCCGGTCCGCGACCACCGATGCGACCGCCTCGCCGAGCCGGTCGTGGCGGCGGCCGAGATATATCGCGCGCATCGTGTCACCGCCGACGAGTCCCGGGATGAAGAGATTCGTGAACATTCCAACGAAGTAATACGCGAAGAACTCGCGGAAGGGGCCGCGAATGTTGACCAGCGCCGCGACGAGTTGCCAACGGTACGCGGACATCACTTGCCCGAGCACGTAGAGCACGATGGTCGCGAGGAAGTAGCCGGGATGCTCGCGTAGCAGCAGCGCGAAAATTGGCCGCGCGTCGTACCACCAGAGCAGCGCGCCGACGATCGCGAGACCCACGCCTGCGCGCAGCGCGTAGCCTAGATAGGGGTGCCGCGCGCCCGCGGCGATCTCGATGCGCGGCGCTTCAGTTGGCGGCATCGCGGAAATCGGACCTTTGGATCGCAACTTTGCGGTGCTCCGCGGCGATGACGCGGAACGGACCGAGGCGATCGCGAAGCTTCTCGAGTTCGGGGCGGTCGATGACCAGTATCACTCGCCGCGGGCCGTTCCACAGCGCAAACAACTCGTCGTCGCCGCTCAAGAAGTACTGGTTTGCGTCGGGAGCGCGTTCAGCGCCGAAGCGGAGCTCGCTCGCCGGGCCGACCAATACGACGCGCCGCCCCGCATAGAACGGCAGCGATTGCACGTAACGGTAGTAACTGACGATCGTCGCATCGTCGTCGCGCGCGGCAACCGTGCGGCTGAGGTCCGCATACGATCGGAGCGGTTCGGCGAGCAGCCGCGCGTGCGTTCCAGCGAGTATCGCGAATGCCATGGTGACGACCGCCGCGCCGACCGCGATCGAGCGCTTGCGGATCGCGATTGCGGTGGCCGCGATCGCGCCGCCGGCGAGAAGTATGGTGCCAAGCTCGTACAGCGCGGGACGCAGGTACATCGGATACGGGCTTCGAATCTGCGGCGCGACAGTTCCGGCGATGATCGCCGCGACGCCTGAAGTCAGCAGCGCGGCTGCGAGAATCATCAGCGGGAAGCGATGCACGTAATCGATTGCGTCTTCATCGCCCGTCAGGCGGGCGATCGCGTCACCTGCAAGAACGGCGAGAACAGGAAGCGCGGGCAATATGTAGGTGATGAGCTTGGCGCTGGCGAGCGAAAAAATCACAACGATTGTCGCAGCAGATACGACCGCGAATAGCCGCGTGGAGTTTGGCGCGAGCCTGCGCCACTGCGCAAAAGGCGCCGCCAGAGACCAAGGAAACAATCCCACCAGCAGCAGCGGAAGGTAGAACCAGGCCGGCTCAGCGTGGCTGTAATCGACCTCGAAGAATCGCCGGAAGTGTTCGCCGACGAAGTAGAAATCCATGAATCCCGGCACGCGCATCGCCACTGCCACAAACCACGGCGCCGCGATGGCCGCAACGACCATTGCACCGCCAAGAAAATGGAATCGGCGCAGTGAGCTGCGAAGGCCGCCTTGCCACCACAGGAATGCCGCGAGCGAAGCGATCGGCAACAACACCGCGACCGGCCCCTTCGCAAGGACGCCGAGCGCCATCGCGACATACGCGAGCCAGCACCATATGCCTCCGTGCTTCCAGTGCGCGAAGAGTGAGAACAACGCCACCGTGGTAAGCGCGGTGAGCAGCAGGTCGGTCGTCAGAACCTGCGCCATGGCGGCGAATAGCGGCGATACCGCGAGCAGCGTTCCCGCCAGCAGCGCGGTGCGGCGGCCGAATCCGCCGAGCGCGAACAGGTAGGTCGCGAAAACGGTGACGACGGCGGCGAGCGCGCTCACCAGGCGTGCGGCAAATTCGTTGGTGCCGAATATCGAGAAGGCGGCGGCCACGAGCCAATAAAGTAGCGGCGGCTTTTCGACGTAGATGACGTAGTTGAGGTGCGGGACGATCCAGTTTTGCGACTCGAGCATCTCGCGCGCGATCTCCGCATAACGCGATTCATCCGGTTCCCAAAGCCCGTGCGCGCCGAGATTGAAGAACACGACCGTCACGGTCAGCGCGAAGAGCAGGGCGGCGTCGGCGCGGGGTACGCGCGACGGTGCGAGCGGTTCCCCCGATGCGAGCGTGGCCGAGTGCGGTGAGGCGGTGGATGCGGCTCTGGCCAAGGTCGCGGACACGCAGCGAGTATAGCGGGAACCCGCTCTGGCGCGCCCGCTACCCCGATGCGCAAGCAGCCACGAGCGCGGATTTCTTCAGTAGCCGATAGCGGCGCCGCCCTTGCGCGGATCGTTGGCGCCGCTGATTCCCTTTGGTGTGATGGTAATCGCGCCGACGGCGCCAAGCCTCGGCACGACTCGCAGCTTGTAGCCCATCTTCCCGAGCGCGGCGCGCGCAGGCTCCGCAATCGCCTCTTCGACCACGACCGTGTCGGGTACGGCCTGCTCGTGTACGCGCGGCTCACTGACCGCGCGCGCGGCGTCGAGATGCGAATCGATCACATTGAGCGTCACTTGCAGGACGCCGGTAATGATCGCCGGTCCGCCCGAGCCGCCCAGCGCGAGCGCGGGCTTGCCGTCCTTGAGGGCGATCACCGGCGCCATGCTGGAGAGCGGCCGCTTGCCGGGCGCAATCGAGTTCGGCTCGCTGCCGGCCAGCTGATATGCGTTGGGGATACCGACGCCCACCGAAAAGTCGTCCATCTCGTTGTTCAGGATGATGCCGAGGCCGGGCACCGTCATTTTCGCGCCGAATATGGTGTTGATGGTGGTACTCAGTACGACGACGTTGCCCTCGCGATCCGCGACGCAGAGATTCGACGTGCCGGCGTCGTGCGCTTGGGAAGCGGCCCCCACTGGCTTCTTTCCGAGCGCGCGTTCACGCGCCTCGCCGATATGCTGATCGGAGAGCAGCTGTTTTATCGGCACGTTTACGAACGCGGGGTCGCCGTAGAGCGAGCGATCGACGAATCCCTGACGCATCACTTCGATTATGCGCGCCAGATACGGCGGCGTATTTACGCCAAGTCCGCCCAAGTGACCGGACTCGAGCATCCCGAGCATTTCGAGCACCACCCCGCCGGATGACGGCGGCGGCATGGTGTAAACGTCGAAGCCCTTGTAGGGGCGATGAATTGGCTCGCGCCACACGACATCGTACTGCGCGAGGTCATCGACAGTGAGGATCCCACCCGCCTTGCGCACGCTCGCCGCGATCTTCCGGGCGGTATCGCCGTGGTAGAACTCGCGGACCGGATCATTGCCAAGCCGCTCGACAGTGGCCGCCAGGTTTTTGTTGGAGATCGTTTCACCCGCCTTGGGCGGAGCGCCGTCCGCGGTCAGGAATGAACCTCGGAAGCCCGGGTCCGCCGCAAGTTTCGGCGCGAGCATTTCAAGCTCGTGCGCAAGCAGGGGACTGACCGTGAAGCCGTCACGCGCGAGGCGAACCGCCGGCGCCGCAACCCGCTGGAACGTCATCGTGCCGAACCGCTTGAGCGCGGCGTCGATGCCGGCAATTTCGCCGGGCACCGCGACCGCCAGCGCGCCCGATTGCGAAAGCGACGTGTCGGGCTTGCCGTCCTTGATGTACATCGTGGCGCTCGACTTCGCCGGCGCACGTTCGCGGTAATCGAGCGCAAAGAGCTTGGCGCTCTTCGCGTGGAAGATGAGCATGAAGCCGCCGCCGCCGACTCCACACGACGCGGCATTGGTCACGCAGGTCGCGAGTGCAGCCCCGGTGGCAGCGTCGATGGCATTGCCGCCGTCCTTTAAGATTTCGACTCCAGCCTTCGCGCCCGCTTCGCTTTCCGCCACGACCATTGCGTTGGTGGCGAGCGCCTGATTTGAATCCGCGCCGAAGGCGGTTGCGCGAAGCAGGACGAAAAATGCGAAGACGGTGAGGACGAGCGCGCACCGGCGCGCTCGCGCGGCGCCAAGGGAGGTCCGGAACATCACGGCTTTACTACCAGCCGCTATCCGCCAATGAAAGGTCAGGACCTCCAGGGCGGATTAGATTTCGCGCGCCGCAAGTGCTTTGATCGGTGCTCCTGAGGCGGATCGGAGGATCAAAATGAACTTCACCGACATCATTTACGACAAGGCCGACAAGGTCGCGACCGTGACGTTCAACCGTCCCGAGAAGCTGAACGCGTGGACTCCCAAGATGGGTGCGGAGATGCGCGAGGCGATCATGGATGCAGAGCGCGATTCGGAGATCGGCGCGATCATCATCACCGGCGCGGGCCGCGCGTACTGCGCGGGCGCCGACATGGAATCGCTTGGCCAAATCGCATCGGGACGCGGATCTGCGCGCGTGGCAACCGAAGAAGACGAGTGGACGAAGCGCCAACGCCCCGACTATCGCACGCCGTACTCGTGGCTGCTCGGACTCAGCAAGCCGGTCATCGGAGCGATCAACGGCGCGTGCGTCGGTCTCGGATTCACCACCTGCCTCTATCACGACATTCGAATTGCATCGGACCGCGCGAGGATGGGATTAATCTTCGTGCAGCGCGGACTCGCCATCGAGCACGGATCAAGCTGGATGTTGCCGCGAATCGTCGGCGTCGCGCGCGCGATGGAGCTTGCCGTGACAGGACGTCTGGTCGATGCACAGGAGGCGCTGGAGATGGGGCTGGTGAACCGCGTGGTGCCGCATGACCAGTTGATGGACAGCGCACGCGAATTGGCGCGCGACATCGCGCACAAGTGCTCGCCGCTCGGCGTCGCGACGGCGAAGCGAATGATCTATCAGCACTTGTTCACCGACCTTGCCACCGGTGTCCGCGAGGACGACGAGTCGATGGGAATGATGACGCGGTCGGAAGACTTCAAGGAGGGCATCCGCGCCTTCATGGAGAAGCGGGCGCCGAAATTTTCCGGGCGCTGATTACTTGTCGAGCGGGTGTTTGAACTTGCGGTCGGGGTGCCGGATGGTCAGCACGGGGCACGGCGATTTCTGTACGACGCGTTCCGCAACGCTGCCGAGCAGCACATGAGCAAGCCCGCTGCGGCCGTGAGTGCCCAGCACGATCAGATCGGCGCCTTCCGACTGCGCAGTTGTGATGATCTCGAGGAACGGGGAGCCGACCTTTAGCATGCTGCGCGCCTTGAGACCGCCGTCGCGAATGCGCGTGACAGTCTTGTCGAGTTCGCGTTGCGCGAGCACGCGCTGTTCTTCGGCGATCCGGCTCATCGCTCCCATGTCCAGCGCGGGGCCCAACTCGGGGCTCACCATTACCGGCGCGAGCGGCTGATCGACATGCAGGAGGACTATCTCCGAAGAGAATTTGCGCGCGAGTTCTTCCGCGTAAGTCAGGGCGCGCTGTGAATCTTCGGAAAAGTCAGTTGCGACAAGGATTTTGTTGAAGGCCGGCACGATGCGAACGATACGCCGGACCAAATCGTGGAGCAAGCGGCATCGGCGCCATCGGGAACCGCTGCGCGCGGCTCGACCCTCGCTTCCAAACCGCATTAGAATCGTCGGGACGGGTTGAGATTCGACATGGACGGCAAACGCGGATATGGACCGCTGGACTTCGAGCGTGCGTTCGATGAGTTCTTCGATGAACTTCTGATCGATCGCTGGCATTGCGGCGTTGAAGTGCGCGAATCCACCCGCGCTCAAGTGAGCGACCTCCGCGACCGGTACGAATTGCACATGGCCGTGCCGAGCGCGCACGCCGAGCAGATCGAGATCGAGGTCGCCGAGTTGCGCATCGCCGTGCGCGTGCCGGACGACGCGGGGAGGGTGGTGGAGCGCATATTTGCGTTCGCCGAGAGCATCGATCGCGACACCACCAACGCGCACTGGGCCGACGGAGTCCTCACCATCGTCGTTCCAAAGCGCAAGGCGCGGCGAATCAAACTGAGCGGGACTTGAGCACCCTTCACCCGGACCGCATCGACATTCTCATATGAACGATTCCAGCAGCACCTCCGCTCCGGCATCCGATTTGAAGCCGGCCGCACCCGCGACGGAACTCAAGGCAACGGAACTGAGGGGTGCCCTGCGGCTTGACGCCGCGGCGCTGCTGCGCGCGGCCGAAGGCGGCGCCGGCGCGGAGCTGCTTGGGCAGGAGCGCGCACTAGACGCGATTCGGCTGGCGATCGGAATCGATGGACCCGGTTACAACGTGTTCGTAAGCGGCCTGCGCTCGCGTCCCGAGTGGGAGTCGGTGCTGAAGATTCTGCGCGAGAAGGCGGCGAGCATGCCAACGCCGGGCGATTGGGTGTACGTGCACAACTTCCGCAATCCGGAGGCGCCGACCGCGATCTATCTGCGCGCCGGGCAGGGCATCGAGCTGCGCGAGCGGCTGAACGACTTGATCGATTTCATCATCGACCAATTGCCCAAGGCGTTTCGCCGCGAGGACTTTGATCAGGAACGCTCGGCGCTGCGCGACAAGTACAATCGCCGCGCGCAAGAACCATTCGGCACTTTTGAGTCACGCGCACGCGAACGCGGCTTTGCAATTCAGAACACGCCCAGCGGCCAGCTGCTGTTCATTCCGCTCATCGACGGCAAGATGCCGGAGTCGCCCGATGTATTGGCGGCCGAGATGTCAAAAAAAACCGACGCGGAGCGCGAACAGCTCGGCCGCGCGCAGGCCGAATTGCAGGAGGAACTGGCGAAGCTCCTGATGCGTCAACAGGAGATGATGCGTGAGATGGTCGATGACATCCGCGCGATCGAGCGTTCGTTTGCTGCGCGCCTGATCACGCCGGCGATCGATGAACTCAAGCGGCGCTTCGACAATCCCGCCGTGACTCACTACCTCGATGAACTCGCAGCCCATTTGCTGAGCCATCTCGACCGTTTCCGCGAGCAGCCCGACCTGCAGGGGCCCCGCCCCGGCAGCGCGGAACATCCACGCTGGTTCGAATACCAGGTCAACGTGATGGTCGATAATTCCGGCACGCAGGGCGCGCCGGTGGTAAGTGAAGACGCGCCCACATACCGCAACGTGTTCGGCTCGATTGAACGGTGGATCGACCCGCTTGGTCGCACTGGCGCCAACTTCACGCGGATTATCGGCGGTTCGTTCCTGAAATCACATGGTGGTTTTCTGGTACTCGACCTCGAGGACGCGGCGGTCGAGCCGGGTGTGTGGAAAGCGATCAAGCGAAGTCTCAAGTCCGGACGGATGACGCTCGAGACATTCGAACCGATTCCGTTTTTTGCGAGCAGCGGGCTGCGCCCCGAAGCAATCCAGATCAAGAACAAGCTGGTCGTGCTGGGCGGCGCGTACCTGTACAACCTCCTGTATTTTTACGACCCGGAATTTGCCGAGCTGTTCAAGGTGAAGGCCGAGATGCGCCCGATTATCGATGCCGACCAGGGTGCGGCCGGGCATTACGCGTCGCGGGTGGGCGCGTTGGCGCGCCGGGAGAATCTGCCCCAATTCGACGGCGGCGCGCTAGCGCGGATCGTCGAGTTCGGCATGCGAATGGCCGGCGATCGCGAGCGCGTGCTCGCACTGATGGAGCCGATCGACGACCTGGTGCGTGAATCCGCGTTTTTCGCGCGCGGCGAGAGCGCATCCAGCGTGTCCGGGGCGCACGTGGAAAGGGCGCTTACGGAGCGAATCCTGCGCCTCAACTTCATCGAGGAGGAGATTCGCCGGCTGATTCGCAACGGCACGCTTGTCGTTCGCATCGAAGGCAGCCGGGTCGGCGAGATCAACGGGCTCGCAGTGCTGGACGTGGGCGGCTACGCCTTCGGGCGTCCTTCGCGCGTGACGGCGACCGTCGCGCTGGGCCAGGCGGGCGTGGTTAACATCGAGCGCGAGGCGCGCCTTTCGGGCTCCACTCACGACAAGGGCGTGATGATCCTCACCGGCTTTTTGCGCCAACGATTCGGCCAGCAGCATCCCATCGCAATGACCGCGAGCATTTGCTTCGAGCAATCGTACTCGGGAATCGATGGCGACAGCGCCAGCTCGACGGAACTCTACGCATTGCTGTCGGCACTGAGCGCAGCACCGCTGCGTCAGGACCTCGCGGTCACCGGCTCGGTCGATCAGCACGGCATGGTACAGGCGATTGGCGGCGCTAACGAGAAGATCGAGGGCTTCTATCGCGTGTGCAAGGCGATCGGCCTCAGTGGGACACAGGGGGTGCTGGTGCCGCGCGCCAACCTGCGCAACCTAATGCTCGACCCCGAGACGGTCGCGGCGGTCGAGCAGGGCCGCTTTCACGTTTATCCGATCGACTCCATTGATCAGGGGATCGAGTTGCTGAGCGGCGTGCGCGCCGGCGCGATCGATGAACCCGGGACCATCAACCATCTGGTCGCCGCGAAGCTTCGACGCATGGCCGAGATGCTGCGCGATCGGGCGCCGACCGAGACCCGGATAATTGAGGAGCGCTCGACCGAGCCTCCGCAGCCCAAGCCTCCCGCGCCGCCCGAGCCGCAACGCTGACCGTCCAGCCGGGCCATTCCGCGATTCGAGCCAGAGCAAGGGAAACCAGCCGATGACTGCAGATATCCAACTGATGCAGAGCGAAGTTCCCCTGCTGACGGATCTCTACCAACTTACCGTCACGGCGAGTCTCCACGAGCACGGGTTCACTGATATCGCGACGTTTGAAGTTGCGACGCGCCGCATGCCGCCCAACCGAGGCTACCTGGTCGCGGCGGGACTCGAACGCGTGCTCGAAATTCTCGAGGAATTTCGCTTCGACGACGCGGCGATCGCGCACCTCGAATCGCTCAAGCTCTTCAAGCCCGCGTTCCTCGACCATCTTTCGAACCTCAGATTCACCGGCGAAGTGCGCGCAATGCCGGAAGGCACGATCTTTTTCGCGGGAGAGCCGGTGGTCGAGATTCACGCGCCGATCGTCGAGGCGCAGCTTGTCGAACCGCTCGTTCTGAATCAGATTGGGTTCGCATCGCTGTGCGCGGCGAAGGCCGCACGATGTTTCTCGGTGGCGGGCGGCCGCCGCTTGGTCGATTTCGGACTCCGCCGCTCGCAAGGCGCAGATGCCGGCATGACGGTGGCGCGCTCGAGCTACCTGTGCGGATTTCACGGCACCTCCAACGTGCTCGCGGGCAAGCGCTACGGCGTTCCGGTGTTCGGCACCATGACCCACAGCTACGTCATGGCGCACGATAATGAGCGCGAGGCGTTCGAACACTTCGTCGAGAGCTTCCCGGACCTGAGCACGCTGCTGGTGGATACTTACGACACCATGCGAGGGGTGCAGATTGCGGCCGAGATCGGCAAGCGGCTCAAGCAGAAGGGCCTTCACCTGCGCGGGGTGAGGCTCGACAGCGGCGACATATTCGAGCTGGCCTGGCATACGCGCCGCGTGCTCGACGACGCGGGTCTGCACGACACGGCGATTTTCGCGAGCGGCAATCTCGACGAGTATCGCATCGCGGAACTCATCGAGGCGGGCGCGCCCATCGACGCGTTCGGGGTCGGCACCGCGCTCGCAGTAAGCGACGATGCGCCGGCGGGAGACTTCACTTACAAACTCACCGAGTACAAGGGCACCCCGCGCATCAAGACGTCGACCGCGAAAGTCTCGATGCCGGGTCGCAAGCAGGTATTTCGCGCCGCGAATCCGGCTGGCAGTGGCTACGCCGATCTGGTGGGACTCCTGGATGAGAGCGCGACGACGGTCGCGCGCGAGTTCAAGCCCGCGCCCGCCAAGGTCACATCGTTGCTCGAAGTGCAGATGCAGGGAGGGAAGCGCGTCGCGCCGGCGCGCCCGCTCGCGCAGGCGCGCGAACGGTTCATGGAAGGATTTGCGACGCTCGACGGACGCCACAAGTCGATTCGCAAGCCCGCCGAGTACCCGGTGCGGCACACCGCGGCGCTGGGCGCGATGATCATCAGCGAGAAGCTGCGCGCGGAAACCCGCCAGGAATAGGCGCGACGAAGAATCGGTTCGGAGCTACGCCGCCTGTCGCGAGGCGAGCGCGGCGTGCGACTCGAGCAGGCAGCGCTCGGTCGTCGGCCAGTCGATGCACGGGTCGGTGACTGACACGCCGTAGGCCAGCTTGGAGCGATCGGGGTTGGGCTTTTGCGCGCCCGCATTGAGGTTGCTCTCGACCATCACGCCCATGACCGCGTCGCTGCCGGCGCGAATCTGATCGACCAACGCTTGTAGTACATCGGGCTGCTTTCGGAAATCCTTGCCGGTCTGTGCATGCGAGCAATCGACGACCACGCGCGGCTCCAGGCCGGCCTTGGCCATCAGATCGACGCACTCGCCGATGTTCGCCGAGCCATAGTTTGGCGTCTTGCCGCCGCGCAGCACGATGTGCGTGTCGGGATTGCCGCTGGTGCGCACCACGCCTGAGACGCCATCCTGCGTGATGCCGAGGAAAGAATGCGGATGGCGCGCGGACTCGACCGCGTTGATTGCGACCTGCAGGTTGCCGTCGGTGTTGTTCTTGAAGCCGACCGGCATCGAAAGGCCGCTTGCCATCTCGCGATGGGTCTGCGACTCGGTAGTGCGCGCTCCGATCGCCGCCCATGAAATCAGGTCCGCGATGTATTGCGGCGTGATGGGGTCGAGCAGCTCGGTCGCTGCTGCGACAGCGAGCCGGTTGATATCGAGCAGCAGGCGGCGCGCGATGCGGAGTCCCTCGCGCACGTCGCAACTGTCGTCCATGTGCGGGTCGTTGATGAGGCCCTTCCAGCCGACGGTCGTGCGCGGCTTTTCGAAGTACACCCGCATCACGACGTACATGCGCTCCGCCAGGCGTGGTGCAAGGTCGCTCAGCCGCTTGGCATAGTCGAGCGCGGCCGTGGCGTCGTGAATCGAGCAGGGTCCGACGATACAAAGCAGGCGCGGGTCGCGGCCCTTCAAGATGGCGCGGATCGTTTCGCGCGCCTCGACCACCGTCTTGACGGTGGCCTCATCCGCCGGGAACTCGGCCTTGAGGATCCGCGGCGCAATCAGCGGCTCTATCGTTCGTACATGCAGATCTTGGATCTTTTCCATCGTCAGAGCCCCAAACCTTATCGGAAAGCAACTTGTCAACAAAGTCGGGGTCTTAGCCACCGGCGCTGTCCTAAATCTCCCGTGAGTTTCGAGTTTCAGGGTGAGAATGTCACAATTTTCCTTGAGTCGCGGATCGTCGGATGCGACGCGGGTGTCCGCGAGCATTTTTCTTCGATTCGTGGCGCATCGGGGGCAGTGCGCAATTCAGGTTGCTTTTGGCGAAAGTCTCCGATTCATTCCGTAAGCAACGGCCTATAAGCTGCGCCCGTCGAAATCGTTGATGGTGAGAGCGGAAATATCCACGCCATCTATACAGCGAACATTGATGCCGCGCATCTCTCGACCGTCCGGTGTCACGCCGCGGCTGAACGATCGGACCCCACAAACCCGGCAGAAGAGATGGTGAATGTTCTTCTTGCCGAACTGGTAGTCGGCAATAACGTCTTCGCCAGACAAGAGCTTGAACTGGTCGGCCGGCGCGAATGCCCCTAGGGCACCGGTCTTGGAGCACATCGAGCAATTGCACTCCATGACTCCTCGGCTCAAATCCGCCGTCACTTCGAATCGAACTTTGCCGCAATGACAGCCCCCCGTGTATTTTCTTGCGTCCGCCATGTTCTTTCTCCGTTTGTTCAGACGAATCTGGTCTAAGTGTCTTCTAAACGAGTTTGCGCCCTGACGGCTAGCCTTCAACAATCGCTGCGGTAATATCCCGCCCTTGGTGTCCTAGTTCGGACAGCGCCGATAGCCTCCGCCGACTTGCCCATATTGGCCAGCAGACCTACTCTCCAACGGCGGGGAGGGGCGGCCGGCGCTGCCGTCTCTCTGCGGCTGCGGGGATCTCGGGCGTGACGGTTCAAGACCAGGAGCCAAAGGATGCCAGCCAGCCGACCGGTGGCTCGCGGTTTTGGACACGCGCGAGGTTCTGGCAGGCAGTCGCGGGAATGGCCGTCGCGTTTGCGGTCGGGAGTGCGATCGTGGCGGTCGAGTTCTCTTCGGAGCTGGCCCTGCGAACGCAACGGTATCGCAAGCGCTCCGACAGCCACACGCTGACGATTCGCAAGCTCAACCGCGAACTCGACCGCGCCGAACGTCGTGCGAATGAGATCCGAAGTCGAACGCTCGCGAGGGCAGATCTCGCGCGCATGCTGTTCTCATCGGACTTGCGCCGGATGCAGTTGGTCGCGGCCGAGGGGGCGAGCCAGGCGGCGGGAATGATCGCGATCAGCGAGTCGGCCGGCGGTGCATTGGTGCAAATGACAGGTATCCCACCGTCGCCGGAGGGTAAGCTGTACGTGCTCTGGTGGCAGCATCGCGCCGGCAAATTCGTAAAGGGAGCGGAATTCAGAGCCGGCACCGACGGAGAGGTATCGGTATCGAGCACTCTTGCGCCCGATGCCAAATCGGTGCGCGGCTGCGTGGTGACGCTCGAGTCCGACGCCACCGCGTCGCGCCCATCGGGGCCCGCCGAACTCAAGTGCGCGGCCGCGCCCTGAGCGCGCCGGCACCCGTTGGTCCGCGACCGTCGCAGCAATTTTCGGACATCTGCTTCATTCGCTCGTCCACGCCCGCTATCCTCGGGGAGTTATCGGTGATCAGGTGACTTGCGCGTCCGCGTCCATGCGGCCGGATTGAAAGTCAGCTCGATGAAGCTCATCACATACGTCCGCTTCGCCCGATGAGCGGGGCGGCGACACGCGAGACCCAGCCGCAGGCGGCGTCCGAACCGAACGGTCTGCCGGAACCGAGCATCTACAGCCGCGACTTCTGGCTGGTCTTCGCGGCGAGCTTTGCGCTCAACTCTGGGGCAAATCTGTTTGTCTTGTTTCCACTTTGGATTGTTCAGCTCGGCGGCGGAGCGAGCGTTATCGGCGCAGTGGTCGGGACGGGCTCGCTCGCCGCGCTCGCGGTGCGTCCCGGCGTTGGCGTGCTGATCGATCGGCGCGGCTGCAAGCAGGTCGCGCTCGTGTTTCTCATCCTCAACGCGTTCGCGATGGCGATGTACATCCCGACGGAATCGCTCGGCTGGCGCCTGTACGCGGTTCGCGCACTTCAAGGCGCCTTCGAGGGCACGGCGCGCGTCGCATTATTCGCGATGGTCTATGACCTGTTGCCCCGTGGGCGCGAAGGCGAGGGCATGGCGACCTTCAGTCTGTGCGGGATGGGACCGGCGGCGATCACGCCGTTGCTTGGCGAGGTTCTCATCCGACGGTGGGGCTTCCACGCGTTCTTCGCGCTCGCAATCTGCCTGACGGTTGCCGGCGTGATTGCTACCACGATGCTCCCCGACGATCGCCCGGCGCATCATCTGGGCGATCAGCCCGCGCCGCCCGGCGTTAGCTACGCAAGTGTGCTGTTCGATCGCACGCTGGCACCGCTCTGGATCGTGACGTTTCTTTTTTCGCTATCGCTGTCGGCGCGCGTCAGCTTCGTAGCGCCGTACGCTTACCACGCCGGGATTGCGCGGGTCGGCTGGTATTTCGCGCTCTACAGCATTGCAGCGGTACTTCTGCGCCTGTTCGGCGGACGGTTCATCGATCGTTTGGGACCGCAGCGCCTCGTGCTTCCATCGCTGGTCGTGTTATCGATAGGCCTCGGGCTGATCGCGGCGGCATCGGTTCCGTGGATGCTCGATGTCGCGGCAGTGATTGGCGGCGTCGGCCACGGGCTGCTGTATCCTTCGTTGAGCGCGCTGGTGATCGGACGCACACAGGACAACGCGATGGGTCGATCGTCGAGCGTTTACACATCGCTCTACGATGCGGGAATAATGGCGGGTCCGTATTTGTTGGGTGTGTTTGCGGGGCTGTTCGGTTATGCCCCGATGTTCATCGCATCGGGGTCGCTCGCCTTCGTCGCCGCGGTGTACTTCGCGGCGGTCGAACCGCGCGCTTTGCGGCGGCGGCTCGCGTAAAACTGCGCGCTCGTCAGGCTTCGCTTCGTAACCGCATCAAGCGGCGTCGCGGCGCAGGATTTCGGCCAACAAACCAAATCCGATCAGCGCGACGGCGATCCATATCTCTGACGACCGTTCGTGGCTCAGGATCCAATAGATGCCTGCCGCGAAAGACGCTGAGCTGAGAAAAGTCCTCATACGCCCCCTGAATCGTGCGCTGCGGACGAGCCGCCGGCCCGTCCGGCTTTGGCCGCGAGTCCCCGCGGCCTTGAGCTACAAATCGTAGCAGTGAACCTACGAAATGTTAAGTGGGCGCACGCCGCCAGATTCGGGCAATCGTGGGCAAAGGCAATGCGCGAGATTTGCACATCCGGCGGCTTTCCGCGCGATTTTCGGCGCGCGCGGTTGACACCGGTTACGGGGACCGGTAGATTGACCTTTCGCCTCAAACGGGCCGGTCTTTGAAAACTGAATAGTAGTGCATGCCTTTTCGGGCGGCGGGGGTCTTGGAAGAGATCTCGAGCCTGTCCGATTCATTTGAGATAGCGGTCAGTCCACCCGGTTGCGTTGCCATAGCCGGCGCGCGATCGGTGGTGACACTGAGCTTATATGGAGAGTTTGATCCTGGCTCAGAACGAACGCTGGCGGCGTGCCTGAGACATGCAAGTCGCGGGAGAAAGTCGGGGCAACTCGGCGAGTAAACCGGCGTACGGGTGAGTAACACGTGGATAACCTGCCTCGGAGTCTGGGATAACCCGTCGAAAGACGGACTAATACCGGATAAGACCACGGGAAGTTCGCTTCCTGAGGTAAAAGGTGGCCTCTGCTCCTGCAAGCTATCACTCCAAGAGGGGTCCGCGGCCTATCAGCTAGTTGGCGAGGTAACGGCTCACCAAGGCTAAGACGGGTAGCTGGTCTGAGAGGATGGTCAGCCACACTGGGACTGAGACACGGCCCAGAGTCCTACGGGATGCAGCAGTCAGGAATATTGCGCAATGGAGGAAACTCTGACGCAGCGACGCCGCGTGGGTGATGAAGGCCTTCGGGTCGTAAAGCCCTGTCGGAGGGGAAGAAAAGCACGTTGGCTAATATCCAGCGGGCTCTTGACGGTACCCTCAAAGGAAGCACCGGCTAACTCCGTGCCAGCAGCCGCGGTAAGACGGAGGGTGCGAGCGTTGTTCGGATTGACTGGGCGTAAAGGGCGTGTAGGCGGTCGGTCAAGTCCGGTGTGAAAGCCCGAGG
>CAYSCX010000046.1:0-15593 GCA_964429575.1 uncultured Binatia bacterium (SeqCode) | reverse complement strand
CGGACGGTCTCGCGGTTGACGCCCGCCCGCTTCGCAAGCTCTCCCGTTGTAAGACGCCTCATGCGACGGCGGCTACGGCAAAGGCGTCCCGATGCCCGCCGCTCGCAAAGCCGCTTCATCCGGGCCGCGGGTGGCACAACACGACGCGAGCTGACCATCGATTACAATCGCCGGCACGCGATGAATGCCGTAGGCATTCGCCCGCACCGCGATCGCGGGATCGTGCATGTCGAGAACCTCGATCTCGCACGACGCGCACGCGATCCGCCTGACAAGTGAAACGGCGGCGTCGCACGCTCCGCATCCGGCAGTGAACACTTCGATCTTTCGTTTGGTGGCCATTCCGAACCGCCTCCTCATGGCGTTCTTAGCCTACACCCGGTACTTAGGTACCGGGTCAAGCGGCGACGAATCGCCAAACATGGTCAACAAATTAGCCCGCGCCACAGGTCCGAGCCGTCTTCTCATTGCGTTGCACCCCCGATACAAATTCGCGACGGTCCAGTCGAGGGCTCAGGTAGAATCAAGAATCACGGCGCGAGCATCTGTAGCATCCGTTCCATTTGCTCCGCGGCGCGGTACTTCGGATCCGGCTTGGCATCGCGCCACACCTTCGTCTCGGGGTGGAACGAAGCCCAGGCGAACCAATAGCCGGTGAAAAACGCAGAAGGAACTCCGTCGCGCGCAACCCGGACGCTCTGAGATTCCCGGTCGTAGGAAACAAGAAATCGTGCGTTCCCCAATTCTACTGCCAGAGGCGACGGTTCGTCGGGCAGAAGTCTTGTCGGCAGCGCAAGAAATTCTCTTCCGTCGGTCAGCCCGACGACGAAGTCCTTGGGCGTTAATCGATCGTCGCGACGGTCAACTGGGAAAATCACGGTTTGCGATTCTTCGTATGCTTCGTACGGGTTGACGGTGTAGTCGCGGCGATGGCCGGTTTCCGATGAGAGCACCAGCGTTCCGGGATGCTGCGCACGCCATTGACCCCACGTGGTTTCGACGCTGGGGACTTGCGCGAGACGCGTACCAAGCTTCGGCCCCGTCACCGCTTCGGCCATGATCTGCGACCAGAGGCTCTCGGTTCCCTTGTCATACATAAGGAGATTGCTCTGGTAGAGCCGTCCAGAAACGCCGAACTCCAACTCGCTGCCGCGATGGCGACGTTCATGAACCAGACTCGTGCGGGTGAGCGGACAGTAGGTGACCGCGATCGGCGTGTCGCCGATCCTGTCATTAGCTACTTCGTGCCAGTTGAGAATTGCGAGTGGGTAGGCTCGCGCTTCGCCGCCGCGCTCGACGCCGATCACCCGGTCGGTGTCCCGAAGGTATCCAGCATCATTCGCGCGAATCATGCGAGGTGCGATGATTGCCGGGATGCCATCCTTGGGTGGTCCGCCGCTTACGATGTCCTCGATCGGAATGTTATGCCGGCTCATGTCGAAGCCGACGAGAATCGGCGTCAGAACGAGCAGCAACACTATCGCGCTACGCCGCGTCACGGGCCGATCCCTCTGGACATACCAGCAGTCGCAAAGTCAGCCTGGTGTGCCGCATGAAGCCTCGATACGGCAATGCGATTCTGCGACCCAACGACGTTGGCAGTGGAATCGCAGGAACGGAAAGCTCGCCCGTCTCGTTTAACGAGTGGCCTGACCACAAGGAGGCGGTGATCACCGATGCTGTCAGATAATTTCGAACCTCGGCGCGTGCGTGCGGTTTTGTTGCTGGCATTGCTGCTGGTCGCGGCAGGGCTTTTTGGTCTGGCGGTTGCAGATTCGATTGTTCCGACCGGTTGGAAGTTCTTCGTCCTTGCGAAGATCCTCAAGGCAGGGTGGGCCGCTGCCGTCGCGGTGTTCGCCGCGGTCGGCGTGTTGGTGACCTTCGAATTGGTCGCCACTTCGCGCAACGCGACACGGCGTTCGTCTCGCTTAATTGGCGCTGGGCTTCGAGGGTTAGTGGCGTTGATGGTTGGCATAGCCGCCTTGGGCTATTTGATGCCCGACTGGAGTCCGTGGACTGTCATGTTCCCCGGCGGATTACTGATTGTCTGGGCGCTCGCTATCTGGACGACGGTACGAAGCCGCGAACGCCGATAAGCGCGACACTCGGACGCCAGGATGCGCCTCGGCGCTAAGCAGAGCTGCGCACCACTGTCCTCTTTGAGTCCGCGTCGTGAGCTCCTTCCGAGGGTTCCTCACACAGTCCCAATGGGGCCAACAAGAAGTGCTTGACGAAATAGTCGACGCTCACGCCGCCTGGACCGGCAATCAACAACCAGAAAAAGCTCAAAATGTAGAGCGGCTCATCAAGCTCGACGAAGTCCTCGAGGCTCGCGACTCGCAGCATCTTCACCGTGGCGATGGCAACTACCATGTTGATGATCATCGGAATCGAAACGATTCGCGTGAAAAGGCCCACGACCAGCAGCGCACCGCCGATGCATTCCGTGTAAGCGGACAACGCGGCGCTGAACGCAGGATACGGGATTCCCCAGCCGGCAAATCTCTCAGCGAAGCCTTCGAGGTTGTGGAGTTTGGCCCACCCCAACTCGAAGAACATGTAGCCCACGAAGAGCCGAACCAGGAGCGGCGGCAGCGAACGCAGCGCGTCGGCGAGACGCAGGAGCCCGCCGAGCCAGCCCGCAACAACTTGAATCCGCGCGGATGCGGAGCCAAGGCTAGTTGAGTTCATATTAGAAGGTCTCTCTCCCGTGATTTCCGTTACAAGGAGAGCGCGTCCTGAAGCGCATTCAACGCTCGCCTCCGCTGCCAGCCAACAATCAATCGAAAACTGTAACGAATGGGTCGCTGCCGATACTCTAAACCGGCAGGCGGCATGAACGGGCACACCGGCTAGGGACACGAGGCCACCAGGTCTTGACGCGATAGCGCCGGCTCCGATGCGTAGGATCCGTCCGTCGCGCTTGTGCATTCGAGAAGGAGAGACATGGCCACGTCGAAGCAGATCAAACTGCTCAATTCGCATCTGAGCTATGTTGAAGATGGCACCGGCGATCCAATCGTTTTTCTGCACGGAAACCCGACTTCTTCATACTTATGGCGCAACGTGATTCCTCATCTCGCGCGCCAGGGGCGCTGTCTCGCGGTCGATCTAATCGGCTTTGGCGATTCCGGCAAACCTCCGATCGAGTATCGGTTCGTCGATCATGCGCGCTATCTCGATGCGTGGTTCGACGCGATGAAGCTGGATCGAGTCACGCTGGTGTTACATGACTGGGGAACTGCGCTTGGGCTCGACTGGGCGCACCGCCATTCGCAACGCGTAGTGAGAATCGTTTTTATGGAGGCGCTGTTGCGGGAAATGAAGTGGAGTGATTTTGCCGAGCCCGGCCGAAGTCTCTTCAAGGCATTTCGCACGCCCGGTGAAGGCGAGAAGCTGATTATCGAACAAAACGTTTTCATCGAGCAGCTCTTCCCGAGCGCGATAATCCGGAAACTCACCACGACCGAAATGGATGCCTATCGAAAGCCGTTTCTAATTCCCGCCGACCGCAAGCCAATTTGGCGGTGGCCCAATGAGCTGCCGATCGAGGGGCAGCCCGCCGACGTGATCGAAGTGATTCGGCGCAATGCCGACTATCTCTCGAACGCGCCGGTGCCAAAATTGCTATTGACATTTGAACCCGGCGCGATCATGCGACCCGAACTCGTTGAGTGGTGCAAAGGGAAGTTCAAGAATTTGGAGATTCGCGCCGGTGGCAAAGGGCTGCATTTCGTGCAAGAGGATTCTCCGAACGAAATCGGCGGGGCGATTGCAAATTGGCGATCGCGCGCGGCTGCGTAGCTCCGAAGTCGCTAACATGTGAATCCGGAACGGCCGCGAATAAGAGACATAGCTCGTCGACCCGCATTTTCTGCAGCGGATCACGGCGCACGAACCGATTAGCGGACACTCGCCAACCTGAAAATCGCAAATTTGCCACGCGCTAGACCCCGACCGTCGGCGACGTGCGAAGCGGCCAGGCCGTCGCATCAGGCGCTGCGCTTTGCGGTCTGCCATCGCTGGCGCCTTTTCCTTCGCCTTCTCGCGTGGAGTTGAGGCGCGACATCCTCTGCGTCCATTTCTCAACTTCTTCGAAATTGAATCTCCACTCAGACGCAACGCGAAACGCAGGGATCACATTTTCTCTAAGCAGACGATAAATCGTCGATGGATGGACTTTGAGAAATTCGCTCACCTCGCTGACGGTGAGTATTCGATGCGTTCCTATATTCATAGCAATTGTTCTCCGTGGTCGGCTGAAAAAAGTTGAGTCGGGTGCGCCGCGGCCGGGCTTCATCCGCCAGGAAGTACGGCGGTCAGCAGCCCGTCGGCTATCCAGGGGTCGAGCAATTTCGCAATCTGTGCGACCGGATCGTTCTCGTCAGTCGCGCGCGAGACCTCTTCGCACAATCGTGCAAGCGCTACGGGCTGTTCTGCCAGCTTGAGCACGCATGCTTCAGACTGTTCAATCTCTCGATGGTAAACGGTGAAATGCTGGCGCCAGACCAACACCGACACTTGAGCCTGCTCTGGAGGATCCCACGGTTCCTCTCCGGCGGCGGCGCGCAAGAGCTTACCGACCCGCCATTTGCAATCGAGAATCATGACCGATGGAAGCGTTCGAATTTCGATGGCCGGCCACTGAGCGGGTGGAATCGACTCCAGATGTTTGCGTTCGATCGGAGTCGCGTCTGCACCGTGGAACACGTCGATTATCGTACGTTCCAAGCGTGCCAAATCCCCGAGGTAGGGTAGTTCGACGCTGTATCGATGTCCGCGCAGATACCCTGCCAGCGCCGAGCCGGCGTGCTGAATGGAGGGTTCAGTAGGGGGATGTGCGGCCAGGTAGTCTCGCACCAGCTTTTCGAACCGTTTCTCGGTCAACGCTGCTAGGGTCGCCGGGTAGTCTTCCTTCAAGCAATTCAGCAGACGATAGAAGTACGCCGTCGCGTAAATGTTGAGCCGCTCCAGCGTATCGAGCCGCCCATCGCCGGGCACGATTGCCGCGATGCCTTCGAGTCCGATTCCCCGTACGCCCCGCGCCCTGTCCTCGACTCCTTCAGGCGCGGTGATGAGTCCGTAAATCAGTCTCTGCAGGTCGCTCAATTCGCTTTGGGATTCCAACCTCGCATATCTCCATGATTCGGTTGTGTTTCGCCCGAGCTTCCTCTGCCGCGGCGGCAAGCACCGGGAACTCAGGAATATTGTCGTCCCATTCGATCAGCGTCGACACTCGGCCGAATCTCGCAACCGCGCGTTCGTAAAGCGCCCAAACCGCATCGCATATGGGATGGTCATGAGTGTCGAGAAGATATTTTCCGAAATCGCTGTGGCCGGCCATGTGAAATTGTGCGACGCGTTCGACGGGGATCGCATCGATATACGATTCCGCGCTGAAACCATGGTTAAACGCGCTCACAAATACGTTGTTAACGTCGAGCAGGATTCCGCAGTCGGCCTCTTCGGACACCGCCGCCAGGAATTCCCATTCCGTCAGCGTTGATGCGGCGTAGCTCATGTAGCTTGATACGTTCTCAAGCAGCAGCGGCCGACCCAGAGTCTCTTGCACGACCCGGACGCGTTCGGCGACATGACTCACCGTTTCGTCGGTATATGGCAGAGGTAATAGGTCGTGCGAATTTCGGCCCGCGATGCTTGTCCAGCACAGGTGGTCAGAGATCCACGCCGGCTCAAAGCGCCGTATGAGTTGAGCTAAATCCCGCAAATAGGCGAAGTTGAGTGGGTCCGCGGACCCGATCGACAGCGAGACTCCGTGCAACGCAATTGGATATTGTTCGCGAACTTTCTCGAGAACCTGGAGCGGTCGGCCACCCTGTACTATGAAATTCTCAGTGATGACTTCGAACCAATCGACTTTGGGGCGCGACTCTGAGATGAGCGAGTAGTGGGGCCGGCGCAGCCCGACACCGAACCCAAGAAAGGGGCAATCTACGCGATTGAAATTCACCGAGTTGAAGTGCGGTCGTCGGTGCGCCGGGAGGGGAATGGCGCACCGACCGACCGTCGCCACTGGAGGAAGCGGCGTTACATCTTTGCGGGCTTGCCGCCCTTGGCGTCGCAATCCTTCTCGCTCGACGTCATGACCAAGCCCTGGCCCTTGCAGGAGTTCTCACCGGGGCCGGCGCTGGTCGCAGTCTTGCAGGCGCTCTGCCCCTTGCAATCATTTGCGCCGACGCACTTGACGCTGGCCTGCTGCGCCCCTGGCGTTGCTTCCGCGCTCTGTGCAAACGCCGGACGCGCTAAGAACGCCAATCCGACCGCGGTCGCGAGAGCCGCACCTGCCATTACCGACTTTTTCATTCTCGTCCTGACCTCCTCAGTTGGTTGTTCGTTGAACCTAAGATCCGCGACCTTGAGCGGACGTCGAGCACAGTCCGCAACCCGAAGGCGCACTTCAGGCGTCGTTGATGGCCGACCTTCGGTACGAGTCTCGCAGCTCAATCGCACCTATTAAATTTGGTGCTACATTGCAGTCTCCGTCGCGGTATGTTTGTTACAGATGCGAGCTGGACGTTCGCTTCAAAGCAACGGCATGCACGATATGGGCGGACACGAAGCCAAGCGCGACAATCGACGCGCATCTGAGGCCCGCGCGCCGCTATCCCGCAGGGATGACGCTGCTCTCGTGGAACGGTTGCTAGCGGGCGACGAGGATGCGTTTCGCGATCTGTTTGACCGTTACCACTCCGCCCTTGTGCGCCTGGCGCGGTCTTTCGTTGGGCAGCCGTCCACGGCGCAGGAGGTGGCACAGGAAACCTGGCTCGGGGTGTTGAAGGGAATACGTGCGTTTGAGGGCCGTTCGAGCCTCAAGAGCTGGCTGTTCCGAATCCTGATAAATCAGGCGAAGACACGCGCGACCCGTGAAAAGCGTACCGTACCGTTCTCTGAGATATCGAATGCCGAACATGACGATGATTTCGCGGTGGACCCGACCCGCTTCAACGCAGGCGGGATGTGGGCCGATCCGCCGCTGCCTTGGCAAGCCGAGACGCCGGAATCCCTCATGGCGCGTAAGGAAACACGACAGCTGATCGCGCAAGCGCTCGCGGCCTTGCCTGCAAATTTGCGCGTGGTAGTAACCCTTCGCGACGTCGAAGGTTTCGATGCGACCGAAGTTTGCAACATTTTGGAGATCAGCGAGACTAATCAGCGTGTACTGCTGCACCGCGGGCGGTCAAAATTGCGGCGTGCGCTGGAAGGCCAGTTGGAGAGGAACGAAACCCGATGATGAAATGTCGGGAAGTCGCCGAGCGCGTGACCGATTACCTCGAAGGAGGTCTCGCGGGCGGAGATCGGTTCCGCTTTCGACTCCACATCGCGATGTGCCGACACTGCCGAAGGTACCTGCGCCAGATGAAGGCGCTGGTGGGAGCGCTGGCGTTGCTGCCTGATGAGACAATTGCCGAGGACGCGTACGAGAGGATCGTTCGTCACTTCAGGAACTGACGAAAGTGCTGAATTCCGGGCCGAATGATGAAGAATTGAGGTCACTTATTAGGCGACGCGGATGAGCTTAGATCGCTCCTTCGGCTTTCGAATGATCTGCGGTGCTCTCATGCTCCTGTGCTTCGCGGCGGGCATCGCGCTTCTCTACGCCTTCGTCGCGAATACCATCCTCCCGTTCGCGATGACCCAGGGGGCGGTGGGGCCGCGGACCGACTATTGGGGCTATTACATGGCAGCATTCGCGGGCTGCGTATTGATCGTGTGGGGAGCGATGCTCGGAGTTGCGATACGCTCGCCGCAGCTGGCGCGTGGAATTGCCACCGTGACAGCGTTCGGACTCGTCTTGAGTGCCGCGTTCCGCATTATCGCGTGGTTTACTGGTGAATATGCGGAGACGGGAGATTTGCTCCGATTCGAAGCCGCCGTGATGCTTTTGCTGGCGCTCGGGTTCGTCTGGTTGCGGCCTTCGCGCCAACTCGTCATCTCGCGCGCGGCTACGGACGCCGGTAGAGGAGAGTGATGATGGCAAGAATTGGCAACTGGATTTGGACCGGCGTGTGCGTGTTGTTGCTGGTGGTGGTCGCCACCCTCTCGCGCAACTATCACCCGACTCCTGACATCAGAAACGACGTGCCAACGGCTATCGGCGCGATCGGCGGACAACTTCCCGACTTCACTCTGCCGGACTTGGCCGGACATCCGGTTTCGTTGAGCCAGTTTATCGGCAAAGGGCCAGTGCTTCTCACCTTTGACCGATCGCTGGATTGGTGACCATACACGAAGTCGCGGCTCGTCGAGCTGCACCAGAGTGTGAAACCGGTACCAGGTCTGACGGTGGTTTACGTGATGGCTCGCAACCAGGTGAATCCGAAAGCCGAGCGGTTCATTCGCGAACACGGGCTGCAGCCGTTCGTATTTCTTTCAGATCCGGACCACAAGGTCATAGATCAGTTCGGCGTTTACAATTCGGAGCCGCATGAAGAGATGGAACGCGGCACGCCGCACCCCACGACTTACCTGCTTGACCGCGACGGCAAAATAATTCTGAAGGACACCCGAAAAGACTATCGGTTCTGGCTTTCATCGCGTGTCTTGCGCGATGCGGTCGACAAGGATTCAAACGCACACAAGGGAGACTGACGAGATGATCCAGAACGACACGCCCAGAGCCTGGATCGCGTTGCCGGATCCTGATCGCGGAGCCGGCGCTCGAACGCCGGAAGAACATCCCTACAATTTCGGTTACGTACCTGCAATGGGCCTGCTGATCAGCGCCCATCCGCGCATCGCGCCCTTCTTTGGCGCACTCTACGCCCAAGTCATGTTCGCACCCGGTGTGCTCTCGCGCGCCGAGCGCGAGATGATCGCGGCCGTCGCCGCTGCCGCCCAGGATTGCCACTATTGAACGCAGTCTCACGCGGAGTTTCTGCGTGTCGAAGGCGGTGACGCAAGGTTGATCGAGGCGATCAAGCACAAGCATTGGCGCGAATACCAGGCACTTTCGGACCGCCAACGTGCGTTACTGGCGGTGGCAGAAAAGCTCAGCGCTACGGCGACCCGCATGACGGAGGAAGATTGGGAGCCGCTCCGCAGACTCGGATTCGCCGACGAGGCGCTCTTGGAAGTCGCCCACGTCGTCGGGATCTTCAATTATTTGACGCGACTCGCGGATGGGTTCGGACTGAGCTTGGACAAGGCGGTCGCGGAGGCCTCGCGCACCGGAGTCGCGCTGAAGCGCGGATCCGCGGCCGGGCGATAGCGACTCGATTCAAGCGCCGCCTGCGCCGAAGGCGGTGAGGGCTCGCACGCGGGCGGCATGCCTGACCAAGTGCGACACACGGATAGGGATCGCTGAGATCCGCGTCGCGGATCCCTTAACCTAATGCACGACCAGCAAATTGCCGCCAGCTCGCGTGCGCATGCTCCCAAACGGGCCCTCGTGCTCGCTGGCGGCGGCATCACCGGTTTTCTGTACGAAGTAGGAGTGCTGACGGCGCTCGACGAGCTCGCCGGAGCCCCGCTCAGCATTGAAGACTTCGACATGTATGTCGGTACGAGCGCGGGTTCAGTGCTGGCGGCGCTACTGGCCAACGGCGCTAAACCCGCGGAAATTTACGAAGCCATCGCTACGGATAGCACCGACAAAGCATTCTTTTTCACGCCTCGTGAGATTTTAGGAATCGCAGGGGGTGGCCCCGCGGGCCTGATATGTCAGTTTCTCAAAGCGCTGGCGGGGACGATCGGCCGAACCTTGCGGGCGCGCAGGTGGCCTACATTTGCCCAATTTCTCATCGATTTCCAGGCCCACCATCCGCCAGGCTTCTACTCTACCGAAGCGTTGGAGCGAACGCTCTGCAGCCGATTTAGCGATCTTGGGTATGCACATGAATTCGGACAGCTGAACCGCGAGCTCTACATAACTGGGACAGACCTCGACACGGGTGAGCATCTTATCTTCGGAGAGGGAGAGTTCAGAGACTTTCACATTTGTAAGTCGGTAGCGGCGTCGTGCGCCATCCCGATCTTCTTCCGTCCGATTCGGGTGGGTGAGCGAGATGTCGTGGACGGCGCGATATCGGAGATAAGCTCGGTCCGCACCGCAATCGAGCGCGGCGCGACCGACATCCTTTCCATCAACCCCCTTGTTCCAATCTACAATGACCGGTCTCGGGTCTGTCTGCCGCTCGATGGCGGAAGGTGCGCAAGACTGATGGAACAAGGCGTGGTGTGGATTGGAGAACAATCGTTGCGCCTGATGCGCGACGCAGTCAGAGAGACAATCTCCGACTGCATCCGCGATCAATATCCGGACGTGAGAATCGTCGAGCTGGAACCGGCGCGGGACGAGATGACGATGTTCATTTACGGTTCCATGTCATTCTCCGCGAGCAAGGAAATCCTCGAATACGCGCGCTCATCGGCTCATAAGTTTTTCAGTCAGAATCCGTGGAATCCACGACGGATGACTGCGACGGCCGGGTGACCGCACTCCCGTGACAAGTGGGCGGCACCGGGTGCGGGACTGTTGCCGAGAGTGATCCCGGTGGGGCGAATCGGTGCGACCCATATCATCAACGGCAAACCGAGCTGATCAGTTCCCCCCAAGCACGGGTGGGCCGTCGAGCCAAGAGCGTCTCCCGCCGGCAGAATTGCGGGCGGGCGTGTGGCACGATAATGCGGTTCGCCAGACCTACTGCGGTCCGCGCGCATTTCCGCGCCGGCTCTCCGCGCGATCTACTTTGACGCGACGCGTTCGCCTTCGAAATAACTGACGATTGCGCGCTCTAGTTCGTCCGCGATGAACCCGAACGGCCCCGGAGCTCCGCGGTAAGCGATGCGCCCCTCACGATCGATCAGGTAAAGCCGGTCGGGCAACGCGTAGTACTTCTGATCGGTCGAATTTTCCATGTCATCGATCAGAGTGGGGATCTTCAGATCGAGCCTGAGTGAACACGCATGTGCGACGTTCTCGCGTTCGTCGAGCGTTTTCGGCTGCGCGTAGAACACCTCGTCGCGTTCGTTGGGCTCCACCTGCCAACCGTCGGTGGAGTGTGCCTCGCGAATGTAGATGACAAAGAATTCGACGCGGTCGCCGTATTGCTCGAACATTCGCTCCAGGCGCCCGGCCTGGGCACGAAACGGCGGTCAGGTGAAGCTCCCGAAAATTAGAGCAACGGGTTTCCGTCCGCGAAACGACGCCAGCGTGACCGTGCGCGAGCGGTCGCCGAGCACCGGTAGTCGAAAGTCAGGAGCGTCATCGCCAATCTTCGGCGCCCGCTCTTCGCGCTCGGCCATGAAGCGCATCATTTCGGCTCGCTGATGTTCGGGCATTGAGGCGATAAACGCCTGCATCCGGTCCAGGTCTTTCTGAGACAGGTGTTTCCGCAATAGCTCGGCGAACTCCATGTTTGCGCCTCCGAACGCCGGTCGAGCATCGATCGAAATCGTCGCGAACCGCCTTCCGACCGTGCTCAAGGTCTATCTTGAATTACGCGGTCGACGCTTAGTGCAACACCGCCGCCTTGACCTGTCAACGCCCCGCGCTCCGCCGAACACCATTGATTAGTATCTCGGAGAGTTCGATTCGTTGTGGCGGTGGCAATGTGTCGAATCGCGGGGCGAGCGAGCCGGGTCGCAAATCAACTGCGCGCGTCTAGTTGCGATCGATGAGGACTACGATGCCGTCGACTTCTTTGTGCGTGATCTTCAAGGCCAGACGAACCGGCAATTTCGCCGCATCGTCGAGAGAGCGAAGCCGCAGCGCGTCACGGCTGGCGTCGTGCGCAATAACGAAGATCCCATTGGGTTTTGGCGGGTTATTCCGGAATATAGTGAAAAACATCGAAAATTGAGGCGGCGAACTGAGAGGCGGCGTCTAAGCGGGATGTGCCGGGACTAGGCGGGAAGCACTGGGATTCACCTCGGCGCACGCCTTCAAAGTCGACTGCCGGTCGCACTATGAAGAAACGCCGGATTTGAGCCCAACCCGCGTCCAGCCAGAGGATCGCGCAAAGATTGGCCCGCGATCAAGCGAGGATCGTTGATCTTATCGCTTCGGTCTCGCGCAATGCAGTAGTTATCCACCGCCTGTTCAAGGTCCTCAGACGGCGTGTTGATCGCCTTGCGCCCGCGAGCTTACTCTGATCTTGCCAACGCCCGAGTCCGGTCCGCGAAAACTTATGGTTCGCGTCCGCGATTTCGGGCGTTGTCTCATTCTGGAGGGGAGGAAGTTGTGGTGCGGAGCAAGAAGAATGACTTAGGGCACACAGACACAACGAAAATTACCACCGATCAGAGCGAGCTGGCCGACGTCAGACAGCAGCCGGCGGTTTCCAACACGGCGGGCGGTGGCTCGGGTACGCGGGTAAGGCAGCGCGAAGGCTCCAACCAGGAGGCCTTGCCAGGGATCCAACCGATCGGGAGCGCGCAGCAACCAGAGTCCCGAACCGATGAGGCCACCCCGCGAGTGTTGAGCTTGACGCCGGTGCAGGAGTCCGCGGTCTCAAAGGGACTGACGAGCATCCGGTTAACACCGGAGCACCTTCCGCTCCCGAAGCGCGGCAAGTCGATTCTTGCGCAGATCGCCTGGCCGGGCGACGCAGATCGTCGGGAATTCTTCCTTGAGCGATGCTCCGCTCCGCGCAACGCCCTGTCACGGGCGCAATTGCTCGAGCTCAGGGACGCGGCCCGCGCCGATATCGATCGCCAATTGGAGAGATGGGGCTTTCCCTGGTGGCGTGTGGGCATTTGGCTACAGGATCCGTATACGGACTCAATCACTGAGAAGGGGCACGGGCGAGCGTGTCGGGACGCAATCAAGGAAGCCACACATCTGAAGATGCTGCTGTTCTGTCGTGAGTTCATTGAATTCGAAAGGCGGCACAGCGGCCCGCGGAAAGGACATGCAGTGCAAAGAACTGGCCGGCAAGCTCGAGCAGTGTTGATCCGCGAGAAGGCCAGGAAACTCCGGGTAAACGATAACCATAAGTCCAAAACAGCGCTCGCACGCCAACTGTCTCGCGCAGTCGGGAGAACGTTCGGCTGGTCGGCCTCCACGATCTTGCGCGTCGCTGGCGACCTCTTGGAAAAGATAACCACCTGCAGATAGCCAGTAAGATTTTCAGTCACCGGTGACCACTGCGACACTCAGTGGTCACCGGTGACAGGCAATTCCTGAAGACATATTGCGTGCAATGAGTTTGCGACGCCTAGCATGAGTGCATGCGCACCCGATTGCCGCTGCCAAAATCAGATCGCGACCAAGCATCGCTCCATGCATCTCGCCGCAGAAAGTCCGCTCGCCTACCTGACCCAGAAGCCACCAAACACGAGGACGGGCGAATCCAAGTCAGGTACCTGCCGATCGCCCGCCTTCGACTCAATCCCCGCAATCCCCGCGTCCATAGCCCGCGCCAGGTCCGTCAGGTCGCGCGGAGCATCGAGATGTTCGGTTTCAATGTACCGGTACTCGTCGATGCGAGCGGCAAAGTAGTCGCCGGGCACGGACGAATCGCCGCCTGCAAGCTGCTCGGCTGGGCCGACGTCCCGACCATCAGCCTGGAGCACCTGAATGAGGCGCAAGCCAAAGCATTCGCGATCGCCGACAACCGGCTGACCGAGAACTCAGTTTGGGACGATCAACTGCTCGCCGAACAGCTCAAGGAACTCTCGGTTCTCGACCTCGAGTTCAGCCTCGAGGCGACCGGTTTTGACATGGGGGAGATCGATCTTCGCATCGAGGGCCTCGATTCGGATCGCGAGACGGACGACGCAGCGGACGATCTTTCAGAGGTGCCGAAGGGTCCACCAGTCACACGGCTGGGAGATCTCTGGCTGCTCGGCGAGCACCGCGTGCACTGCGGGAGCTCGCTCGACGCGGCGTCGTACGCAGCGCTTCTTGACGGAGAGCAAGCCGACCTCGTGTTCACCGATCCGCCTTACAACGTCCGCATCGACGGTAACGTCAGTGGCCTCGGCGCGGTTCGCCATCGCGAGTTCCAGATGGCGTCAGGCGAGATGAGCGAAGCGGAGTTCACCAACTTCCTGATGCGGGCGCTTTCTCTTCATGCGCGCCACTCCGCGCAGGGCTCGCTCCATTTCATCTGCATGGACTGGCGCCACATGGAGGAACTGCTTGCCGCGGGACGCGCCGTCTACTCCAAGCTCAAGAACCTCTGCGTATGGGCGAAGGACAACGGAGGGATGGGTTCGCTCTACCGGAGCCAGCACGAGCTGGTGTTCGTGTTCAAGCACGGCCGCGCCCCACACCGTAACAACGTGATGCTCGGTGTGCATGGCAGAAACCGGAGCAACCTCTGGAGCTACCCATGCGCGAAGTCATTCTCGCGCTCTAGCGACGAAGGCAATCTGCTCGCGCTCCATCCGACCGTGAAGCCGGTGGCGCTGGTGGCCGACGCGATCATGGATGCCACCGCGCGCCGCGACATCGTTCTCGACGGATTCCTCGGAAGTGGCACCACCGTGATTGCCGCGGAGCGCACCGGGCGGCGCTGCTTCGGACTCGAGCTTGATCCGATCTATGTCGACGCGATCGTCCGGCGCTGGCAGGCGTTCACTCGAAACGAAGCGCGTCATGCTTCGTCGGGGAAGTTGTTCAGGGAGTTGGAAGTTGAAGTGAAGGAGGGAAGCGAAGGTGGCAGAGGACAGAGATGATTGGGAACACGACCACGGCGACTACAAGGTCGGATATCGGAGGCCGCCGCGCCACACTCAGTATCCGAAGGGGATCTCTGGAAATCCCACCGGGCGACCGCGCGGATCAACGAGCGCAGCCGCTGTGACGCGCAAAGCACTACTGGTGCGAGTGCCGGTGCGTGAGAACGGGCGGCACAAGCGCATCACCAAACTCGAGGCGATCATCATGCAGGCCGTCAATCAGGCCGCCAGCGGAGATCATCGAGCGCGCGACTTCCTGTTTCGAAAATTCCGATGGCTTGAGAACATGGCTGAGTTGGCGAAGCGTCGCGGGCTCTCCGCGGCGACTGTCGAGGCGATCCGCAGCGCCATGCGCGGAGACAGCGAAGCTGCATATCGATAGGAATTGCGACGCGACAATTCGATCGATGTGTCGAATCCTGCCGGCGAGACTGCGCCGGCAGAGATCGGGGAGACTTCATTCGGCGATCGCGCGCGGCAAGCGCGGAGGGCCCGGCGTGTGAGCGCAATGCGCCTTTGAGTCCTGGTCATTTTGCAGATCGAAGGCGTGGACGAGTCAAAGCAGAGGAGCGAAGTCGGCATGGAAGACGACGGAGACGATCACAACTACTGGCCTGGTTACCGCAAACCGCCGCGACACACGCGGTTTCGGAAGGGACGATCGGGAAATCCTCGCGGACGGCCGCGCGGGTCAAGGAACTTGGCGACTCTGATCCGGGAGGCGCTGAATGCGCCGGTGGAAGTGCGCGAGCACGGCCGCCTTAGAAAGATCAGCAAGCTCCAGGCATCGGCCATAAACTTTGCCAACCGGGTCGCCGCCGGCGATCCGCGCGCGCTGGAGTTTCTGTTCAAGAATCCCGCGCTGCAGCGGGAAGTCGCAGAGGCGAGAAGACGCAGCGGACTCACCGTCGAAGCCTTTGAGCGCGCCAAGCTGCTTGTTCGCGGCG
>CAYSCX010000045.1:0-15748 GCA_964429575.1 uncultured Binatia bacterium (SeqCode) | reverse complement strand
CTCGGACGGCGCGTTGTCGTATGCGAATCGAAAGCACGGAATGATCGGCGTGCAACCTTGTGACAACTCGGTCGCGAGCAGGAGCCGGCGCAACATCATCGGCGTCGTTGCGCGCGCGAGCCGAATATCACACCACGCCGTCTGCGCGAAGCTTCTCGAGTTGCGCAGCGTCGATGCCCACAGACGCCAGCACTTCAGCAGTGTGCTCACCGAGCATCGGCGCGGGCCGCACTACGGGTGCATCGGGCACCTCGGACAATTTGATCGGCGTACCCGACACCTTGACGGCGCCGCGCGTCGGATGCACGCAATCGATCAGCATTCTGCGCCGCGCGACCTCTTCGTCGGCGATCACTTCATCAACGGTTCTGACTGGTGCGCACGGCACCCCCGCGTCCAGCAGAATGCCGATCACTTCGTCGCGGCTGCGCGAGCGCGTCCAATCTACAACCATTGCATCGACATCGTCCGCGATCCGGAGCCGCGCGCCGTGATCCTTGTACGCGGGATCGTCGAGGAGTTCCGCGCGTCCCATCAACTTCGCGAGCGTCCGCCAGTGCGGTTCGGTAAGACAAAAGATGAGCACCTCGCCGTCTGCGACGGGATACACGTTGGTTGGACAGGCGCCCCAATGGCGATTGCCAAGCCGCCTGAATTTGCGCCCCTGCAGCACGGTCGCGAGCACACTGGTGAGCGCGGGAATCGCAACGTCGAGCATCGCGACCTCGACTTTCTGCCCGCGGCCGGTGCGCGCACGCATCAACAGTGCCGCCAGGATCCCGCTCACGAGATGGCTGCCGGTTCCCATGTCGATGAACGTCGCCGAGGTCTTGACGCCTTTGTCCGGAAACCCCGTGAGATTGATGAATCCCGACGACGCCTGGACCGTGTTGTCCATCGCGCCGAGTTTCGCCCAGCGGCTTCCGGAGCCGTAGCCCTTGCCGGAGGCGTAGATCAGACGCGGGAAGCACGCCGCGATCTGCTCGAAACCGAGTCCAAACGACTCCATGACCCCATCGAGGTAGTTCTCGACGAGCACGTCTGCATTCTCGAGCAATTTGAGCAGAATTTCCTGCCCGCGCCGGTCCTTCAGGTTCACCGTCACGGACTTCTTGTTCGCGTTGAGCATCAAGAACGAGTAGTTGACGCCGCCGGGCGAGAGATGCGGCAGCCGCAGCAATTCGCCGGCGCCGGGCGGCTCGACCTTGATGATCTCCGCGCCCAGGTACGCGAGCTGAAGCGTGCAGTACGGGGCAGCGTAGATCTGCCCCAGATCGATCACCCGGATTCCATCGAGCGGAAGCGTCATCGCGCGGCTCCTTTCATCTACATCAGCGTCAGCGCAATAGGTTGCGCGCAATTACCATCCGATGCACTTCGGACGGGCCTTCGCCGATGCGCCTTACGCGCGCCTCACGATACCAGCGCTCGAGCGGAAATTCCTTGCTGACGCCGTAGCCGCCGTGAATCTGGACGGCGCGATCGATCACTCGTCCAAGTACTTCGCTTGAGTAGAGTTTCGCGATCGACGCCTCCATGCGGGAATCCTCGCCGCGGTCGGCCTTCCACGCGCCGTCCCACGTGAGATAGCGCGCGGCACGAAGCTCCACCTCGGAGTCCGCAAGCATCCATTGGATCGCCTGCCGACGCGCGAGTAGTTCGCCGAACGTGCTGCGCCGCTTTGCATGCTCGATCGCCATGCGCAGCGCCGCGACGCCGACGCCGATGTTGCACGCCGAGTACGGGAAGCGGAGCCGCGTCAGCAGGTCGAGGCACAGGTTGAGCCCCTGCCCTTCTTCGCCAACCCGCTGCTCGACCGGCACTGCGCAGTCTTCGAACGACACTTCGCACGGCACCGCCGAGGTGCGAATGGTGCGAAACGGGCGCGGCGTGAATCCGGGCTGGCCCTTCTTAATGATGAAGCACGTGATACCCGCACGGCCGGCCTTCGGATCGGTGCGCGCGAACACAACGCCCCACTCGGCCTCGTGCGCGTGCGAGATGAAAATCTTGGTGCCGTTGATTACATAGCTGTCGCCCTTGCGCACCGCGCGACACTGGATGGCGCCGGCGGGATCGGAGCCGCCCGACGGCTCCGTGATCGCGAAGAACGTGTGCCAAGCATTCTTGATGGTGCCGGCGGCGTAAGTCTGAACCTGCTGCTCGTTCCCGGCGTAGATGACCGGCGGCGGGTTGCGCCCGAACACGCCGGCGCCCGGATTGTAGAGGCCCAACCGATGCTGCGCCATTTCCTCGGCCAGCACGCACATGGGAAACGTGCCGAGCGCGCCGCCGCCGACAGTTTTGGGCGCGCCCATGCACCACATATCGGCGGACTTCACCTTGTTCGCGATGCGCCAGTAGTCGTCCTCTGGAATCTCTGGCGCGTCGGGATCGATGCGCTGCTCGATCGGAATAATTTCGTCGCGAATGACGCGGCGCACCTGCCCGCGAAGCGCCTCCAGTTCATCGGAGAGCTGAAACCCGCCGTTTGTGTCCATCAGATCATCTCCTTCGGCGCCGGTTTTTCGTCCAGCCCGCGCCTGAGCGCATCGAGCCACAACTCGCGTATCCATTCGAGGTCGTACGCGCCCCAGGTTCCCTTGATTTCGAGATCGATCGCGCGAACGTGCTCGACCGCATTTGCGATCTTCTCAATTGCGATGTTGCCGCAACGGATGCGCTCAGCGCCTGCGGTCTCCAGTGCGCCGAAGTACGCGAAGATGCCGTCGAGCGCGTCTCGGGAATATCTCCACAGCGCGAGTTCCGCGCTAGTGAGCGCCTCGCGAGCGCCATCGAGCGTTCGTTCGACCATATTGATCGATTCGCCGAGTATCCTCGCAGCCTCCGCGGTGTCAAGGCGCTTTTGCGCCGCACGCGGCGCGGCCGTTTGCGGGCGCATCACGTCGGCATAGTCGAGCACGAGCGCGCACGCCCGTTCCAGCGCGCCATACGCCTCTCGCATTGTCGCGGCGCACCCCGGATGACGTCCTTCGGCCGTAGCGCGGACCGCCGACGCCGATTCGATCGCGGGCGAACGCGCCGCGCGGACAAACGTTTCGAGATTCACCGGGTATGCGAGCGCGCTGTACGCGCCAAACGTAAGGCACGAGATGCTCTCGATGCCGAGCCGCCGGTACGCGCGCATGTCCCGCACGATCACGCCGGGCGACGCGATTGCGAGACCGCCGAACAGTATCGCGTCGGCGTAATACTCAAACACGTGGCCGCGCCCCGCGAACAGCTCGATATATCGCTCGAGCGAGCGCAGGTAGCGCGGATTGATCTCGCACGAGGAATCGTCGATCGGGTGCCGGTAGCAGCGCTCGCGCGGCGCCCACTCGAACCACACCACGTCGAGCGGCTTGAGCGCGGGGTCCGGATCGATCGTATCGTGATACGCGAGGTACGCGACCGGCGGACCACCCGCCCCGTTCTCCGCCAGGGCGGCCGCGACCGCGTTGACTGCCTTCATATATTGCAGTTGCGGCGAAAGCCGCGCGCACCGCCCGCACTTGCACCACGCGCCGCTCCAAACGTCTGCGCCCCACACGTGCAACAGCCGATTCTCCGGAAATTCCGTGACGTACTTGAGCGCCCCGTCAGTCACGAGCTTCATTGCGTCGCGATTCGACACGCACAGATTGCCACGCGCGAGACGGCCGCCGTCATCACCCGCCGGAAAGAACTCAGGATGCGTTGCGAACTCGTCGCGAGGCATCAGGATTTGCAAGACATGCCCGCCGTACTCGGCGTCGATGCCATAGCGCGCGTACAGCGGCGCGAGTTCGTCGATGCGAAGGCGCGTGTCGTGCGCGTGACGGATGTAGCTGAATGCGTTGGTTCCGTGGCGCGCCATCCACGGGATGAATTCGCGGTCGTGGCCGAGATGCAGGGCGAGCCGATCCGCGAACGTGTAGTTCCACGTCATGATGTCGGACACGAACGCGCGGCGCCGAAACGAGGGCTCCACGCCGTAGGGCTTAAGCGCATGCAACTTCTGCGTATCGACGTGTGGAAAGCGCGGCGCGCAGCCGGCCGGAAACGCCGCGCCCATTCGTTCGAGCAGGTCGGCCGCCGCGTGAACCAGTCCGCGCTCGCTCCCAGCGCGAACAACGATCGCACCATCGTCGCCGCCGCTGCGTGCGACCGCGAACGCGTCGCCCACCAGCCGCGTCTCGCCCGCGGCATGACTCTGACGTCCGTGGCCGAAGTCGATGCGCAGTTCGCGCGGCGCCACCGCGGCATCGAAGTGCGCCGCAACCGGAGCACCGAGCATCGCGGCGAGTCCCGACGCAAGTTCGTCCGCCGCGACCGCCGTGACCTCGTCCGGCTGCATTGGCCGAAGCACGCGCGGACTCGCGCCGGAAATTCGTCGTGCCACCGCTTGACAATCCTCTCAATGCGCCGCGTTTTTCCTGCGGTGCCGGAATGATAACATTCCCTTGACCGCTTGGAAGCGGCGGCGCGCCAATGGCCGCCGCCCACCAGAAACGCCACCACATGCCGAGCCCCCACGAGATTCTGGACGAGCTCAAGAAGGTCAAGTACCCCGGCTTCACGCGCGACATCGTGTCCTTCGGAATCATCAAGGACATTCAGGTCGCGACCGCCGGCGTCACGGTGCAGCTCACGCCGCCCGCTGCGAATCCGGAAGTAATTCATCAGATCGCCGACGAGGTGAAAAAAACCGTGGGCGCGATGGCGGGCGTGCCGGAAGTAAAAATCGAGATTGAACAGCCGCAGACCGGACCACCGCGCGCCGCCGCCGCACCGCAAAAGCGCGCGATAGCGGGGGTGCGCAACATCATCGCGGTTGCGAGCGGCAAAGGCGGCGTCGGCAAATCGACCGTCGCGGTGAACCTGACGCTCGCGATGCACGCGCTGGGCTGGCATACCGCACTCATGGACGCCGACGTGTATGGCCCGAGCGTCGCGATGATGCTCGGCGTCGAGCGCGCGGTCACGCTCACGCCCGAGCGCCGCATCATCCCGCTCGAACGCTACGGCGTTCGCTACGTCTCGATGGCGCTGTTCATCAACGATGAGACCCCCGTCATCTGGCGCGGCCCGATGGTCACCAAGCTCGAAACCGAGTTCCTGTTCAACGTCGAGTGGGGCGACCTGGACTGTCTCGTGCTCGACCTTCCGCCCGGCACCGGCGACGCTCAACTCACGATCACGCAGCGCGTCGCGCTCGGAGGCGGCGTCATCGTGACGACGCCGCAGGAGATCGCTTTGCTCGACGTCAAGCGCGGCGTCGCCATGTTTCAGGAAGTCAACGTGCCGGTGCTCGGGGTGGTCGAGAACATGAGCTATCACCTGTGCCGCAAATGCGGAGGCCGCCACGAGATCTTTACGCACGGCGGCGGCGAACGGTATGCGCGCGAACTCGGTGTGCCGTTTCTCGGCGAATTGCCGATCGTCCGCGAACTGCGCGAGAGCAGCGACCGGGGACAGCCGCTAGTCGCCGCGTATCCGGAACATCCGGCGAGCATCGCGTTTCGCGACATCGCATCCAAGGTGATCGAGCAGCTCGGCGCGCCGGCCCGCTGAGCGGCGCAGCGCGCGCGAATTCCACATGGCATACGCGGTCTTCGACGTGGAAACGCGGGTGGACAAGGCGCTGTTAAATCGCGTTTACCACCACGGCGAGGCCCTGTCCGACGACGACGCGTACGAGCGCCACCGCGCGGAGCTGAAACGACGGCGCGGCAGTGATTTCTTTCCGATCACGTTGCACATTCCGATTTCGATCGCGGTCGGAATGGCCGGCGACGACCACGTGCTGCATTCGGTTGAAAGTCTGGCGCACGGCGATTACAGCGAGGAGAAACTCGTGCGCGAGTTCTGGATGCGCGCCGATCGCTTCGCGGGCACGCTGGTGACCTTCAATGGCCGCCGCTTCGACCTGCCGGTACTCGAACTGGCGGCCTTGCGTCACGGTATTGCCGCGCCCCACTACTTCTCCGACTCGTCGAACGTGCGCAAGCGCTACGCGGATGATCGCCATCTCGATCTTCTCGATTTCATATCGAATTACGGCGCGATCGCGCTGTCGGGCGGATTGAACCTGCTGCTCAAGATGATCGGCATGCCGGGCAAAACGGATGTCGAAGGCTCCAGAGTGCAGGAGTTGTACGAATCGGGACGGCTCGACGATATAGACCGCTACTGCCGCGACGACGTTGCGCAGACCTACTTTCTTTTTCTCCGCGTCGAGTTGATGCGCGGGCGCATCGACGAGGCGAAGTACCGCGCCGCGTTCGACGCCTCGAAGAAATTTCTCGGCGCCGCCGCGCAGGTCAATCCGCGATGAGCGCGCGTCCGGGCATCACGCTAATCACGATCACCAGGAATGAAGAGGCGCTTATCGGCCAGTGCCTGCGGAGCGCGTGGTTCTGCGACGAGAAGATCGTAATCGATTCGTTATCGACCGACCGCACGGTCGAGATCGCGCGCGCGGCCGGCGCGAGCGTCGTCGAGCACGAATTCACCAATTACCTAATGCAAAAGCAGATGGCGCTGGATCGCGCGACCGGCGAATGGGTGCTGCTGATGGACGCCGACGAGCAGGCTACCCACGACCTCGGCGAGGAAATCCTGACCGCGGTCAGCTCGCCCGACGCCGCCGACGGCTATCGCGTCCGCCGCATCCTTTATCATCTCGGCCATTACTACTCGCACGCGATCTATCCCGACCGTCCGGTGCGTCTTTTCCGCCGCGCGCGCGGCCACATTGGCGGGCGCGATCCGCACGACAAGGTTGTCGTGGACGGCCGCGTTGCGAGCCTGCGCTCGCCAATTCTGCACTTCAGCTACCGCGACATCGCCGACCACGTGAACACGATGAACCGATTCTCGTCGCGTGCCTCACTGGAGCAGCAGCCGACCGCGTTTGCGGCGCTGAACATGCTCACCCATCCGGTCTGGCGCTTCTTCAACTTCTACGTGCTGCGCGGAGGATTTCGCGACGGTGGACGCGGCCTGTACGCCTCGATGACCGCGGCGTTCTACGTCTTTCTGAAATACGCGAAGCTCTACGAGCGCCGGCTGAACGAACGCCGCCGCCGGTGAACGGTTCGCGCGCCGCGGCCAATCGCGGCATCCGGTCGGCTTTTCTCGCCCGGCATACCTGATAACTTAGGCGCAGACTTATGGGGCGCCTGCTCGCCTACCTTCGCCGCCACCGGCTTCAGTACGCATTCGGCATCGCATGCACGATGGTTACGTCGTCGCTCGCGATGATCATCCCCTATTTGATCGGCCGCGCGACCAACGCGGTCGAGGCCGGCCATCCCGAGCGTGTCGCGAGCCTGGCCGGCGTAATGTGCGCCGTCGCCGTCGGCGTCGCCGTCACGCGCTGGTACTCGCGCTTCGTCATCTTCAACACCGGCCGCGACATCGAGTACGAACTTCGCAACGATCTGTACGAACATCTGACCACGCTCGGTCCGAGTTTCTACGAGCGCATCAAGACCGGCGATCTTATGTCGCGCATGATCAACGACCTCACCGCAGTGCGCATGATGATCGGGATGGGCGTGCTCGCGTTCACCGACGCGCCGCTGCGTTACATCCTCGCGCTCGCGATTATGTCGTCGATGAACCCGGCGCTGACCGCCGCGTCAGTGTCGCCCTATCTCTTCCTGTTCATCGCGATGCGAATCATCTCGCGACGGCTCATGGAGCGAAGCCTGAAAGTGCAGGAAGGCCTCGGCAACATCGGCGCCAAGGTGCAGGAAAGCCTCGCCGGCATCCACGTGGTCAAGGCGTACACGCTCGAGGAACACGACGCGGCGCGCTTCCGCGTACTCAACGACGACTACAATCGGCAGGGTCTCGCGCTCGCTCGCGTGCGCGGCGCGATGATGCCGATGATCCGCGCCGCCGCGACCGCGTCCGCGGTGATCGTTCTCATCTACGGCGGCACCTTTGTGATGCGCCGCGAGATGACCATCGGCGGCCTGGTCGCATTCATGAGCTACCTCGGGATGCTCGCATGGCCGACCATGTCGCTCGGCTGGATGATCTCGCTCTACCAGCGCGGCAAGGCTGCGATGAAACGCTTGGGCGAGATCCTGGACGAACCTCCGGCGTGGGACGCCGCCACCGACGGCATGAAGCTCGAAGTAACCGGCGCGATCGAGTGGGACCGCGTTTCTTACAGTTACTTCGGCGGCGATGGCGCCGCGCGCGACGGCGAACAGCGCGACGGTTCGAAGCGCTATGCGTTGCGCGACGTCAGCGTCAAGGTCGCGCCCGGCGACAAGCTCGCGATCGTCGGGCGCACCGGGTCGGGCAAATCGACCATGGTGAAGCTGCTCGCGCGGCTCATGGAGCCGACTCGCGGGCGAATCCTGCTCGACGGCCGCGACATCCGCGATCTGCCGGTCGGCGCGCTCCGGCGCACCGTAGGCGTTGTGCCGCAGGAGGCGACCCTGTTCTCGGAAACGCTCGCGCGAAACATTGCGTTCGGCCGCGCCGATGCGGAGCTCCGTGAAATTGAACACGCCGCGCGCATCGCCGGACTTGAGAGCGACATCTCGACGCTGCCTCGCGGGCTCGAGACCATCGTCGGCGAGCGCGGCATGGCGCTCTCGGGTGGACAGAAGCAGCGCGTGACCATCGCGCGCCTGCTCGCCTACGACCCCGCGGTTGTGGTCCTCGACGACGCGCTCTCAAGCGTGGATACCGAGACCGAGAAGTCGGTGCTGGGAAGCCTCAACGAAAGCGTGCGGGGCCGCACGACCATCGTCGTTTCGCACCGCGCATCGACGGTCCGCGACGCCGATGAAATCGTCGTGCTGGACGACGGTCGCATCGCGGAGCGCGGCACTCACGAACAGCTCATGGCGCGCCGTGGCATCTACGCCGAACTGTTCCGGCGCCAACTGCTCGAGGAAGAGTTGGCACAGTACTGAACAATGCAGGGCGAGAGCGAATTCCAATCGCCGCACCTCTACGACCTGACTCTCATCGGTTGGGTGTGGAGCTACATTCGCCCCTACCAGCGGCTGTTCTGGCTGTCGGTGGTGCTGATGCCAATCAACACCGCGCTCTCGCTCGCGCAGCCTTACATCGTAAAGCTCACCATCGACATCTTTCTCGCGCAGCGCACTTCCGCGCCACCCGCCTGGTTGCAAGACATCTTCGGCGTGGCCGGCGGTCCGAGCCTGCTTGTGATGGGCGCGCTTTACGTCGTTTTGGTCGCCGGCGAGTTCGCGACCTTTTACGGGCAGTTCTACCTGACCATGATGGTCGCGCAGTACAGCCTGTCCGACCTTCGTCTCGCGCTGTTCAAGAAAGTCGAGCAGCTGCCGATGTCGTTCTTCGACCGCACTCCGGTCGGACGGCTGGTAAGCCGCATGACCACCGACATCGACGCGATCAGCGAAATGTTCGGCGCGGGCTCTCTCACCATCTTCATCGACGTGCTGACGCTGTTCGGCATCGTCGCCATCATGATGGCGCTCAACGTGAAGCTGGCGCTGTGGGCGCTCTGCACGATCCCGCCACTCCTGATCGTTGTGAACATCTTCAGGGTCCGGATGCGGCGCGCATTCCGCGAGACTCGCGAGCGCCTCGCCGCGCTCAATGCGTATCTTTCGGAGTCGCTGGCTGGCATGGCCGTCGTCCAGCTTTTCACGCGCGAGCGCGAGAGCCGCCGTGAGTTTGACGATCTCAATCTTAAGAGCCGCAATGTGCAGATGCTCTCCAACATGTATGACGCGGGCCTGTTCGCGACCGTCGAGCTGCTCAGCACATTCACCGCCGCGCTGATCATCTGGGTCGGCGGTGGCGAGGCGGTCCGCGGGCTCATCGGCCTCGGCACGCTGGTCGCATTCATCGAGTACGCGCAGAAGTTTTTCATGCCGCTGCGCGAGATCACCGGCAAATACACCACCCTGCAGTCCGCACTTGCTTCCGCCGAGCGCATTCACGGCCTGATGGAAGAACCTACCTACATCGCGACGCCGCCTGCGCCGGCGCGACCGCGCACGACTCGCGGCCACATCGTGTTCGACCACGTGAGCTTCGCGTACCACCGGGGCGACGTCGTCCTGCGCGACCTGAGCTTCGAAGTGACGCCGGGACAAAAGGTCGCGATCGTCGGTCCAACCGGCTCCGGCAAGACCACCATCATCAAGTTGCTGACGCGCTTTTACGACGTTGCAGCCGGACGCATCCTGGTCGACGGCATCGACGTGCGCGACTGGGAGCTGCGCGACCTGCGCCGCGAAATCGGCCTCGTGCAGCAGGACGTGTTTCTCTTCTCGGGCGACGTGCTCGAAAATATCCGGCTCTCGCGCGGCGATCTCACTGAGCGCGAAATCCGCGATGCGCTCCGGCGCGCCCAGGCGCTCGGCTTCGTCGAGCGGCTACCGTCGGGGCTCGCCGAGGAAATTCACGAGCGCGGCGCCAACCTCTCCGCGGGCCAGCGACAGCTCCTTTCGTTCGCGCGGGCGCTCGCCTACGACCCGCGCATCCTCGTGATGGATGAGGCGACTTCAAGCGTTGACAGCGAAACCGAGCGGCTGATTCAGCTCGCGCTCAACGAACTGCTCGCCGACCGCACCGCCCTGGTAATCGCGCATCGGCTCTCCACTATCGAGCGGGCCGACCGTATCATGGTCCTAAGTCAGGGCGCGCTGCGCGAAAGCGGCACCCATGACGAGCTGCTCCGAAAACGCGGTCTCTACTACCGTCTGTTCGAATTGCAGTACGCCTCCGCGTCGGAAGTCGAGCGCGAAGCGGTTGACTGACCGCGTCGTCGCCGGGTTTGCCCGCGCGTCTGTTCTGATCATCGTATGCATCGGCGCAACCGCCTGCGACGTCGCCTACGTTGCGCGCGCGGCGGTCGTGGAGTCGCGCCTGCTGTGGAATCGCCAGCCCATTAGCGCGGTGGTCGAGCGCCCGAGCATCGCGCCCGACGTCAAGGAAAAGCTCGAAACGGTTCTCGCCGTGCGCGAATTCGCGCGCGACCGCCTCGGCCTCGATGTCGGCGGCGCCTACGACACCGTCACCGAGGTCGATCGGAGCGCGGTCGTGTGGGTTGTCATCGCGGCGCCGCAGGATGCGCTTTCACCGTACACGTGGTGGTTCCCGATCGTCGGCGAAGTGCCCTATCGAGGCTACTTCAACGAATCCGGCGCGCGCGCCGAGGCCGCCTCGCTCGAATCGAGCGGCTACGACACGCTGGTCAGGCCGGTGGTCGCGTTCTCTTCACTCGGCTGGTTCAACGATCCGCTCTTCTCAAATTTGCTTGAGCTCGATCGCGTCGAGCTTGCCAGCGTGATCATTCACGAGCTTTTTCACCGCACGTTTTTTTTGCCGGGCGAGGCGATGTTCAACGAATCCGCTGCGACGTACGTTGGTAGCCGCGGTGCGGCCGATTTCTTCGCCGCCACGGTTGGTGCGACTTCACCGCAAGCCAATCAGGCGCACGAAATCGCTCAGAGTGAGATCGAATTCTCGAAATTCCTCCTGCAGCAGAAGGCTCGCCTGCTTACAATTTACATGAGCGATCTTCCGCGCGATGAGATTCTAAGGCGCCGCGAGACGGCATTCGCGCTGATCAAGAAGGAATGGGCCGGGCTGGCCCCGTCATTGAAAGGTCTTTCGCGCTTCGATCTCGGCAAGGTCGAGATCAACAACGCCGTTCTGGTCAGTTATCTGCTCTACTTCGAGGATCTGCCGAACTTTGCCGCGCTTGACCGCGCCAACCGTAATGGCTTGCGCGCGACCATCTCGCAGATCATCGAACTCGCGAAGTCCAATCCCTACGATCCGTTCTACGCAGTCTGGGAAGCTTCGTTGAAGGCGCCGCCGGTTGCGCCGCCAGCTCAGGCGGGCGTGCGAAGCGCGGCGGCGATTACCGTCGACAGCTCTCCCTCGAATCCGCCGAAGAAATGATCCGCGCCCGCGACGATGCGCACGCTCGCCTGCTCCCCAAGCCTCGTCCCAAGCGCGCGAACCTTGTCCGCCGGCGAGTACGAGTCCCGGTCGCCGGAGACGAGCAGCACCGGTTTGGACGCGGCGCCGGGCGAGAAGTCGGCCATCGCGACCGGCAGCGCGACCGCGACCACCCGCGCGACGTTCGATGCGTCCAGCCCCGCGCGCATCGCGACCATCGCGCCGAACGAATAGCCCGCGAGCGTGACTCCGTGCGGCGGCGCACCCGTTTGCGATGCGAGGAACGAGACCGCCGCCAACGCGTCGGCGGTCTCGCCTCGCCCCTCATCGTACTCGCCTTCGCTTCCGCCAACCCCGCGAAAGTTGAAGCGCAGCGTCGCGCATCCAAGCGACCACATCGCGTCCAGCACCGCCTCGACCACGTTGTTGTGCATCGATCCGCCGTACAGCGGATGCGGATGACATACGACCGCGGCGCCCGTCGGCGCTGATGCGGTTGGCATCGCGAGCAGGCCCTCCAGCGTCAGATCGCCCGAGCGCAAGGTCACGTGTTTTTCGTCCATGCTCTCGCCCCGCCTCGATTGGTTGCGGCCTGCTATACTACGGTCGCGCATGATTGAGGAAACCCCGCGCTTCGCCGCCGACCGGATGCTCGGCCGACTCGCCCGTTGGCTCCGGCTGCTCGGCGTGGATGTCGCCTACTCGCCGTCGCTCGGCGGCGCTGATGTTCTGAAGTCTGCGCGCGCCGAGCATCGCATCGTGCTCACGCGCGACAAGCGGCTTCGCACCGCGCCCGACGTCATCTACCTCGAACGCCAGGACTTCCGCGGACAGCTTCGCGAGGTTCACGCGCGAGCGCCGTTCGACCCGCGACGCCGCGCATTTACGCGTTGCTCGCTCTGCAATTGCGAGCTGATCGAGGTCGCCCGTGAGCTGGTCGCGCTTCGGATTCCGCCCTACGTCTATGCAACCAACGAGCGGCTCGCCGAGTGTGCAGGCTGCGGCCGGCTCTACTGGGGCGCGACCCATCGTGACCGCGCGTTGAGTGAACTTACGGCGATGGGGCTCTAGCAGGGTGTTGGAATTACTTTTTCAACCGCCTGCCAGGAATCGATAATTTTTCAAACGAAAAATCACATGTTGCGTTATCGGCGTGCACGCTACTATAACCAAACCTGATTCTCGTGCGGCGCATTACTTAAGCGCTGACTCGGGGGAAGCGCGATGAAAACTCGGTTTTTACTCCCGATGTTGGCCCTGCTGGTTGGTTGCGCCATCGAAGCGCACGCCATCTCGCTATCGCTGCAGGGAAACGGCGGTGCGGGTGTAGAGCCGGGCGCGGCGCAGGCACTTTACGGGAGCGACCGCCAAGGCAAGGCGACGCTCATCACGTCCGTCGGCGCGGTCGCACCCGATGACTCCACCGTCACGGATGTCGGGGTGCCATCGATGATGCCCGATGGGCGCGTCGTTTTCGCCGCGGAAACCACCGACAGTAAGGGCGCGCTGCGCTGGAGCATCTATTACGGAATCCCCGACGCTCCGCTTGAACGGCGCGTCGTCGAAGCTCTCAACCTCAAGAATTCTCGCGACGATTGCCGGCCCGAGCTGAGGAACGACCCCTATCCCGTCGCCGACGCGCAAGGATCGATCGCGTTTACCGCGGCCGGTGGTCCCGGCCGCGAGGCGCTATTCCTGTATTCGCGCGGCGCCATTTCATGCCTCGCGTATCCGGGAATGAAGACGCTCGAAGGCCACGAGATCGCAATTCTGAGTTTCGGTTCTCCGCAGATGGGCATCGACGGCGAAGTTGCGTTCATCGGGTATCTCAAGTCGAACGACGAAACGCCGGAGGGAAAATCGCATCGACAGGCAATTCTGCTCGCCTCGGCGCGCAAAGGAGTCCTCGCGCTCGCCATCGAGGGTGAGCTCGGACCCAACCGGTCGCGCTACGAACGCCCGCTGGGTCTGCCGACCGCAGTCGCGTCGCCCGAAGGCACCATGGTGGCGTTCACCGCAAAGACGCCGAGCGGCGGCGCGCTGTTCCTATACCGCAGCGGCGCGGTCGCGCGCATCCTTCCGTCCGGCACCGTCACTCGCCTCGGCCCCGTATCGTATCTATCGCCGGGGCGCCCGGGACTCACCCCTGACGGCACCACCGCGGTGCTGGCCGGTTGCGCGCGAATTCCCGCGATCTTCAAGCTGCAGCGTGGCCGCCTCAATCTTTCGCTTCAGCGCGGGCAGATCACGCCCATCGGCACCGAGGTTGAATCGCTGAGCGATCCAATCATGACTGCCGCGGGCGCCATCTACGTCGGCGCGACCGATTCGGAGCGCGAGGAGCGGTTCTTCGTACTTGGTCCCGACAATTCGTTCTACGAAGTCGGTGAGCCCGGAATCATCTACCGAATTGCGATCAGCTCCGAGGGCCGGCGCCACACGGTCTTCACCGGCACGCTGAGCGTGAACCAGCACGGCGACTTCGCCTACCTGGGCGGAAAGTAGCGACTCTTCGTCGAGTACCATTCCGTGGCGGACCGACCGCATGGTGCGCGATCAGCAGTCGCGCCTCGTGCATTCTAGCGCTTCCACCGCTCGGCGCGCTCTGCCATTTTCTCCGCATGGCAGGCCCATCGAAGTTCACCCACCTCACCAATGAGCTCTACGACTATGTCGTCGCGCACGGCAACAATTCCGACCCGCTGCTGCGCGAACTCGCGCAGGAGACTTCAAAGCTCGGCTGGATCTCCGCGATGCAAATCGCGCCCGAGCAAGGCACGCTGATGGGACTTCTCGCCAACGCCATCGGCGCGCGCTCTGCGGTCGAGGTCGGCACCTTCACCGGCTACAGCGCCACCTGCGTCGCACGTGCGCTTCCCGATGACGGCAGGCTGCTTTGCTGCGATGTGAGCGAAGAATGGACGGCGATCGCGCGGCGCTACTGGCAGCGCGCTGGCGTCGCAAACAAGATCACGCTCAAGCTCGCCCCCGCCATCGACACGCTGCGCGCGCTCCCCTCCGGCGCCTCGTTCGACTTCGCGTTCATCGACGCCGACAAAGTCAACTACCGGCACTACTACGAAGAGATTCTGGGGCGCATGCGCAAGAGCGGCCTCATCCTCATCGACAATGTTCTGTGGAGCGGCAAGGTCATCGACGAATCCGATCAGCGCGATGACACCCGCGCGATCCGCGAGATGAACGACTTCATCGAGCGCGATGCGCGCGTAGAGTCCGTCCTGCTCGCAATCTCGGACGGGCTGACGATCGTTCGCAAAAAGTAATCGAGCTCAGCGGGCTGCGGGTATCGGCGGCGCCTGCATGCCGGGCTGATGACCGGCGCCGAAGGTGCGGGTTCCGCGGCAGACTTGCGCGCTGACCACGTTGCGGTTGCGCAGGATGTGCCACGGCGTATCGCGCAGCTCGTCGGGATATTCGATCCTCGCGTTCTTGCAAATCGCCGCCTGCTCGATCTCCATGTCCGGCGAGGTCACCAGCAGCTCGGTCTTACCGTCCGCCGAGGTCTTGAGCGCATCGACGTGATCGTACGCAAGCCGCCCCGGCTCGATCGTTTGCAACGACGGCAGTGCCACCGTCATCAGCAGACCCTTGGCGTCCTGCAACACAACGCGCACATTCGTGGTTGCGAGCTCAAGCTCAATTGAGCCGAGCCTCATCGGATAGCCGCGCTCGAACAGTCCCGCGGCGAGCGCCTTGGGATTGTCGGTCATCGATGCGGCGACGAACGCCGCTGGCATCATCGAGAGCCGGCACCCGAGCGTGAGCGTCGCCTCGCGAAACGGGCCTGCGGGACTGTTGGGATGATCGATCA
>CAYSCX010000044.1:0-16950 GCA_964429575.1 uncultured Binatia bacterium (SeqCode) | reverse complement strand
ACTCGTGCGGCTACGGCATTCCGCTCTATCGGTACGAGGGCGACCGCACGCAGCTTCTCGAATGGGCGCGGCGCAAGGGATCGGGGGGAATCGTTCAGTACCAGGCGGAGAACAACCGCACGAGCATCGACGGGATTCCGGGGCTTCGCGCTGCGCGCATTCGCGACTCAACGTGAATCGGCGTCACTCGTGGCCGATTGGCCGTGTCACCACGATCGAGCTCGTGATTCTCGCGACCGCGGGCAGCGCGAACAGCCAATCGCCGACCGCCTCGCCGACGCCCGCGCCCGCCAAAAGGACTCTCGAAGTGGTGATCGTCATTTCACGCGCGCCCGAAATGAAGCTCGTGATGGATGATGTGAAGTCAAAGATGGTGCAGCTATCGGAGGCCGTGCATCGTCTTGTGCCGACGGCGCGTGTCGGATTCGTCGCGTACGGAGGCAAGCGCGACGCGATTGAAGTCCTGCGTCCTACGAATTCGCTGAATAAGCTCCGCTCCGGGTTGGAGGCGATCGAGCCGCTGAACCACGATTCGGGAGGACCGAACTTCATGGGTGCGCTTGAGACAGCCGTGAGCAAAGCCACTTGGAATCGCCGTGCCAAGAAGGTCATTGTCTTTGTTGCCGACACCGCGCCGGTGCACACGGAGTTACTGAGGGCCATCGAACTGGTGAAGAAATTTCATGCGGAAGGTGGAACGTTCAATGCTGTCGATGTCACCGCGGAGATCGCTGAGAACGTGGTTGCAGCCGGAGGGAGTCCGCAGCCGGCTGAAAGGCGTGCGCAGGTGCGGTCAAGCCTCAAGACATTGGCAGCAGAGGGCGGTGGAGCCCTGCGCTCCCTGAAACGCGACGCCGAAATGAACCGGACGATCTCAAAGCTGCTAGGCCTGTCGGCACCTAACGTCACTGACTTTGGTGACCCCGCTTCGCCAACGCGGCCGCAGGACTGGCTCGATGAGGTGCGTCGTTAACGATGACAACGATGCGGCCCGCGGCGAAAATCGGCGCGGGCCGCATGATTCAGTGAGTGACGTGACTAGCGATCTCTAGTTGCTGGCCTGCATCGGGACTCTGCGGCGGACCTCGATGTTCCACAGCCGCGCCGCGTTGAGGCCCAGGATCTTCGCGCGCGACTCATCGGACAGATGCGCCATCTGGCGCTCGATCGCCTCCGCCGAATGCGGCCACGAACCCTCGTGATGCGGGTAGTCGTTGGCCCATAGGAAGTTGTTAACGAGGTTGTGCTTTTCGGCGAGATCGAGGCCGGCGGGGTCCTCTTGGAACGACGCGAAGCCGTGCGCGCGGAAATACTCCGACGGGAGCATCTTGAGCCTCGGCAACGCCCACATGTGATGCTTCAGATACGCCTCGTCCATCGCACCCAACGCCCATGCAACCCAGCCGATTCCTGATTCAATCGCGGCGAACTTGATGCCCGGGTAGCGCTCGAGCACGCCTGACGCGCATAGGTTGGCGCACGGCTCGATGGTCGGCGCGAGCGAGTGCGACACGTAATTGATCACCGCGCCGCCGTCCTTGCGCGCGGCGCGCGGGTCGCGTCCGGTCGAGACGTGGAAGGTGATCGGCAGTGCACAGTCCTGGATCACTTCCCACATCGGGTCGAACATTCTCATGTTGTAATTCGGATGGCGCGCGTCGTGGGGGCCGAAGATCGGCTTGCACGGAAGCGTGAGTCCCTTGAAACCCGTCTTCGCGACCCGCTTGATTTCCGCGATCGCGCTTTCGAGGTCGCCGGTCGCAATCGCCGCCATCGGCAGAATGCGATCGCGGTACGGTCCGTAGTCCTCGTTCGCCCAGTCATTCCAAACGCGGCACTGCGCCTGCGCGAATTCCGGATCGGCCGTCGCCCACATCGAGAGACCTTTGTTCGGAAATACGATCTCAACGTCGACGCCGTCCGCATCGAGGTCTCGCAGGCGCTCGACGGGATCAGCACCAGCCTTGGCTCGCGTCTTGTCTTCGCCGAAGAGCGGGTTGTCGAGCAGCCGGGAGCGCTGGTAGCCCTCGTTGATCAGCCACTTGACGCCCTTCTCATCGATTTCGATCTTGGGCAGCCGGTCGTTGTATTTCTTGTCGAGGCGCTTGTGCCAAAGACCGGCGGGCTCGTTCGCGTGGCAGTCTGCCGAGACCATGAAGTACTTGTTCGGGTCATCCGGCCGCGCCGTGCGCGTCCAGCCTTTATGGCCGGGGGTCTCGAGCCGCCAGCGATTGGGCTCGTCGATTGATGTAGCGGTGGGTGTCGTCGCTCCCATCGTCATTTCCTCCGCGCTCTCTAGCAGACTGTTGAAAAAGTCATTTTCAACAGCCTGCTCCCTCTCTCTCCTCTCCCCCAGAGGGGGCGAAGATTCGGAAAGCAGCCGACTTCACCGCAGGGCGTTGAGAATCATCGAATCGATTGGGTCGCGCATGCTCACTCTCTCAACACCCTGCTGGTGGTCGCAGGGAATCAGCTCTCGGCCATGAGGCTAATGCGCGCACCCATAGCCTGTCCAGCACTTCGCAGCCGGGCGCCGCGCGGGCGTGCTTGCCCAACCGCATCGCACTGCTCTATTGAGTTCAGAGCGCGATGGCGCGCAAGCGGCGCGCGGGAGGTCCACAATGCGCATCGGATTCATCGGGCTTGGCAACATGGGCGGGCCGATGGCGCTGAACTTGATCAAGGCGGGCCACGAACTCATCGTGTATGACATCCGCCGCGACGCCGCAGCGCCGCATCTCGCGGCCGGCGCGAAATGGGCGGACAGTGCGGCGGCGGTCGCGCGTCAGAGCGAGATCGTGCTTACCTCGCTCCCCGGGCCCAAGGAGGTCGAGGAGGTGGTGCTGGGTGAGTCGGGGTTGTGCGGGGCGATGGCTGCCGGCAGCATCTACGCAGACCTCTCGACCAACTCGCCCACCGTCATCCGCCGTCTTCACGCAGAACTCGGCCAGCGTCGCATCCGCATGGTCGATGCGCCTGTGAGCGGCGGCGTGGTCGGTGCGCGCAACGCGACGCTGGCGGTGCTGGTCGGCGGACGCGAGCAGGACTTCGCCGAGCTCAAGCCGGCGCTCGACGCGATCGGCGACAAGGTCACCTACATCGGACCAATCGGCGCCGGTGCGGTCGCCAAGCTGGTGCACAACATGATCGCGATCTGCACGATGCAACTGTTCGCCGAGGCGTTCACGATGGGCGTCAAGGCGGGAGTGACGCCCGAGGCGCTGCTGCGCGCGGTTCAGGACGGCGCCTACGGGCAGGGGATGCTGCTCAATGCCGCGATGCCGCGGATGATATTCCGCGGAAACTTCGACCGCGTCACCTTTGCGCTCAAGCTGGCGAAAAAGGACCTCGGCCTCGCAACCGAGCTTGCACGCGAGCTTGATGTCGCGATGCCGATTGCCGCGATCGTCGAGCAGGACCTGCTCGAGGCGATGGCCAAGGGATGGGGCGGCAAGGACTCCGCGGCCGCGTTCATGGTCCAGGAGGAACGCGCGGGCGTAAAAGTGCGCGCGGGCTGAGCGCAACGTGCGCGCAGATGTTCCGACACAAAATTCATAAGTTCCAAGGAGGATGACTGCAATGGCCGACAATGCAAACGAAGAGGGTATGGCGCTTCGCACCCAGCTCTGGGGCGAGAAGCAGGCGAAGGATGGCAACGCGTTCCTGAGCCAGTTCGATCCCGACTTCGCGAAGTTTCTCAACGAGGAGTTGTTCGGGAAGATCTGGCAGCGGCCGGGGCTCGCGACCAAGACGCGCTCGATGCTCACGATGGGCGCGTTGATGGTGCTTGGGCGGGGGCCGGAGCTTAGGCTTCACATGCGCGGCGCGCTCAACTTGGGCATCACGCCCGCCGAGCTCAAGGAACTGATCATTCATCTCTCGCAGTATGGCGGCGTGCCCACCGCGGTCGAGGCGATCCGCGCGTTCAATGAAGTGACGGCGCCCGCGAAGTAGCCGCGCCGCGTGGCGCGAGAGGAATCATATGACGACGGTAAGCGAAGTTGCGCCCGACGTGTTTCGTATTTCGACCTGGGTGCCGGACGCGGGCCTTGAGTTCGCGCAGTTCGTGGTGCGCGACGATGAACCGCTGCTGTTCCACACCGGAATGCGCGCAATGTTTCCGGCGGTGCGCGAGGCAGTCGCGAAGGTGATCGACCCGGCGAAACTCAAGTGGATTTCGTTCAGCCACTTCGAGGCCGATGAGTGCGGCGCGTTGAATGAGTGGCTCGGCGCCGCGCCCAACGCGCAGGCGATGTGCAGCGTCGTGGGTAAGATCGTGAGCGTCGATGATTTCGCGTCGCGGCCAGCGCGTCCACTCGCGCATGGCGAGGTGGTCGCAACGGGACGCTATCGGTTTCGATTTCTGCAGACGCCGCACGTGCCGCATTGTTGGGAGGCGGGCCTGTTATTCGAGGAGACGAAGGCGACGCTTTTCTGCTCCGACCTGTTCCAGCAGGGCGGCGAGCTCGAACCTGTCACGCATTCAGAGATCGTGAGCCGGCATCGCGACGGGCTGGTGGCCTATCAGCAGGGGCCTTTCTTGAATCCGATTCCGTGGACGCCGAATACGGAGCCAACGCTGCTTGCGCTCGCGGAGTTGAAGCCCGCGACGCTCGCGACCATGCACGGCTCGGTGTTCGTGGGGGACGGCGCGGCGTCGCTGCGCGATCTCGCGGTGGTGTGGAAGGAGATTTACGACAAGGTCGCGCTGCCGAAGGGATGAGCGGCGCGCCGCGCGAATGAAGGTCTTCGGCAGCTCCTACAGGCTTCGGGATTTCGGTCTGATCGCTACGCGCAGGTTGGTGGGATGGCGCCATCGAGTAGTGTACGATTGACGCAAAGGTATCGGGAACGGGATCAACCGTGAAGCCGGGCGGGAACTTCTTCAATCTCTACAACCACGACTTCGTGCGAGTCGCGGTGGGTGTCCCGTCCGTCAAAGTCGCGGACCCGGAGTTCAACGCCGAACAGACTATTGCGTTGATGCGTCGTGCGGCGGAGCGCGATGCCGCGCTGGTGCTGTTTCCGGAGCTCGGGCTCTCCGCGTACTCGTGCGACGACCTGTTCCATCAGCGCGCGCTGCTCGACGGGTGCCTCGACGCGTTGCGCACGGTGCTGGATGCGTCGCGCGCGCTTCCGCTTGTCGCGGTGGTTGGCATGCCGCTGCGCGTCGATCATCTGCTCTTCAATTGCGCGCTGGTGGTGTCGGGCGGACGAATCCTCGGAGTCGTTCCGAAAACGTTTCTGCCGAACTACCGGGAGTTCTACGAGGCGCGCCAGTTCAACTCGGGAGACTCCGCAGTTCGCGAATCGATCGATTTGCTCGGACAGAGCGACGTGCCGTTCGGCAGCGGACTCATCTTCACGTGCGACGAGCAGCCGCTACTCTCGTTCCACATCGAGATTTGCGAAGACCTGTGGGTGCCGATTCCGCCGTCGTCGCATGCGGCTCTGGCGGGTGCGACAGTGCTGCTGAATCTCTCAGCGTCGAACATCACGATCGGCAAGGCCGACTATCGCCATCAACTGGTCGCAAGCCAGTCCGCGCGTTGTCTCGCGGCGTATCTCTACTCCGCCGCCGGCCCCGGCGAATCGACCACCGATCTCGCGTGGGACGGCCACGCACTCATCTACGAGAACGGCGCGCTGCTCGCGGAGTCGGAGCGATTCGCGCGAGAGGCGCAGCTCGTCACGTCGGAAATCGACCTCGAGCGTCTTTCGCTCGAACGGATGCGGCAGAGCACGTTCGGGGACGCGGCGCGAAGAGAGCGCAATGAACTTGAACGGTTCAAGACGGTCAAGGTGCCTTTGGATTTGCCGCGCGCGGGGCGGCTGCTTCCAGAGCGGCACTACGAGCGATTCCCCTACGTACCCTCCGATCCGGCGCGTCGCGACGAACGTTGTTCGGAAGTGTTCGAAATCCAGGTACAGGGGCTTGCGAAGCGGCTTGAGTCGGCGGGCATCAAGCAGGCTGTAATCGGAATCTCTGGTGGACTCGATTCGACGCACGCGCTGCTGGTATGCGCGCAGGCGATGGATCGGCTGGGGCTGCCCCGGCGCAACGTGCTCGCGTACACGATGCCCGGTTTCGCCACCAGCGCGCGCACGCTCGATCAGGCGCGCCGCCTGATGGAGGCGATTGGATGCGAATCGCATGAGATGGACATCCGGCCGAGCGCGATGCAGATGCTCAAGGACATCGGCCATCCGTACGCTGAGGGGCGCGAGGTTTACGACGTTACCTTCGAGAACGTGCAGGCAGGCGAGCGCACCAGCCATCTGTTCCGAATTGCCAACCTCAACAACGCGTTGGTGGTCGGGACGAGCGACTTGAGCGAACTCGCGCTGGGCTGGTGCACGTTCGGCGTGGGCGACCACATGTCGCATTACGCGGTGAACGCGAGCGTGCCGAAGACGCTTATCCAGCACGTCATCCGCTGGGTTGCGGACACGGATCGGGTGGGCCGCGGCGCCAGCGAAGTGTTGCGCGAAATTCTCGCGACGCCGATCAGTCCCGAGTTGGTGCCGGGCGACGGCTCCACGAGCGAACCCGCGCAGGAGAGTGAGTCGGTGGTCGGGCCGTACGAGCTGCAGGACTTCAATCTTTACTACATCCTGCGCTACGGCTACCCGCCGCCGAAGGTCGCGTTCCTTTCGTATTGCGCGTGGCGCGACAAGCGGGCGGGCGCGTGGCCCGACGTTCCCGAATCAGAACGGCGCCAGTACACGATCTCCGAGGTCAAGAAACATCTCGGCACGTTCCTGCTCCGATTCTTCAAATTGTCGCAGTACAAGCGCAGCACGATTCCCAACGCGCCGAAGGTAGGGTCGGGCGGGTCGCTGTCACCGCGCGGCGATTACCGCGCGCCGTCTGACAGCGAAGCCGACGTATGGCTCGCGCAGCTCGCATCGATTCCCGACAGCGAACGCGCGGTCACCTCGGTTGGAGAGGCGCGCGCACGCCGCGGCGGGGCGAAGATCGTGCATACGTCGCGGCGCTTGCGGACACCTCCGCGTTCCTAATGTGCCGTCCCGCAAATGGCTTGCCTGACTCTGAGCGAGTCCAGTTCTTGTCATTCAGAGCGGAGGCTGCCGGAGCGAAGAATCCCGGAATCCTTCGCGGAGTTTACCGCGAGCCCGAATCCGGGATTCTTCGCTGCGCTCTGAATGACAGAAGGCGAGGGGCTCAGGCTGACAACTCGCACAGACGGCCAGGCCTGCTGCGAAAGTTATTTATGGGACGCCATACTAGTCGGCCGTGATCCGCGGCAGTTGTCTTTGCGGCGGGACGGCGTACGAGATTGCGGGCGCGGTCCGACCGATGTGGTTCTGCCACTGCCTGAAGTGCCGCAAGGAATCCGGCGCGGCGTTCGCCACCTGGCTCGCGACGGGGGCCGACGGGCTGCGCTGGACGCGCGGCGAGTCGTTACTAGCGAAGTTCCAGACGTCGGCAGGGCACAGCAGAGCATTCTGCGGGCGCTGCGGATCTCCGGCTCCCAGAGCGGGTGGCAACCAGATCGTAGTGCCGGCCGGATCGCTTGATGACGATCCCGGCGTGCGTCCGTCGGCGCATCTTCATGTCGCATCGAAGGCGAATTGGCACGAGATCACTGACGATCTTCCCCGGTTCGAAGGGTCGTCCGCGGAGTTCGAGGGTCTGACGGATTGCGCCCCGACCAGCGAGGCCCCGAATGGACCGGCGCGCGCGAGCTGCCTTTGCGGAGCGGTCGCATACGAGGTTGGCGGCTCGCTGGACACGATTCACAACTGTCTGTGCTCGCGCGATCGCAAGGCTACCGGCAGCGCGCACGATAGCTGCCTGCACGTTCCGGTTGATGCGGTGCGCGTTCTGCGCGGGCGCGAGCTGGTGAGGTCGTACAAGGTTCCACAGGCGCAGTATTTCACGACGCAGTTTTGTTCGGTGTGCGGATGTCCCGCGCCGCTGCCGCCGGGGCCGTCGGGCGATGCGGACATGTGCATGGCGGCGGGCATTTATGACGTTGCGCTCGACGCGCGGGTGGTGTGCTGGATTTTCGAAGGGTCGAAGGCGCCGTGGTTCGAGGTGACGGACGCGCTGCCGCGATTTGAGGAACGCCCGACCGAGGACTTCGACTGGCGCCGAACGGACTGAACTCTTGCGGTTCGTCACGCGACGGCGCGCAGCGAGGCCACGATGTTCGCGCGCATCGAGGTGACCGCGGGAACGATGCCGGCGGCAACGCCGATGGCGATTGCGACCGCGAACCCCTGCAGCACCACGCGGGTCGGAATCGACAGGAGATCGACCGGGCCGAACACGAGTGTCGCGGCGGGGAACGCGATTTGAACGATGTAGGCCGCTGCGCATCCGGCCAGCCCTCCGAGCAACCCTATGAATATCGACTCGGCGAGCACGATCCCGAGGATCAAGAACGGGCCGAAGCCGATGGCGCGCATCACCGCGATTTCGCCGCGGCGCTCACGAATAGCCATCACCGCGGTATTCGCCGCGACGAGCGCAATTGTAAACACGACGATTGCCGCGACGGCGTGAATGACGTTGAAAATTGAGCGCACGTTCGCGAAAGCCTCGACGAAGCTCGATTCGGACTCCGACTGTGTCTCAGCTGCGGAGTTGGCGAATTGGCGGTCGATAGCCGCGATCACACCGTCGAGCGACTCAGTGCGGTCGGCGAGCGCCCAGACCGCGTTGACGGGGGCGCTTGCGCCGAGCAGTTCGTTCAAATAGTCGCGGCGCATGAGGAGCGTGTCGGGCGGTACGCGGTCTCCAAGCTCGCCCACGATTTGCAGGCTCACACTCACCGGATAGATCGTCCCGCGCAGCATGATCTGCTGGCCAACGTGCCAGCCATAGCGGCGCATGAGGTTGGGCGACGCGAGCGCGGCGGTCCGAATTCGGCTGAACTCGGCGGCCGATTCGGCAGTGATGCCCCAGTCGGGCCAGACTTCACGGGTACGATCTGGATCGATCGCGAAGCCGAGCTGCGCCCACGGGTCGCGATAGATGCCGCCGAAGAAGGTGAACGCCACGGCGGCGTCGATGTGCGGGACTTCGCGGACCTTTCGCAAATGCGCCTCGGGGAGGGTGTAGAAGACGCCCGACTTGCTGTGCGTGATGATGCGGCGCGCGGAGGCGCCGCCGCCGAGCACGAAGTTGACGAGGCTTGGTAGCGCGGCGAGCATCGAGTACACGAACACCGCGACGGCGATCGCCGCGACCGTGAGGATAGTGCGGCGGCGATTGCGCTGGAGGTTCCTCCAGATCAGATGTGCGTACTTCATCGCGCGCCTGCGAGACCAATGCGCCCCTGGCGCCGTTCCAACTTGTTGGTGCTAACTGACGTGGGAAAGTTTGCCAACCTGGCTCGGGGCAGCGTTCTATCGTCTTCGGTAAAAATAGTTGGAACGGCACTGGCAGGGCGTCGAGAAATGGCCTGCGGTTGAAAAGTGAAGTGCGCGCTCCTCAACGACCCGCGTGCAAGCCGGCTTCCTTCCTTATGTTCTCCCCCCTTTGGGGGAGACGCGAGAGAGGGAGCAGGCGGTTGAAAACGCCTCTTTCGACCGCCTGCTACGGCAGGTTCGCGACGATGCGCCGCCATTCGTTCTCGCGAAATGCGCGCAGCGTTTCGGTCCGCGCGTTTCCCGCTTTGCCGATCGCGAGGCACAGCCGCGCGCAGGTCTCGTCGTCCGGTGCTTCAAGGACCAGCACCGTGTCGTATTGTCCCGTGACGACGAACGCGTCCTTTACCTCCGCGCCGTTGGCGCGAAACATCTGCCGGATCGCGTCGATTCGCGCCGGCAGTTGCGCGACGTTCGCCACTCCCTGCTGAGTCCAGCGGCTCAGAAGAATATATGTTGCCATGGTCTCACCTCCGGGTTGATTGGCCGCTAGCAGGCTGCGGGAAAAGGCTTCGCAGCCTGCTCCCTCTCTCTTATCTCCCCCTGGTCAGGGGGAGAAGATTGAGGAAGGAAGCCAGTTTTCATGCAGGGTGCCAGCCTGGTTGCTGAACGCATCGTACCTTGGATAGCTTTTTTCGCACCCTGCTAGGGCCGCGGCGCATGGACGCTCGGTCTCGTTCGTCCAATAACTATGACCCACGCACGCAGCCGACAAGCGCAAACGAATCGGGCAGGCAGGGTTCGACCCGTAGCGGCGGGCGTGCCATCATCGGCCGGCGATCTCGCCAGCTGTCATGTCGGCGCAGCCGCAGAACTTGGACGTGATTATTGTCGGTGCGCGCGTGGCGGGCAGCGCGGCGGCGATTCTGCTCGGGCGACAGGGCCGCAAGGTGCTGATCGTCGATCAGGCGGGCTTTCCAAGCGATATCATCTCAACCCACATCGTGCTCGGCGGAGGCGCACGGGTCCTGGAGCGGATCGGCGCATTCGATGAACTGGTCCGGTTGGGCGGGCACGTCTTCAACCGAATGCGCCAGCGCACGCCGGCGTCGGACGTCGTCGGCACGATGCGCGACGCGACCGGCGCCGAACGGTCCGGCATTTGCCTTGGGCGGGTGCTGATGGATGCAGCGATGCTGAACTTCGCGCGCGATGTGGATGGCGTCGCGGTCCGCGAGCGCTTCCGCATAACTGACGTGCTGGTGGCCGACGATGCGGTGGTTGGTATCCGCGGCGAGGATCCCGCCGGTTCGCGCGATTTATTCGCGCCGCTCGTGATCGGCGCCGATGGAATGCGCTCAACCGTCGGGCGTATCGCGGGCGAGAAGATTGCGGGCGCGTTTACCCGTACCGACGTGCCGTGCGCGCGTTCCTATTACTATGCCTATTACTCCGGCGCCCGGATCGACCAGCTCGACGGCCTGCTATACACCGAGTACGACGCGGAGCCGGGGACGTTTCACATCGCGTGCCGCTGTGAGAACGGGCTGGTGGTCGCGGGAGTGGGATTCGATTCGGCGGAACTCGGCGAGTTCAAGCGTGATTTGCCGGGGAGCTATCACCGCCGGGTGGCGGCGTCGGAGGTTCGCGCGCAGGCTTTGAGCGACGCGACGCTGGCGAGCAAGGTGTTCGCGGTGCCGAAGCTCTACAACACGCTTCGGACGCCGGTCTGCAACGGTGCGCTGCTGCTGGGCGACGCGGGTCTGCATGTCGACCCGATCCTCGGCCAAGGCCATTCGTTTGCGCTGATGAGCGCCGAGATCATGGCGCGAATGGCCGACCGCTGGTTCGCGGCGGGGCGCGGACGCTTCATCGACGCCGAGACTCTATCGAACTTCACGCGCGAGCGCGACGCGCAGCTCGGGGTTCATTACCAGAGCGCGGTCGCGATTTCGCAGCGGCTTGCCGCGGATCCTGAGGGCGCACTCATCCAGCGCGCGGCATCATCCGAGCAATGGGCCATCGATGAGCTGGTCTCGTTCGGGACCATGCTGCTCGGGCCCGGCGAATTTCCATCCGTGCGGCTTCAGCACCTGATGGCGAGCGCGCAGCACGCCCAAGCGTAGGGCTCAGCCTTCGGTTTGACGCCGATTCGCTTTGCGTGCTGATTTGCTGAGAGGGCAATGCGGTCCGGGAAGCTTGGATGAAGGCGGGAGTCCTGCAGTTCTTCAGTTGGCCTGAGCGCCGGGTCGCTATCGAGACCGTCTTCGAGCGCGCGCTGCAGCGAATCGAGATCATGGACCGGAGCGGCTACGATGCGGTCTGGCTCGCCGAGCACCATTTCCACTCGTTCAGCGTGTGCCCGTCGGTACACATGATGGGAGTTCAGGTTGCGGCGCGCACGCGCAAGCTCCGCATCGGCACGGCGGTTTCTCTCGCCGCGTTTTATCACCCGCTGCGGCTCGCCGAGGAAGTCGCGATGCTCGACATTCTTTCGGGCGGCCGGGTCAATTGGGGCGCCGGCCGGGGCTTTGACCGGACCGAATTCCGCGCCTTTGGGGTGACGCCCGAGCAAAGCGCCGACCGGTTCCTCGAGACCGTCGATATCGTGCTCAAGGCGTGGAGACAGGAGCGGCTCAGCCACGACGGGCGCTTCTACCACTTTGATGACATCGAGGTGCTGCCCAAGCCGCTGCAGAAACCGCACCCGCCGGTTTGGCTCGCCGCGGGGTCGCCGGAGGCGATAATTCGCGCGGCGAAGCGCGGATTCTCCATCCTGATGGATCCGCACTCGACTTATCGCGAGATTGCGCGCAAGCGCGAGCTGTACCGCACCGAGCTAGAGGCGAACGGCTATTCGATCGAGGGCCGCGAGCTGCCCATGGCGCGCTTTGTGGCCTTGGGCGGGACTCAGCGCGAGGCGGAGGAAGTGGCGCGACAGGGAGTGCGGTGGCTGGGCAACTCGTACGTCGGACCGCAGCACCAGGCGTATGCAAGCCCCTCACTGGATGTCACGCCCGGGCGCGAAGAGCCGCCGGAGGCTCTGGTCGAGCGCTATCTCAACGGCGTGGTGCTCTATGGGACACCGGAATCGGTCGTGGACCAGATCCAACGGCTGCGCGAAGAGATGTTTCTGAACTATCTTCTGTGCGCTCCGCTCAGTCACCAATCTTTCACGCTTTTCACCGACCAAGTGTTGCCCCGGATCGGAGTCGCGAGTCGCGACGGCCAATAAGAGGAAGGCGAAGGTTGGCAGGGGGGTCGCTCCCGTTGGTCGGGGCCGCAGAAGAAAGAGGGCGCACGGCGCGGCTAACGCAGGCTCTTTCGGAACTTGGCGAGCGGCAGAGTGTTCAACACCTGGTTAGGTTCCACCCAACCGCGGCGCGCCTGATTGACGCCATAGTCGAGGCCGTCGAAATCGTGCGGGTGATGTGAGTCGCTCGAAATGACGAGGTGCACGCCCGCCTCCTTCGCAGCGATGCAGGAGCTGTCAACCAGGTCGAGGCGTTCGGGCTGGGAATTCACTTCGAGTGCGCAGCCTTCTTCGCGCGCGACGCGCAGCACCTCGGCGAGATCGAAGTTGCTGGGCGGGCGGCGGCCGATCAGGCGGTTGCTCGGATGGCCGATCACGTTGACATTGGGATTGCGGATGGCCTTCAGCAGCCGGCGCGTCATGGTCTTCTGATCCTGATCGAGCTTGGAGTGGACCGAAGCGACGACCCAGTCGAGTTCGGCGAGTACGTGGTCGGGAAGGTCGAGCGCGCCGTCCTCGAGGATGTCCACCTCGATGCCGCGCAGCAGGGTGATGCCGCGAAGCTTGGAGCCGAGCTTCTCGATTTCCTTCCACTGTTCGCGCAGGCGCTTGGGATCGAGGCCGTGCGCCATCTTGAGGCGTTGCGAGTGGTCGGTGACCGCGAAGTATTCGAGACCGTGGGCGTGCGCGCTCTTCGCCATGTCCGCGATGGACGCGCGGCCGTCGGTCCAGGTGGAATGGGTGTGCAGGTCGCCGCGCAAGTCGTCGCGGCTGATGAGTTTGGGCAGATGGCCTTTCGCGGCGGCTTCGATCTCGCCGCGGTCCTCGCGCAGTTCGGGCGGAATCCACACAAGGCCGAGCGCTTTGTAAACGCCCTCCTCGGACTCGCCGGCGACCGGCTTGTCGTCGCGGAGCAAACCGTACTCATTGAGAAGAAGTTTTCGCGATTGCGCGATTTTTCGAAGGTGAACGCCGTGGGCTTTGGAGCCGGTGAAGTAGAGCAGCGCAGCGCCGTAGCTCGGTGGCTCGACGACGCGAAGATCGATCTGAAGGCCGTCCTTCAGAACGACGCTCGCCTTGGTGGCGCCCGCGCCGAGTTTCTCGGCGATGCGCGGGTAGTCGAGGAAGTGTTTCATCACAGGTTCGGGATGCGTGGAGACGACGAGCAAGTCGAGGTCGCCGACGGTCTCGCGGCGGCGGCGGAAACTTCCGGCGACGTCGAGCTTTTTGACGGCGGAGCATTTCTTCATGTGCGCGACGAGCGCGTCGGCGATATGGGCGGCGTCGTGGAACAATATTCGGTCGGGGTGATCCTTTTCGAGCTGGTCCAGCGACTTTAGGATTCGCTGCTGAAGCTTCGCGCCCATCCCGGGCAACGACATGAGGGCGCCGGCGGCGGCGGCGCGCCTGAGGTCATCGCGGCTTTTGACGCCGAGGTCCTCCCAGAGCGCCTTGATGCGCTTGGGGCCGAGGCCGGGTATGCGCGTGAGGTCAAGGAGCCCCGGCGGAACCTTGCTTACGAGCTCGCGATGGAGCGGGATGTCGCCGGTGGCGACGCAGGTCTGAATCTTTTGCGCGAGGTCGGCGCCGATGCCGGGAATCTCTTGTAGTTCGTCGACGTCGAGTTCGGACATTTGGACGGGATGATCGTTGATTGTGCGGGAGGCGTTGCGATAGGCGCGCACGCGGAAGAAGTTCTCGCCGGAGATTTCGAGCAGGTCGGCGATCTCATCGAGAACCTTTGCGATTTCGTGGTTCTGCATCCGTCCCGATTATGCCACGGGAATGGGCGGTCTGAGATGCGCCGCGAACGCCTGGCCAGCTCCCTTGCATGATGGGAGATTCGAGGAATGGCTTGGTCCGTCCCGATCAGGCAAGCTGTGCTGATCGCAGCGATGCTGTGCTGCGCCGCAGCACCCCGGCTTGCCGCGCAGCCGCCGGCAGACTCGAGCGCCGTGCCTCCCGAATGCCGCCGGGGCGATCCACTCGCCGGCGTCCATCATCCCGCGCGTCTCGAGGTCGTCGCGCCTTGCCTCGAAGTGACCGGCACCGTCACCCGCGCGCGCCGGTCACCCGACGGGGATCTCAAATTCAATCTCCAGCTTGCGCCCGCCGACGAACACCTGCTCAACGACTACAACCGGCGCGAACAGGGCGCGACGCTGATCTGCGAGATCGTTCCCGCTGACCAATCCGGTTGCCGTCCCGGGTCACCTGTCGTTGTGAACCTGGGGTTGATCGAACGCGTCGAAGGCTGGCTCAAGGGTCCGTTCGACTTCGGAATCTGCAGCGGTGCGAACCTCGCGATGCCGCCGGTCGGCGCGCGTGTGAAGGTGGTGGGGCCGTACGTCATCGATCACGGCTGGATGGAAATTCATCCAGTGTGGGCGATCGAGTCGGTCACTGCCGGCGGCCATTAGGGCACTGAACTACGGTGACAGCCGGCACGGCGTGGCAGGCGGTTGAAGAAGCGATTTCAACCGCCCGCTCCCTCGCTCGGGCTCCCCCGGAGGAGAGCTTTGCATAGGTGACGACCTAACCCCTGACCCCTTCCCTAAAGGGAAGGGGAACCGGAAACAGAGAGAAGCGGGGCTTCGGTGAGATGGGAGTTCGCATAGAACCCAGTCGCCGGATGGCGAAGCCGGCGCAGTGGAAGAGTGCATGTCCTTCTCCCTTCCCTTTAGGGAAGGGCCGGGGTTAGGTAGGGCGCCGTATTGCGAGCAGGCCGGACGGGCGCGCGGCCGGCGACCCTTCGGTAGCCTCAGGGCAGGCTCTCAGCCGCCGTACTGGAAGCCGCACTCTTTCAGAGTCAGCACTTCGGATTCGTTCTTCAGAGTCGCCTCGGTGACGCGTCCGACCACCGTTGAGTGGTCGCCCAGTTCGTAGAATCCGACCACCTCGCATTCGACCGCCGCGGCCGCGTCGCTGATGATCGGCGCTCCGCACTTGCCCGGCTCGAACGCGAAATTGCCGAACTTCCCGCCGACCGGCTCGACGTGCTTGAAGAATGAAGTTGCGATCGACTTCTGGCCGGTGGCGAGCACCGAGAGGGTGAACTTCTTCGACTGCTTGACGAGATCGTGCGCGCCGGAGTCCTTCTTCACGCCGACGACCACCAGCGGGGGATTGAAGCTGGTTTGCGTGACCCAGTTCACGGTGGCGACGGTCTGCTTGTCTCCGTGCTTGGCGCCGAGCACGAACAGCCCGTAGGGAATCATGAGCAGAGCCTTTTTCTTTGCGTTCTCATCCATCGGTGAAATCCTTTCGTCGGGTGATTGCGCCGTGTCGCGGACATCTTTGCACAAAACGCATATCAGGTGGGTACGGTTCGAGCGGGCTCGGTCGCGAGTCGCGACTCCCAATGGCATGAAGTGGAATGAGCGCTGACAGATCGCTCCCGTTGGTCGGGTTGGTCAAAAGAAGGGCGCACAGCCCCTTCGACTGCGCTCCCTTCGACTGCGCTCAGGGCAGGCAGGGCAGGCTGTGCGCCCCTACGACGGCCGTGCGCGCCGGACCGCTGCGATTACGGGCCTTTGCCTCTGCTCTTGGGGACGGTGACGTTCAGAATGACGGGGTCGCAGACCGGGCTGGTCACGTCGGTCTCATCGCAGCATATCACGCTGATTTCGTACATTCGCGTGCCGTCCTGGGCGCATCGTTCACGGCGGAGCTGGATGCCTTCAAGCAAAAGCGAGTCAGTAGCGAACTCCAGTGTTCCACTTGCGGTGAGTGAACTGAAAACAGTCGGCGCCCAATCCGCGCCCTGCTTGGCGGTCGGTTTGCCACAGCCGTGGCCGCCTTCGTTTTCGCTGGCCTCCTGGTCGTGAGTGATGCCGTCCACGGTCAGGCTGACATCAACGGGGCCGCTGGCGGGGTCGGCAAGCGATAGCGAGAGGACCACGTCAGCGAGCTTGTGATTCGGCGGCCACATAATTGCCGGCGAGACCGTCACCATCGCCGCAGCTTCACCGATGAAGCATTCGACCGAAAGGATGCCGAAGCTTTTGTCCTTTGCGAACGCCGGCGGCGCAATCGCCAGGAGCAAGAGCGCTGGAAGCGCGATCCATTTGTAAGCATTCATCCGTCAACCTACTCCTCTCATCAGCGAAAAAGTCGAGCACGATCGAATCGGAGAGTGAGTCTATGAGAATCGAAGACGCGGTACGAGTACGAATCGCGATGTTTGGGAGAAAGAATTACTAGAAATTCGCATTTGGTTCGCTGCAAAAGTAACGTGGGGGAGCAGCAAGTTTGCCGCCGACGGGCGGTATCGGCATTTGCGCTCAAGCGATGCGGCGGCGCGGTGGTTCGACGGCCGGCTGGCCGCCCGGGTCCGCCGCAACTGCGGCGCGCCGCGA
>CAYSCX010000043.1:1375-17195 GCA_964429575.1 uncultured Binatia bacterium (SeqCode) | reverse complement strand
TCACGCGCCCCTCGCGATTCCACGCGGTCTCCCCGTGACGCATCAGCAGCGCAATTCCCCTAATTCCAGTTGCGTGCTTGATCCTGTCCGCCACGTGAAACGGTCCCAGCGCCATCGTCGAATGCTACGCTGCCGCGCGCGCAAGGCCCGCATGCACAACGGGCGCTCCGCTGGAGCGCCCGTCACAAACCTCATCGATTCGCATCAGCCGCGCGGTGGCGGGTCCCGCCAAAGTTAGGTCGTCTGTTGCGGGTCGGCATGAGCTCACGGGTATGGCTCGTCCTCCGCTCCAGCGTATCCCTCAGCCTTTGCAATTCCCTGCGGAGCTTTCTTACGTAGAAGTACACGAGTAGGTACGCAGTTATCAGGATTCCCGCCAGATTCAGGCTCGCTTGGTCCCTCGCGTCCAGCATTCCAAGTAGCAGCAGGGCTATTACGGCCGCGCTTATCACGCCGATCCTCTTATGGCACCCGCAAACTCGATGCAGCGCTGGTAGAACTCAATGTAGCGGCGGCCGTACTCCGGATCGTGGTCGGTGATAAAGGCAGCCAAGGATTCCCAGGAAATTGTTTGGATATCCATACGGCTTACGGTCGGCTCGAACCACTCCTCGGCCCACACTTGCTTGGCTTGGTAGTCGTTGCGGTCTTGATAACGGGCTACTCGGTCGCACACTTTCGCCCTGATGCTTTGATGAGTGACGAGATTTCCAAAGACTCCCGCTCTAATCTGGGAATCCGGCGCTAACAGATAGAAACCGAGGTTCGTCATCTGGTCGGGTTTGCGCTTCGCTTGGTGCAGCATCTCGGCAATACATGCAACGTTCCTCGCCGCTTGATCGAAGCTGGGGGCGTGGTTCGTTTTTCCAGAGAGCGGGCTGAACAATTTGGCTTCAGTAACTTTTACCTCTTGCGCATCCGGGTCGAGTATCGCTTCGCCTGCCCTGATTGTGAAATTGCCGATGATCGCATCGGCGTGCGTCCAGCCTTCGGCGAGCGGGTCGCGTTGACGCGTTGCGAAGAATTGCGATCGGAGCAGCGCCTCGCAATACCAACGGGCGCCGCTGCTCAGGGACAGAGGATGGCCTACGCTTTTGGTCTTGTTGAACCAATCGAGCGCGAGCCGAAGCATCCAGCCTTCGTTATATAGTTGCGTCGGCGGCATGACGCGGTCTGCAGTCGCACAGGCGCCCAGTAGCCTGAATATTTCGCGGTTCATGTGCCTCTCGGCCCCGTCTTAGCGTGGCTTGGGCGGCGGTATCGACCACGCGCCAAGTTCTGTCTTGCGGGCCTCGGCCTCGCGGCAGCATACAGTTCGCGGTCTTTGGGAAGCTGTTCGAACGCGAATTGCCGCCCGTAACGGGCCAGACCACGTCTCGCTATCTTGCCGCTGCGCCCGTCGATTCGTGCGCGCTTTCCGTCTCCGCGCCCGTGCCGTTGCCGTTCGCGAGTCCGCAGAACGCCTCGTAGTCGATAAGCCCTTTCTGCGTAGGATGATCGCCGCACACCGGGCATTTCGGGTCACGCTTGATGCGCAGCATTCTCACGTAGTCACGCTCGGAAAGAGTGTCGAAGTAGAGCATTCGACCGATTAGCGAGTTCGGCGCGCCGATGATCAACTTGATCGCCTCCAGCGCTTCGATCGACCCAATCAATCCGGGCAGCGCGCCCAGCACACCCGCCTCCGCGCATGACGGCGCAAGGTCCGCCGGCGCCGGCTCGGGATAGAGGCACCGGTAGCACGGTCCGCCGTGGTCCGGGTAGAAAACCGTCGCGTTGCCCTCGAAACGATAAATCGCGCCGTCCACGAGCGGCTTTTTGAGCAGCACGCAAGTGTCACTAATCAAGTAGCGCGCCGGGAAATTATCGCCGCAGTTCACGACGACGTCATAGTCCTTTACGACCTCGAGCGCGTTCTCCGACGTAAGCCGCACGTCGTGCCGAATCACTTTCACGCCGGGGTTGAGCGCGTTAATCGACTTTTGCGCTGACTCCGTCTTGAGCATTCCGACGCGATCTGTGGTGTGGATGATCTGGCGTTGCAGGTTCGACAAATCGACCACGTCGAAATCGATGAGCCCGATCGTTCCGACGCCCGCCGCCGCAAGGTAAAGTGCCGACGGCGACGCGAGCGCGCCGGTGCCGAGCAGCAGCACCTTTGCGTCGAGCAGCTTCGCCTGCCCCTTCTCGCCGACTTCCGGAATTACGAAGTGACGCGCATAGCGCGTCAACTCGTCAGCGGTGAACTGGCGCTCGGCTACGAATGGCAGCCCGCGGTCCTTCCACGCGTTGAAGCCGCCGGTCAGGTTGTACACGTTCTCATAGCCCATCTCGCGAAGCGTCCGCGCCGCGAGCAGCGAGCGCGTCCCCGACGCGCACTGCAAAATCACCGGCGCCTTGTGGTCCGGCAGCTTCTCCTCGACGCGCAGCTCCAGAAATCCGCGCGGAATTCCGATCGCCTCGCCGATGTGCCCTTGACGCCACTCATCGCTCTCGCGCACGTCGATGAGAACGGTGCCGGGCCGCTCGAGCATCTTGCGCGCTTCGTCGATGTCGATCTGTTTAATCTGCGCGCGCGCTTCGTCGATTATGTTCTTCGAGGTTTTTGCCATTGCTGTTTCCGCTTCGCCCGAAACGACCACCGGGCTCAACTCCTGACTATATCCGCTGCGGCCGGTCCGTGCAGGACGGGCTAATCAGCCGCCCAGCATGCGGTGCGATTCCACTACGGTGCGAACGAAATTCAGAATCTCGGCCGCGTGGCCGCGCGGGGTGACTTGGTGGAACGCCCGGCGCAGCTTCAAATCATGATCGAGCACGAACGTCGAGCGCGCCGCACGGCCGTTGCGCAAAACACCCAACTTCCCCGAAAGCGCTCCTTCCGTATCCGCGAGCAGGATGAACGGGAACGCGTGCTTCTCCGCGAAGTTCTTGTGGCGCTCGACCGAATCAGTGCTCACACCGATCACGACAGTATCGACTGCCTTGAACTGATCGTGCAGGTCGCGAAACTCCTTGCCCTCCACCGTGCAGCCGGGCGTGTCGTCAGCGGGGTAGAAATAGAGCACCACGTTGTGCCCGCGGAAGTCTTCGAGCCGGCGAGCCACGCCGTCCTGATCGCGATTCTCCTGCTTGAGCGCCGCTGCGACGTCGGGTTCGTTGTGATTATCTTCCGGTGGCATGAGCCTCGGTCTCTGCAAGCGCGCGCCGCTTGGTGAACTTCAGCGCCGCATTGTCCACATTGATCGAGCAGAGCGAGCCGCACATGCTGCACACGTTCGAGCCCGCCGCTTCGCTTTCTTCCTTGTATCGGCGCGCCTTGTCGGGGTCCATCGCCATCGCGTACATGCCTTCCCAGTTGAGCGCCTTGCGATAGCGCGACATCTGATCGTTCCAGACCTTCGCCGCGCGCACGCCCTTCACGAGGTCGCCCGAGTGCGCCGCGATTCGAGTAGCGATCACGCCTTCGCGCACGTCGTCGATGTCGGGGAGCCTCAGATGCTCCGCCGGCGTCACGTAGCACAGAAAATCCGTGCCCGCGGCCGCCGCAATCGCGCCGCCAATCGCGCCCGTGATGTGATCGTAGCCGGGCGCGACGTCGCAAGTCAGCGGCCCCAGAACGTAGAAGGGCGCTCCCGAGCACACCCGCTTCTCGAGCTGGACGTTCGCTTCGATCTGATCGAGCGGCACGTGCCCCGGCCCTTCGATCATCACCTGCACGCCGTTGGCGCGCGCACGCTCGGTCAACTCTCCGAGTACGAGCAACTCCGCCAACTGCCCGCGGTCGGTCGCATCGCCGGTCGCACCGGGCCGGAGCCCGTCGCCGAGCGAGATCGTTACGTCGTGCGCGCGCAGTATCGCGCACACGTCGTCGAAGTATTCGTAGAGCGGGTTTTCGTTGCCGGTGCGCTCGATCCACGATGCCAGCAGCGCGCCGCCGCGCGACACGATTCCTTCGATCCTCTGATGGCCGCGCAGCCGCTTGACCGTCTCGCGCGTGACGCCACAATGCAGCGTCATGTAATCGACGCCCTGCTTCGCCTGCCGCTCGATCACGTCGAGGAAAAATTCCTTCTCCAGTTCCATGATCGAGCGCTCGGACGCGACCTGGTAGATCGGCACCGTGCCGAGCATCACCGGCGCGCGCGAGAGCAGCTCCGCGCGAATCTTGTCGAGGTCCGTGCCGGTCGAAAGGTCCATCACCGAGTCGGCGCCAAACCGAATCGCGGTGTAGAGCTTCTCGACTTCCTCCTCCAGCAGCTGGTGGAAGTTTGACGCGCCGATGTTCGCGTTAACCTTGGTGCGCAGTCCTTTGCCGATTCCGATGGCGCGGAACTCATGATGCTTGTTGTGCGGAATGACCGTCTCGCCGCTTGCGATTCGCGCGCGAACCTCTTCAGCGAGCACTCCTTCGTCCTCCGCGACTTCGGTCATCTCGCGGGTGACTATCCCTTTGCGTGCAGATTCAATCTGAGTCATGCGCAACACCTCTGATGGAGCCTTGGCGGCGCCTTCTGAGGACAACGACTATAGCTCAACCTTCCGCCTGACCGTACTGGATTCCATTGCGCTCGCAGAGCGCCCGCAGCTCGCGAATCATCCTCTCCGCGCGCGACAGATGCGCGATCGCGATCACGTCGCCAAGCAGCACGGCGAATATCGCGCCCGTCGACCAGTACAGGTGGCTCAAAACGTCGCCGCCGTGAATGATACTAACGCCCTTCGAGTATCCGACCGCCAGCGCTGCCAACCCGGCCAGCATCAGCGCAATCGTGACGCGCGTCATTGGCTACCCTCCGTTGCGCGACGGGTGGCGCGGTATCGCGGGGAGCTCCTTCGGGCTTTTGTCCGCATCCCACGGCTGGGGTAGCGCGCGCTCGGCGTAGGTGCGCAGCTCGGGCCGAAGCGGGTTGTACACCTCGGCTTCCTGTTCACGGTACCACTCCAGCATCTCCTGCATGTTGCCGTCGCGGCCCTTCTCGGCGAGCACGCGCGACCGGTGCATCAGCTGCTCCTTGGTCTCGACAAAGTCCTTGCGGTCAAAGCCCCAGATGCGCGGATGAACATAGGTGTCCATCCGAATCGCGTCGCATGGGCACGCCTCGACGCACAGCCCGCAGTAGATGCAGCGCAACGTGTCAATCTCGTATCGCACCGGGTATTTTTCAATCAGCGGGTCAGGCGACTCGCCGGCTTCAATGTAAATGCACTGAGCGGGGCATGCCGTCGCGCACAGAAAACAAGCCGTGCAGCGCACCGCGCCGTCCTCGCGAAGCGTCAACCGATGGCTGCCGCGGAAATGGTCGGGGTAGTACTTGCGCTCTTCGGGATAAAGCGTGGTGGTCGCGGCTTTGCGCCCCTTGGCCAATCCCAGCAAGTGCGCAGTGTGCACCGCAAGGTTGCGCGCGAAGTGATAGTTCGTCACCGCGATGCCCTTCAGGATTTCCGGGAGGTAAAGCCGCTCCCAGAAGGTCATTTCCTCGCGTCGCTTCATCTTTTCAGGTGCCGGATCGTTCGGAAAACCCTTAGTTTATAGGGGTTTGCGAGCCTGGAGCTATCGCGCTCGCCATTAATGGACCTCAGAGGTCAACTATAGGTGGCCCTCGGAATTGCAGTCAAGTTAGCGCGTCCAACGCACCCGCCATTCTGACCTCGCCCGCGCTCTTCTTACCCAAGCCGCGTGTACAGCCGCACCGGGTTGTCGTGCAAAATCTTGCGCGGCACATCGGGCGCAAATGACTCCCGGCTCGCCGTGAGCTTCACCGTGTACGGATAGCGCCCATCGAAGTGCGGGTAATCCGACGCATACAAGATATGGTCGGCGCCCACGTGTTCAACCACGTACGGCAGCGTCTCCTCATCAGGGTCGCACGAGATGAAGAAGTTCTCCGACCGCACCACCTCCGACGGCTTGCGCTTGAGGAACGGCACGTACTCGGGCATCAGCTCATAATGTTCGTCGAGCCGCTCCATCCAGAATGGCAGCCAGCCGACGCCCGCCTCGAGGAACGCGACGCGCAACTTCGGGAACCGGTCGAGCACACCGCCGCCGATGAGCGAGGCGGTCGCGCGCATCACTTCGAACGGGTTGGTCGCCGAGTGTTGCAGGAACAGATTATTCCCCATCTCGAATGTGCCTGCGCCGTACGGTGGTCGCGCCGTGCCGCCGTGGAAACACGCCGGCAGGTCCTCCTCCTGGCATGCCCGCCAAATCGGGTCGAATGCCGGGTGGTCGAGCAGCTTGTCTTCCATGTGACCCGATAGATACACACCCACGCACCACGGCTCCTTCGACGCCGCACGAATCGCCTCCGCCGCCACTTCCGGCGCGCGCATCGGCACCACTGCGACGCCCTTTATCCGCGCCGGGTACGCCGAACAGTAGTCCGCGAGCCACCGATGGTACGCGCGCACCATCGCGACCTCGAACTCCACGCTCTTGAGCGCGCAGAAGCTCGATACCACCGTCGCAAAACACACCGCGACGTCGATTCCCTCCCGGTCCATGTCCTTGATGCGGATGTGCGGATCGAATCCGCCGCGCACGTCTGGCGACTCGCCCACCGGCTTGCGTCCCGAGCGAAACAGCGGCTTGTCCACTTCGGCGACGCCCAACGGCCGCCCCGTGTTGAGCTGATGGAAGATGCCGAAGAACCATTTCCCTGAGCGCGTCTCGGCAACTCGCTTCAGCTCCTCCAAGTCGTCGCGAAACTTGGGATCGATGTACCGGTCGTACAGTTCGTTGGGCTCCATCACGTGCCCGTCAGCGTCGATCACTTTGATTCCGTTGAACATGAACTCGCCCTCCGTCGATTGGTGAAGCACGCACCCCGTCTAGTTCTTATCGCGCAACGCCCTTGTCTAACTCAAGATGCCGTGCGGTCGGCTCGCCGCTGGAAGTCGCGTACCACCGGCAGATAACGCGCGCGCGACCAAGCGAGCGCACTTTCCGCGCCGCGCCGATTCGACTAAACATTGCACGCCATGAGTGCGGGCGCGGCCGTACCTGAACTTTCCAGCGCGCGGAAAATCACGCCACGCGAGGCGTTCCACACACTTACCGCCAGCTTCCTGGGCTGGACCCTCGACGCGTTCGACTTTTTCGTGCTCGTCATGGTCTTGCCCGCGGTCGCGAAGGACTTCGGCGTGTCCATCGCCGACGTCGCCTTTACGCTCACAGTCACGCTCGCCTTCCGCCCGATTGGCGCGCTCATCTTCGGCTGGATGGCCGATCGCTACGGCCGTCGCACGCCACTGATGATCGACATTATCTTCTATTCCGTCGTGGAGGTTCTGAGCGGTCTCGCGCCGACATACATGGTCTTTCTGGTGCTGCGTGCGCTCTATGGAATCGGCATGGGCGGCGAATGGGGCGTGGGATCGTCGCTCGCGATGGAAGCGATCCCGAAGGAGCGCCGCGGTTTCTTCTCCGGGATTCTTCAGGAGGGCTATGCGGTCGGCTACCTGCTCGCCGCCGCCGCGTACTTCTTCATATTTCCCTACTTCGGCTGGCGCGCGATGTTCTTCGTGGGCGGACTCCCTGCGCTGCTGACAATTTACATCCGATCGAAAGTCCCGGAGTCGAAGACCTGGCAGCGCACGCGCCCTGACCGCGGCCAAATTCTGCTCGCGATCCGCTCCAACCTTCCGTCGTTTCTCTACCTGGTCGTGTTCATGACCGCGATGAGCCTCATTTCGCACGGCACCCAGGACATGTACCCGACCTTTCTCGAAAAGCAGCGCGGTCTCACCCCGCGCGCCGTCGCGGCCATCGTCGTCATCTACCAGCTCGGCGCTCTGTTTGGCGGTCTCGTGTTCGGTTACTTCTCCGACTTGATCGGCCGGCGCCGCGCGATCGCAAGCGCCGCGATGCTCGGCGCATTGCTCGTGCCGCTCTGGATCTATCCAAGTTCGATCATCGTGCTGACCATCGGCGCGTTCCTGATGCAGTTCATGGTGCAGGGCGCGTGGGGCGTGATACCCGCGCATCTCGCCGAAGTCTCACCGCCTGAGGCGCGCGGGCTTTACTCCGGTTTGGCCTATCAACTCGGGGTGCTCTTCGGCGGAAGCGTCGCGTACATCGAGGCGCTCCTCTCCGAACGCTACGGCTACACGACGGCGCTCGCGGTGATCGCCGCCGGCGTACTCTCGACCGCCGCCATCGTCACGCTCTTCGGCCGCGAGCGCCACGGCGTCGAACTGCACGCCGCGGCAGAGCCGGCTGACTGAGCGCTGGCGCCCTCAGGGCGCGGTAAAGTAGCATGGAACGGTTGGTTTTTGGGGAGTCTGGCACCCCAGCCGGACTTTCCAGCGCCCCCGGATTGCGCTAAACGACCGGTATGGCGGAGGTGACCAGATGAAATTCGGAATCTTCTATGAGATCTCGGTTCCACGTCCGTGGAACCGCGAGACCGAACGCACCGTCTATGACAACTGCATCGAGCAGGTGAAGCTCGCCGATGAACTCGGCTTCCATTCCGTCTTCGCCGTCGAGCATCATTTCCTCGAGGAGTACTCGCACTGCTCCGCGCCTGAGCTGTTCCTGACGGCGTGCGCGATGGTCACCAAGAACATCCGCGTCGGCCACGGCATCGTGATTTGCGTGCCCGAGTTCAATCATCCGATCAAAATCGCCGAGCGCACCGCCGTGTTGGACATCCTGTCGCACGGCCGCCTCGACGTCGGCACTGGCCGCTCCGCCACTTGGACCGAACTCGGCGGATTCCGCGCCAACCCCGACGAAACCAAGAAGACCTGGGACGAGTTCGTCCACTGCCTGCCCAAGATGTGGACGCAGGAGCGCTACTCCTACCAGGGACGTTCGTGGTCGATGCCCGCGCGATGCATCGTGCCCAAGCCGTATCAGAAGCCCCATCCGCCGCTGTGGGTCGCGGTCACCAGCCCCGGCACCGAAATCGACGCGGCTGAGCGTGGCATGGGCAGCCTCGGCCTGACTTTCGGCGGCTTCAAGGAACAGGAAGACAAGGTCAAAAACTACCGGCGCATCATTCGCAATTGCGAGCCGGTTGGTTCCTTCGTCAATGAGAAAGTCGCCTCCGTCAACTTCCTGTATTGCCACGAAGACGATGCCGAGGGCGTCAAGGTCGGAAGGCGGCTCACCGGGACCTTCAACTATCTCGCCGCTCAACTTCTGGCCGCGCGCGAGGCTTACCCGTCCAAGTCGTATCCGACGCTTGGCTTGCTGCCGTCGCTTCGCCAGGAGGCCTCAGGTCCCGGCGATGAGTCCGGCGCGCCCGAGGGCATCGCGATGGGCAATCCCGCGCGCATCGTTCGCGAGATGAAGAAGTGGGAATCGACCGGCGTGGACCAGGTTAACTTCCTGCTCAACGCGCTCGAGACCATTCCGCAGGAGCAGGTGCTAAACAGCCTCCGGCTCTTCGCCAAGGAAGTGATGCCTCACTTCAAAACGGCTGACGACCACGCTGCGGCTGCCGCGGGAGGCCGCTGATGCCGCCACGTTTCGGCACTCTCGATTTGGCAAAGTGGGCCGAGTCGGTCCCGACCATCAATGGGTTCGGCACCGAGAAGTGGATTCTGAAGGGTGCGCAAGTTCTCGAAATCCACATGGAGATTACCGACGAACTTGCCGACGCGCTCATTCCGCGCACTATGCACCCATCGATTCCGCAGTACGGCATATTCAACCTCACCCACTATCCCGACAGCCCGGTCGGTGCGTTCTCGATCGCGGAGGTTCGCATCGCCGGCCGCGCCGGGGTCCGGCCGCGCGCTCATGTGCTTCGTTCGATCGTCGATAGTGAGGCTGCGCGCAAGGAATTGGCGGCGCGATGGGGTTTCCCGGTCCATCCCGGCAAGGTGACCCTCGAGCAGCGCCACGACCGCGTGGTTGGGCGCGCGTCCATCGACGGCAAGTCAGTGCTGCACATCGAATCGCTCGACCGCGACGCGATCGGCGGCAACGACGTCCAATGGATCGCGAGCATGCACCTTGCGCGCAACAAGCAGGACGGCAAGCTCGGATTGGTGCAGGTCGATCCCGACTTCGTCTTCAGCAAGGCCGAACGCGGCCGACCGGTCGTCGTTCACTTGGACAACGACGCGTTTCGCGCGAACGGCTATTTGAAGGTGAACAATCCGATCTCGGCGTGCTTCGCCACCTGCGACGTCACGCTTCCCAAGATTCGCTACGTCTGCAATCCGGAGTTGCCCGCGATGCAGGGCACCACGAAGATTGCCGCCTAGCAGGGTGTTGAGAAACTCAGAACATGGCGCCGCGGACGCGGAGGCGTGCTCAACACCCTGCGTGAAAGATGGCTTCTTTCCTAATCTTCTCCCCCTGGCCAGAGGGAGATAAGAGAGAGGGAGCAGGCTGTTGAAAATGGCTTTTTCAGCAGCCTGCTAGGGCAGGGCGTTTACGCTACTGGCATCACCAAAGGCCGCGGCCCCCCGCGGCCTTTGCTTTTTCTAAGCTGGCTCTCTGTTTCTTCACAAAGCGACACGGCTCCTCATCCCCCACTCAGCTCACTTAGTCATCCTGAGCGCATCATTCGCGCGAAGAGCCTGCCCTGAGCCTAGTCGAAGGGATCGAAGCCTCCGGCCGCCATCTCCACGTCCTTCTCGAATGCCCCCGCCGAACTCTTCCCATCTCCAGCCCACACATTCCCCGTGCGATACCTCCACTACACCCCGCCTCCTCGCCATGTTACATCCGCATCGCGAGGTGACCCGCTTATGGCCGATCCATGGCGTTTCGAATTCCTCACACTGCGCAGTGGTCTTCGCATGCGCGTCGCGCGCGCCGGCAGCGGACCGCTGGTCGTGATGCTCCACGGATTTCCTGAGTGCTGGTACTCGTGGCGTCACCAACTCCGCGCGCTCTCCGACACGTTTGAATGCGTTGCGCCCGACCTCCGTGGCTACGGCGAAACCGATGCGCCCGTCGGCGTGAGCGAATACTCCGGTGACAAGCTCCAGAATGACGTCGTTCATCTCATCGAGGCACTCGGGCGCCGAAGCGCCGCGGTTGTCGCTCACGATTGGGGCGGCGGCATTGCATGGGGCCTTGCCGCCGACCGTCCAGAGTTCGTCCAACGTCTCGCGGTTCTAAACTGTCCGCATCCATTGAAGCTTGAGCAGGCATTCCGCTCAAGCCCGCGCCAGTTGGCGCGCAGTTGGTACGTGTTCTTTTTCCAGCTTCCGTGGCTGCCCGAGGCGCTTTTTCGCGCCGGCAACTACCGGATGCTCGTCCGCGCGTTTCGCCAGAGCGCCGTGCATAAGGATGCGTTCACCGACGAGGACATCGAACAGTATCGTGCGGCGTTCAAGAATCCGTACTCGGCCACCGCCGCGATCAATTACTACCGCGCGATGTTCCGGACTGCACTGCGAACTTCACGCGCGGACCGCGAGCGCGCGATTCGCAAAATCGCCGCACCCACCATGCTCATTTGGGGAGAGCAGGACGTCGCGCTGCGCAAGGAGCTCACTTACAACATGGAAGATCTGTTCACCGGCTCGTTCGAGATCCGCTACATCCCCGACTCCGGCCACTGGGTGCAGCAGGAGAAGCCCGACCTCGTCAATCGGTACCTGCGCGAGTTCCTCGCTCCGCTCGCCGCGCGCAGCGCGTAGCAGCGACTCCAGCCGAAGCTCCTCGAAATCGGCGTCGCCGTCGCGCAAACACCTAGTCTCGCCGCACTTGCGCGTGAAAAGTTCCCGTCCGCGCCGCCGCGCAATCGCTTGCTGTTTACTCAGCGCGTTTTAGATTGTACGCTCAGCCGAGTACGAACCCGCTCGGACGCCTCTCCGCGCAGATCCCGCCACATACTTTTGCCGGGTCCGCTGGCTAGATTGCTTCCCTGCGACAACTCCTTAGGAGGGAGTGATGCCAAGCAAGTTGTATGTTGGAAACCTCGCCTACGCGGTCACCAACGAGGATCTCCTCGAGCTCTTCTCGCAGGCTGGCAAGGTCGAAAGCGCGGTTGTGATTTCGGACAAGTTCAGCGGGCAGTCGCGGGGCTTCGGTTTCGTCGAGATGGCCGATGAAGAGGGCGCCCAAAAGGCGGTCTCCACGTTGAACGAGACGGATCTGAAGGGCCGTCGCATTCGCATCGATCAGGCGCGCGCGACTGAGCGCCGGTCGGATTCGCGCGGACCGGGCGGAGGTGGCGGCGGTGGCCGCGGCCGCGGTCCCGGTGGTGGCGGAGGCGGCGGTGGTGGTGGCGGTGGTGGCGGACGCCGGTCGCCGCGCTGGTAGGGCAGCGGTCCGCAAGATAGTCACTGATCAACGACGCGCGGCTGTGGAGAATTCCGCTGCCGCGCTGGCTTTTTGTGCGCAACCGGTAGTTGCAAAACCGCTGCTTATGGATGGCTCGATGAGCGCTGGCAGCGATGCCCTGCCGCAACTTGATTTATCGCGTCGCGACCGTTACCAAGTTAGGCCCGGTATCTTCGTGAGTGCTCCCCGGTAGCTCAGTCGGTAGAGCAGACGGCTGTTAACCGTCGGGTCGCTGGTTCGAATCCGGCCCGGGGAGCCAAATTACCCGGTGAAGGGACCACTGTTCAAGTTCTCCAAGTTCGACGAGAAATGGAGCGCGTTGTTTGATCAAGGGGAAGACGAATGAGCCTACTGATACAGAAAAACGGCCACGGAATCGCCTCTGTGGATGAGTGGTTTCAGTTCGCCCCTCCCAAGGGGGGCTCACGCCAATGGTGCGATAATCGGAGCGCCAAGGAACTTGCAAAGGCGTTTCTTGAGAGCGGTACTCCCGCCGTGCCTACCGAGATCGATGCTCTTCTCTCATCGCATCGGGAACTCGGGACGGTCGATCTTTCAACTGCCTTTCCGGAGCACAAGATAGCCCTCGACAAGTTCCCGGGCGAGACATGAAGCGCGGATCTCGCCGCTGCCGGAGATGGCAGCGTTGGAGTTGTTCATCGAGGCACTCCTACCAAATGCCCCGCCCGTCACGACAGGTTATCTCCTCGGCCGGTTCCCCACACCAAGCGGTGGATTTGTGCCAACCGGGCTCCCGCTGTTTATCAGGAAGGTAGTCGAAGCGTCTTCTAGCAGGGTGTCGAGGAAAGCCTCGAGTTCCAAGCTGGCAGTGACTTTGCCCTCCCAGCACTGTCGTCACTCTGCACGGCCTACACTGATTCTCGCCGAGTGTGTCGCGCACGTGCACGCGCACCGCCGATCGTCCTGAATCCGTCCCTTGCTGCGCCCGACAAGGGGGTAGGTCAGCCCGGAAGCGGTGTTCGGTTTAGGTGCAAAAAAGACCGTAATTCCAGCTACTTAAGAGGTTTCCCAGAGCTGTTGCTATGGTGCAACGGATACTCATCGCTCTTATGTCTCTGGTGCTCCACGAGGGGTGTATCGCACGCTCCTTGCACAACTGATACATTCGGAGGTCGCCCCAAGTGGGGAATTGCAGCGTATGCGAACCGCGACCGAACACCCAGTAGCGGGATCGCACAGATGCCGGGTTCTCGTTGTAGAGGACCAATCCGGCCTCGCTCGTATGGCCGCGCGGGCTCTCGAGCACGCCGGGTTTGACTGCGAAACGTTTGAGGCGGTGGAAGATGCTCTAAAGTCACTTGAGCATCGGGGAGCGGATGTCATGGTGGTTGACCTCAATGTTCCGGGGCTGAATGGCGCTGACCTGGTTGAGAAGATCCACAGGAAGGATCCCGACATGCCGGTGATCGTGGCTACGTCTCCGGCCAGCTCGTCGGCGGGCGCGGAGGCGGTGCGGCGAGGCGCCTTCGACTTTGTCGCGAAACCGTTCGATGCCGATGAGCTCGCGGCCGCGGTACGGCGCGCCACGGAGATGACGGCCCTTCAGCGCGAAAACCAGAAACTTCGCGAGCGCCTCGATGTGGCGACCCGAGCCGCCGGCTTCGTAGCCACCAGCTTGCAGAGCAAGGAGCTGGTAGCGATGATTCGCCGGGTTGCGCCGGCGCGCTCGACCGTCCTTATTCAGGGCGAGAGCGGCACGGGCAAGGAGCTGATCGCGCGGATGCTTCACTACTGGAGCAACCGCGCCGAGGGCCCCTTTGTCGCCATCAATTGCAAAGCCTTCGCCGACGGCGTCGTGGAAAGCGAGCTTTTCGGCCACGAAAAGGGTTCGTTCACCGGCGCCATCGCGTCGCGAGCCGGCTGCTTCGAACGCGCGTCGGGCGGCACGCTATTCCTCGATGAAATTGCGGAGGCTGGTCCCGATTTCCAAGCCAAGCTGCTTCGCGTTCTCGAAGACGGCGAAGTGCTGCGCGTCGGCGGCTCCAAGACCCGCAAGGTGGACGTCCGCATCATCACCGCGACCAATCGCGCGCTGCGCCGCGAGGTCGAGGAGAAGCGATTTCGCGCCGACCTCTACTTCCGCCTCAACGTCATCCCGATTCACATACCGCCGTTGCGCGCACGCCGCGACGATATTCTGCCGCTCGCGCATCATTTTCTCGCATTCCACGAGGCAGACACGGCGCGCCCGTTAAGCTTTTCGAGTGAAACCGAACACGTGCTTCTCAATTATGCCTGGCCCGGCAATGTGCGCGAGCTTGAGAACGTAATCGAACGCGCCGTCGTGATGTCGGGCAGCGAGGTAATCACCCCCGACGCGCTCGCGCTCGAAGGCGTCGCGGAGCCGGAGACGACGGTCTTTGGAGGTTCTGCCGAAGCCGAACCTGTAGAGCAGGGCGCTATCGAACCTCAAGAACGCGTCGAGGCCGTGGCAGGGGCGGGCACCCTTCAGGAGTGCCTCGACCGCGCCGCGATGGCGCGAATTAGGACCGCTCTGAAGGCGGCTGCGGGGAATCGGGTCGAGGCCGCCAGCCAGCTCGGCGTCGATCGGACGACGCTATACCGGCTGATGAAGCGGCTCGGAATCTAGCCGCATGCTAATTGACCCCGCCGCTGAAGCCGCGTTTGATTCTTAGCGAGAGGATTGGTTCAAAAAGGCAAGCCCCGGACCGGCGCGGTTGCCCGCGCCAGGTCCGAGGCGCCTGGGAGAGGCTACTTCAGTCTCTCATTCACTTCCCGGCGAGCTGCGCAGCTACGCTCACTGGGCGCTGAGCGTGCGCAGAACCTGAACCATCGCCGGCCCGATGATCACCAAAATCATCGCGGGCAGAATGAACAAAACCAGCGGAAACAGAATTTTGATCGATGCCCTCTGCGCGGCCTCTTCCGCTCTGAAACGGCGGCGAGTACGCAGCGCGTCCGAGCTCGCATGCAGCGCGGGCGAAATCTGTGCACCCAGCTGCTCGCTCTGAATCAACGTTGCCGCCAGCGGCTTGATGTCCTCGACGGCAGTGCGTTCCGCGAGATTGCGAAGCGCCTGTCCAAGCGATGCGCCCGCCGAGATCTCGCTCGAGACCAGGCTGAGCTCGTGGCCGATCTCCTGACCTTGGCGTTCGCACTCGGTGCCGACGATCTTGATTGCTTCATACAGGCCCAATCCCGCCTCGACGCAAACCACCAGCAGATCGAGCACGTCCGACAACTGACGTGAGATGGCAATCTGGCGCTGGCGCGCTCGGCGCCCGACGTAATAGCTCGGCGCAAAGAGCCCTAATCCCAAACCGCCGACGGCATATAGCAGTCCTTGCGCCGCAGCACTTCCGGTGACGCTTCCGATCACGAATCCGAGCACCCCGAACGCTATCGCGCTAAGAATGCGCACCACCTGGTACGCCTGCGCGGAGCCGGTCCGGATAAACCCCGCTTGTTGAAGCGTCTGAGCAAGCTTCTCGCCCTGCGGTGTCTCCACGTTTGGCGCCGGCACGCGGCTGGCCGCCCATTTGAACAACGTCCGCGCGAAGCTCGCGTCGTCCATCGCGT
>CAYSCX010000043.1:0-1275 GCA_964429575.1 uncultured Binatia bacterium (SeqCode) | reverse complement strand
CGGCTGGCCGCCCATTTGAACAACGTCCGCGCGAAGCTCGCGTCGTCCATCGCGTCGCCTTCCAGAGTGCCCTGCGATGCGCGCATCTTGACCGCGATATCAGCGAATCGCTCTTCGACTACGCGGTTGCTTCCATATACCGCGAAGTACACCGCGAAGGCCGCGCCGCCGACCAGGACAAATATTGCCACCGATATGAATAGGGTACTCATTTTAGTAGCTCACCCTCAGCACTCGACGGATGGTGACGATCGCCATCAAATCGAGCACGATCGCAATCCTTAGTATCTTCTGGCCCGTCGGGTCGTAAAACAGTTGATCCATATAGCCCGGTTGAATCAAGGAGAATGCTACCAGCACCACGATCGGCAGCAGTCCCACGACCCAGCCGCCCATACGCGACTGAGATGTCAACGCGCGAACCTGGAGGCGCAGCCGCTGCCTCACCCGCACTATCTCGGACAGTCGCCCGACGATCTGTGCGAGGCTCGAACCCACTTCAGTCTGTACTTTCACCGCCACCACCAGCAGCCGCAGGTCCTCCTCGGGCACCCGCTTAAGCATATCTTCGAGGGCACGGCCCAGCGGCAGTCCAATCCGGTTCTGTTCCAGCACCGTGCGGAATTCACTGCCCAACGGTTCCGCAAACTCGCCCACGACCACTTGTAGAGCCCGCTGCAGCGAATGTCCGGCCTCGAGCGACGATTTGATCAGGTCAAGCGCGAACGGCAGCTGCGCGCTGAATGCCTTCAGCCGCCGGCGCCTGCGGAACTCGATGTACATGATCGGCAGCGTGCCCAAACCGGCTCCAATGCCCAGCGAAATCCATGAATCGCCGGTGAACGCCCAGCCGATGAAGAATCCTGCCGCGAACAACCCCAACACCATCAGCAGAATGTCGGCGACGCGCGTGTAGATACCCGCCTGCCACATCATCTCTTCGAGCCGGCGCAGAACGTTCAGGTTGCGCAGGAACGACATCCCCGAGTCGGGCCGCCGCCGCCGCAGAACGTCGACGTCGACTTCCCCCTCGGGCCGCGCCATGCGCCGCAAGACTTCGCGGTTTTGATCGCCGCCGCTGCCGCGGCCGGTGAACACCACCAGCAACAGAATGAAGACGACCGCGAATATTCCGGTAGCCAGCAGAATATCCATAAGGTTCTCCTAGCAGGGTGTTGAGAAACGCGGAACCTATCGACGCGGTCCCGGCGGTGCGCTCGACACCCTGCGTGAAAGATGGCTTCCTTCCTCACCTTCTCCCCCTTTGGGGGAGAC
>CAYSCX010000042.1:0-17446 GCA_964429575.1 uncultured Binatia bacterium (SeqCode) | reverse complement strand
CCGCCGTAGGTATTGTGCTCGTCGTAATCGCTCTGCCCGCCGCCTCGGTCCGACAGAAATGCACTCTGCGGCAGGATGTGCCGGCGCACCACCAGCTTCCCTGACTGATCTCGCATCAACTTGCCCGCAGTCAGCTCCTCGAACTCGAACACCATCGTGCCCGCATGGTTCTCGAGTGCTACCGCCGGCGATGCGAGCAGGAACACGTGGCCGTTCTCCTCCGCGATACTCGTGCCATCGAAGTACTTGTAGCCGAGCGCCTGCGCGTCGGCGCTGGTCGCAGCTTTCGCAACGAACTTCCAACTCTGACCGTGATCCGCCGAGCTGAGCAAAATAATCGCATCGTGGCCGCCTTTCTTGATCGCGGTGAGGCTCAGGTACAGCACTCCGCCGCGCTGGTATGCCCCCGGCTCGGTGTACACGAGATACTCATCGAGACTCGGATCGAGCAGACTGACTCGCGCGCGCACCTTGTCGTACGGAGCGGGCGGAAATTGCCCGGCGCCGAGCAATGCGATCTCCTCTGACCATTCACCGTCGGGACTCGATGCGGTCCGCATCGCGATCCATCCATACGCGACCATGCGATCCTGCTTCTCGTTCCAGAAGTACTTGTGCGCAAAGAACTTCCACTCGCGCCCCCTGTCGCCGGGGTCAAGTACGAGCGATGAAACTTCGTAGCGCCACACGCCGTGCACCTTTGAACCGTCGATGAAATCGAGCGTGTCGTCATGCGACTGGTTGATTCGCTTGATGTGACGCCACCTGCGGCCGTGATCGTCGCTCCGCGCAATTTCGGTGTGAACGTACGGACCGACCGGCTTCGCGTCGCCGTTGACCGTCGAGTACACCAGCCACCCGACCCGGCCGCTCGCGTCGTATTCGACCGACGGATCGTAGATTCCGTTCTGGCTCCCCTCGCCTTCAACGACGAGTTGCGCGTAGCGCTCATCTGTCGCCGATGCTTTCACGTTCGTACATCCTGTGATCCTGGCGCACACGACAAGGGCGGCTATAACCGCCGTCACTCGCACGCGGCCGAACCAGAATGACGGCAAATCAGCCGCGCTCCAAAATTTCGACGGAAAGTCCCGGCCCACGCAGATAGATCAGCCTGCCCTCGTCTGGCGCGCGCTCTCGAAGCCAACGTGCGACGATCGTCATCGGTTCCAGCTCCGCGCGTACGACCGGCCGCCCGCGGTATCGCTCAAAATTGTCAACCACAAACGCCACTATTTCGTTCATAGCCTCCGGCGAATTTAACTCGCGAGACAACGCGAGCCTTCCGCTCAGCACCACGTGTGCAGCCCGGTCGCCGTCGCGGCCGGTCACGATCACGAGATTGTTCTCCGTCACCACTTGGCTGAGTCTCGCCACGCGGTTCGCGAACGTCGCGAGCGATTCGAGATCGCGATGGAGCCGCGATGCCTCCTCGTATCGCAGCGCGCGTGCCGCTTGATCGCGCGCCCGCGCAAGCTCTCCGGTGAGCGCGCCGCTTCGACCGCGGAGAAACGCGACGACTTTGCGCACCCGCTCGGCGTACGCATCCCCGCCGATGCTTCCATTGCATGGCGCGGTGCAGTGCCCCATCTGTCCGTAGATGCACGGCGCAAAGTCCGCGTCAGGTTTGAGCGTGCCAGGGCAGGTTCGCAATCCGAGGATTCGCGACAACGCTCGTATCGATCGCTCTAGTGACGCCTTGCCGATGAACGGTCCGAGCTGCAACATGCCGCGCCGCGTGGTGAGCCGTGATGAGATCATGATGCGCGGGAACTCATCCATCAGGTCGAGCTTCACGAAGTACGCGGGCGCGACACCCTTGAGCATCCGGTTGAACGGCGGCTTGAGTTCGCGGATGAGTCGCGCCTCAAGCAGCGCCGCGTCGAGCGACGAGCGCGTGACGCGCGTTTCGAGTTTCCAGACGTGACTGACGAGATCCGCGGTCTTCGCATTCAGTGATATGCCCGCGTTGAAGTATGACGACACGCGATCCTTCAGCCGCCGCGCCTTTCCCACATACAGAAGGTCACCACGCACATTGCGCATTATGTACACGCCCGGCGCCGAAGGCAGCGCCGCAACTTCTTCGGGCGCAATGTGGCGCTCGATGCGCCGCCCCGCGATGCCGCGCTGATTGTGGTCCAGCAAGAGGTCGAGCCGCGCGAGCCCGTTTTTCTCCGCGATGTCCAGAAAGATCGAGAGAATCTCCGCTGCCATGCGCGCGTCACCGAGTCCGCGATGGCGCCCGTCGGTCGCGAGTCCGAAGTGTTCGGCGAGCGCATCGAGACGTCTGCGCTTGACCGAGGGCAGGAAGCGCCGAGCCATTCGAAGCGTGCACAGCACCGGATTTCGCACTCCGATGCCGAAGATGCGGCGGAACTCGAAATCGAGGAAGCTGAAATCGAACGGCGCATTGTGTGCGACCATCACGGAGTCGCCCATAAAATCGCGAAACGCCGGGAGGATGTCTTCGATGCGCGGCGCGTCGCGGACCATCGCATTGGTGATCGACGTGAGGCCGGTGATGAACCGCGGGATGGGCGCATGCGGCCGCACCAGCGTCTGAAACGACTCGCCGATGCGACGGCCCGTCATGCGATATGCGCCGATCTCAACGATTGTACCCGGGCCGGCTCGCCCACCGGTCGTTTCGAGATCCACTACCGTGAATTGCGCTTCGTCGAACGGCACGCGCAGTGAGGCGGCGCGCCGAAGCGACCACAGCGCGCTATCGGAGTCGTAGATGAAGTTGGGATCTGCGCCGAGAAGACTTCGAACCAGCCGCTCGCCGAGTTCTGGGTCCGTACCGGCGCCGTTGAGGAGCAGGCCGATCAGTTCGCGCGCGTCGGCGCCGGCAGGCCGCGCTTCGAGGAACGCGACGAGTTTTTCTTTCGCCGTCGCGCTCGCCGCGTGCTCGAGGCGCGCGTGAAATCCGGCTCCCTCGTCCACCGTCCCGCCTCCTCCAAGTCTCGCATCGGTTTAGCAGGCGTCGCACGCGCCGACAACGCGGCAGGTGGAATGCAGCGCGCCCACGGAATAGAATTGAACGTTGCGCACAGAGGATAAGAACGATGGAACGAGTTGAGCTGACGCGAGAAGTCGAAGCGATCCAGGTTCCCGCCGGCAACCGCTTCAAACTCGAGGCGGGCCTCGAAGTGATCATCACGCAGACCCTCGGCGGCACGTTCACCGTGCAGGTGCCTGCTTACGGCGGACTGTTTCGCATCGCGGGCAAGGACGCGGACTCGCTCGGGAAGAAACCCGAGGATACCGGCGCGGTCGCCGCAAGCGCCGTTGCGGACGGCGATCTCGAGTCGATGGTCTGGGACTCGCTGAAGACGTGCTACGACCCGGAGATTCCGGTGAACATCGTCGATCTCGGGCTCGTGTACGGCATGCAGATCAAGGACGAGTCCGACGGCGCGAAGAAGATCGAGATCAAGATGACGCTGACTGCGCAGGGCTGCGGCATGGGCGCGTCGATCGCGCACGATGCGAAGCAGAAGCTGATGGCGCTGCCGGGCGTGGCTGACGCGGATGTGGAGCTGGTGTGGGATCCGCCCTGGAACCCGCAGATGATTTCGCCCGAGGGCAAGGAGCGTCTGGGGCTGGACTGAAGGCGGAACGTGGAATTGATGCTCTGCGACTCGCGGTCGAATCGCAACGGCGAGTTACCGACGAACCTCAGCTTCGATCCTTCGCTTCGCTCAGGATGACTATGCGGCAGTTCGCGTGCCCGAGCCGTGCGGCTACGTTGACAGCCATCTGGTGGTCCGATAACTAATTTCATTCCGGCAACACCCGTAAAATGTTTGCGATCGTAAGAACAGGTGGAAAACAGTACCGCGTCGCGGTCGGCGACCAAGTCGTCGTCGAGCGAATCGAGGGCGACGTCGGCGCGAAAGTGTCGCTCGCTGATGTGCTCGCGGTTGGCGGCGAGAACCCCGCGATCGGCAAGCCGGTCGTTCCGAATGCTGCGGTGCGCGCGACGATCGTCCGCCAGCCGCGCGGAACCAAGGTGCTGGTGTTCAAGAAGAAACGGCGCAAGAACTATCGCCGCAAGCGCGGCCATCGCCAGGAGTTGACGGTACTTAGAATCGACGAGATTGCGGTCGGCGCGTAGCCGCGCTGACTGTTCGCGAGATTGACGGCGCGTTGTGCGCCGCACTTAACCGAGGAGACCAGCCGTGGCGCACAAGAAAGGACAAGGCTCGACGCGCAACGGGCGCGACAGCCCGGGACAGCGTCGCGGCGTGAAGGTGTACGCGGGCGAGACCGTTCGCGCCGGCAACATCCTGGTGCGCCAGTGCGGGACGCGCGTGCATCCGGGCACCAACGTCGGAATGGGCCGCGACTTTACGCTGTTCGCGCTGATCGACGGCGTGACCGTGTACAAGACATTTGGCGACAACAAGCGGCGGGTGAGCGTCGTGCCGTCGCCGCCCCAGCAGGAGTCCGCCGGGGCAGACGCCTAGGAACGCCGGTAAACCAAGCGCCGAAAGCAAGAGCCCCGCGGATGACCGTGGGGCTTTTTTCTTTGCGACGCGCTGAATCTTTAGGAGGACACGTGATGCGACTCGGACTTGTCTCGGGATACTCGGGCGCGCAGATGGGCATGCCGATGGACGTGATCCACGAAGCTGAGCGGGTCGGCTTCGATTCGGTATGGACCGCCGAAGCATACGGTTCCGACGCTGTGACGCCGGCTGCGTGGATCGCCGCATTGACCAAGAAAATTCGTGTCGGCACCGCGATCATGCAGATGCCGGCGCGCACGCCCGCGATGACCGCGATGACGGCGATGACGCTCGATGCACTCTCGGGCGGCCGATTCATCCTTGGAATCGGCCCGTCGGGCCCGCAGGTGATCGAGGGTTGGCACGGCGTGCCGTACGGCAAGCCGCTTCAGCGAACGCGCGAATACATCAATATCGTGCGACAGGTCCTCGCGCGCGAAGCGCCGGTGCAGCTGCAAGGCAAGGAGTACCAGATTCCGTACACCGGACCCGGCGCGACCGGACTTGGCAAGCCGCTCAAGAGCATCCTGCACGGACGCAAGGACATGCAGATATACACCGCGTCGATCAGTCCCAAAGGCATCGCGCTCGCAGCCGAAATTGCCGATGGCATTATTCCGGTCTGGATGAATCCGGAGCGCTTCGATCTCTATGCGGGTCCGCTGAAGGAAGGTTTCGCGAAAACGGGTGGCCGCAAGAGTATGGAGAACTTCGACTTCGCACCGTTCGTCACCTGCGTCATGGGCCCGGATGTCGAAAAGTGCCGGATGCCGGTTCGGGGCATGCTGGCGCTTTACATCGGCGGCATGGGCGCGAGAAGCAAAAATTTCTATAACGACTACGCCAAGCGGCTCGGCTATGAGGATGTCGCGGGAAAGATTCAGGACTTCTACCTGACCGGTAAGAAGGCCGAAGCGATGGCGTTGGTGCCGGACAAGCTTATCGATGCGGTCGCATTGGTGGGGCCTCGCGAACGCATTCGCGATCGGCTCGAGGCGTGGAAGGCGTCACCGGTGAAGACGCTGCTGATTGGAACGGGGCAGGTAGAGACGGTTCGTGCGCTCGCGGAGATGTGCCTCTAGGCGCTCCGTCAGGCGCGAAGCGAGCACTGCCCTGCCGATGGTAGAATTGGCGCCGCGATGCGGTTCATCGACGAAGCCCGTGTGTATGTGCGTGCCGGCAAAGGCGGTGATGGCGCGATCGCGTTCCTGCGCGAAAAGTACCGGCCTTTCGGCGGACCCGCAGGCGGCGACGGCGGCCGCGGCGGCAGTGTGATCTGCGAGGTGGATGAAGGCCTCGCGACGCTCCTCGACTTCAAATATCAGCCGCGACTCGAAGCGCGCGACGGCGAGGCGGGGCGCGGCAAACATCAATACGGCCGCGCAGGCGAAGATCGCATCGTGCGGGTGCCGCCCGGGACTCTCGTTGTCGACCAGGAAAGCGGCGCGACACTCGCGGACCTGGTGGCGCCCAAGCAACGCGCGGTCATCGCGCGCGGCGGCGAGGGTGGCCTCGGCAACATGCACTTTGCGACGTCGACGCGACGTGCCCCCCGAATTGCGACGCCGGGCACCGCGGGCGAGCAGCGCTGGGTGCAGCTGGAGCTTCGGTTGGTCGCAGAGGGCGGACTGGTGGGGTTGCCCAATGCGGGCAAGTCAACCCTGCTCGCGGCGCTCACGGCTGCGCGGCCGAAGATCGCGCCCTACCCCTTTACAACGCTTCATCCGAATCTCGGCCGAGTGTTCGTGACCGACGAAGAGAGCTTTTCGGTCGCCGACATTCCTGGACTTATCGAGGGCGCGCACCTCGGCCACGGACTGGGAGTACGTTTCCTGCGCCACGTGAGCCGCACGCGGATGCTCGTATATGTGCTCGACGCAGCCGAAAAGCCGGCGGATGCGTTCGCGGTCGTGCGCAAAGAGATCGGCGAGTTCGACGGCGCGCTGCTCGAGCGTCCGGCGGTGATCGCGCTAAATAAGATCGATCTCATCGCGGCAGACGAAATCGCAGCGGCAGCGCGAACGCTCGCAGCGAAGACACATCTGTCCGTTCATCCGATCTCCGCTGAAAAACGAATTGGACTCGAGGCACTGGTCGCCGCGATCGCACAAGTGCTGAGACAGCCGCACGGACAAGCCGCATGTCTCAGCTGAATTACAAAGCTCAGATCCTCGGGCCCGTCCGCCGAATCGTCGTGAAGGTCGGCAGCGCGGTGCTCTCGGACGGCGACGGGTTACGGTACGACGTGATGGATGGCATCGCGCGGCAGGTCGAGGAGATCATTCGCGCAGGACGCGAAGTCGTGCTGGTCACCTCGGGCGCTATCGCAGCGGGACGCGCGCGCATCGTCAAACTACGCGCGCCGACGATGGCTGCGCGCCAAGCCGCCGCCGCGACAGGTCAGATTGAGCTGATGTCGTCGTGGGCGCGCTCATTCGATGCCGCCGGCGGACGCCGGGTCGCGCAGATTCTGCTGACACATCAAGATCTCGCCGAACGTCCGCGACGGCTGAATGCGAGTCACACGCTCAGCGCTCTGTTGAGCGCGGGCGTCGTACCGATCGTCAACGAGAACGATACCGTTGCGGTTGAGGAGATTCGGCTCGGCGACAACGACGTGCTCTCGTCGCAGGTCGCGGCATTGGTGCAGGCACAGCTGCTGGTTCTGCTGACCGATGTTGCCGGCGTGCTGACTGGAGATCCGCGGACCCGGCCCGACGCGCGGCTCATCCCGCTGATTACGGATCCCGAAGCAGAGATGAAGGGGCTGGTCGCAGAAACTTCGGGACCACTCGGCTCCGGCGGCATGGCCGCGAAGCTCAAGGCTGCGCGCGAAGCAACCCGCGCGGGCATCGCCGTAATCATCGGACCCGGCCGCGACGGCGACGTGATTCGCGCCGCGCTCGATAGTGAGCGTGAGAGCGGGACGCTCATCGTGCCCGCGGGCGTCAGACTGAAGAGCCGTAAGCACTGGATCGCATTTGCACTCAAGCCAGCCGGATCGCTCGCGCTTGACCGCGGTGCTGCCGATGCGGTGCGAAGCAAGGGGCGGAGCCTGCTGCCGTCCGGGATTGCGGAGGTTCGCGGCGACTTTGACAGCGGCGATTGTGTCAGCCTGCTCGATACGGAGGGTATCGAGTTCGGCCGTGGGCTCGTGAATTACCCGGCTGAGGATGTAATAAAGGTGAAGGGACGCCAGTCGCACGAGATCGCGCGGCTGCTGGGTTACAAGGTCGCCGACGAAATCATTCACCGCGACAACCTGGTACTGCTCAGAGAATCCGCGTGACGCTTGAACAGGAAATCATCGCGACGCTTGAGCGCGCACGTCGCGCGTCGCGGCGGCTCGCGCTCGCATCGGCAGAGCAGAAAAATGGCGCTCTAAAACGGCTCGCGTCGCTGCTGCGGCGGTCCGGCGAACGGATTCTCGCGGCGAACGCGGACGACCTCGCGCGTGTACGCGCGCAGGGGCGGACCGGTGCGTTCGTCGAGCGGCTGACACTCAATGCGGATCGGATTGAGTCGATGGCTCATGGCGTTGAAGAAGTCCTCTCGCTTGCGGACCCGGTGGGCGAAGTCATCGAGCGGTGGACGCGCCCCAATGGTCTTGAGATCGCAAAGGTCCGCGTGCCGATCGGGGTGATCGCGATGATCTATGAGTCGCGCCCCAACGTCACAATCGATGCGGGCGCATTGATCATGAAGTCCGGGAACGCGGTGATCCTTCGCGGCGGCAAGGAAGCACTCTCGACCAACAGTGTGCTCGCCGGACTGCTTCAGGAGGCGATGCGCGAGGCGGGGCTTGACTCGGACGCCACCGCGTTCGTTGCAAATCCCGACCGCGAAGTGATCCGGATCCTGAAGCGCAGCGCCAACTTGATCGACCTTATTATCCCGCGCGGCGGCGCGGCGCTAAAGCAAGCACTCGCCGGATCGGCGGTGCCGCTGTTGCCGCATTTCGACGGCATTTGCCACACCTACGTTGACGATTCGGCTGAGCTTAAAATGGCAGAGGAAATCTGCTTCAACGCGAAGTGCAACCGGCCGGCGGTATGCAACTCGATGGAAAACCTGTTGGTGCACGTGGAGGTGGCGCAGCGATTCTTGCCCGCGATGGTGAAGCGCTACATAGCGGCGGGCGTCGAAGTGCGTGGGTGTGATCGTACGCAAAAGATCGTGCCATCGGTGAAGGCCGCGACCGATGCGGACTGGGACACTGAATTTCTCGACATGATTCTTTCGATCCGCATCGTCAATTCGCTCGCTGAAGCAATCGCATTCATCGCGCAACACGGGTCAGGCCTCGCAGACGCAATCGTCACGAACGATCGCGCGGCGGCGGAGCGGTTTGTGCGCGAGGTCGATTCGGCGACGGTGTACGTAAACGCGTCGACGCGTTTCACGGACGGGTTCGAATTCGGGTTCGGCGCAGAGACGGGAATCTCGACCAACCGTTTGCACGCGCGAGGTCCGATGGGACTCAATGAGTTGACCACCTACAAGTACATCATTCGCGGAAGCGGCCAGGTGCGGAACTAGCTCGCGCCGAGCGACCCAAACACCTCGAGATGCGTGTAGGGATCTTCGGCGGCAGCTTCAACCCGATTCACTTCGGGCATCTGCGCGCCGCCGAGGAAGTTCGCGAGGCGCTCGGACTCGATCTCGTATATTTCGTCCCGGCGGCGTCGCCCCCGCACAAGCCGCAGGGCGACCTCGCGCCCGCCGAGCATCGCCTTCAGATGGTGCGGCTGGCGACCAAGGGCAACCGATTCTTCATGGTGTCGGACGTCGAAGTGCGCCGGATGGGACGATCGTACACGATCGACACGGTTCGCTATTTTCTTGCAACGCTCCGCCAGCCGTCCACGCTCTTTTTGCTGATGGGCGGCGACCAGTTTGCGGAACTCTCTACCTGGAAGGACTGTGATGAGCTTGTAACGGCCGGCAACCTCGCGGTTCATACGCGGCTGCGCGAAGGCGAGAGCGGTCCGCAGCGTGTCTCGCTTGCCGCCTTGGAGCGCTTTGGTTACAGTAAATCCGACGATCATTACGTGCATTCGAGCGGCCACACTCTGTATTTCGTCGCGACCACTTACTTTCCAATTTCCGCAAGCCAGATTCGGCGCAAAATTCAGCGCGGTGAGTCGATAAGCTATCTGCTGCCCGTCGACGTGTCCGACTACATCCAGCGCCACGCGCTCTACTGAGGAAGTGCCAATTCCGTCCGGCGCGACTTCTCTAGACAAGGCGTTAGCGGCGGCGCACGCGGCGCTGGAGAAGAAGGCCTACGACCTCGCGGTCTTCCGTGTGGAGCATCTCGCGTCGGTCGCTGACTACTTCCTGGTTGCGACCGGCCGCTCGGACGTTCAGGTGCAAGCGATTGCGCGCGGCATCGAGGAGCGCATGGGCAGGGAGAACGCGCGTCTGCGATCGGTGGAGGGATTCAACCACGCGCACTGGGTCGTGATGGATTATGACGACGTGGTGGTTCACATCTTTTACGAGCCGGCGCGCGAGTTCTACCGGATGGAATCGAACTGGAACGACGCCGAAGAAATCGCATTGCCGGAACCGTATCGCACTCAAGCGCAGGAGCTGCGGCTTCGCGCGTTCGCATAGCGCATCGCGCACCGTTCACTTCTTCGGACAAACGTAAACTGCGGCGGGCCGCCCGAGCACGGTAACGTGCAGCACACGCTCCGGGGCGATGGCTCCGCGCACTCGCAGTTCGTGCATCAGTCGAGTCTCCGCGGTCAGGAGAACCATTTTACCGTTCGGCGCCACCACCCGGTTCATCTCATCGAGCCAGCGCGCGTAGCGCTTGCGGTTCTCTCCCGGCGTGCCGGACCGCACTCCCCACGGCAGGTTGGTGACCACTTTGCTGACCGTCGCATCGCCGAGCGGCAGAGCAGCGGCGTCCCACGAGTGCAGTTCAATTGGCTTGTAACGCGTGCCAACATTCGCGCGTGCGGCCTCGATAGCATCAGCGTCGCGGTCTGAGCCAATCAGATTTCGATAGCGCCCGAGGTGAGCGCGCTCGATCAATACGGTCCCGGCACCGCAAAACGGATCGAGCACCACGTCGTCGTCCCTCGGCTCGGACACAAGCGCGAGCGCCGCGGCGACGGACGGCCTTAGCGATGCGGGCCGATGTGCAACCTTGTATTCGCGATGGCGCGTGCGTTCATCGGTCAGGCGGAGCGCGAGCAGAAATTCGCGCCCGAGCAGCGTTGCCCACAACTCGACATCCGCTGAGTCGTCATCGGCGAGCCGGAAATTATGGTCGCCGCGCTCGATAACTCCGCGTTCGACAGCGCGCTGGAAATCGACGCGGCGAAAATCGTGCTCCCCGGTCAGACGCGCGACCACCCGAAACCCGAGCCGCCGGCCCGAGCGGCTGCCCGCGACCAGCCGGGTGCGCGCGGCGAGACCCTCATCGAGAAACGGCGCGCCACGCGCAGACGCGAGGACGGTCTCGAGCGCATCACTACCATCGCACTGTCGATACCCGACCAGCGCGAAGAGATCCTCGGCGGCGCGCAAACGAGCGAGCGGCTCGGGCCTGGGCGCGGCAAAGATTGTCATACCCGCGCGGTCGCCGACTGTGCGCGCAGCGATCCAGCGGGCGTTAGGAACTCGCGCGGCAATCTCGCTCCATGCAACCGACTCGAAGCCCGGCTGGGTGTGAGCGACGTAGAGGTTAGGGCCGAGTCGGATGGGCCGCGGCGAGAAAGCGCGTGGCGGCGGGCTTGCAGGTGCGCGCCGCGCGTTCTTCACTTTTTACTCTCTGACTCGTTCACGAATTGAACGCGACGCATCAGCCTTCGCCGACGCCGGCGCGCCGCTCGCACGCCTACTTCGCGCGAGCCATGTACTCGTGAGTCTCGGTGTTGATCGTGATGGTGTCGCCTTCGACGACGAAATGCGGAACATGCACTACCAAACCGGTTTCGAGCGTCGCAGGCTTGAGCGTGTTGGTCACCGCCGCGTTGCGCATCCCGGGATCGGTCGTCGTGACCTTCAAGTTCACAGTCTTGGGCAGCGCGACGTTGAGTGGAGCGGTATCGTGAAGCTCGACCATCACTTCAAGAGTCGGCGTCAGCAGCCCGACCACGTCTGCGATCAGCTCGCGGGGAATCGAAATCTGGTCGTAAGTCTGGGTGTTCATGAAGTAGAAGTCGTCGCCATCCTGGTAGAGGAACTGCATCTTGGCCTGGGTGAGCGTGACGCGCTCAACGCGGTCTTCGGAGCGGAACCGGTTCTCAGTCTGCGAACCGCTCTTGATGTTTCGCAGCTTGGTCTGAACCATCCCACGCCAGTTACCCGGCGTAATGTGAGTGATGGTCATCACGCGCCAAAGATCGTGGTTGTGCTCGATGATCATGCCGGCGCGCAGTTGGGTGGCCTGAATCAACATCTAACGTGGTACCTCAAGATCGAATGTAAGCATCGAAACTTATCCAAGCCAGCGAAGCGCGGGCAAGCGCGGCGAGCGCGTCAGTCGAGCATGCGCTTCCACCACGGTTTCGGTGCGCGTCGCGGCGGGTACTGCTGCGGATATCCGTACGGCGGCGGTGGCCCATATCCGGGCGGGTATGTTTGGCGATTGCTTCCGTAGGGGTTCGTGTACGGATTATACGGGTACGGATTCGGTCCCGGCGGTGGATACGGATTGGCGCCTGGCCCGTAGGGATTGACGCCGGGGGCATACGGATTGCCGTAGGGGTTGTAACCGGGCGCCACGACGACCGGCGGAGTCCTGCGCATTGCCATGTCGTAGTCATCGGGAATCTGAATCGAGGATTCGATGAAACTCTCTCCGCTGCCATAGGCGCGGATGGTCGCGGTGCGGCCAACCATCGGGAAAGTCACATCGAAGGCGGAAAGCCGATCCGACGCGAGCGGGATCGGTTTTGCCAGACGCCCATCGACGTAAATTCCGGCACGGCGGATGCCTTCACCGTTGATTTGTCCGATCACCTCGAAGGAGCCGGGTGACAGCAACGATTGCGTGACGCCGAGAATCGTCACCTGAACGTTGCGCGGCGCGCCCACCGTGGCGCCGCGTGTGCCGCGCGGCGGCGCTGGTTCGTCATCGCCTGTATCCGCTCGCGGAATTTCAGCAGTGTTGACGCTTGCGCCGCGCACCGGCGCGCGCGGCAGCGCCGTCGAAATTCCACCGCCGTCTACCTCGATCATCTTGTCGTTTCCGTGCGTGGTGCGTTCGGGCGTCGCAAGTGACGAGCCTGACACCGGCGTCTGGGCTGCGCGACCGAGATTATCGACCACCCGTATCACTCGGCCGCGGCCGGCGTCTTCGAGTGTCACGTCAAAGTTGATGCGTTGCTGCGCGGATGTATGGGCAACGTCAAAGCTGCTGACCTCGCGATCGTCCTCGTACACTCCGGCCGATTTGAGATCGACTCCCTGGACCCAGCCGGTGACGCGAATCCTGCTGCCGTTGAGCCCGCGCGACGAAACCACGACGCGTGGCGCGCCCGCGGATGCGGCGGGCATCGCCGATGCCGGCACGGACGGCGCAGCACTGTCATCACGCGTTGTCACCGCGGCCGCCGCGTCGGGCGCAATCTCGGCGGCGAGCGTGGCGTAGCGCGTCTTGATTGAAGTCAGGCGGTTGGTGTCGAAACCCGCAGTGCTCCCCTTCTGTGCCGCATAGAGGGCGGCGATGTCGTCATGCAGTGCGGCCATCGCGCGAGCCGCCTGACCGCGATCATCTGCCGCGACGGCGCTCGCGAGTTTCTGTGCGTCGGCGGCGAGAGTCGCGGCGGGTGCAAGCATTGGCGGTGTGGTGCCGCCGGACACGTCGGCATTGACGGAACCAAGCAGTGCGAAGGCATCGTCACTGAGGCGCGAGGCTTCGTCCTTGAGTTTGTCGCTCATCGCGGCTCGGGCAGCCGTCGCGGCGAGCAGTACCAGCACTAGCGCGAGCGATATACTGCGCCGGAGGGCACTCGTGCCCGCCCCGGTGGCTCGGCTCGACCGGGTGAATGACTTCGCGTTTTGGCGCGTACGAACCGTCCGCTAAGAAGACTGCTTGTAGCGGTCGGCAGCCTGCTTGATTTGGCGCGAGAGCTTTTGAAAAAGAGCACCTTCATCGTAGATGAAGAGCCACAGCGCGCCCGCGAAACCGACGATCAGACCCAAGATGAATGCGAGCATAGCCTCACTCCTCCCGCTGGTAGAATTATAGGCCAAATGGCCCGCCAGTTAGAACCGCGCATTGCTTGGCCTACGGGAGCAGCCACGGCTGCTTGTGACGCCCAATCCTAATCTGTTAGTTAAAATTTGGTCTCCCTGAACACTCCGCAGCGACTACTGGCATGGAGCAAACGAATCTCGACAATCCGGGCGCCGCCGGCAGCCCGGCCGCTTCGGTGAGCGCCGACGACTACCGCGCTCTCATCGAGGACGCAGGCTTTCGGACGATGCCTGAGCGCATCATGGTGCGGGTCGTTGGCACCGACCGGATCGCGTTCTTCCAGGGGATGTGCAGCGCGGATGTAAAAGGCGCGCCGGCCGGCGCTATCGTGCCGGCCCTGCTTCTCACCGAACATGCGCACCTGATCGCCGACTTCTATGCGTGGATCGTCGCGGATGCCCTGCTGATCGACATCGAGGCTTCGTTATGGCCGCGGGCGCGCGCACATCTGGAGCGGCTGCTGGTCGCGGACGATGTCGAGTTCGATGACGCCAGCACGCTCGCGCTGATCGGCATTATGGGACCGAAGGCGCGCGATGCGGCTGTCGCTGCGGCCGGAGATTGCGCTGCGGGACTTGCAGAGCTGCGATTCGCGCAACGTGGCGAGGTGATCGTTGGCCGCGTCGCGCGAGCCGGTGCAGATGGTTACACGATCGTCGCGCCGCATCAGGACGCCGACGCGATGATCGCGCGGCTCCGCAAACTCGACAGCGGGGTTCGCGAAGTGTCGGAGGCCGCCGTCGAAGTAATCCGCGTGGAGAAAGGAATCGCCCGGGTTGGCGTAGACACGAACGAAAAGACGATCGCGCTCGAGGCGCGGCTCGACCGCGCGATATCACGGGACAAGGGCTGCTACGTAGGCCAGGAGACCATCGAACGCGTGAGCGCACGCGGCGGACTCAAGCGACGACTGTATGGACTCAGAATAATCGGAAGCCGCGCGCCACATCGCAACGCCGCTGTCGAGTTGGATGGCAAGGAAATTGGCCGCGCGGGAAGTTCGGCGCTTTCGCCAAGGCTGGGTGCGCTGGCATTGTCGATTTCGCACCACAGTGCCTGGCAGCCGGGCGCGCGCGTTGTGATAAGAGATCAGGAAGGTGAGTTGAGTGCGACCGTAAGTGATCTGCCGTTCAGCACCCAAGCGAAGTGATGCGCAACGGATGATTATTTCGGTTTTGAAATTGACTGGAGGAGCCGACTGATGGCCAACGCATTGGGCAAACGCTACATGTGCGAAAAATGCGGCGCCGAGGTTCTGTGCAACAAGGCAGGTCCCGGCGCGCTTGAGTGCTGTGACGGCGAGATGAAGCTCAAGGAAGCGAAGCCCCTGCCCTCGTCGGACTGAATATCAGACGCCGCCTGCCCGGACCGCATGACTGTCGGCACGGGTGCGCTGAGCGTCGGCCCGCCTTAGGGCGGCAATGATGGCGGAAAAGGCCGAACTGGTCCTGCACGAAGGCCTCGTTGCAGGACACCCGTCCAGCGACTCCATCGCGATTACTCACGGACGGATCGTCGCTCACGGACCGTTCAATGAACTGAAGGCGCTCGTCGGTCCGCGCACGCACCTTCTGAAGCTCGCTGGACGCGCGGTCGTCCCGGGATTCATCGACTCGCACATTCACTTCTTCGAATCTGCTTCGGCGGCGACGGGTGTGTCTGTCGCACGCGCCCGCACGATCGATGATCTCCTCGCCGATCTTCGCCTCGCCGCCGGCAACGCGCCGCCGGGCAACTGGCTTCGCGCGTTCGGCTGCGATGAAGGGTTGATGGCGCAGAGGCGGGGGCCGAGGTGCGATGAGCTTGAACGGGCGGTGCCAAAGAACCCGCTCCGGCTACGGCATCAGACGTTGCACGCGTCGTGGTTAAACGTGCGAGCGATAGCCCAATTAGGCCTGGACAAGCCTGATTTTCGCCCTCCCGACGGCGCGACGCTCGTTCGCGATGCAAGCGGCCGATTGACGGGTTTGGTGGTCGGAATGGAGGAGTGGATCACGTCGCGATTGCCGCTGGTTACGAAGGCGGAGACGGAGGCGCGGGCAAGGATTATGAGCCGCGAGCTTGCGTCGGCGGGCGTCACGGCGTTCACCGATGCGACCGTGAAAAATGGCGCGGCGGAGCTTGAGCTGTTCGATACGCTGGTCGCGTCGGGTGCGATTGCGCAGCGCGCCAGCGTGATGCTGGGCGCCGAGAAGTTCGAGGCCGCGCTTGAATCCCAACGCGCCCCGATTGGAGTGCGCGCCGGCGTCGCAGGGGTTAAATTCATGACTGGAGCGACATTCGATGTCCGCCGCGCGGCGCGATTCGCGGCGCTCGCGCGGAGCCGCGGCTTGGATTGCGCGTTTCATGCGACGGAGGTCGAGGAACTGGAACAGGCGTTATCAGTGATTGAAGGCGCGCCGGCGCGAGACCGCAAAGATCAAGATGCGCCAGCGTGGCGAATCGAGCATGGCGGCCTCATCCCGCCCAATTACATCCCGCGAATCGCATCGACGGGTGCGTGGGTGGTGACCAACCCCGGCTTCATTCACTTTCGTGGCGCGAAGTACGCGGATGATCCGGGGCTGGTTGCGCATCTGTATCGAGCGCGGAGTCTCAAGCGCGCGGGCATCTCGCTGGCAGGAGCGACCGACGCGCCGGTGACGCCGTCGCGGCCGCTGGCCGCAATCGGCGCTGCTGTGTCGCGCACCACCATCGACGGCGTCGAGCTCGCGCCCGATGAGAAACTCACTCTCGAAGAAGCGCTCGCACTGTTCACATCCGAAGCGGCGAGGCTGGCGCGTCTCGATGCGGGTGCAATCGAGGAAGGACTGCTCGCCGACCTTGTCGTTCTGCCGCGCGATCCGCTGGCGGTACCTGCGGCAGAACTGCGGAACGTGGCGGTGGACATCACGATCATCGGCGGCCGGATCGTGTACGAGCGCGGACGACCGGCATTCGCGCACAGCGACAGCGCGGAGCTGCTCACCTCCTGATGAACGGCGCGCAGCAAGCATTCGAGACCGTCATCTACGAAAAGCGCGGAGCGCTGGCGTGGGTGACGCTCAACCGTCCCGGCAAGTTCAACGCCTACAACATGGCGATGCGCGACGATCTGTTCGCCGTGTTGAGCGCGGTTCACGACGATTCGGAAATCCGCGCGATGGTGCTGGCCGGAGCAGGTGATGCGTTCTCGACCGGTGGCGACCTTGCGGAGTTCGGCACCGCGCCATCGCCGATAGCCGCGCGATGGGTGCGCTTTCGTCGCGACGTATGGGGCAGGCTTGCGGCGCTGCCGGTGCCAACGATCGCGGCGGTGCACGGATTCACGGTGGGCGGTGGATTGGAAATGGCGATGCTGTGCGACATCGCGGTCGCCGCCGATGATACGCGAATCTGTCTGCCCGAAACCGGGGCCGCGATGATTCCGGGAGTCGCCGGCACGCAGACCGCATCGAGGCGCATCGGGCTCGGGCGTGCGCTCGATTTGTGTATTACGGGACGCTGGATTGACGCCCGCGAGGCGTTGCTTGTAGGTTTGGTCGCCGAAGTAGTTCCGCTTGCGCAACTCAGCGGGCGCGCCAAAGCGCTTGGCCGCGAGTTCGCGCGGGTACCCCGCGAACTCTCAGGGTTGGTGAAGCTTGCGGTCCGGGACGGGCTCGACCTTGGGTTGGCTGACGGACTTGCGCTGGAGCGGCGGCTTGCGATGCGGCTGGCGATGATGCGAGGC
>CAYSCX010000041.1:0-17512 GCA_964429575.1 uncultured Binatia bacterium (SeqCode) | reverse complement strand
AAGAATGGGTCATAGCCGAAGTAAATATAGGTGTCGTCTTTGGGCGAAAGCACCACGGTCGGCCTTTTCGTCGAGTCGTTGCAAAAGTTCTGGTAGCTTTCTGAGTGGACGCCCGGGGGCGGAACATCCTCTTCATCAGCCTCGCCGCTCTCACTCTGCGTGACGATAGACTCGACGATGTACAGCTCGTCGTGCGACAGGACCTGCTTAAATTCCTCGGCCACCTCCTTCGTCGCTGGCAGCTCCAGCACTAGCCGCTTCACTTTCGCCAGGCGCTCATCAAGCCAATGCCAGTACTTACGCGCGATGCCGCGCCTGCCGTTCGTGCTTGCGGTGGCGCGAACCTCATCGGCGTGATTGGATAGTTCGCGGCTCGCGGCAACCAGCAGCCGGTAGTTGCGCCGCGTGATTGAGGCGGTTTGATTAGTGACGTACAGCAGGTAAAGGCCAACGAAGCCGGCGATTACCGGTACGAGCACTGCGAGAATCATGAATATGGCGCGCAGTCCGCCTCGCTTCTGTGGCATGGTTCGAGTACTCTTGACGCCGCCGACCTGATGGTTACTCGCGGTTATCCGCCATATATCTCTGCGTCAGCATTTCGTCTACCGACGGCCGACCAGCCCTCGGTCGCGCTTCCGGATCGCTACCGGCCGCGATCTAGCAGGGTGTTGAGAAACTCGGAACATGGCGCCGCGGATGCGCAGGTGTGCTCAACACCCTGCGGGAAAGACTTGTCCTGAGCCAGCGGCGAAGGATCGGGCTTCTTACCTAATCTTCTCCCCCATTTGGGGGAGGGGAGAGAGCGGGAGCAGGCTGTTGAAAATGACTTTTTCAACAGCCTGCTAACCTGGCCGAGATGTGTTTTCCGCAAGCGTTCCAACGGCGATCGACAGGTCCGACTCGCGTGACTTGCCGCGGGAAACGCAGATGACGCTTACAGCGCAACGCGATCGAGCGACCGATACTGGATCGCTTCGCTCACATGATGCGCCTTGATCGGGCCGCCGTCGTCAAGGTCCGCGACCGTTCGCGCGACCTTGAGAATCCGCGTGTACGCGCGCGCGCTCAGCCCCAGCCGGTTGATCGCGAGTTCCAGCAGCCGCTCGCCCGCGGGCTCGACTTGGCAATGCGCGCGCAGTTCCTTCGCTCCCATTTGCGCGTTGCAGTAGATCGGCATGCCGGTGAAGCGCGCGAGCTGGACGTCGCGGCCCCGGTTTACGCGCCCCCGAATCACCTCGGACGGCTCTCCGGCGGTTTTATCAGTCAGTTCCTTGTACTTGATCGCGGGGACCTCGATGTGAATGTCGATGCGGTCGAGTAGCGGCCCCGAGATTCGCGAACGGTAGCGCTGAATCCCGATCGGCGTACACGTGCATTCGTGCTGCGTATCGGTGAAGAATCCGCATGGGCACGGGTTCATTGCCGCGATTAGCATCACGCTTGCCGGGAACGTCAGCGTGCCCATCACCCGCGAGATGGTTATCTTGGCGTCCTCGAGCGGCTGGCGCAGAACTTCGAGCACGTTCTTGCGAAACTCCGGAAGCTCGTCGAGAAACAGCACGCCGTTGTGAGCGAGACTCACCTCGCCGGGTCGAGGTATCGGTCCTCCACCGATGAGACCAGCGTCGGAGATGGTGTGATGCGGCGCGCGAAACGGCCGCGTCGCGATCAGCGCGCGGCCGCCGAGCAGCCCGGTCACGCTATGTACCTTGGTCGTCTCGACCGCTTCCTCGAAGGTCATCGCGGGCAGGATGGTCGGCAGCCGCTTGGCGAGCATCGTCTTGCCCGACCCCGGCGGCCCAATCATGAGGACGTTATGTCCGCCCGCCGCCGCGACTTCGAGCGCCCGCTTGGCCTGCTCCTGCCCCTTGACTTCATTGAAATCCACGCTGTAGCGGCTTGCGGTGTTGAAGAGTCGATCGACGTCAACCTCAGCCGGCTTGAGATTGCGAAGGCCCTCAAAAAACTCCCACGCCTCGCGCAGCGAATCGACACCTAGTATCGCGACGCTGTCGCCAACCACCGCAGCCTCTTCCGCGTTTTCGCGCGGGAGAATTACGCCGCTGAATTTCCGGCCGCGAGCGAGCAACGCGGTTGGCAGCGCGCCCTTGACCCCCTTCACCCTTCCGTCAAGCGCAAGCTCGCCCAGAACCAGGTACTCGCGCAGCTTCCCGCGGTTGGTCAGCGCGCCGTTAGCCGCGACCAGGCCGAGCGCGATCGCAAGGTCGAATGCGGAGCCTTCCTTGCGCGTGTCGGCGGGCGCGAGATTGATGGTTATTTTGCGATGCGGGAATTCGAAACCTGAGTTCTTGACCGCGGCTCGAACCCGCTCATGCGCCTCACGCACCGCACCCTCACCGAGACCGACCGTCTTGACGCCCGGAACGCCGTGGCTGATGTCAACCTCAACCTCGACCGGATAGGCATCAACACCCAAAAGTGCGCTCGATAGAACGCTGGCGAGCAACCCGAGGCACCCCCTTTTGGCAGCCAAGGCGTAGCTATGCGGACTCTAGCGCACAGCTGCTTAATGCGCGATGGCGAGTTGGCGGGAAAGAAAAGGCGAAAAATCAGTCCCAGATCGCGCCTTGCGCGGCCAGTTCCTTGCGCTGATCGGAGTTTAGCCCGAGCAATTCTCCGAATACGTAATCGCTCTGCTCGCCAACCTCGGGTGCGACCGTGCGAACCGAACCACAGCCGCCCGAAAGCTTGAACGGAACTCCTGTGACGTGCGTCGAGTTGCCGTCGGGCAGCTTTACCTCTGGCCAGAATCCGCGCGCGCGAAGTTGCGGATCGCGATCGCAGAGATCCTGCCCGTTCGACACGACGCCTGCGGGCACCTTCGAGGCTTGCAGCGCGGCCATCGCGTCTTCGGCGCTTCGCTCGCCGGTCCACTGCCCCACGTGCGCGTCCAGCTCGGCGCGGTTCTGCATCCGCAGGAACAGCGTCCGGAACTTCGCATCGCTGGTCCACGCGGGTGCACCGACGACATCGACGAATCGCTCCCACTCAGCCTGCGTGTACACCGAAATCGCGACCCACCTGTCATCGTCGCTGTCGAGCGCCTTGCACCTGTACACCCCATGCGGAGCGGCCGGCCCTTCCTGCGAGTTGTAGCCGCCGGGTTTCTGTTCGCGCCCGTTCACCGCGATGTCCAGCAGCGCGGGACCGATCACGCTGGTCACCGCCTCGAACTGCGAAAGATCGACGAACTGCCCCTCGCCGGTGCGCTTGCGGTGATAGAGCGCGATAAGCGCGGCGAGCGCGCCCGTGTACCCTCCGCACATGTCCGCATACGAGTAGCCGTAGCCGACGGGCGCGCCATCGTCGTCCGCCATGAGCATCGTGTAACCGCTGAGCGCCTGCAGCGTCGGACCGTAACTCACGTACGCCGAGCGCGGTCCCGTGTGGCCGAGCCCGGACATCGAGATGCATATGATGTCCGGCTTCACCTTGACCAGGCTCGCGTGGTCCATGCCCCACTGGCGCATCACGCGCGCGGAAAAATTGTCGATTACGATGTCGCTCTTCGCGGCGAGCCGCCTCGCGAGTTCGATTCCTTGCGGGTTCGCCATGTTGATCGCGGCCGATAGCTTATTGCGATTCAGGTCGCCCTGGATTCCGATGCGGCGCGGGCCGAGCGTCTGCGGCTGCTTGCGCTCGAGCTTGATCACTTCGGCGCCGTGATCGGCGAGGGTTCGCGTCGCCACCGGACCCGCGACGATCCAGGTGAAGTCGAGAACGCGCACTCCTTCCAGTGGAAGTCTCGCCATCCTCAGATAACTCGTTCGCTTCGGAGTTCCGCGATCTTGTCGGCGCCGAGACCGAGTTCATCGCGCAGTATTTCCTGCGTGTGCTCGCCGGCCAGCGGAGGACGCCGCCTCACGCGCCACGGCGTACCGTTGAACATGTACGGCGCGCCGGGATAGCGGAACTTTCGTCCCAGCTCGGGGTGTTCGACTTCGACGAAATAGCCGCGCGCCTTCAACTGCTCGTCATCGAACAGTTCCTCGGGCTTGCGCACCGCCGCGTACGGCTGCCGAAGCAGTTGCGCGCGCTCGAGCAATTCGTCGCGCGGATAATCCTTCACCCACTCATCGAGCACGTCGAACATGTGCTCGGCCATCAGCGCTCGGTACATGATCTGTTGGTACTGCGGATCGACCAGGTCCCGCGCCTTACCGTCCGACTTCACCCATTCGATTAGCGACGTCCAGTCGCCGAGACAGCAGTGCATCACATAACCGTCGCGGCACTTCGCGACCCGGAAGAACCGGCTCCAGTGCAGCGATCCGCGCCGTGGCTCGGCCGCCTTCACGCCGAACCAGCTTCCCGCGACGTGTTCGACCGCCGCCGCAGTCGCCTCCTGCATCGAAAGATCGATCCACTGGCCCTCGCCCGTCGTCTCGCGCGCGACCAATGCGCACATCGTCGCGATCGCACCGTAGTTGGCCGCCGAGTGATACGCCTGCATGCCCAGCGGACGCACCGGCCGCTTGCCGGGCCACCCATTGACATAGAGCATTCCTCCGAGCGCCGTCAGCACGGTGTCGTCCGCGACGTAGTCGCAGTATGGTCCCGTCTGTCCAAAGGGCGTCATCGAGCAGAGCACCAGCGCTGGATTGGCGCGATGCAGCCGCTCCCAGCCAAGTCCCATCGCATCGAGAGTCCCCGGGTTGTGATTTTCGATCACGACGTCCGCGCTCCGTGCCAACGCGAGCAGCAGTTCGCGGCCGCGTGGATGCGACTCATCGAGCGTCAGCGATCGCTTGTTGAGATTGTAGAACCAGAAAAACAGGCTGCGGTCGGGATGCGGCTCGTCGTTGACGAATGGCCCGATACGCCGCGCCTCGCACCCGCCCGGCGGCTCGACCTTGATTACATCGGCGCCCATGTCGGCGAGCAGCCGCCCGCACAGTTGTGCGCGATGGTCCGTCAGGTCGAGGACGCGCAGCCCCGCAAGCGCGCCCGAAGCGGTTGTCGTCATTCGTCCGCTCCGCCGCGCAGAGGTTCGCTAGTCGAGCTCGTTCTTGCCGTCGAAAAAATTTCGCTTGAGCGTTTGGACATCAACGCCATCGAGGCAGCGCGTATCGAGCGAGTAACGCTCGCCTCCCGCAAACCGCCGCGGGACGCGGTATGGCGACACGCCGCACACGGGGCAAAAGTGATGGAGCGCGGTTTTGGTGTGCCATACATCGGGCGGGGGATGGTCCTCAGCGGTGAGCAGCCTGTCAACGCCGGTTGCATGTTGACCCAGCTTTGTGGGAGATCGCCGAAGTATAACTGACCCACCTGGCGCTGTCTGTTCGGGGGAGAGCGAGGGGACCTTCCCTCTCGCCGGTGCGTTTGCATGCGGGGCTAACTAAAGAACCCGCAGCCGGCGGAGCCTCGCGTCCTCGTGCACCTCGAAGGGAGGTACAGACCGTTTGATGCGCCGCAACAGAGGCGGCGGAACCGCCGTGCCCCTCCAAGTAGTCACGGCCTCCAGCAGCTCGGCCACCGAGTTGAATCGGTGCACGACGGCGAAGACGACCTCGCGCTCGTGCACGAACAGGCCAGCCTTGATCGTCTCTTCAAGCAACGAGTTCACCCGGTCGGCGAATCCGCGGTACTCGCGCTCGTCGAGTCGGCCGAGCACGCCGCTGGAGTTCCGCACTGGAGCGTTCGAGAGCATGGGCTGCAGGTCGAACAGGACACCATTGGGGACCAGGCTTCGGTGGATTCGCTGCAGAGCGTTCACGACGCCCTCAAGGGGCAGTCATCACAACGTATGTGAGAGCAATCCGACGTCGAAGCTCGCCGGTGGCTGATCGAGCTCCAGGGCGCTGCCAACCTCGAACCGCACTCGCCCGGCCAAGCCCGCGGGCAAGGCGTTCTTGGCCTCGGCGATTACCGAATCTTTCGTATCGATCGCGAGCACCGAACGCGCAGCTGGGGCATAGATAAAGGTGAGCCTGCCGTCCCCGCATCCGATCTCAAGAACGCGCGCGTCGCCGATACCTCCAAGCGCCCGAAGCGCCGGCATCTCGGCGGCGGCGGGATCAGTCATGTGGGTCTGGAACCTCAACTGATCGGCCTCGGTCTATCTCCAAATTCGTCGACGCTGATCGGTACGCCTCCAGGTGCATCACCGTCAAACGGAGGATTGAAAGTCCGCCGAATGAGCATCTCCATGGTCGGCACGCCGTCCGCCTCGAGCCCGATTCGCCCGCAGTGGCAACCGCCTTGGTATCGCATCGATGCGCGTTTCCGCCGCGCGTCCTGGCAGCGTACCGTTACTGCTTCGCGACCTTTCGAGGCTTCTTGCCGAGCCCCTCAATTTCGAACGCGCTCACGTCCGCGGTCGGCGCAATCTCTTCGAGAACCTCGCTCTTTGGTCCGGTGCGTTTGCCGCCGCGCGCGCAAATCGTTTCGAATGTGCCGGGATTGACCCAGCGCACGCCCAGCACGCACGGCTTGGCCTGCCCGTCTTCTTCGTACGGTTCGGCCGCGATCCCGTCGCGATCGAACAGAGTTACTTTTCTAATTGGCATGCTTCGATCACACTGGCGCGCTGCATGATACGAAGCATGCCGCGCGTTTTCAATTTGCCGGGCCCGTTTCAGCCCGCAGGACGCTTTCGCAGCACGCGCAATCGACCGGCCGACAATTGATCATGCGTGAGCCAAAGCGCTAAGAGAGCACGACGGCGAACCGTCGCACTATGGCGGAACAGACAACTGCAAGGCGCTGGGCGCTCGACGGCGTCCGCATCATAGACCTTACCTGGCTGCTGGTTGGCCCCCAAGCGACGCGAATTCTCGCGAGCTTCGGCGCCGAGGTGATCCGGGTCGAGTGGCGCGAACCGCGCGCGATCGACTTCCTGCGTTACACGCCGCCATTCGCACCGGGCGGCCCCGGCGCGGCGGTCGAGGATCGCGGCCTGCTTTCGGGCAGCCCCAAGTACGGCTTCAACCGTAGCGGCAACTTCAACAACATCAATCCCGGCAAGCTCGGCATCACGCTCAACCTCAATCATCCCAAAGGACGCGACATTCTCAAACGCCTGGTCGCCACCGCCGACGTCGTGTGCGAGAACTTCAGCCCCGCCCGCATGGCGCAGTGGGGCATCGCGTATGACGAGCTGTCCAAGCTGAACCCGCGGCTCATTTATCTCCAGACCACCGGCATCGGAAAAGCCGGTGTCTATGACGACTACGTGAGCTACGGGCCGACCGCGCAGGCGCTGTCGGGACTAACCCACCTCTCCGGGCTGCCCGAGCCGCATCCGCCGGCGGGCTGGGGCTACTCGTATCTCGATCATTCGCCCGGGTACTACGGCGCGATGCTGGTGATGGCGGCTCTGCTGCGGCGTCGCACGACCGGCGCCGGTTGCTACATCGATCTCTCGCAGAGCGAGACCGGAATGTTTCTCTCGGACACCTCAATGCTCGAGCATCAGCTCGACGGTCAGCCGACCCGCCGGCACGGCAATCGGATGCCGTTCGCACCTCACGCACCGCATGGCATCTACCAATGTGCCGGCGACGATGAATGGATCGCCATAGCGGTCGAATCCGACCAGCAGTGGCGGGCGCTCGCCGATGAGTTGGGCGCGCCCGTCCTGGCCAACGACCAGCGCTTGCGCACCGCCGCCGGCCGCAAGGCGAACGAGGACGAACTCGACGGTGCGCTAAAGCAGTACACCTCGCGCCATGAGCGTTACGAGCTCGCGCGCCGCCTGCAGGCCCGCGGCATCGCCGCCGGGCCGGTGCAAAGGTCCGACGACCGCTTCGAGCGTGATCCGCAGCTTCGCGCGCGTGGCTATTTTGTCACGCTCCCGCACGGCGAAATCGGCGAATGGCCGATCGAGAACTTTCCCGCCAAGCTCGAGAAGTCTCCCGCGTTTGTCGGTGGACGGCACGGGCGCGCGTCGCCGATGCTCGGCGAGGACAACGACCGCGTGTACCGCGGACTGCTCGCAATGACGCCCGAGGAGATTTCCGCGCTCACCGAGGAGGGCGTGATTTGAGCGCTGGTGCTGACGGCCTCGCTGGCGCGCTCGCCGGCACCCGAGTGCTCGAACTCGGCGACGAGCGTTGCGAGTTCGCCGGCCTGCTGCTCGCCGGGCTCGGCGCTGAGGTCATCAAGGTGGAGCCGCGCGCGGGCGCACCCTCGCGCGCGCTCGGCCCGTTCGCGCGCGGAACGGCCGACCCTGAGCAGAGCCTCTTCTTCTGGCGTTACAACCTCAACAAGAAGAGCGTGACGCTCGATCTCGCGCGCGAAGAGTCGCACGCGCTGCTCTTAAGGCTTGCGGCGCGCGCCGATGTCATCATCGACTCGGGCCTCGCGCGTGACATCGACGCGCGCCTGGGCGCCTACCGCCAATTTTCCGCGCAATACCCGCGCCTCGTCATCTGCACCATCACTCCGTTCGGCCTCGACGGCCCATGGCGCGACCTCAACGCCGGGGACCTGGTTCAGCTCGCGATGGGCGGAATCGCCGCGGTGTGCGGCTACGACCCCGCCGCCGACGGCCGCTACGACACTCCGCCGATCGCGCCCGCGATGTGGCACTCGCTGCACCTCGCCGGCGAGTACGCCGCTATCGCCATCACTGCGGCGCTCAATTTCCGCGCGCTTACCGGCGAGGGCCAGTTCATCGACCTGTCGATTCACGAGGCGGTCAGCAGCTGCACCGAGGTCGCGATGCCGAGTTACATCTACAGCCGGCGCGTCGTGCGCCGACAGACCGCGCGGCACGCGGCGCCGGTCGTCTCGCGCCCGTGGCTGCATCGCGCCGCCGACGGGCGCTGGGTCAATGCGACCATTTCGCCGTCCGAGCGCGAGTTCCGCGCGCTCATCGCGCTGCTCGACGCGGCCGGAATCGAGCACGAGCTGCGCTCCGCCGCCTACGCCGATTCGGCGCAGCGCGCGAAGGCCGACGCGCAGACGCGCATCGAGGGCTACCTTGACCGGGTCATCGCGTCGCTTCCCGCCGACGAGATTTTCCATCGCGCGCAGCGGGCCGGACTCGCGTGGGCCCCGGTGCGGCGGCCCGAGGAAAACCTCGACGATCCCCACTTCGCCGCGCGCGCAACCTTCACGTCGATCCAGCATCCCGAGCTGGGCCGCGAACTTCGCTATCCCGGGTCGGTCGCGACCGACGGCCACGAGCCTGCCTTGTCCTACACGCGCCGCGCGCCGCGGCTCGGCGAGCACACCGGTGAGCTGCTGCGCGCCGCGGGTCTGCAAGCCGCCGAGCTTGACGCGTTAAGGCGCGACGCGATCATCTGATCGCCCCGCCGCTTGCTCACTCGCGCGAGTCTGCTCGGTGCGTTAATCTTGCTGGGCACTCAGAACAATCCGACCTCGAGGAGGAACTGAGGCCGCCGGGTGCCGCACCCGAGCGGCGAATTGTCCGTGGCAGAGAGCAGCTATAAATCGACCCTGACGCTTCCCAAAACCGATTTCCCGATGAAGGCAAACCTGCCGAAGCGGGAACCCGAGATGCTCAAGCGCTGGGACGAAATCGACGTCTATCGGCTGCTGATCGACTCGCGCAAGGATGCACCCGCTTGGGTGCTGCACGACGGTCCGCCCTACGCGAACGGCCGCGTTCATCTCGGCACCGCGCTCAACAAGATTCTCAAGGATTTCGTCGTGCGCTCGCGCGCGATGATGGGCAACCGCACGCCGTTCGTCCCCGGCTGGGACTGTCACGGGATGCCGATCGAGCACCAGGTGTCGCGCGACCTCGGCCCCAAGGCGCGGACGGTTCCGAAAGTCGAGTTGCGCAAGCTTTGCCGCGCCGAGGCCGAGAAATGGATCGATCTCCAGCGCGCCGACTTTCGCCGCCTCGGATGTATCGGCGACTGGGAACATCCGTATCTCACCATGGCGCCGGAGTACGACGCGGCCGAAATCGGCGTGTTCCGCGATTTGGTCGAGCGCGGCTACGTGTACCGCGGTCGCCGCCCCGTGCACTGGTGCTTCGATTGCCGCACCGCTCTCGCCGAGGCCGAAGTCGAGTACAACGAGCATACCTCTCCGTCGATCTACGTTGCGTTCGCGGTGAACGACGGCGCCGGCGATGCCGCAAAGCTCGCGGCTGACCTGACGCAGGGTCCTGCGCTCGCTGCCGCGCACCGCGCAGGCAAACTCTTTGCCGTCATCTGGACCACGACGCCGTGGACGCTGCCCGCCAATCTCGGCATCAGCCTCAACGCAACCTTTGAGTATGTTGCGCTCAAGTCCGGCGACGCTTACTACATTGTCGCGACGCGTTCGGCCGGCGAATTCGCCAAGGCGTGCGGCCTCGACGTGACCGGTCGCATCGCGCTATCTCGCGAGTCCCTCAAGGCGCTCGACGGCAAGGACATCTTTCGCCATCCGTTCTTCGCGCGTGATGCCCGCCTGATGTTTGGCGATCACGTAACCGCGGAATCTGGTACCGGACTCGTACATACGGCGCCCGGCCACGGTTACGATGACTTCGTCATCGGGACGCAGTACGGCCTGCCGACGCTGACGCCGGTGGATGACGCGGGAGTGTTCACGAGCGGCGCCGGTGAGTGGGCGGGCCAGAACGTATTCGCCGCAAACGACTCGATCGTCGCGCATCTCCGCTCGCGCGGCGCGCTCGTGCACGCCGAAAGGACGACCCACAGCTATCCGCACTGCTGGCGATGCAGGAAGCCGCTGATCTTCCGCGCGACCGAACAGTGGTTCTTGCGCATCGATCACGAAAACCTGCGCCAAAAGGTGATCGCCGAAATCGACCGCGCGCAATGGACCCCGCGGTGGTCGCGCGATCGCATCCGCAACATGACCGAGACCCGTGCCGACTGGTGTCTCTCGCGCCAGCGCGCGTGGGGCGTGCCCATCCCGGCGCTGCGCTGCAAGGAATGCGGCCACGTCGGACTCGACCTCGCGACCTTGAAGCGCGTCGAGGAGATCTTCGCGCGCGAAAGTTCCGACGTCTGGTACACGCGCCCCGCGGCCGACTTCGTCGATCCTTCCTATCGCTGTCCCGGCTGCCACAGCGCGTCGTTCGACAAGGAAGAAGACGTCCTCGACGTGTGGTTCGACTCCGGATGCTCGCAAGCCGCGGTGCTCGCGCGCCGCCCCGAACTTACCTGGCCGGCCGACGCGTACCTCGAGGCGGTCGAGCAGGCGCGCGGCTGGTTCAGTTCGTCGCTGACCTGTGCGATCGCGCAGCGAGGCGCGGCCCCCTTTCGGAGCGTCATCAGCCACGGTCTTACCCTCGATGAGCAGAGCCGCAAGATGTCGAAGTCGCTCGGCAACTCCGAGGACGCTGCCGACGTCGCGAACCGGCACGGCGCTGATGTGATCCGCCTCGTGTATGCGTCGATTGATTACACCTCCGAGATGAAGCTCGGACCGAATATTTTTGCGGCAGTGTCGGAATCGTACCGCAAGATCAGAAATACCTTCCGCTACCTGCTCGGCGCGCTCGCAAACTTCGACCTCGAGCGCGACCAGGTCGCGCTCGCCGGGATGCCGGAGTTTGATCGGTTCCTTCTCGCGCGTCTCGAACGTCTCAAGGAACACGCACGCCGTGCGTACGACGAGCACGATTATCAAGGCGCTTACCACGCCATCCTGAACTTTGTGGTAGTGGAACTGAGTTCGCTCTACATCGATGTCGTGCGCGACCGGCTTTACTGCTCCGCGCCGCGGGCGCGCGAACGCCGCGCTGCCGAAACCGCGCTTTACCACGTGCTTGACACGCTCGTGCGGCTCCTCGCGCCGCTGATGCCATTCACCGCCGACGAGATCTATGCGTACGTTCCGGGCGCGAAGGCGAAGAGCGTCCATCTCCTCACCTTCGCGCCGGCGCAGCCCGAGTGGCGCGACGCGGCGCTCGAGCGACGCTGGGAGCGCCTGCTGAAGGTGCGCGACGAGGCGCTCAAGCTGCTCGAGTCGATGCGCCAGGCGGGCACGATTGGCGCGCCGCTCGAAGCGTCGTTGAGCCTCGCTGCGAACCGAGCCGGCGACGGCGCCCTCGGCGACACCCTCGCGAAATACCGAGAGAGCCTCAAGGAGCTGTTCATCGTGTCAGATGTAGCACTGCTGAGTCCCGCTGAGACGGCCGAGCTTCAGCGCGCGGCCGCAGGGCGCGAGGACTTCACGGTGAACGGCGCATTCGCGCGCGTCTGTGCCAATCCTCCCGTGCTGCTCGTTGGACGGCGCGCGCCGGGCGTCAAGTGCCAGCGCTGCTGGTGCTACTTCGACGACGGCGGCGACCCCGAACTCTGCCCGCGCTGCCGCGCCGTGGTGCGCGCCTAGCCGGGTGCGAAAAAAGCTATCCAAGGTACGATGCGTTCAGCAACCACGCTGGCACCCTGCATGAAAACTGGCTTCCTTCCTCAATCTTCTCCCCCTGACCAGGGGGAGATAAGAGAGAGGGAGCAGGCTGCGAAGCCTTTTTCGGCAGCCTGCTAGGGCCGCTCGCGGCTTCGTGTCCAACGCCATTCAGAGCGACGGTGCCTCGGTTGCGCGTCGGCGGCCGTACCTGGTGCTGCTCGCGCTGGTGACTGCTCCCATCATCGTGCTCGACCAGGCAGCCAAGCTGATCGTGCGCACCCAAATGGAGCTTGGCGAGGGCATCCCGATCATCGCGAACTACCTTGACCTCACTTACACGCAAAATCCGGGCGCCGCATTCAGCATGTTCGCGGACTTGTCGCCGCAATTCCGCGTCGCGTTCCTGATAGCCCTCTCGACCGGCGCAATTATCGTGCTGCTTTGGCTGCTGGTGCAGAACGACCGAGTATCACTTATGTCGTTTGCGCTCGCGATGGTGCTCGCCGGGGCGTCCGGCAACCTCATCGATCGGGTCCGCTTCGGCCGCGTGATCGACTTCGTCCGCGTGCACTACCACGACCTCTGGAGCTACCCGATCTTCAACGTCGCCGACAGCGCGATCAGCATCGGCGTCGCGTTGATAATCCTCAGCACGCTGCTCCAACGCGCCGACCGCAGCTAGCCACACCAGCCCGCGTTTGACGCCCGCGCGCATCGGGGTCTAAGTTCGCCTCGTCCAACTCCCGCCGCATCGGCGGCAACCTAGCAGGGTGTTGAGAAGAGCTTCGGAGTCCACAGTGACATCAAACTCGTCCTCAACACCCTGCGCAAAAGCTGTCTTCCTTCCTTATCTTCTCCCCCTCCGGGGGAGATGTGAGAGAAGGAGCAGGCTGTTGAAAAAGAGTTTTCAACAGCGTGCCGGGAGGCCAACGCGATGAAAGCAATCAATACCGTCACCGGATCCGCGAGCCCCGAGCAGCTCGGCACCACCTTGATGCACGAGCATCTGCTCATCGGCTGGGCGGGTTGGGAACTCGACTGCGCCGTGCCGAGCTTCGACCGCAAAACCGCGCTCCGCAACTGCGTCGATCGTTTGAAGGAACTCAAGGACCTCGGCGTCGAGACGTTCGTCGATCCGTGCCCGATGGATATCGGCCGCGACATCACGTTCATCGCTGAGGCGTCGTCCGCATCGGGAGTTCGCATCATCGCCGCCACCGGTCTTTACAAGGAAGACCTCGGCAACACTTCGTACTTCAAGCAGCGGACGATCGACGAAATCGCGGACGTTTACATCCGCGAGATCAGCGACGGCATCGGCGGCACCGGCATCAAGGCCGGCCTCCTCAAGTGCGCGACCGGCAAGGGGCAAATCACCAAGTACGAGGAGAACTGCCTGCGCGCGGCGGCGCGTGCGCACAAGCGCACCGGCGCGCCGATTACGACTCACACTGATGACGGCACCATGGGCCGCGAGCAGTTGGATATTTTTTCATCCGAGGGCGTCGATCTGAGGCACGTCATCATCGGCCATAGCTGCGGCTCGGCCGACCTTCGCTACCACACCGACATGCTCGACCGCGGATGCCTGCTCGGGTTCGATCGGTTCGGCCTCGACTTTCTGCACCCGGACAAGCTCCGCACCGCCGCGCTGATCGGACTGCTCGGCGTCGGCTACGAAGGGCAGATCGTGCTGTCGCACGATTCGGTGGCGTGTTGGCTGGGGCGCGGTCTCGACATTCCGCCCGAGACTGCGAAGCTCGTGGAGAACTGGAAGCCGACGCACATCTTCAAGAACATCATCCCCGCGCTCAAACGCGCGGGGGTCGGCGAACAGAAAATCCGTTCGATGCTCGTGGAGAATCCGCGCCGCTTCTTCCAGAACTAGCGCCGTACCGCGCGTGGCGGCGATGCGGCCGGCCGACTCTGCTACTTTTGCGCGCTGGAAGCAGTGCCGACTACCGTGGCCGACTCGGCCTGGCTGCGCCAGCGGTCGATCGCATCGATCGTGAACCGCCAGTCGCCACCGACCCTGAAGCCCGGCAATTCGCGTTTGCGCAGCATCCGATAAACGGTCGATGGATGCACGCGCAGGTACTCCGATACTTCGCCCACAGTCAGCACTCGGCTTCGAATTTCGTCGATTCGGTCCATAGCTACCCCTGCCTGCCCCCGACCGCTCTTTTTCACCTCGCGTCCTCGCTTCGAACGCATTTCCACAGTCAACAGAGATACCAGACGCGATCCAATTTGGCGAGACGTTGGGCGAAACAATGCACCCGCGCCCGCTGCGGGTAATGAGAGGAATTATCAGTCGATGTGAGGCCGCTTAGCTAAGACACGCCAACGCTTCATTGACGCCGAGGCGCCCTCTTTCCTCCCGCCTCTCCCTGACTTGGGAGAGAGCCTGCCCTGAGCCTGTCGAAGGGCCGCTCGCAGGCCACGAACAAAGCCATGCGAGCGGGAGAGGGCGTAGGGGCGCACGGCTGTGCGCCCTTCTGTTCCTTCTCGGGGCAAGGGTGAGGATGCAGGGATTCATCCGCTCCCCCTCTGTCATTCAGAGCGGCGTCCGCGCAGCGAAGAATCCCGATGCTTTTCCCGGCGGCTAACGGCGCGGTCGCGTCAAGGCGTCCTCGTGGTGAAGTCCAGCGTGCAGCATCGCTGGCTTGTTCTTCACCACCGCACCTTCTGGCAGATCCCGTACCGAATCTGTACAAACGTTGACAGCGCGTCACGACTCCCTCGTCGCCGTGAATCCACTCGAAAACTATCTCCGCCAACTCCGCGACATTCACGGCTCAGGCGCGGGCGTCCCCGAGACGTCGTACTATCCAGCGCTCTCGAATCTCCTCAATTCCGTCGGCTCCTCGCTGAAGCCCAAGGTCCGCTGCATCATCAATCCCGCCAACCGAGCGCGCGGTGCTCAATGGACGGGATCCACAACCGCCCTAAGAGGGCGAAACAATCGGCGGACTCTACTCATAATTGGCGGGAGAAAGGGGAGCAGGCTACGGTCTCCACGAATCTCTCTAGGTTTCCATCATGCGCGCTAGATCAATCCATCTCTTCGACGGCGCTTTTGAGTTCGTCAAGAAAGGTCGAGCTCCATTCGCCTTCCACCTGGTCGACATTCCACAAACCCGATTCGCGGACCTTGGCCTCGGTTGAGTTGAGTCCAAGCCAAGAACTCGAAGGCGGATCGACCACTTCACGGCGGAAGTTACTCAGCAGGGCTATTGACTTGCGCTCGATGAGCTTTCGAGCGCTTTGGGGGCTCGGGGAATCATCGATCGCGATCCAAAGGAAGGGCATGGCGCGGATACGCGCGCTCACTTCGAGTTCGATCGCGTGTTCCGCCTCACGAATCAGTGCAGGCGCGCTATATCCGATTCCCCATGACGCAGACACTGCTTCGGGTGGTAGATAGCCCGAACGGACTAGGGCCTCGCCGACAAGATACCGAAAGACTGAGCCGCGATGACTGCCGCCTCCTGCGTAGCCTCCTTTCAAAGAGCCTCGGTGCTGCGAGAGACGCGTCCAGAGCGTCGTTCGTGAGTTGCGAGACACAGCGTGGGTTCCTACGCGCACGACCCGCAACTCCCGCGCGTCTTCGCGCAGTTCACCGGGTTCGAAAAAGAAATACACGCCGCGCTTCGGCCAACCCATTCGGCCATGGGCGTCTGCCAGATGTCTGAAACCGCCGAGCTTAGTCCGCAGTTCATCCAAGATTTCGTAAAACTGGGCAAGGCACTCTCGACGGTCCATGTCTCCACCGAGCTCCGAGAGGCTATAATACGCGGTTGTTCGCTCGGGGAAGGAGTGTAAACGCTCATGAACTCACTATGTGTCGTTCCCTGCGGCAAGAAAAAGATCTGGGACACGAATCATGGGCGAGGGCCTACGCCGGCATCAGACGCGTACACCGGAGGGTTCGCCTCGGCCGCCCGCGCATATGCTGAGCGGTATTATCCGAAAAGTTGGATCGTACTCTCCGCAAAGTACGGTTTTCTCTGGCCGACGGACCTCGTCGCTGGACCGTACAATCTGTCGTTCGCCCGGCGCGGAGACCAGGTGGTCTCAGACGCCGACCTCCGCGAACAGGCGCACAGTCTGAATCTTAGCCGGTTCGACGAGATAGTTGTTGTCGCTGGGCGAGCTTACGCGATGGCCATCAGACGCGCATTCGCAAATGTGAGCGGGTTCAGGATTCGCTGCCCACTAGAAGGCTTGCCGAACATGGGTTCCATGATTTCGAAGATGAAGCAGGCCATAACAGCGGGACGGGCGCTCTGAAGTGGTCAGCAGCTACCGCGCGACCAATCGTCGCAGTGCGGGCGATCAGAAGTGGCTCTTGTATCTTGACGCCGCATCGCCGCAATAATTCTGCTTGGACCGAACCTCGACGACAACTACCGGGCGGTCAAAGCCAATACCTATCCCTTCCCCGCCACCGCGCCCGTCTGAGCCCTCTCCCTTGTCATGAACCGGGAGAGGGTCTGGGTGAGGGTCTATGCTGTCCTTCTTCTGCTGCTCGCCGGAGCGGCGGAGGCAAACGCTACGGCGTATCGCGCGTTTCAACCCAGAGCCGACAATACCTGCTCAATGAGCAGGCGCTTGGTCACGGCGTGTCCCAACCGATCAAGAAGTACGAAGTCTATCGCGTCATCTGCGCGCTTCTTGTCGAGTCTCAATGCGCGCTCGAACGCCTTGCTGTGCCAGCCCTCCGGCATCGCGGTCGGCAAACCGGCCCGATCGATGAGTTTCACCAGTCGCGCCGCTTCGTCGCGCGGAAGTCCGGCATGTTCGCAAGAAAGTCGAACCGCCGCAGCCATTCCAATCGCCACCGCCTCGCCGTGCAGGAAGTTCCCGTAGCCGGCGGACGCCTCGAGCGCGTGGCCGACGGTGTGGCCAAAGTTGAGGATGCGCCTAAGGTCGGACTCGCGCTCATCCGCCGCGACGATCGCCGCCTTGTGCCGCAGCGATCGTTCGACGATGTCTTCGAGCGCCGCGGCGTCCCGTGCGAGAATCCGGTCGAGCAATTTTTCGAGGCTGGCGAGCATCGGCTCATCCATGATCGCGCCGTACTTGATGGCCTCCGCGAGACCCTCGCGGAACTCGCGGTCCCCAAGTGTCGTGAGCGTCGCGACGTCCGCAACCACCAGGCGCGGCTGGTGGAACGCCCCGATAAGATTCTTCGCGC
>CAYSCX010000040.1:0-18915 GCA_964429575.1 uncultured Binatia bacterium (SeqCode) | reverse complement strand
CGCATCGGCAGCCTGCTCGCCGCTGCGAATGCAATCCGGAATTCCGACGCCGCGATATGCGGCGCCCGCGAGCGCGAAGCGCGCGACTGCGCTTGCGCGCTCTTCAATTTGTGCGACACGGTCCAGATGGCCGACCGCGTACTGCGGCATCGAGTCTGGCCAGCGTGCGACGTCGATGAACTGCGGGCGCGCAGTCACCCCGAGCAGTGCAGCGAACTCATCGCGCGCCGCGCCAGCGAGATCATTGTCTGCCAGTTGCATCATGTCGCTTTGCAGGACTCCGCCGAGGAACGCGCGTATGATCACGTGTCCCTGGGGCGCGCGGCCAAGGAACTTGAGGCTCGTGAAACTCCCCGCGATGATGCGGCGCCGTTCGGCAGCCGGGACGACGAAGCCGAAGCTGCGCGGCGGCGACGGAAAATCGCATTCGCGAAACGCCAAATTAACGACCGCCGCCGATGAGTACCGAATCGCGGCGAGCATCGCGGAGAGCTGCGGATCGAAGCCGGCTGTGAGCTTCGCCGCCGCCCATGCAGGCGCCGCGCAGACGATCGCATCAAAGCTGTCATTCGCGCCGTCCGCAAATGCGATGCGCCAGCGCGCGCCGTCGCGCGCGAGCGAGGTGACTTCACTGCCACGTTTGATAGATCCTTCGAGCCGCGCGACTAACGCCTCCGCGAGTGATCCGACTCCGGCGCGCAGACTCAGGAACAAGCTCCAGCGTGCGCCGCTGGTATTTTTCATCGCTTCGCGAGAATGCTCCGCCGCGCGCAAACCGCGGATGACACTTCCGTGGCGGCGCTCCATCTCAACGAATCGCGGCATTGTCGCCCGCATGCTTAGCCGCTCTGGATCCGCCGTGTAGATTCCGCTCGCGAGTGGTTGCGCGAGGCGATCGAGCACCTCGCGGCCGAGCCGGCGCGTCACGAACGATGCGAGGCTCTCGTCAGTGGCTTCGCGGCGCGAAGGAATTAACGGCTCCATTGCGATTCTGAGCTTCGCCCACGGAGTGAAGAGCGGACTCGAGAACACCGGACCGAGACGCGCCGGTGCAAGCAGCGAGAAGCCTGCAGGAATTTCGACCAGGCGCCCGCAGCGCACGACGCAGGTCTTGCGAAATTCTTCGCGGGTCGGAATCAGTTCCCCGCCGAGGCCGATCCGCTCAGCAAGCTCACGCGCCCACGGTTTCTCGGTGAGGAATGAATCGGCGCCAGCCTCCATCACGAACCCGTCGCGGCGGACCGTTCTCAGCGCGCCGCCAAGCGCCTCGCCGCGCTCGTACAGCGCCACGTGAAGCGGAATTTCACGCGTCGCCGCAATCTTGCGAAGGCGATATGCCGCCGCGAGACCGCTGATGCCGCCTCCAATCACCGCGATGCGAAATGGTTGGTTCACTGTGCTCGTGCGTCGACGCGATCAGCCGCGAACGTGCGCACGCACCATCGCGGCGATCATCTCGATGAACTCCGGATGGTCGCCGACTGTCGCGGCGCGCACCATTCGCACTCCCGACTCACGCGCAATCTTCGCCGCCTCGACGTCAAGATCGTACAGCACCTCGACGTGATCGCAGAGAAAGCCGATTGGCACGACGACTGCGGCGCGGCCGCCGAGCTTGCGCAACGCTGCGCCGATGTCGGGCTCGAGCCACGGATCGCGCAGGCTTGCGCTGCGGCTCTGAAACGCGAGCGTCCATCCGTAGACTCCGAGTTCCTTCGCGACCAACCGCGACGATTCGGTAATCTGTTCCGTGTAGCCGCTCTCAGCCGCCATCGCGACGGGAATGCTGTGCGCCGTGAATATGATCTGTGCGCCGGCACGCTCGGTTGAATCGAGCCTCGCGAGCGCTTCGCGCGTTCGATCGGCGGCCGCGCGTATGAAATGCGGATCGGTGTGCCACGGATCGGCGTAGACCACTTCGGGCGCGCTGCCGCCAAGCTCGGCAGCGGCCTCTTCGACCGCGGCGATGTAGCGCTCCCAGCTCGCCTCGCATCGATGCGCCGCTAGCACGAAACCAAACACGCTGCTCACGTCCAACGCCGCAAGCGTGTTCAACGCGTCTGCAATGGAGGGCGTCCAGTTGCGCATGCCGACGACCACCGGTACATCGACGCCGTCGCGCTCAAGGCGCGAACGCAGCGCTTCGGCCTGCCGCATGGTCAGATCGTTGTACGGTGAGCGCCCGCCGATCTCCTGGTAGTGCCGCACGACCTCATCGTAGCGCTCGCGCGGCGCCGGCCGTCCGCGCAGCACGTTGTCGAGGAATGGGCGAATTTCCCCGGGCGCGGTCGGCCCGCCGAACCCAATCAACATCACGGCGTCGCACTCGCGCGTAGGTGCCACGGTCGTCGCTAGCGCGGGCTCAGCTCGTGAACGGCATCGACCAGCGCGATTACGTGATCGACCGGCGTTTCGGGAAGTATGCCGTGTCCGAGATTGAATATGTGGCCGGGTCGCCCGGCGGCCTTGTCGAGGATTGCCTTCGCGCGCGCACGGATGTCTTCGACGCCGGCGAACAGCGCGATCGGATCGAGATTTCCCTGCACTCCGACGGACGGGCCCAGCCGCGCCCACGCCTCGGCAAGATCGACGCGCCAATCGAGTCCGATCACGTCGCCGCCAGCCTCGCGCATCAGCTCGAGCAGATTCCCGGTGACGGTGCCAAAGTGAATGATTGGTACGCCTGGCGTGATCGCGGCAATGATCGACGCGGTGTGCGGCAGCACGAAGCGCCGGTAGTCGTCGGGACCGAGGCTGCCCACCCAGCTGTCGAACAACTGCACGACGTCCGCGCCCGCATCGATCTGCATGTTCAGGTACGACGCTGTGGCGCTCGCGAGCAACTCCATCAGCCGGTGCCACGTCTCCGGCCGGTTGTACATTAGCGTTTTGGTCGCCTGGTACTGGCGCGACGCTCCGCCCTCGATCAAATACGACGCAAGCGTGAACGGCGCGCCGGCGAAGCCGATGATTGGGGTCTTGTTCCCCAGGGAACGCCGCACAAGTTTGATTGACTCACCGACGTAGCCCAGCGCCGCGGCCTCGAACTCCGGAATCCGCTCGACGTCGGCATCAGTGCGAATCGGGCGATCGATCGTCGGTCCATCGCCCTTCTCGTAATGGAGGCCAACCTCCATCGGCAGCAGCGGTAGCAGGATGTCGGCGAAAATGATCGCCGCATCAACGCCGAGCCGCTCGACGGCGCCCACAGTTACCTCAGCCGCAAGCTCGGGCCGCGAGCACATTTCGATGAACCCGTGGCGCTCGCGCAGTTCGCGGTACTCGGGCATGTAACGTCCGGCTTGGCGCATCAGCCAGATGGGCGTGTAAGGCGCCGTCTCGAGCCGGCACGCCTTGAGGAGCGGATGGTCGGCGAGTGCGGAGCGAGGCTCAGTCGTGGACGCGCGCGGTCGCGCGTTTGTACGGGACACTTCGACCGTGCGATGCGCCGCGCGTTTCGATGCGAGCACGGCCGCGCTTCGTTCCGCCGCTTCCTTGACCAGCTGGCCAAGCTTCGGGTGCGACGGTTCGATATCGACGCCGATCCCTCGCGCACGCAGCGCCTCGCTGCACACCGGGCCAATCGACGCGACCACCATCGACGCGAGTCTGCGCGCGAGCGCGTCGCCGCAGCCGTCGGCCTCGGCGACTTGCATCACGTTGGTGACCTGGTTGGAAGTGGTGAAGATCGCAACCTCCGCCTCACCGCGCGCGATCTGTTCGATCGCGGCGCGCAACGGAGCGCGATCGGTGGGGAGACTCCAGCGATACACCGGTATGACGGTGACATGCGCGCCGCGCGCCTCGAGCGCCGCGGTCAGCTCGCGATTCGACGCGCCGTACTCCTGCACCGCAACCCGCTTGCCCTTGAGTTCGACGCGCGCGCTCAGTTCCGCGATCAGTTCGCGCCAGGTGTTGGGTTCGGGGGTCACGACGCTCGGTGCGATGCCGACTTCGTGTAGCGCGCGTGTCGGCTTGGGGCCGCGGACGACAGTCGTAATGCGCGCGAGCGCCGCCACCAGCGCGGCGCGCGCATAGCGCGTCTCCATCACCTGGAAGAGCGCGCGCGTGCCGACGCCGGTGAGCAGGATCACCACGTCGAATTCGCCGCTAATGAGGCGCGCTCCGAATTCCAGAGCCGCGTGATTGTCTTCAAGCGGCACCTCGCGCATCGACGGTGCGATAATCGCCACGCCGCCGTGCTTTTCGATGAGGGACTTCACCTCCGCAGCCATGCGGCTCTCGAAGGCGACTACCCGAAGGCGATTGAAACCGGGCATACTTTCGCGCGAACTTGATTCTGCCGGAGAGGCCATCGTGCGGCGGCGGCGCCACGATCATCTTGCCGCGCCACCGCCGCGCAAGTCTATCCGGCTCTGCGCTGCTTTCGTTTTTTGATTGTTCGCTTGCGTGCTACAAAATTTGATTCGGGAGGTGCACCATGATCCGCAAGTTCGCGATCGCTCTTTTCACATGTGCAGCCGCGCTCGCCTACTCGCAGGCCGTCACCGCGGAGACGGCGCACGGGACACATGCATCGTCAGCCGCGGCACAGCCGACCAGCGTGCCGCTCTTCGACGGACTCGGTCCGGTCCATCACAAGGTCACCACCAAGTCGCCCGAAGCGCAGAAGTACTTCGACCAGGGACTCGCCTTCATTTACGCATTTAATCACGACGAATCCGTGCGGGCATTCAAGGAGGCTGCGCGCCTCGACCCCGACATGGCGATGGCCTACTGGGGCATCGCGCTCGCACGCGGACCCAACATCAACCTGCCGCAGGATGAAGCCTCCGGCCGCGAGGCGTTCGAGGCGATGCAAAAGGCGCTCGCGCTCAAGGGCAAGGTCACCAAGCCCGAGCGGGATTACATCGATGTGCTTGCGACGCGCTACTCGTCCGACGGCAAGCCGAGTCCGAAGCTCGACGAGTCGTACGCAAGCGCGATGCGCGATCTGAAGAATCGATATCCCGATGACATGGATGCGCAAGTCCTGTTCGCGGAATCGATGATGGATCTTCGGCCCTGGCAGCTATGGTCAGCCGACGGGCCGGCACCCGGCACCGAGGAAATCGTCGAGACGCTGGAACTCGTGCTCAATCAACAGCCGAATCATTCCGGCGCAAACCACTACTACATTCACGCGGTCGAGGCGTCGCCACATCCGGAGCGTGCGCTCGCAAGCGCCGACCGGCTTGGCAAGCTGACCCCCGCGGCGGGACATCTCGTGCACATGCCGTCACACATCTACATCCGCACCGGCCGTTATGACGCCGGCGCCAAGAGCAATGAAGCGGCGATTATCGTTGACCGCAAGTACATCGAATCGCAAAAGCCGGCGGGCGTGTATCCGCTGATGTACGCCAACCACAACATCCACTTCCTGTGGGCGTGCAGAATTGCCCAAGGCAACAAGCAGGCCTCTATGGCGGCCGCTAAGCAACTCGTCGGTTCCGTGCCCGGCGATGCCGTCCGCCAGATGCCGATGGCTGAATTCATGGTGCCTACCGTGCTGTTCACGCAGGCGCGCTTCGGAATGTGGGATGAGATCCTCGCTTCGCCCGCCCCGCCCAAAGACTTCAAGTACACCGCCGGCATGCGCCACTACGCGCGCGGCCTCGCCCTGCTCGCCAAGGGTAAGACCGCCGATGCGAACAGCGAGCTGAAACAACTCGACGCAATCACCGTGGCGATGCCACTCGATTCCATCGTCGGATTCAACAAGAGCAAGGACATACTCGCGCTCGCCTCGGCGCTGCTCACCGGACAGATTGCGTCGAAGGAGAGTCGCCGCGGCGACGCCGTCAAGGATCTCCGCCGCGCCGTCACACTCCAGGACAACCTCATCTACGAAGAACCGCCCGCGTGGTACTACCCGGTGCGCCAGACGCTCGCTGTCGAGTTGGTGCAGCAGGGCAAACTCGAGGAGGCCGAGGTCGTCTTTCGCGAAGACTTGATGCGCAACCCTGAGAACGGGGTGTCGCTCAACGGGCTCGCGAACACGCTGCGCGCGCGCGGCAAGCATGACGAGGCGGCCGAGATCGATGCACGCTTCAAGAAGGCGTGGGCCAACGCCGATGTGCCGCCCGACTTGGATGCAGCGTCGCGCGGCCAAATCTCCGCGCGGTGACCCGTGGCGGACGGCCGAACTCCTTTGCCGCTCGCGACGGCGGCGTGTTAGCACAGTCGCTACGGAGGTCGCTCGTCATGGCGGACTCGATCATTCTTGTCGAAAAACAGGACGGCATCGCGACCGTTACGCTGAACCGTCCCGAGAAGCTCAACGCATTCAACCACGAGCTGCGCGCGGCGTTCTGCCGCGTGATGCAAGAGCTTCGGACCGACAGCGAGGCCGGCGTCGTGATCATCACCGGTGCGGGGCGCGCATTCTGCGCAGGGATGGATCTCAAAGAACTCGGCGGCGGGCTCCGCGAGGACGGCAACGTCACATTCATTTCGGTCATCGAAGAAATGAACGCCCCGGTTATCGCCGCGGTCAACGGCTTCGCGATCACGGGAGGATTCGAGCTTGCGCTCGCGTGCGACATGATCGTCGCGTCCGAAGATGCGCAGTTCGCCGACACGCACGCGCGCGTCGGCGTGATGCCGGGCGGTGGAATTTCCGCGCGGCTCCCGCGCGCGGTGGGAATCCGTAAGGCCAAAGAGATGTCGCTTACCGGCAACTATCTGAGCGCGCGCGACGCCGAGCGCATGGGTCTGGTCAACCGGGTGGTGCCCAAGGACCAAGTGCTCAAGGCAGCCAAGGAACTCGCAGGCCAGATTCTGAGTTGCGATCAGACCGTGGTCCGCCAAATGAAACGACTTTACGACCGAGCGACGCGCGCTCCGCTCGGCGAAGCGCTCCAGATCGAGCAAGACTTCTTCCGCGCCTTCAATCAAAGCGGCCGCGCGGGTGACATGGAGAAACGCCGCCAAGCTGTGATGGAGCGCGGACGGACTCAAGTGACCGCGAAGCAATAACGGCCAACGCGCCCCGGCGACTTTGCAGTTCGGAGACAATAATCCCATGAACCCAATTCGTTCGCTCCTTCTCGCGGTCGCGCTACTTGCCTTCGCGGCGCTCGGCGCGATCGCGCAGGCGCCGCCCGCCGAATCACCTCCGATATCGAACGCGCAGATTCCCGCCGCGATTGCGAACGCGGTCGAGTCGTCTGACCGTTCCCCGGGCGATGCGGACCTGGATGCAGGGCGCAAGCCGAAGCAGATGCTCGCGTTCTTCGGAATCTCACCCGGCATGAAAGTCGGCGACTTGTTCGCGGGCGGCGGATGGCTGACCGAACTATTAGCGCGAACCGTCGGCCGTACCGGCAAGGTTTATTCGGTCAACGGGGATTTCCCGCCACGCTTCAAACAGGTTGAAGAGGACTGGCGTGCGCGACTAAAGAAACCAGCGCTGGCGAATGTTGTCGCGGTGCAGAAGCCACTCGCTTCCACCGATTTGTTCGGCGTGCCGCCCGGAACGCTCGATGCGGTGTTGATCAATCTCAACTACCACGACTTGGTCGCATTGGGCATCGATCCCGATCACGTCAACGCCGAAGTTTTCAAGGCGCTCAAGCCCGGCGGCATTTACGGAATCGTCGATCATAGCGCCGAGAAGGGCTCTGGCACGCGCGATGCCAATACGTTGCACCGGATCGACGAGCAACTTGTTATCGCGCAAGTCAAGAAGGCGGGATTCGTGCTCGCGGCCAAGTCGAGCGCGCTGCGCCATCCGGACGACACCCGCAAGTGGTTTGTGTTTCACCGCCGCGGGCAGACCGACCGGTTTATTCTCAAGTTCGTGAAGCCGAAGTAGGAGTCTGCGCGCGAACGACGGAGCGTACATCATGAAGATTGGACTGTTTGCGATCGGAATCGGCACCGCCGCCCACCCCGCGGTGATTCGCGCCGCCGCTGAAACCGCCGAGCGCACGGGATTTGCAACCGTATGGGCGCCCGAGCACATGGTGCTCTTCGACAGCCATGAGTCGAAGTATCCGTACAACGACACCGGCAAGTTCGCGATGCCCGCCGATTCCGATTGGCTCGATCCGTTTCTCGCACTCACCTACGCCGCCGCGGCGACCAGCAAGGTTCGTCTCGCCACCGGCATCTGTCTCGTTCCCGAGCGCAATCCGCTGATCCTGGCGAAGGAAGTTGCAACTCTCGACCGGCTCTCGGGCGGGCGGTTTGCACTCGGCGTGGGAATCGGATGGCTCAAGGAAGAGTTCGACGCGCTCGGCGTACCGTTCGAACGCCGCGCGCAACGTACCCGCGAGTATATCGACGTGATGCGCAAGCTCTGGCGCGACCCGGTCGTGACTCACGCGGGCGAATTTGTCCGATTCGAGAACGCGCGCAGCTACCCCAAGCCTGCACAGGGCGCGAAGGTGCCGATCTGGTTCGGCGGAGAGAGCGAGCCCGCCCTGCGGCGCGTCGCGGCGTACGGCGACGGCTGGTTTGGATTCAATCTAAATCCCGCGCAAGCGAAGGAAAAGATCGAACGGCTGCGCGCACTCATCAAAGAGCGCGGCCGCGAGCGCGACCACTTCGAAATCATCGTCTCGCCATACACGCAAGAAATCACGCGCGACGACTTGAAGCGTTACCGCGACGCCGGCGTGGATGAGATCCCGATGGGCATCAACTTCAAACCGGATCCCGCCGAGGTGCGCGCTCAGGTCGAACAGATGTCGCGTGACTGGGTCGAGCCCGCCGCGAAGCTTGGCTGAGTAATGCGGCGCCCGTGGCAGGGTGTTGAGGAAAGCCTCGAGTTCCAAGCCGACATCGACTTTGCCCTCAACACCCTGCGTGAAAGTCGGCTGCCTTCCTGATCTTCTCCCCCTCCGGGGGAGATGCGAGAGAGGGAGCAGGCTGTTGAAAATGCGTCTTTCAACAGCCTGCTAGGCGCTCACGAGAATTTCGCGCGCGCGGCTCAGGTCGAGAGCGATCTGGCTGCGAAGCGCCTCAGCCGATTCAAACTTGCGCTCCCCGCGGATGCTCTCGATCAATTCGAGCCGCACGACCTGGCCGTAGAGGTCGCGCTTGAAGTCGAAGATGTGCGCCTCGATCGACCGCGACTTTTCATCGAACGTTGGACGCATCCCGATGTTCGTAATCGACCCGTACGCGCCGTCGGCAAGAATCATTCGGGTCGCATAGACGCCGTCCGGCGGCATCTGCTCCGTCTCGCACTCGATGTTGGCGGTTGGAAACCCGATAGTTCGGCCTCGCTCGCGACCCCGTACGACCGGTCCCGCAACGAAGTGGTAGCGCCCGAGCAGCTTCGCGGCGCCGCGCATGTCTCCCGCGCCGATCAGCTCGCGCACCTTGGTCGAGCTGACCTCGGTACCGCCGACCTTGACCGGCCCGACCACCGTCGTATCGAAACCGAACTCTCGCCCCAGTTCGACCATCACCTGCGCGTTCCCCGCGCGATTGTGTCCGAAGCTCACGCTATGGCCGACGACCACTTCGCGAGCGCCGATACGCCCCAGCAGGTAGTCGCGAACGAATTCGCGCGGTTCGAGCTTGCTCAGCTCGAGCGTGAAGTTGACAACGATGACGCCGTCGATGCCCGAGAGACGAAGCAGCTCGAGCTTGTCGGCGGGGCGCAGGATGAGTTGTGGCGCGCGCTCAGGAAAGAGCAGCTTCGCCGGGAGCGGATCGAATGTGAGCGCGAACGCCGTACCGCCCGCGGCACGCGCGCGATCGATCGCTGCCTTCAGGATCGCGCGATGCCCAAGGTGAACGCCGTCAAAGTTGCCGAGCGCGACGACCGGGTAGGGATGTCGCGCGAGCGTTTCGAGGTCGCGGATTATCTCCATTTGGGGAAGCGGTCCGGCCGCTCGGACGCGCGCGGAGCGCAACGCGCGGCTACCCGCCGACCAGATCCTTGAGCAACATGTTCCCCGCGGTCGCTTGAGTAGTGCCCGCAAAATCGGCGACGAGCTTCTGAAGCGTCAGGCGCGCGTCGATCCGATCATTGAGCTTCAGAAATGCCTGCGCCTGGCGCAGCAGCGCGGCGCTTGCGTACTTGCCCTTGGGATAGCGCATCACGAGATCGTTGAACTGCAAAATCGCCTGATCGTACCGGCCCAATTCGTACAACGCGTTTGCCGCGAAATATCCGGCCGGCTCCACCAGCGGCGACTTGGGATAGGTCTTCTGCAGATTCGCGAACTTGACTACCGCCGCCGAGTAGTTGCCTTCCTTCACCGCGGTCAAACCCTGGCGATACACCTTCACGCCTTGGTCGCGCGAATTGCCCGCCGCCAGGATCTCCTGATCGAGCTCGTCGGGCCACGTCGGCGCAATGTCCGCGGGCGCTACCGCGACCGGCGCTGGCGTCGTGCCTTCTGCCTCGACGGCGCCCGGTGGAGGGCCTGCCGCAGCCGTCGCCTGCATCGAACTGAAATCACCCTCGAGCTTCGCAATTCGATCCTTCAGCGCCTTGACGTCGTTGCCGCCGGCCTCGCCCGACTCCGTGTTGTGCTTGAGCTGAACGATCTCATCGTTTAACCGCGCGACTCGTTGCTCCAACGCGTCCGTGCGCTGGCGCTCGGACGCAATCATGCTCCGCAGCGTGAGTTGATTTTGGTTGAGCTGGTCCATGTCGGCGCGGGTAGTGCAACCGGCAACCAGCAAGCCCGAGATGCACAACGCAGCAAGCGTCGCGAGCGAAAACGGCTTCATAGGACGTCCGCTACTGAAGTGTTACGAAATGCGCGCGCCGATTCTCCGCCCAGCAGCTCTCGGTGCTCTCCGTGCAAAGCTGAAGCTCCTTGCCGTAGCTGATGGTCGAGACGCGGCCCGGCGTGATGCCCAGTGTCACCAGGTAGTCCTTGGCAGCCTGCGCACGCTTGGCGCCGAGCGCGATGTTGTACTCTTCGGAGCCGCGCTCATCGCAATGCCCCTCGACCTGGACGCGATTTGCCGCATGTTCGCGAAGCCAGCTTGCGTTGGCGCGCAGGACCTCTCCATCCTGCGGACGAATCGTGTAATCGTCGTACTCGAAGTGAGCGTCTGAGAGCGGCCCGCCAGTGCTCGCGCCGAGCGTGCCCTTTTGGAACTGCTCGAGCGACGTCTTGTTGCCGCCCATGCCCTGCTCGCCAAGCGGCGACCCGCCGCCCGCGCCCAATCCCTCGACCGGCTTGCTTTTTGAGGAGCAGCCCGCGCCGCCAACCACCAGCGCGAGCATGATGGCCGCCGTCAGCAGCCTCGCTCGGTTCGCGCTAATCACCCAACCACCACGACCATGCGGGAGACGTGTCATCGCCCTTACCCTCCGTCAGCGCTGAAATTATTTTGCCGGTCGCCACCTGCAATAGATAGACCCGCGGACGCCCGGCTCGATTCGAACTGAACGCAATGTAACGGCCGTCGGGCGACCAGCTCGGTGCCTGGTTGGAACCGGCTCCGTCGGTCATCCGCACCGGTTTCTCGCCGCCCACTGCGATCGAGTAGATTTCAAAACGGCCGCCTTCGCGGCTCTGGTACGCGATCCGTTCGCCCTTGGGCGAGAATTTGGGCGTGGTGTTGTAGTTGCCTGCGTACGTGAGCCGCCGGGACGCGGCGCCGTCCATTGGCATCACCCAGATCTGCGGCGTGCCCGAGCGATCCGACGTGAATGCGACCATCCTGCCGTCGGGCGAGAATGCCGGCCCGACATTGATCGATCGCGTCTCGGTCAGTGTGCGCAGCTCATGGCCGTCGCGATCGAGCAGGTACAAATTCGTGTAGCCATCGCGCTCGACCGCCGCGACAATGCGATTGCCGTCCGGCGATATCGCGCCTCCGATCACGCGCCCGCGCTGCGACGGCAGCCGCGTCTCGATGCGCCGGTTGAGGTTGGCGAGATACAGCATCGGGTCGCCCGATTTGTACGAAAGATAGAGCAGCTCGGTCCCATTGTGGTCCCACGACGGAAACAAGTTGATCGTCTTGTTGTCGGTGAGCTTGAAGAGGTCCTGGCCGTCGATTGATTGCGTGTAAATTTCCTTGAACCGGCCACCGCGGGTCGACACGAACGCGAGCTTGGAGTCGAACGGGCCGCGCACTCCCGTCGCCGCCTCGAGAATCGCATCAGCGAATCGCCGCGCCATGCGCGGGACGTCACGCGCGCCGCCGGTGTACTGCTTCCCCATCATTCGGCGCTGCTGCGCGACGTCGTACAGAAACGTCGTCAGCGTCACGTTCGCGCCCTCCTGCCGAACTGCGCCCTTCACCAGGAAAACGGTGTTGATCACGCTCCAGTTGGCGAAGTTGAATTGGCCAAGCTCGTAACCCGACTGCTGTGGATCTTCGATGTACGCTGCTGGATCGACGATGCGGAAGTAGCCCGAAAGCTCGAGGTTGCGGACCAGCGTCGATGTGAAGGCGGATGAAAGTGGTTGGCTCTCGGCGCCGCCTAGGTTCTTGAGGTCCGAGACCGCGATCGCACTGAGCGTCGAACCCGGGCCGATGATCTCCATCTTGATCTGCGCGTTGACGTTCGCCGCGAAGATCGAAGACGCCGCGAGCAGAGCGGCGGCAATCAGCGAAACATATCTGATCATGAAAACTCCGGGAGAGGACTATCCGTGTCCGCCACCGTCACACCCCGCCGCCTGCGCCGCACCACACCGCGCGTGCGTGCGCTAAGACTTGAGCTCGCCGAGCTTGAAGAGCGCCTCGATCCCGCCTTCGAACTCCGGCCGGAACTTCTCGGGCGGCGGCGGGAAGGGCGCCGCGCGCTTGATCGCACGAAGCACGGAATCGTCGAACGCTGCGTCATGCGAACTCTGCGACAGCTTCACGCCCGTCAGCTTCCCGTCGGGAGCGATCGCGAAGTTCACGGTCGTAGTCAGGTCGGGCGAGCCGCCGGAAAACACCCACGCCTCCTTAATTCGCTCCTGCACCGCCCGATAGTAGAGCAGAAAATCGAGGTCCTGTTGAATGCCGGCGCTGCCGGCGCCCGATCCGATTCCCGCACCGGTGCCCGTCATCGCGACATCCGCCGCGGCCGGACCGCCTCCGCTTGCCTTTTCACCCGTGCCGCTTTCGCCGCTCGGCTTGCGCTTCTTCGTCTCCTTCAGGTGTTCGGCGAGCATTTGTTCACGCAGTTTGGCGAGCTGCTGCTCGACGCTCGGAGTTTTTTCCGCCTTGGGGCTGGGCTTCGGCGATGGTTTCGGTGCGGGCGTTTTCGTCGCCTTGGGAGTCGGCGCAGCCGTCGGCGTCGATTTCGGAGTTGCCTCGGGGCTTGGGGTCGGACTGGCGCTCGAGGCGAGCGCAATCGCGTCCTGGTCGTCCGCTGGAGGCGGAGCCTCCTTGCCAACCTGCGGCTCCTCATCCTTCGGTTTCGCGGTCTCGGGCTTGTGAGGCTCATGGGCGCTCGCTGCGATGTGCGTGCCCAGATTTCCGGCGGGGATGTCGTCAACAAGCTTGACGGTGTACGACGGCGGCGCGCTGCCGGCGCTCGTTAAGTAGAGCGGCGCTACGAGGAACGCAGCAACAAAGACGGCCGCGTGCGCGATCGCGGAGATGCCGATCGCCGCTGCGTATCCCGAACGCGGCGTCCCGTCGCCGCCGTTATGGCTTGGTGGTGGCACGCGCGGAAGACTCCGTGCCGGTGGATTCATCGGAGGCGGTCGGCATTCCGGTCACCATCCCGACGTTTTCGATGCCCGCTGCCTTGATCGCCGCCATCGTTCGAATGACCTGGCCGTACTCGACCTTCTCATCTGCGCGCACGAATATCTGGCGGTCGGGACGCTCGCGCGCGATCGCGATGAGCTTGCCGGTTAGTTCGCCGCGGGTGAGCTTGCGGTCGTTCAAATAAACCTCGCCGCCCTTGGTGATCGAGACCACGAATTGCTGCTCGCTGCCCGGAAGCGGAGCGGCCTTGACCTTGGGCAGGTTCAATTGCACGCCCTGCTGGATGATCGGAGCGGTGACCATGAAGATAACCAGCAGCACCAGCATCACGTCCACCAGCGGCGTGACGTTGATCTGCGATACAAGCTGCCCGCGCCTTCTTTCCTCTGCTGCCATCGCGAACCGATCAACCGCTTACGACAGGAAATGACGTTCGGCGATATTCAGAAATTCGGAGATAAAATTATCCATCTCCGTTGCAAGCACGTGAACGCGCGCCGTCAGGTAATTGTAGAAGACTTGCGCCGGAATCGCGGCCGCAAGCCCGATCGCGGTGGCGATCAGGGCCTCCGCGATTCCCGGCGCCACCGCCTGGATGTTCGACGAATGCGCAGCCGACAGCGCCAGGAATGCGGTCATGATTCCCCACACCGTTCCGAACAGCCCGATGAACGGGCACGTCGAACCAGTAGTTGCCAGGACCGTATTGCCGGCCTCCAGCTTGGTCAATTCAACGTTCACCTGCCGCTTCATCGCGCGCGCGACGTTGTCCACCCCGCCCAGATCGGTTGAGAATCCGCCTTCCGCTCCGACCGCCTGACGCTTCGCGCGCGTCAGTTGCAATAGTTCCTGGTAACCCGCGCGAAATACTTGCGCAACCGGGCTTCGCACCAGTCCCACGCTGGCGGAGTGGATGGTCGCAAGATTCTTCGACTCCCAGAATATTCCGATGAAACGTTCAGATTCGCGGCGCGCGCGCGAGATCTGCACCAGCTTGTACAGGATGATGCCCCAACTGACGATTGAGAACGCAATCAGGATCCAGAGAACGACCGTGACGACCGGCCCGGTCCCCCTAAGCAACCCCATCACGCCCAGACCACCCGGGCCGCCCAACTCTTCGAGCATATTCTCGCTGTATCGATCGAGTGCTCCGACATTATACGGGTTTGCACGGAAGCAAGACCATACGCTGCCACCGATCGCACAGCGCTCCGACTACTGTCAGCGAAATTATGGTAGCGTGGTGGTTGAATCACGCTCCGGCTGTTTTCTAAGGTTCGATTCACCCGCGCCGGTACGGGCCCGTCACGGAGGATCCTGCAAGTGGCAACCAAGATCGGCATCAATGGCTTCGGCCGTATCGGGCGCATGTTCATGCGCGCGGCGCTTGATAACCCCCAACTCGAAGTCGTCGCCGTCAACGACATTACCGACGCTATAACCCTCGCCCATCTGCTCAAACACGACTCGATTCATCGCTCCCTTTCCCAACAGGTCAAGGTCGAAGGCGATTCGATTGCGATCGACGGGCGGGCGGTGAAGGTGCTGGCGGAGCGCGACCCCGCGAAGCTCCCGTGGAAGCAGCTCGGCGTGCAGGTGGTCGTCGAATCGACCGGACTGTTCACCGCACGCGACAAGGCGGCCCTGCACCTCCAGGCCGGCGCGAAGAAAGTCGTCATCAGCGCTCCCGCCGACGGCGCGGATGCGACGCTGTGCCTGGGAGTAAATGAAAACACCTACGATCCCAAGCAGCACGACGTGGTTTCCAACGCGTCATGCACCACCAACTGCCTCGCGCCCGTGGCGAAGGTGCTGCATGAGAATTTCGGCATCGCGCACGGCCTGATGACGACCATTCATTCATATACGTCCGATCAGAATCTTCAGGACGGCCCGCACAAGGACCTCCGGCGCGCACGCGCCGCCGCGATTTCGATGATTCCAACCTCGACCGGAGCGGCACGTGCAATCGGTCTCGTGCTGCCGATGCTCAAAGGCAAGCTCGACGGCATCGCGGTGCGCGTGCCGACCTTCAATGTGTCGGTGGTCGATCTCGCGGTGGTCACCGAGCGCGACTGCGATGAGAAGGCGATCAACGCCGCGATGAAGGCAGCCGCCCAGGGAAGCCTCAAAGGCGTGCTCGCCTATGTCGAGGAGCCGCTGGTGTCGAGCGACTTCATCGGCGATTCACACTCCTCGATCTTCGATGCGCCGCTTACCAAGGTTCTCGACAAGCGCCTCGCAAAGATCTTCTCGTGGTACGATAACGAGTGGGGCTACTCGAACCGTCTGGCCGACATCACGGCCTATATCGCAGCGCGGCTGTAGTGGTTGCGTTCCGCCGATTTGCGGCTTAGCTGATGCCGCTTCGTTCGATCACCAGCCTTGGCCTCAAGGGCAAGAAGGTCTTGGTTCGATGCGACTTCAATGTGCCGCTCAGCGGCGGCAAGATCAGCGATCCCGCGCGCATCGACGCGAGTCTCAAAACGATTCGATACATACTCGCCGAAGGCGGCGCGGCGGTGCTGTGCTCGCATCTCGGCAGGCCCAAGGAGCGCACGCCCGACTTGAGCCTCAAGCCGGTCGCGGAATATCTGACCGAGGTGCTCGCGCGCAGGGTTAAGCTTGCGCCCGACTGCGTCGGTGACGTCACCGGCCGCATGGTCGAAAATCTCGGCCCCGGCGACGCGCTGCTGCTCGAGAATTTGCGGTTTCATCGCGAGGAGGAGGCCAACGATCGCGACTTCGCGCACGAACTCGCGCGCGGCAAACAAGCGTACGTCAATGACGCCTTCGGCGCCGCGCACCGCGCGCACGCATCCACGGTCGGGGTGGTGCGCTATTTGCCCGAACACGCTGCGGGCTTCCTGATGATGCGCGAGCTCGATGCGCTGCGCGCGGTCACCGAAAATCCGGCGCGTCCGTACGTCGCGATCCTCGGCGGCGCCAAGGTATCTGACAAGATCGGCGTCATCCGCAACCTACTGCCCAAGGTCGATGCGATTCTGATCGGCGGAGCGATGGCATACACGTTTCTGAAGGCGCGCAGAATCGAAGTCGGACAGTCGCGCGTAGAGGACGATAAGTTGGAACTCGCCGGCGAGCTGATGTCTGAAGCCGACCGCAAACGCGTACGCATCCTGTTGCCAACCGATCACGTGGTCGCGAACTCGGTTGACGACGAGCAGGGCGAAATCGTCTCGCAGATCTCGCCGGCCAAGATCGGACTCGACATCGGGCCGCGCACCATCGATGAGTTCATAGCGGCGTTCGCGACCGCGAAGACCGTGGTGTGGAACGGACCGCTTGGTCTGTTCGAGAAGCCACAATTCGCCAATGGCACGCTCAAGGTCGGCGAAGCTCTGTCGCGGCTCGACGGTGCGACGACTCTCATTGGCGGCGGCGATACAGCCGCGGCGCTGGCGAATCATCCGTGGGCGTCGCGCTTCACCCACATTTCGACTGGCGGCGGTGCAACCCTGGAGTATCTCGAAGGGCGCGAGCTGCCGGGTGTAAAGTCGCTCGAACAGTAGCTCGACCGGCCGCGGAGTCCACGCAAACTGCAACACTGAGGAATGTGCCGATGCGACGGAAACTCATCGCGGGCAACTGGAAGACCAACCTGACGGCGAACGAAGCGCGTGCACTGGTTGCGGCGATTCGTATGGACCTCGATTGCGACGCCGCCGTGCTCGCGCGCGACCGCGACCTCATGATCGCGCCCGCGCCCGTGCTCATTCCCGCGGTATCGCAGGCTCTGGCGGGTTCGTCGATCGCGCTTGGCGCGCAGAACATGCACTACGAGGACAAGGGCGCGTTCACCGGTGAGGTGTCGCCGCTGATGCTGAAGCCGTTCGGCGTCGCGTACGTGATTCTCGGCCACTCCGAGCGGCGCCACCTGTTTCGCGAGCCAAACGATTCGATCAACAAAAAGGTGCATGCGGCACTGCGACACCGAATCGAGCCCATCCTGTGTGTCGGCGAAACCGAGGACGAACGCGATCGCGGCCGCTCGGTCGAAATCGTGCTCGACCAGCTGCAGCAAGGATTCGAGGGCGTCGAGCCGGAGGATGCGAAACGCGTTTCACTCGCCTACGAGCCGGTATGGGCAATCGGCACCGGCCGCAACGCCACGCCCGACCAGGCCCAGGAAGTCCACGGCGCGATCCGCGCGGCGCTCAGCGTCCGTTTCGGCGCGGCGACCGCCCTTGGAATGCGAGTCATTTATGGCGGTAGCGTCACGCCGGACAACGTTGACTCGCTACTGACGAGACCCGATATTGACGGGGCTTTGGTCGGCGGGGCAAGCTTGAAGGCCGACTCGTTCGTGCGCATCGCGCGTTCGCAGGCCGGGTAAAGCAGGACGCAAATGGTTTCGCTGGTCATCGCTGTGCACGTGCTCGCATGTATCGCGCTGGTAATCGTGATCCTGCTCCAGCGCGGCAAGGGCGCGGACATCGGCGCCGTATTCGGCGGCTCGAGCCAGACTCTGTTCGGCGCGCGCGGCGCGGGCAATGCCCTCACCCGGGCGACAGCGGCACTCGCCGTGATATTTTTCGCGACCTCGATCTACCTGGCGTACGCCTCGACGCAACGCGCGACTGGCAGCATCTTTGATCGCCCTGCCGCAGGCGCCGCCGCGCCTTCACCCGCTGGTGGTGGCGCAGGCGCAACTCCGGCTCCGCTGGTGTTCCCCGAACCAGCACCGGCTCCGCCCGCCCAGGCGCCGGCGACAAAGTGACGTGCGCGGACGCCGCCGCGAACCCCTCGCGAGCGGCATGATTGGATTGCGTGATGTGCGCGGGTGGTGGAACGGCAGACACGCCAGTTTGAGGGGCTGGTGGTAGAAATACCGTGCGGGTTCAAATCCCGCCCCGCGCATCACTCTCGCAAGTTCCGGTTCGACAGAATTTGACCGCGGTTGAAATTTGGCGCGGCAAACTGCTGGTCGCATCCCCGGCGCGGGTGCAACCGCCGCTAATCAATCGCGAAGCTGAGTTGCGTCGCGGGCGGCGCGACGCGCGGGCCCTCTTCGGTTTCCACCTCGCGCGTCGTCGCGAATCCGTATTTCCGCCGGAGCCGATCGAACACTTCGCGCAATTTGTCGTCGTAGCTTCGCGGCGCGTAGGTGGACCGCCCGTAGAATTGGTCGATCCGTTCTGCGAGTTCCGGGAAGTGCTTTCCGATGAACGGCACGAAGTGTCGCGCAGCGGACGGTTTCAGAAATAACGACCGCCACCACACGCCGCTTGCACCGGCGCGGCGTGCGGCCCG
>CAYSCX010000039.1:0-19367 GCA_964429575.1 uncultured Binatia bacterium (SeqCode) | reverse complement strand
TGTTCGATGAGATCGCGCCGCGCTTCAAGGAGCGCAACGGCGGGTACACCCGCGTAGTGAAGTTCGGACCGCGCCGCGGTGACGCCGCGATGATGTCGATAATCGAGTGGACCGGCGCCGAGGAGCGCACCAAGGCCAAGAAGCCGCGGCGGCGCAGAGACGAGAAGAAGGAAGGCGCCGAGCAGCCGCGCGCCCGGGTTGCGGCGGGCTAACACCACCCATATCGACCGACTTGGCGGCCGACGCGATCAGCATTGAGCGCGCCGGCTGACCTTCGCGGGGCGACTGAAGCGCAGTTCCCATCGCACCTTTGACAAGGCATGCCCGTTAGGTTCTGATGAGCGGCGGCTTCAAAGCCCGGGAATGCTCGCTAATATTGACACCGGCGCGGAGCACCTGCCGACCCGACGAAGCCTCACCGAAGCCCCGAGCCGCGGAGATAGTCACATGTCTGCCATCGGTAAGTTCTCCATCGCACTGTTCGGCGCGTTCGTTTCACTCGGCATCAGCTCCTGCGCGACTATATTCACCAGCAGTTCTGAGAGCGTAACGCTAAATTCAGATCCGCCCGGTGCAAACTATCAGTACGGCGCATTTACCGGAAAGACGCCGGCCACGATCATGGTTCCCCGTGGAGCGCTTACCGACTGGGCGATTTTCAGCATGCCCGGCTATCGCAACAGCACCGTGCCGGTGTCCAAGGGGATACAAGGCGCAACTTGGTTCAACATACTCTTCCCGCTGGGTTTCGTAATCGATTTTGCCAGCGGCAATGCTTACTCGCTGAAGCCAAGCGTGATCTATGGCACTCTCGAACGAGAGACCGCGGCGGCTACGCCTGCGCCGCTGGCGATCCCGCCTCCACCAGCGACCACCCCGCCGCCTGCTTCAGGCACCTGAGACACCGGACGAAGTCGTGGAGCTAACGCTCGCAAGCGTCGGTCGCCACTCCCACTCACCGATGTCTCGATTGTCCCGCCCATATCGGTTTCCGCCGCCGGCCGCGCGGGATCGCAACTGACGCCGGATCCTTCGATTGAGTGCGGCGTTTGCGCTGGGCCGCAATCGAGCTTGTCAAATCCATCAGTTGACCAAAGCTGACCCGGAGTCAGTGGCGCTCTCGGCGGATGCGTGGTAAACGCCTCGTGGAGCGCGCCCACGGAGGACACGATCGCCAAACAGATCGGAAGGTGGAACGATGAAAACCCGCTTGGCATCAATATCCCTGCTTGTTCTCATAATGCAATCCGGATGTTCGGTGTATTGGGCGGCCACGCAACCCGGGCCGGCTAATCTGAGCGGCCTCGGCGTCGGATCGTCTCGGGACGAAGTGATCGGCAAGCTTGGCGTCCCGAAGCTCACCGAAATTGACCCTGAGGGCAAAAAGGAGGATATGTTCGAGTTTCAATCGGGCCTGCACCAAGCGACGAAGGCACGGGTGATTTTCTATGTGGCTGCGGATCTCTTTACGGTGGCATTGGCGGAACTCATCCTGTGGCCAGCCGAGATGACCTTGCTGGACGAGGCAACCTGCATCGCGCGGGCTACATATGACCAGTCGCAGAAGGTGGTGAAGTGGCAAGTGACCCAGAGGTCGGGATTCCAAGGATGCTGAATGCGAAGCAGACGTCCCGCGGCCGGCGCGATCAGCACTGAGCGCGCCGGCCGTTTTTGTTTCGAGCGCGGCGGATGCGGCGCAGAACCGCGCGGGGAATAGCGAATTTCTCGCCGCGGGCGCGCTTTGATAGACTCGATGCAGTCCGTTCGAGAACCCTCCTCGGAAGGTCTCATGGCGAATGAAGTAACAAAGCCCGAAAAGTTCTTCCTTGACCGCTTCGCGATGTCCGAGCGCGCCTTCGAGCGGGTGCTCGGCACTGCGCTTGAACGCAAGGCCGATTACGCCGACCTGTTTTTCGAATACCGAAACGCCGAGGGGCTGAGCCTCGAGGAGTCGATGGTAAATCACACCTCGAAGAGCCTCAGCCAAGGGGTCGGGGTGCGCGTGTGCGCCGAAGATCGCACCGGTTACGCCTATTCAGATGAAGTAACGATCGATCGGATGCGGCTCGCTGCCGAGACGGCGCGGGCGATCGCCGATCAGCGCGGCAACCCACCCGCCGCGGTGCAGGTGGGGACGCCGGTCGCGCTCCATTCACTGTACGACCTGCCCAGCACGCCATTGGATGTGCCGCTCGGCGAGCGCGCGCGGCTGCTTCGTGAGGTCGATCGCTCCGCGCGCGAGTACGATCCGCGCGTGAAGAACGTGATGGCCGCGCTTACCGCCGAGCAGAAGATCGTGATGGTCGTGACAAGCGAAGGCCGAATCGCAGCCGACGTGCAACCGCTCTGCCGGCTCAACGTCACGGTGATTGCGCAAGACGGCAAGGGCCGCCAAGTTGGAACTTACGGCGGCGGAGGGCGCGTCGAGTTCGGGTTCTTCCTCGAAGGCGAGCGCTGGAAGAACTACGCGCACGAGGCGGCGCGGCAGGCGGTGCTGATGCTCGACGCAACCGACGCGCCGGCGGGCGAGATGGTCGTCGTGCTCGGACCGGGGTGGCCGGGAATCCTTTTGCACGAGGCGATTGGGCACGGCCTCGAAGGCGACTTCAACCGCAAGGGCGTCTCGACATTCGCCAACCGCATCGGGCAGAAAGTCGCGAGCGAGTTGTGCACGGTGATCGACGACGGCACGATGCCGAACCGCCGCGGGAGCCTCAACGTCGATGACGAAGGCACGCCGACGTCGCGCACCGTGCTGATCGACAAAGGCATCCTGTGCGGCTACCTGCAGGACCGCCTCAATGCGCGGCTCATGAAGATGGAACCGACCGGCAACGGGCGGCGCGAGAGCTTCGCGCATTCGCCGATGCCGCGCATGACGAACACCTTCATGTTGCCGGGTGAATCGACGCCCGAAGAGGTCTTGAGCTCGGTAAAGCACGGGCTATACGCGGTGAGCTTCGGCGGCGGCCAGGTCGACATCACCAACGGCAAGTTCGTGTTCTCCGCGAGCGAGGCTTACTTGATCGAGGACGGAAAGGTTACGCGGCCAGTGAAGGGCGCGACGCTCATCGGCAACGGCCCGGACGTATTGACGCGCGTCACGATGGTCGGAAACGATCTGCGGCTCGACCCGGGCATCGGCACCTGCGGCAAGGACGGCCAGTCGGTGCCAGTGGGCGTGGGACTTCCGACCATTCGCATCGACGGCATCACGGTCGGCGGCACGCGCGCCTCCTAGCAGGGTGCTGAAAATGACTTTTTCAACGGCCTGCTAGCGGAGCATCGCAATATGGCGACGCTTGATTTGGGGCTTGCCGAGTGGGTGCTGGGCGAGGCGAAAGCACGCGGCGCAACCGCGGCCGAGGTGTTGTGCGTTACGGCGGAGTCGCTGGCGGCGGGGGTAAGGCTCGGGGAGGTCGAGAAGCTCAAGCATTCGCGCGAGCGTCGAATAGGCATCCGCGTCTTTGCCGGGCAGTCATCGGCGACCGCAGGGACTGCCGAGATCGATCGCGCCTCGCTCAAGGATTTCATCGCAAACACGGTCGAGATGGCGCGGCTGACGGCGGAAGATCCGTGGGCGGGACTTCCGGATGCGCCGCTGCATCCGCGTGAGTTGAAGGAGCTTGAGTTGGCCGATCCCGATTTCGGGATAATCGACGCGCAAACCGCGCTCGAAATCGCGCGCAAGGGTGAGCGGACGGCTCTGGGAGCTGACGCGCGAATCAAGAACTCCGAAGGCGCAGAGTTCGATTCAGGCACGTACCGCGTTTTGTTCGCGAACAGCCAGGGTTTCTCCGGCGAGTACGGCGGGACGTCATTCAGCCTGCTGGTAATGCCGATTGCGCAGGACGACGGCACGATGCAGCAGGGCTACTGGTACACCGCGGGACGCAGGTTCAAGAAACTGGAGGATGCGGAGGAGGTGGGGCGCATCGCCGCGCGGCGCGCGCTCAGAAGATTGGGCGCGCGGAAAATCAAGACGGTGCGCGCGCCGGTGGTATTTGATCCGGACATGGCCGCCGGATTGATTCGCTCGGTGGCGGGCGCGGCATCCGGGCCCGCGCTGTACAAGGGCGCATCGTTTCTGATTGGAAAACTTGGCGAGCGGATCGCATCGACGAACGTTACGATCGTCGATGACGGCACGATGCCGGAGCGGCTCGGCTCCAAGCCATTCGACGGCGAGGGCTTGCCGACCACGCGAAAAAACTTGGTGGACAAGGGCGTGTTGAGCACCTATCTGCTCGACAGCTATTCCGCGCGCAAGCTCAAGCTTGCTCCGACCGGCAACGCCGCACGCTCGGTCGGCGATTCACCAAGCGTGAGCCCAACCAATCTGTACCTGGAGCCCGGCGCATACACGCCGGAGCAAATCATCGGCTCAGTGAAGCACGGACTCTATCTCACCGAACTGATCGGGTTCGGCGTCAACATGGTGACCGGCGACTACTCGCGCGGCGCGGGTGGGATCTGGATCGAGGACGGCAAGCTCACCCACCCGGTCCAGGAGATCACGATCGCCGGGAACCTGCGCGACATGCTGCAAGGGATTGAGATGATCGGAAACGATCTGAACTGGCGCTCGTCGACCGTCGCACCCACGCTCAAGATTGCAGAGATGACGATAGCGGGCGAATAGCGCTCCGCCGTCTCGCCAGCCTTTTTCGGCGCTTCCAACCCACTGGGGGAGTGGGCATCTGGAGCGCTTGACCTTGCTTGTATAATTTTATAACAATCTGTAGAGTCTGAGGTCATGGGAGAGGAAGCATTGTCCGGCAGCCCAACCCGCAATGACGGTCACGGGACCCGAGTTCTCATCGGGCGCGGTTTGGCCGCACGTCCCGGGCGCCGCAAAGAGCGGGGCTGGCTGCAACTCAATTCGGACGACGCGGGGAGAAAACCATGAACGGGCAAGTATCACTGCCTGCACAGGAGCGGCTGACCGATCGGCTAACGAGCATGGGTCTGTCGCGCGAGACGGTCGCTGCGCTGTTGGAGCGCCACACGCTGGTGCGGTACCCCAAGGGCGCGACGCTGTTTTCAAAAGGCTCGCCGGCGGACGTTGTGTTCGTGGTGCAGAGCGGGGTTGTGAAGGTGCAGAGCACACGCGCCGGCGGCGAGACCATCGTGGTCGAACTGTCGGGACCGGGGGACCTGGCCGGTTACGCCGACTTCGCCGAGGGATGCAGCGAGCGCTCGCAGATCTTCGAGGCGCGCGCGCTGACGAATTGCTGCGTCGCTCTCATCACGCGCCACCACATCGTCGAGGTGCTCAAGAGCCTCGACCCCGAGTCGGTGCTGCGGCTCGCGGAGACGCTCAACTCGATGTGGTCGTCGGTAGCGCATCGCTACGCGAACTTTCTGGGCATGTCGCTGCGCAAGCGTCTCGAGATGGTGTTTACGGAGCTGGCGAACCGGTTCGGCGTTCCCGACGCGCGCGGCATCCTGCTGACGCCGGAACTGGCGCAGGAGGAGCTGGCCGAGATGATCGGCAGCTCACGACCGATGGTCAGCAAGCTACTGACCGAGATGAACCGCCAGGGACTGCTGATTCGCGAGGGCAAGCGGCACATCCTGCTTGGCAGCTGGAAGACCGAGCAGAAGGTCGGCGCGACTGCGAACGCCAATGTTAGCGGCAATGGCGTCATCAACGGCTCGCAGACCGCTCGCCGGCCGGTTGCACCGCAGGCAGCGGCTCGCGCGCCACGAGGCTCGGCGACGCCCGCCGCAGCTTAACTTCTCGGGGGATTCTGTATATTCGGCGGGGCGATCCGCGGCATCATGCCACGGATTCACCACCGTAGCGGTACGCGCGGCAGCGAATTACTTCCCGCCGAAGAACGATCTGATCAATCGGACGAGATAGCGCCAGAAGTTGATTGCGATTCCCTGACGCGCCAGCGTCCCTTTCGACGCGGCCTTTAGTTCCGCCTCGGCGGCAGCAAAAAACTGTCCCAGCATCATCTTGGCCGCGCTGTCGATCACGCGCTGACCGACTGCGATGAGCGGGCCGCCAATCTGCACGTCACCCGCGTACTTCGCGATGGTCGAGCCGGCGTCGCGTGGCACGAGGTCGAGGGTGCCGAAGCCACGGATGAATCCCTGCTTGCCCTTGCCGTCAACCAGCATCTTGTAGTGCTCGGGCGGCCTAAGCTCCTCGAGCTTGAGCTTGCCGGTGTACACGCCTTTGACGGCGGCGATGCCGACATTGATGGTGCCCTCGTACTCATCGGGGCCGAGCGTCTTTAGTTCTTGGCAACCGGGAATCAGCCGGGACAGGCGCTGGGGATCGTTGAACAGCTCCCAGACGCGTTCGCGCGGCGCGGACAGAACCTGTTCGCCTGAAATCTTCATGCGGGCGCGGGCGGTGAGATAATGGCCGCGGTCTAGCCCTTCGCGCGCGCAGCCGCCCGCTCGAGCGCGCGTCGCGCGTACACCCGCGCGAGTTCGGCGCGGAAGTCTGCCGACGCATGGATGTCGGCGAGCGCGTCGATTCCGTCGGCGACGCGTGATGCGGCTTCGGCCTCGGCGCCCGGCGCCTTGCCAATAAGCGCGGACTCGACGGCCTTGGCGCGGAACGCTTTGGCGCCAAGCCCGGTGACGCCGACGCGCACGCGCTCGAAGTTGCCCTTTGCGTCGAGCGTGACGACCGCGGCGACTCCGACCAGCGCAAAGCCCGAGGCTGGCTGGCGATGTTTGATGTACGCGGAGCCGGTACGCGCGCCCAGCGGCGCGAACGATACCTGGGTGAGGATTTCGCCCGGCGCTGCGGCGGTAGTCAGCAGATCCAGAAAGAACTCATCGGCCCTAATGGTCCGCGCGCCCGACGCACCCTCGACTTTGATCTCCGCTTCCAGAGCCAGCACGGCCGCGGGATAGTCGGCGGCAGGATCGGCGTGGGCGAGGCTGCCACCGATGGTGCCTCGATTTCGCACCTGCACATCGCCGATTTCGGCCGCACACTCGGCGAGCAGCGCAATGCGCTTGCGGACGACGTCCGAGGTTTCGACTTGCGCGTGCGTTGATCCGGCGCCGATGCGGACCTTGCCGCCGTCTTCACGAATCTCTGCCAGGTCGCTGATCGCCGCGATGTCGATCAGATGCGCCGGTTGCGCGAGGCGCAGCTTCATCATCGGGATCAAACTGTGGCCGCCGGACAATAGCTTCGCGTCGTCGCCGAACTTCTGCAGCAGACCGAGCGCGTCCTTAACCGAGGTCGCGCGGTGGTATTCAAACGATGCGGGGTACATCTTGCTTACGCCTTCTTTGCCTTGGCTTGCTGGATCGCGCGCCAAATGCGCTCGGGTTTGAGCGGCATGTCGAGATTTGTGATGCCGAGCGGCTTGAGCGCATCCATGACCGCGTTGACGACGCACGGCGTCGAGCCGATCGTGCCTGCCTCGCCGACGCCCTTGACGCCGAGCGAATTCACCGGCGACGGCGTCACGGTGCTTTCGAGTTCGTAGCGAGGCAGCATGTTGGCCTTGGGCACCGCGTAATCCATTAATGAGCCGGTAATGAGCTGGCCGTTCTCGTCGTAAACGACTTCTTCGTACAGCGCCTGCGCGATTCCTTGCGCGATGCCGCCGTGCACCTGACCCTCGACCAGCAGCGGGCTAATGATTTTGCCGCAGTCGTCGACGCCCACGTAGCGGTGGAACTTGACGACGCCGGTGGCCGGATCGACTTCGACTACCGCTACGTGCGTGCCGAACGGGAAGGTACAGGCGCTCGGTTCGTAGAAGCTGGTCGCGTCGAGGCCGGGCTCGACGCCCGGAATCGGCTGTTTGTAGCCATAGGCCGCATCGATCACCCGCTGCAGCGGAATCGACTTCGACGCATCCGTAGCCAGCGCGATGGTTCGGTTTTGGAAGACGAGCTGGTCGGGCGGCGTCTCCATCATGGTGGAGGCGATCTTCTTCATTTTTTCCTGCACCTTGCCGACCGCCATCATCAGCGCCGGGCCGCCAACGGTGGTGCCGCGGCTGCCGAAGGTGCCGATACCGTACTGGACGATCGCGGTATCACCGTGAACGACCGTAATGTCATCGATGTCGATGCCGAGCGCGTCGGCGACGAGTTGCGCAAAGGTGGTTTCCTGGCCTTGTCCGTGCGGCGAAATACCGGTGAGCACGGTGACTTTGCCGTCGGGCTCGACGCGCACCGTCGCGCTCTCCCAACCGCCGCCCTTGAGCTTGGGCGGGAGCAGCGCCGAAGGTCCGATTCCGCAGATCTCAACGTACGACGCGATCCCGATTCCGATGAAGCGTCCCTGCTTGCGGGCGGCAACCTGATCGGCGCGCCACTTCCTGTAATCGACAATTTCGAGCGCCCTCTTGAGCGTGAGTTCATAGTCGCCGGAGTCGTAGACGAGCCCGCTCGCAATTGGCGCCGGGAACGCTTCTTTCGGAATGAAGTTGCGGCGGCGCACCTCCACCGGATCGAGTCCGAGTTCGTTGGCGACATTCTCCATGGTGCGCTCGGCGATGAAGCACGCCTCGGGTCGGCCCGCGCCGCGGTACGCATCGGTCGCCATCTTGTTGGTGAAGACCATCTGCTGCTCGAACGACAGCGCCGGAATCTTGTAGCAGCCGGTCATCATCAGGCCGGAAAATCCGGGAATCGCGGGGCTAAGCAGATGGAGATACGCGCCCATGTCGCATACGAACCGGGCCTTGAGCGCCGTCACCGTGCCGTCTTTCATCACCGCGGCTTCGACGTACGCGATCTGGTCGCGGCCGTGGGTGGTGGCTTGGAAGCTCTCGCGGCGGCGTTCGATCCACTTCACTGGCCGGCCCAGCGTCATCGCGAGGTATGCGATGAGCGCCTCCTCGGGATACACGTTGAGCTTGGCGCCGAAACCGCCGCCGACTTCGGGCGCAATGACTCGGGTCTTGTTCTCGCCGAGCTTGAGCATCTCGGCGAGCTGCGAGCGCAACAGGTGCGGGATCTGCGTCGATGACCACACGGTCAACTGCTGCATTCCGGCGTTCCACTGCGCGACGACGCCGCGCGGTTCCATCGCGGTGGGCGCGAGGCGCTGATTGAAAATGCGGAAGCGGATAATCTTGTCCGCCTTTTTCATTGCATCGTCGACGGCCGGATTGGGCACTAGCGCGAGCGTGACGGAATTGGACCCGAACTCTTCGTGGATGATGGGAGCGCCGGCTTCCAGAGCCTTCTCTGGATCGACGACCGCGTCGAGGGGGTCGTAGTCAACCTCGATCAGGTCGACGGCATCCTGCGCGAGGTAGGCGTTGTTCGCGACCACCACTGCGACCCCTTCGCCGACGAACCGTACCTTGCCGACCGCGAGCACCGGGTGGAACGGCACGTGCTCGGCTGGTGCGACGCACGGGAGCGAACCGATCTTGTCTTTGAGGTCTGCGCCAGAGAGCGCGCACACGACCCCTTCGAGGTTTCGCGCGGCGTCGAGATTCACCGACGTGATCTTCGCGTGAGCGTGGGGGCTTCGCAGCACCAGCGCGGTGAGCATTCCGGGCAGACGGACGTCATCGACGTAGATGCCCTGGCCGGTGATGAGACGTGGATCTTCGCGGCGCTTGATTCTTTCGCCGACGAATTTCGGAATTACTGCCATCGCGATTACCTCCGACGCGTCAGGCCGCCTTGGCGCTGCGCATCTTTTCGGCGGCGTACTGTACTGCGTCGATGATGTGCTGGTAGCCGGTGCAGCGGCAGAGATTGCCTTCGAGCGCGTGGCGAATCTCCGCCTCGCTGGGATTTTGATTGCGGCTCAGCAGATCTACCGAGGCCAAGATCATGCCGGGCGTGCAATATCCGCATTGAAGTCCGTGGCACTCCCAGAAGCCTTCCTGCACCGGATGGAGCTTTCCGTCCTTGGCGAGCCCTTCGACCGTCGTGATGCTCGCGCCCTCGGCCTGCAGCGCGAACATCGTGCACGACTTCACGGCCTTGCCATCGACGAGCACCGTACAGGCGCCGCACAGAGAAGTTTCGCAGCCGACGTGAGTGCCGGTCAGGCCGGCGACATCACGGATGTAGTGGACCAGCAGCTTGCGTGCTTCGACGTCGTCGGAACGTTTGTGGCCGTTGATGGTGATGTTGACGCGCATGTGGAGAGACTCCTGCGTAACTCAAGAATTTTCTTACCAAATAATGGTTGTCGCGGCTAATGGGAAGCCAGGCGGCGGAGCGATCCGCCGGGCCGGTTCACGCAGCGCATTAAAATCAGTGGGGACGCATCGCTCTGGGTCGCGGGCGGTTGCCCGCTCGGGCGGAGGCGGTGATCATGGTTAGCACGAGGCGCCGGAAACCAAGATGCTGACCGCGAACCAACATCGCGAGTTCGCCGAGAGCGGTCTCGTGCGTCTTGCAGGAGCAATTCCGGTGCGCGACGCGGAGCTCATGCGCAAAAGCGTCTGGCGCGACCTTGAGAAGCGCTACGGGATTCGGCCCGACGGCTCGGAGACTTGGAGGGTGGAGAGGCCGTCGGGGTTCCAGGAGCTGGTGCGCTCGGGCGCGTTCGCGCCAATGGGCAGTTCCGCGGTGTGCGAGGCGCTGGACGATTTGATCGGACAAGGCGGCTGGCAGCGGCCTGATTATTGGTCGGGCGTGCTGGTGACGTTTCCGGGCGGTGAAGGCCGATGGAACGTGCCTCACAACACCTGGCATCTCGACCTGCCGGCGCGGGAGGCTGGGGACGCGGTGCGCGGCGTTCGCGTGTTCGCTTTCCTTACCGCGGTGGAGCCCGGGGGAGGCGGCACCGCCGCGGTCGCGGGCTCGCATCGAATGGTGCAGGAGCTGGTCGCGCGCAACGGAGCAGCGGTCAAGCGGCGGTCGGCGGACGTTCGCGATGCACTGGTGCGCGAATATCCGTGGTTCAAGGCGTTGTGCTCGTCCGATGGCACAGTCGATCGCGTGCAGCGGTTTATGAAGGACGGCGACGTGATCCGCGGGGGACGTGTGCGGGTCGTTGAGATCACCGGCGGGCCGGGCGATGTCGTGCTGATGGATCTTGGAACGTTGCATGCGGCTGCGCCCAATTGCAGCGCAGGGCCTCGCATGATGCTCGGGCAGCAGATCTATCGGTCGCGAGCCGCGACTCCCGATGATGAAAAGTGAGCGCGAGGTCGAGCGAATTCTCCCGTTGGGCGCGTCGGGCGCATGAGAAAAGACGGGCGCACGCAGTGCGCCCCTACACAGACAGAAAAGGGAGAGAACGGGAGCGGTTGCTGGAATTCCAACAGTGGTTAGGTTCTGCGAGAGGAATTTCCAAAGCTGATGAACGTCAACCAGTACACCGAGAAGCTGCAAGAGGCGCTCGGGCGCGCGCAAAGCGCGGCGCTTAGCACGCATCATCAGGCGGTCGATGTCGGGCACCTGCTCTCCGCGCTGCTCGAGGATGACAACGGGCTCGCGACATCGATCCTGAAGTCGGCAGATGTCGATCGTGCGGCGGTACGCCGCAAGCTCAAGGGCGAGATCGACAAAATTCCGCAAGTCACGGGCGCGGGGGCCGAGCAGGCACAGGTCTATCTGGCCCAGCGGCTTGGTCGCGTGCTCGCACGCGCGGAGCAGGAGGCGGGCAAGCTCAAGGACGATTACGTGTCGGTCGAGCACGTGCTTATCGCGATTCTCGACGAGCCGGGCGCGGCCGCGAAGATTTTGCGCGAGGCGGGCCTCACGCACGACAAGCTGCTCGCCGCAATGAAGACGGTGCGCGGAAACCAGCGCGTGACATCGGCGAATCCCGAGACCACCTATCAGGCGCTCGAACGATACGGACGCGACCTCACCAAGCTCGCGTCGCAGGGCAAGGTCGATCCGGTCATTGGGCGCGACGAAGAGATTCGCCGCGTCATCCAGGTGCTTTCGCGGCGCACCAAGAACAATCCGGTGCTCATCGGCGAACCCGGCGTGGGCAAGACCGCGATCGTCGAGGGACTCGCGCAGCGAATCGTTTCAGGCGACGTGCCCGAGGGGATCAAGAACCGCCGCCTGATTGGCCTCGACATGGGCGCTCTGGTCGCGGGTGCAAAGTTCCGCGGCGAGTTCGAGGAACGGCTGAAGGCCGTGCTTAAGGAGGTCCAGCAGGGCGAGGGCGAGATCATCCTGTTCATTGATGAGTTGCATACTGTCGTCGGCGCGGGCGCGGCGGAAGGCGCAATGGATGCGTCGAATCTGCTCAAGCCCATGCTCGCGCGCGGCGAACTGCATTGCATCGGCGCTACGACGCTCAACGAGTACCGCAAGCACATCGAAAAAGACGCCGCGCTCGAACGGCGCTTCCAGCCCGTGTTCGTCGATGAGCCGAGCGTCGAAGACACCATCTCGATCTTGCGCGGCCTCAAGGAGCGCTATGAGGTGCATCACGGCATTCGAATCAAGGATGCGGCGCTGGTGACGGCGGCGATCCTTTCGAAGCGCTACATCACCGACCGCTTCCTGCCCGACAAGGCAATCGACCTGATGGACGAGGCCGCCGCGAAGCTGCGCACCGAAAAGGAATCGCTGCCCGTCGAACTCGACGAGATCAATCGGCGCGTCATGCAGCTTGAGATTGAGCGCGAGGCGCTCAAGCGCGAGACCGATCCAGCATCGCGCGACCGGCTCCAGCGCATCGAAAAGGAACTGGTCGACGCGAACGAAAAGCGTGGAGCATTGCAGGCGCAGTGGCAGGCGGAGAAGGGCGCCCTCGAAAAGCTCGCGAAGACCAAGTCAGAGATCGAACAGACCAGGCTCGCAATCGAAAAAGCGAAGCGTGAATACGACCTGAACAAGGTCGCCGAATTGCAATACGGCAAGCTCGCGTCGCTCGAAAAGGAGCTGGCAGCGGAAGAGAAAAAGATCACCGAGAAGAGCGGCGGTTCGCGGCTGATCAAAGAAGAGGTCGATGAGGACGACATCGCTGAAGTGGTCGCGCGATGGACGCGTATCCCGGTTTCGCGGCTGCTCGAAGGCGAATTGCACAAGCTCGCGCATCTCGAGGAGCACCTGCACAAGCGCGTAATCGGGCAGGACGAGGCGGTATCGGCGGTGGCCGATGCGGTGATTCGTGCGCGGTCGGGGCTCAAGGACCCGAACCGGCCGATCGGCTCGTTCATCTTCCTGGGGCCGACCGGCGTCGGAAAGACCGAACTTGCCCGCGCGCTCGCCGAGTTCCTGTTCGACGACGAGAGCGCGATGGTGCGAATCGACATGTCCGAGTACATGGAGAAGCACACTGTTTCGCGATTGGTCGGAGCGCCGCCTGGTTATGTCGGCTACGAAGAGGGCGGCCAACTGACCGAGGCGGTGCGCAGGCGTCCGTACTCGGTGATCCTGTTCGATGAGATCGAGAAGGCGCATCACGACGTGTTCAACGTCTTGCTGCAGCTTCTCGATGATGGACGATTGACGGACGGCCACGGACGCACGGTCGATTTTCGCAACACCGTCGTCATCATGACGTCGAACATCGCCAGCCAGCTCATCCTCGGCTTCAAGGGCAAGGACTACGAGCGAATGAAGGAGCAGTGCCTCGACGCACTGCGGCAGAGCTTCAGGCCGGAGTTCATCAACCGTGTCGATGAGATCGTGGTGTTCCATCCGCTGGAGCCGGCGGAGCTGAAGCAGATCGTGGACATTCAGTTGGCGCGGCTCCGCAAGCGCCTCGAGGAGCGCAAGATCGAACTCGTGCTGACCGACAAGGCGCGCGAGTACCTGGCCGAGCGCGGTTACGATCCGTCATTCGGCGCTCGGCCGCTCAGGAGACACATCCAGCGCGAACTTGAGACGGCGCTCGGCCGCAAGCTGCTCTCCGGCGAAGTGCGCGACAACTCGCGCGTCACCGTCGATGCGGGCGCGCGCGGGCTTGAGTTCAAGTCAAGCGACCTCGCCAAAGCCGCGTAACCCGCGCGAGTTCAACCCTCTCTCGATTTCTCCCTCCTCCCGCCTCGCGTATAATCTGGGTGCGCCCTCCGCGCGCCGGGAGAGAAGCGGGACAAAAAATAAATTTTGCGGAACGAACCTACCCCGCGTTTCATCTTAAATCCCTGATTTTACAAGCGAAAACACCTCTTTTAGCGAGATCTTGGGTGTGCACGGTAAGGCCATTTTCGGCTTCATTTGGGGCTGCCTCACGCGCATTTGACCGCGGATTCCGCACTTCCAGCTCATTTTCCGACGCCTTCCGTCCACGCTCTCGCGCCCTCTCGCCGGGGCCCCTCGGGTCGTGGTAGTACCGCGCAGCAGGAGGCCTCCCTAGATGCAGCTCGAAACGCTCGCGTATGGCTACGGACTACTTGAAGCGCCGCGCGTCGATGAGCAGAACCGGCTCTACTTCAGCGACATTCCAAATGGCGGCGTGTATCGCCGCAACCCCGACGGAATTATCGCCACCGTCGTCCCGGGCCGGCGCGGTGTCGGCGGCATGATGTTCAATCACGGCGGCGGCATCGTGATGACCGGTCGCGGACTGATCCTGTTTGACGAATCGACCGGCAAAAGCCGCGACCTGTTTGTCGAGTGGGAAGGCAAGCCGCTGATGGGTCTCAACGATCTCACTACCGACGATGCGGGTAGCGTGTACACTGGCTCGCTCAACTTCGATCCGCTCAGCAACAACAAGACGATTCCCGGGAGCTTGTTTCGCGTCGATCCACCCGGTCGCGCTACGAAGCTTTGGGACGGAATCGAGGTGACCAACGGGCTTGGGCTAAGCCCCGATCGAAAACTGCTATATCACAGCGATTCAACCACCGGCGCGGTGTGGGCGTACGATGTGCAGCCCGATCGCTCGGTGAAGGACCGGCGCATCTTCGCGAAGATGCCAGCCGGCTGGCCCGACGGTCTCACGGTGGACGCCGAGGGTGGCGTGTGGGTCGCGGCGGTGCGTGCGGGCGAGGTTGTGCGCTTCAAGAGCGACGGCACCGTGAAGCAGCAAATCAAGATTCCGGCCAAGATGGTGACGAGCGTGGTGTTCGGCGGCGCGGACAAGATGGATCTGTACATTGTGACGGCGGACAATTTGGAGGTCGCCGATCGCAAGGGAACGATCTTCAGGATGCGCTCCGATGTGCCGGGTCTGCCCGTGTCGAAGGCGCGCTTTTAGCGAATCCAAGTACACCGAGAAGGAGAATGCGACATGGCGCTGCAAGTAGGAATTCCGGCACCCGATTTCGCGGTGAAGTCGAACAAGATGCAGGACGTGAAACTCTCCGCGCTCAAGGGGAGCAAAGTGCTGCTGCTGTTCGTACCGCTCGCGTTCACCGGAACTTGAACGAAGGAATTGTGCCAGGTGCGTGACACACTGGCAGAGTTCGAGAAGCTCGACTGCAAGGTGTTCGGTTTTTCGACTGACAGTCCGTTCGCGCTCGATGCGTGGGCGAAGGAGCAGAGCTACCAGTTTCCGCTTCTGAGCGACTACAACCGGGAGGTTTCGCGGGCGTTCGATTGCCTCTACGAACAGTTGCTCGGCTTCAAGGGCGTGTGCAAGCGGTCGGCGTATGTAATCGATCGCGACGGCACGATTCGTTACTCCTACGTTTCGGAACAGGGCAAGGTTCCCGACTTCGAGGAGATCAAGAACTGCCTGAAGCAGCTTCCGTGAATCTAACGGCGGGCGCCATCTCGGCCGTCGCGAGCAACCCGCCTGCGACGACCGTCAGCGCGAATGCGCCGATGCGCATCGCCGCCGCGACAGGGTCGCCCGGCAAATGCTCGCCGAACGCGGCCAACCCGCCTGCGATCGGGACCAGGTTCGAGAGCGCCGAAGCGATCGGCATCACGATGATCCCGCGCGCTGAATGAAACGCATTCTGCTGCACGACGATCCCGGCGATATTCGCGCCCGCCATCAGATAAACGTACGGGTTTGCTGCTACGCGCAACGCGACTGACGCGCCGGGATCCGCAAGGAACACATCGGCCATAGCCTTGGTGTAAACGCCGCCAAATCCGAATAGCACGCCCGCGGCGACCGCACCGGCAGCACCATGATTGCGCACCCCGGCAATGAAGTTCGGCGCCACCGCCGCTAGTGCCCCAAGTACCGAAAGCAACACCAGCGCGGGAACGTCGAGGCGTCCGCTGGGAGTGCCCGCGCCGAGTGAAAGTGAGAGCATCAACATTCCGCCGCCGATCGCTACAATGCCCGTCCACTCGCGGCGATTCGCCCGCTCGCCCATGAGCAAGACTGAGAGAACCACGAAAAGCGCGATGCCGCCTTGCATCATGACCGCGATCATCGAGATCGGCACGTTGGCAACCGCGACGAGGTAAAGCGCGAAGCCGGCGGTCTGTACGCCGAGTCCGCCGGTCCACATCGGATCGCGAAGCCAGGTGAGCACGGCGCGGACTATCTCGCGGCCCCGCGCCTCGGGCAGCGATGCGGCACGGCTCTTCATCATGAGCAGCCCAAACGCCATCAAAGCGCTCGCGGCGACCGCGATTGCGAGGTAGAGCGCCATCAGCTGCTCACCTCGCGCATGCCGCCGCCGCGCAGGACTTCGAACCGGCGTCCGGCCCACTGCACTTTGTTGCTCCACAGGCTCGCGAACCAGATTCCGGTCATCAGAAGATCTTTGAGCGGCACCAGCCACACGTCGCGTAGCAGCCTGGAGAGGCCGAGCACGCGCGCGAGCAGAATCGCAGACATCGTGAGCCGCGCCGCGAGGATCGCGATCAGCGCGGTCACCGATGCCGCACTCGCGCCGGTGGTGAGCATCAGCACCAGCGCCCAGAACGGCCCGTGGATGAAGATGGTTGCAAGGCTGATGGGCCGCACGTTGCGATAGGTGCGCGACCACCTGAGCTGGTGGTTCCAGAAATCGCTCAGCGTGCGCTCTTCGCACATATCGGTGACGACCGATGAGGAGATGCGGATGTTGAAGCCGCGTTCAACCGCCATGCGGCCGATGTAGAAGTCGTCGGCCAACACATCCTTGACGGCGCGGAAGCCGCCGATCGCCTCGAGCACTTCGCGCTTGATGGCGATGGTTGCGCCCATCGCATGGCGCAGCGGCTCGATCGCTTCAGAGGTAAGGACCATGGGAACGAAATCGGTGTTGATGAAGAGCGCTTCAAGGTGCGAGGCGAGCCCGCCTGCCGGCAGCGCGCGATAAATGCAGGTCACGATGCCCAAGTGGTCGTCCGCGATCAGCTCGGCGACGACGCGGCGCAAGTGGCCGCGCTCCACGCGCACGTCAGCATCGCTGAGCACGAATATCTCAGCCTTCTCCGAACGCTCGACCATCCGAATCACCTTCGCGACCTTGTGGTTCGCGCAACCGGGTTCCTCGCCGACCACCATCAGGATGTTCGCGAACTGGTAGGGAGGCCTCAGCGCGACCGGGACTTCGGCAGCGGGATCGTCGTACGACTCGACACCGAAGATGAACTCGGTTCGCGAATAGTCCGTTTCGAGATAACTCACGAGGTTCTGGCCGAGGCTATCGCTGCGGCCATGGAGCGGTTTAAGCACGGCGATTTTCGGCGGGATCTTGGGGAGCGGCGGTACGGGCGCGGCTGCGCGGCGCGCGAAGCGCAGCGACACGATGGTCGCGACCAAATAGTACGCGAGCGAGAAAGCAACGCTCGTCGCTGAGAGCCAAACCAACGCGATCATCGGGTGTCGAGCGGAGTGCGATAGCGACAATTCCGCGCGGTGCGCCCGCGTCGAAGCCGGGCGGTGACCGCGCTCGCCGCTCAGGCGGTCGCAGCCTGCTGAGCCGACTGCTGGCGGCGCTGGCGCAGCGTCGAAAAGAACTGCACCCCTTCCTTGGTCATGCGCTTGAACTCATCCGTGGAAGTGAGCATCTTGCGCATCGATTTGAAGATGTATCGTGGCCGCAAATAGAAGCTCCGGTAGAAGCGCTCGACCGCGGCGTAAATCTCATCGCCGCTGAGGCCCGGATACGTGACGGTACACTTCTGGTAGCCCGCTTCGTCGAGCAGCGGGTCAACCGCCAGGTACCCGTTCTTGGACACGTACTCATAGAGCTCGGTTCCGGGGTACGGTGACGCGAGCGAGACCTGCACGGTTTCGCAGTCCATTTCCTGGGCGAAACGAATCGACTCGCTGATGGTCTCCTTGGTCTCGCCGGGCAGACCGAGAATGAAGGTGCCATGGATTAGTATTCCGACGTCGTGGCAGTCGCGGGTAAAGCGGCGTGCGCGATCGATCGACACGCCCTTTTTGATGTTCTTGAGAATCTGCGCGTTGCCGCTCTCGTAGCCGGCCACGAACAGCCGGAGCCCGCCGTCCTTTAGAATCTTGAGCGTTTCGTAATCGACGTTCGCGCGCGAGTTGGTTGACCAGGTGATGCCGAGCGGCTTCAGGAGCTGCGCTATCTTGCGGGCGCGCGCCGGGTCGGCGGTGAACGTATCGTCGTCGAAAAAGAGCTCCCGCATCTTCGGGAACTTCGACTTGAGCGTGAGCACTTCCTCGAGGACGTTTTCAGGGCTGCGCACGCGATAGCGGTGACCCTGCGTGACCTGCGGCCACAGGCAGAAGGTGCATCGCGCCGGGCAGCCGCGTCCGGTGTATAGCGAGACGTACGGCCACTGGCAGTAGGGACTGTTGTATTTGAGATAGTCGAGGTTCTGAGCGTACACGTCGCTGACGAACGGCAGCTTGTCGAGTTCCTCGTCGCTCAGCACCGGGCGATCCGGATTGTGATGGATTGCGCCGTTCTTGCGATAGCTGATGCCGCTGATCTTTTCCCAGTCGATGCCCTGCGCGACCTCGACCATTGAGTGGTCGAATTCCTTGCGCCCAGCAATATCGACGGCCTCGGAGAGCTTCAGGACTTCGTCGGGACGCGCGGTCGGATGGCCGCCGACGAATGCGATGATGCAGTCGGGGTTGGCTGCCTTGATTGCCTCGGCGGTGCGGAGGTCGGCATGCAACGACGGGGTCGATGTGTGTACGACCACGAAGTCGTAGCTCTTCGCCTCATCGACGGTCTTCTGGACGGTGTAGTTGTGAGGAGGCGCATCGAGGAGTCTGGCGCCCGGAATCATGCCGGCCGGGTAGGCCAGCCAGGTGGGGTACCAGAACGACCAGACCTCGCGAGTGGCCTGATAGCGGGAGCCCGCGCCGCCGTCGAAATCGTCGTAGGAAGGCGGGTTTAGGAAGAGGGATTTCATGTAATCCATAGGAAATATGTGCGCCTGTCCGCTTGGTTAGTCGGCAAGTATATGAACCGCGGGCAGTGAAGGCAAGATTGCCAGGCGATTAAGGGTGCTCGTTCATGTGAGGTTGTCCACCGGGCCACCGACGCCGCGCCTGCCACCCCATCACCCGTCGGCTGCGGCCGCCGACGCGACGTGCGACCGGACTTTCGGCAGGTCGGTCGTGACGAACGCGATGGCGCCGGTGAGGCCGCCAAGCATCGTCG
>CAYSCX010000038.1:0-21502 GCA_964429575.1 uncultured Binatia bacterium (SeqCode) | reverse complement strand
CTGCCTCGGGGCAGCGTTCTATCGTCTTCGGTAAAAATAGTTGGAACGGCACTAGCGCGTACGAGTCAGTCGAAATAGCGCCGCAATCCATCCGATTCGCGCCGTGGAAGTATTGACAATCTGTAGGCCTGACGCTTATATGGCAAAGGCATAGAGCGCTTCCCAACCGACCCGATCAGGAGGATTTTTTCCCATGGCAGATACACCGGCCAGCGCCAAGGAAGTGTTCGCCGCGATGCCGAGCCGCTTCAACAAGGAAGCGGCAAAGGGTCTCAACGCGGTTTATCAATTCGATTTGGCGGGAGACGGCGGCGGAAAGTGGCACGTGATCATCGCCAATGATTCGTGCGAAGTGAAAGAAGGCGCGCATGCATCGCCGAGCATCACGATCTCGATGGCGGCGCAGGACTATGTTGACATGAGCACGGGCAAGGCCAACGGCCAGATGCTGTTCATGAGCGGCAAGCTCCGCATCGCGGGTGACATGGGTCTGGCGATGCGCATGCAGAGCCTGTTCCAGACCTGAGCAGGTCAGAACTCACGCCACGCGCCGGATCTCGGCAGAGGTCCGGTGCGGGCGCAAAATCTCCAAGCACTTCTACCAAACACACTACACATCAAGATCAAAAGTCGCGCTGCGCAGCGGTGAGCAACCCGTGGCGGTTCGATTGACGACCTTCACTTATTGTCGCGCTTGAGCGCTCTGCCTACGCAAAGGAGCATTCGCGCTCGCAAAGCACCAGAGTCAGTACGCCGCGGGCGCGTGAAAAACCGCAGAAGGAGGACGAAACTACGTCACAGGAAGAGAGAAGCCGTCCAAGCCCGCAAGACAGCGGGGACGGCAACGGCAAGGACGCCGCGGACGCCGCGCAGGCAGCCGCGGAGAACGATTCGCTCGCGTCGAAGCTCAGCAAGGAGCTCAACAACTGGCGCCGCCGCCGCACCTCATCGCGGCCCATGCGCGCCGAAGGAAGCAACCAGAACCACTCCGATCCGGCACGAACCATCAAGGTGCGCGGCCACGAAACATTGGTGGTGCGAAAGTCGAAGCTTGCGGTCCGGCCCGGGCCTGAGAATTCTGCCAAGGACGAATAGCGCTCCAGCTACCCTCTGGCACGCCGCACATCGCGGCGGCATCTCGCCTCAGCTCCGGAGCACTTCGGCCGGCACTTCGCGCGATGCCTGGCGCGCGGGATAGAACGTTGCGACAAGGCACAGCGCCAGCGACGCAATCGCAACCAGCACGAAATTGATCGGATCCACCGCGATTGGCACTGTCGAGATGCCATAGATCTCGCGCGGTATGCTGATCACCTGGTAACGCGACAGAACGAAACAACCGATCGCGCCGAGCAGGAGTCCGGCGAGCGTACCTGCGCCGCCGACCACCAGGCCCTTGAGCACGAAAATCAAGCGCACCTCGCGCCGCGTCGCGCCCATCGTCATCAGCACCGCGATATCCTTGCGCTTCTCCATCACGACCATGATTAGCGTCGCGACCAGGTTGAACGCTCCGACCCCGATTAGCAGCATCAGCACCAGCGAGTACACGCGCTTGAGCATCTCGAAACCGGCAGTCGCCGAGCGGTTGTAATCCATCCAGTTACGCACCGCGAGCGGAGGCGCGAGCACGCGCTTGAGCGCGCCGGTCACCGCGACGGTGCGATCGAGCGATGCGAGCCGCACGTCGATTCCGTTCACCGAGTTGCCGCGGCCGAAGAACTCCTGCGCACGCTTGAGCTCTATGAAAACCAGGTCGTTGTCGGGCAAACTCATTCCCGATTCGAAGATTGCGCAGACCGCAAATTCGCCGCTCTTGGTGCTTAGCGACGATGCCGTCTCGCCGGTCATTATCGGCGTGACCACGCGAATCTGTCCTCCGACCGCAACCTTGAGCTTGCGCGCAAGACCCGCGCCAATCGCGGCGTTGCCGAGCGTGCTTTCGCCGCCGCTGGGTGCGGGCGGCGCGTCGGCGAGGCTCGACATCTTCCCGGCGGTGACGTAGCGGCCCCACTGATCCGTCATCGTGGGACTATCGGGAACGACGCCGCGCACGACCGCGCCGCCAACCCCGCGCTTGGTACTCACCATCGCCTGGCTCACGGTGAATGGATCAGAGCTGCGGACACCGTCGACCTTCGCGACGGTTGCTTGAATCCTGCCGTAATTCGAGATGGTCCCCTCGCCGCTCAGAATCTGCACCTGCGGGGTCAATGCGAGCACGCGCTGCTTGAGGCTCTCCTCGAAGCCGCCCATCACTGAAAGCATTACGACCAGCGCCGCGACGCCGATCATCACGCCGACGCCGGTGAACAGCGTCGTGATCGAGATGAACGCATCCTTGCGGCGCGCCCGAAGGTAGCGAAGCGCGATCTTGAGTTCGTAGCGCACGCGAATGACGCGGCCGGTTGGGCGGCGCGCGGCTAGAATATCACGTGCTCTTGCTTGAGCTGCTCGATTTCTGCGGGGCTCAGGCCGAGCATGTCATGAAAGATTTCATCGTTATGCTGGCCGAGCAGAGGTGCCGCGCTGCGCAGCTCGCCGGGCGTAGCGCTCAGGCGGTGCTGCAGGCCCTCATACACGGACGGACCCATCTCCTTGTGTTCAAGCCACTGCCAGAAATCGAACGCATCGAGGTTGCCGTCCTGGTGCAGGTCCATGCAGTTCTGCACGGGGTAGGCCGCGACGCCGGCCGCTTGCAGAGCTGTCGTGAGTTCATCCGCGTTCCGGGAGCGTACGGGCTTTTCCAGGAATTGGTCGAGCGCGGCACGATGCTCGAGTCGCGACCCGTGAGTTGAGAAGCGCGGGTCGGAATTCGCGGCGCTCAACACCGCAAGAAGCGACGACCATTCGGCATCGTCGGCGACAGCGATCGAAATCCAGCGTTCCTTGCCGTCCTCGTCTTTGCACCGGTAAGCGCCGTGCGGGGCATAACGCGGCGAGTCGTTGCCGACTGGCTGCAACACTCGCCCGCTCGCGAAGTAGTCGATGATCGCGGGCGCCAGGTTGTGCAGGGCGGCCTCGTACTGCGCCATGTCGATATACTGGCCGCGGCCGGTGCGGCGCTTGTAATCGAGCGCGGCGATCAGCGCCGCCGCGGAAAATCGCGGCGTGATGAAGTCAGTGTATGCGCCGTAGGGAGGGCAGGGCGATTCTTTCGAGTAGCCGGAGATGTAATAGAAGCCGGACAGCGCCGCCATCAGTTGGCCGAAGCCCGGATAAAGCGCATTGGGTCCCGTCTGACCCTGCAAGCAGGTCGAAAGCATGATGAGCTTGGGATTGATCTCGCTCAGATGCTGGTAGTCGAGCTCCCAGTTGCGAAGCACTTTGGGCGTGAAACTCTCGACCACGACGTCGGCCCACGGCACCAGGCGCCGCGCGATTTCCTGCGCCTTGGGCTTGCCCAGGTTGAGCGTGATGCTCTTCTTGGAGGTGTTGAAGCTCGCGAAGAACTGGCTGCGGTTGATGCCGGGTGTGGCGTCCTTCCACGGCGGGCCGATGCGCAGTACGTCGATCTTTGCCGCCGACTCGATCCGGATCACGTCCGCGCCGTTGTCCGCCAAGTACTTTGACGTGATTGGCCCGACACCGACCCAGGCGAAGTCGAGCACGTGGATGCCTTCAAATGCGTAGCGAGTGGGCATGAATTTAGTGTCCCCGATTACAATGCGCCCGCGGCGCGCAGCTGCGCGAGTTTCGCTTCGCCCAGGCCGAGCATCGCACCGTATACCTCGGGGTTGTGTTCGCCGAGCTTTGGCGCGCGGGTGGGCGGACCGATCGGCGTCACGCTAAGCTTCGCGAACGCACCGGGCATGGTCAGCTTGCGACCCAGCGTTTCGTGCTCGACATCGACGAAGAATTTCCGGAACTTGAGCTGTTCATCGGCGGCGACATCGGCGGCAGTTGCGCAGGGGGCGAGCAGGATGCGCCGCTTGAGCGCGCCCGCGTAGATTTCCGCCCTGGTCATCGTCATGAAGAACCGCCCGACGCGGTCTTCGAGGTCGCTGACCTCTTCGATGTCCTTTTCAGTCATCTTCATGAACAGGCCGGGCGTCCACGTCATCCACTCTTTCGACTTCATCCACTCGGATGCGAATCCCGTCTCATCCATCCACGCTACCAACGCCCTGGTCGAGGGCGCGCCCACCCCGCCGCCCATTATCAGAATCGAGAGGTGACCGTCCTTGCACCGGTAAACCACCTGGCGGCGGGTTTCACCGGTTCCAGCGAACAGACCGGCGCGGGCCAGATAGTTCCCGTGCAGGATGGGCATCGCCTGCTCATTCATCAGCGTCCACACGATGCACGCCTGCATGTTGACGACGACACGCTGGCCGCGGCCGTCGATCTCGCGCGGGTAATGCGCGATCAGCGATGACACCGCGGCCTCCGCGCCGGCATGCAAGCCGGCCTGCGGAAGGCTCATCTGGATTGGCGGTCTGCCTTGCTCGCCCATCAGGAACATCATGCCGCCCGCAGCCCAGATGTTGATGTCGTACGCTTTGTAGTTCCGCGCGGGGCCCTTGTCACCGAACGGCGTGATCGATGTGTAGATGAGCCGGGGGTTCTGCTTCGCGAGCGCGTCGAATCCGAGACCGAGCGCGTCGAGGTGGCCGAGGGGATACGACTCGACGAGGAAATCCGCGCGCTTGGCGAGTTCAGCTACCAGCGCTCGTCCATCGGGAGACTCCAAATTCGCGGTGATCGATCGCTTGCCGGCGTTGTAAGCGAGAGAGTAGAGGCTGCGGTCCGGCCCCGGCAGGTCGTCGAGAAACGGCGGGATGCGGCGCGTCGGGCAGCCTTGGGGCGGTTCGATCTTGATTACGTCGGCACCCAAGTCGGCGAAGATCTTGCCGCACAGCGCTCCCTTGTCGTCGCACAAGTCGAGCATCGTGTAGCCCTTGAGCAACTCGGATGCCATGTGATGCTCCTCTTGACGCGCGCGCCGCGGGAATTCGAGATGAATCACGTCCGCGGCGCGGGTCGGCGCATTCTAACGCCAAGCGGCGGTGAGTGGGAACCGAATCGGTCGCGCGCGATTGATGTGTTCTGCCGGGCTACTTCGTCGATGCTGCGCGGGCGGCGCCGATCGCGGTGGCGTAATCGGCGTGCTCGGGAATCACGAAGCGGCGTCCGAATGGAAACGCGTCGCCGCGCATGTCCTGCATGAACTTGAAAATGCGGGTGAGCTTGCCGATCAGCACGACGCTTTCCTGATCACTCGCGCGGGCGCTCGCGACGCTCAACACTCCGATCGATTCGACGATCATGTTCATTATCGCGAGCGCCTTGTCCTCCGCGGTCGCGTCACTGTTCACCTTGCCGAAGTTGGCCGCGGTGGACTCCGGCGGCAGGTTGCCGATCGGTCCGCCCGCAATGTCGCGCACCGTCAGGTCGATACGCTTCAAATCGCCGCGGCGTGCAAGCGCCTCGAGTGTTTCGAGTGTCGAGACACCGAGCATATGCTTCGCGAGCCCGAGCAGCGTGCCGCCGCCGACGCCGGTGCCGCCTACGTGTACGATCTTGCCGTCGCGCACGGAGACGATTGCGGTGCCGGTGCCCAGCGAAACCACCAGCGCATCGCGCTTGCCCGCGAGCGAGGTGCCGCCAATTCCAATCGCGGTGAATTCCGTGATCTTTATCGCCGGGCGTCCGAGCAGCTTTGGACCAATCGCGCGAGCGCCGGCGCCGGTCAGGGCGACGCGCTCGACCTGCTCGAGTTTAAGGTCGAGGTCCGAGACGATTTTGCCCAGCGCGCCCGCTGCGGCGGCCACCGGATCGTTGGCCTCGATCGTAACGACGTGAATTCCGCCGTTCTCGATGATGACCGCGTCGGTGGTTGAGCCGCCGATGTCGATCCCGACGATCATATGTGGTGCCGGCCTTGGTCCGGCCCGGTTCAAAGCTAGTCCACCGCCATGCCGCTGTGCAACGAGCCCGTCGCCGCCTTGCCGCGCAATCGCACTGTGATAGGTTCCGAGCGATGGCACGCCGAAAGGCGTCTTCAGGCGACCTGTTTTCTCACCGCAAGCCGGCCAATCAGCCGCTCGCGGATCGCATGCGCCCGGCAAGCTTGGACGAGGTGGCCGGCCAGGAGCACCTCCTCGGTCCGGGCAAGCTGCTGAACCGATTGGCCGCGGCGCGCACGCTTCACTCGATGATCCTGTGGGGACCGCCCGGCACCGGCAAAACCACCATCGCGCAACTGCTCGCGCGGGAGTCGGGCGCCGTCTTTCGCCAGTTCGCCGCGGTAGCTGCGGGCGTCGCGGACTTGCGCGAGATCGTGGCGCAGGCGCGCGAGGACCTCGACGCCGCCGGCAGCCGCACGGTCGTCTTCATCGACGAGATTCATCGCTGGAACAAGGCGCAGCAGGACGCGTTCCTCCCGCACGTTGAGAGCGGGCTTATCACGCTCATCGGCGCGACGACTGAGAACCCCTCGTTCGAGGTGATTTCGCCGTTGCTCTCTCGAGCGCGGGTGCTGGTGCTTCAGCCGCTGACCGAGCCGCACATCGAAATGTTGCTGCGCCGTGCGCTCGCCGACCGTGAACGCGGACTCGGCGTGCAGGAATTGCGGCTTGCCGGCGATGCGATGGCGGGTTTAGTGCAGTATGCCGGCGGCGACGCGCGCAGCGCTCTCAACACGCTTGAAGTGGCGGCGGAACTTTCGCGCGCCGCCGGCGCGAAGGACATCACCATCGAGCAGGTGCGCGAGGCCGCGCAGAAAAAGGCGCTGCTCTACGATCGCGCGGGCGACGAGCACTACAACATCATTTCGGCGTTCATCAAGAGCATGCGCGGCAGCAATCCGGACGCCGCGCTCTATTGGATGATGCGAATGATCGAGGCGGGCGAAGATCCGATGTTCATCGCGCGGCGGATGGTTATCTTCGCGTCCGAAGATATCAGCAACGCCGACCCGCGCGCGCTCCAGGTCGCGATCGCGGTAAAAGACGCCGTGGACTTCGTTGGCCTGCCCGAGGGGGTCATTCCGCTTGCACAGGGCGTGACATATCTGGCGTCGGCGCCGAAATCGAATGCGTCGTTATTGGCGATGAGCAAGGCGCGAGAGGATGTCCGCGAATTCGGCGCCCTGCCGGTGCCGCTTCATTTGCGCAATGCGCCGACGCCGCTGATGCGCGGACTTGGCTACGGAAAGGACTATCGCTACCCGCATGAATATGAGGGCGCGTTGGTGGCCGAAGATTATGCCCCGGACGAAATCAAAGGCAGGACCTACTACGAACCTTCGGACCGGGGCTACGAGTCGCGGATCAAAGAGTATCTGGCGCGCGCCCGCGAAATGCGTAAGAGCGCGCGTGAGACGGCCAAGCGCGACGCGAACGCGAAGAAGTAGAACCCGAAAATACAACCGCGAGAGGCCGGCATCACGCCGCTCTCGCGGTCATAGGCGATTTCTCTCGTAGTCTATCGAGGTCCCAATACCGCGTTTTTGAGAGCCTTGGCCGGTGGTGTAGTCGTCGGCGAGGTCTTGGATGGTGGTCCCAATACCGCGTCTTTGAGAGCCTTGGCCGGTGTGAAGCGCAGGCGCGTGCGCGCGGGAATCTTGATCTCCTGACCGGTCGCTGGATTGCGTCCGATGCGAGCCTTGGTCTTGCGCTTGCGGAAGATGCCGAGTCCAGCCAGACGCAGAGACCCTTCTTTCTTCAGTTCGCGCACCACCAAGCTGGTCAATTCCTCGATCGCTGCCTTCGCTTGCTTCTTTGTCACTCCGACTTTCTCAGCAAGCGTTGCTGCTACCTGCGACTGCGTCATCAGCCTCCTCCTTGCCACGCCGGGTGCGGGCGGGCTGTGCAAGAGCCTGAACGAGAACCGTTCATTTTGCAAGCGCGAAAGCGGGAGAAATTTGCGTATTTCCGCGAAACGGAGCAGGTTTTCCAACAGCTCGCAATGCGCGTCTTTGCCTCCCTCGAAGCCGCAGGATCTCCGATCTCGCGGCGAGTTGATGCGCTCTCACGCACTAGTAGCGGACCTCGACCAGAAAAAGTCCCGATGGGGGCACTGCGGCGGGCGCGTGCGCACGGTCGCGGCTTGCGAGCAGCGCACGGACATCGCCGGGCGTCAACTTGTGGCGGCCGGCCTCAATCATCGCGCCGACCATCGTGCGCACCTGGTGGCGAAGAAAGCCGGTCGCTTCGATGCGATACGTGAGCGTTTCGCCCTCACGACGCCATTGGCTCACATCGACGCGCCGCACGGTGGATTTCAACTCGGTGCCAAGCGTTCGGAACGCGGCGAAGTCATGCTCGCCAATGAATTCGCGCGCTGCGTCGTTGAGTGCGTCGAGATCGAGCAGGTCGCGCACCAGCCATGCGAACCGATGCTCGAACGCCGACCGAGTAGTTCGGTTGAGCACTCGATATTCGTACACGCGAAGCCGCGCGTCGCGCCGCGGATCGAAGTTGTCGGACACTTCGGCGGCGTCCAGCACCACGATGTCGTACGGAAGCGTAGCGTTGAGAGCGCGCTTGAGCTCCCCGGCGTCAAACGGGCGCGGCTGCCGCAAGGTCGCGACCTGGCCGCGCGCATGTACGCCCGCATCAGTGCGCCCGGCGGCGTAGAGCCGAACCGGCGCGGAGAAAATCAGTTCCAGCGCAGCTTCGATCCGAGCCTGTATCGAGTCTTGGCCGTTCTGAATCTGCCAGCCGCAGTAGTTCGTGCCGTCGTATTCGAGCACGAGCTTGATTTGCATGGGACCGCCGGGGTCGAAGCGCCCGCTGCGCAGCTCAGCCGGAATCTGCGGGCAGATTCTCCGCTATCCAAAGCGCGAGCAGCGCCGCGAGCCGCGTGTTATCGAACACGCACCAGAGCGCGACGCCTTCGAGACGGTTATCAACGCGCACGATGATCGCATCCTGTCCAACCGCGTCCGCGATGCCCAGCGGCTCTCCCGCCTCGACCGTCAGCAGACCGGGAGCCGCGCGAAGCATCTCTTGTACGCGGCCAGCTGCCTTCGGTGCGGCCGGGAGATGAATCACCAGTGCGGCGCCGTGCAGCACCGGCGCCGCGACCGCGCTCATCACGATCTGCGGCGCCCGCCCCAGCAGGTGTGACACTTGGGAACTGATCACTTCTTGCGCGAGAGACTCTTCGCGATGAATGAAAAGATTGAACCCGCGCTGGACTTCCTGCTCTTCGAGACTGAGCCGCCCGCTCAGCAGGTCGGTCGATTGTTCGATCGCCGCGGTAACCCGGTCGCGACCGCCCGCGCTTGCGCCTTGAAGTAAAACCGCGCTGACGAAACCGCTATCAATTTCCAACGCGCGCAAACATGTCGCGATTGCGTGCGCCGCTGGATGTGGCGTCGCGAAGACCCGCTCGTCCTTCAACTCCGATAGTCTCGCCCGAGTAGTCAATCCGGGCGCCACCAGCGGCATCGCGGGCGCAGGCGCGCGCGTAGCTGCGCTGAGATCGATCAGAGCCGGACCGGGACGCGCCGCGATGATTTCCTGCGCGATGCCTTCCGGCACCGCGAGGAAGGCGATATCGAATCTGTTGAGTTGCGCGGGACTCTCCAAGCGGTGAACGACGTGATGCTCCTCACCGATATCGACGGTCGTAGCTTCTCCGGCATCGGACGCGAAAGGGCGCAACTCGCTGGTCCGGAATGAGCGCGACAAGATTAACTCCAGCAGTTGACCGCCGACCGCGCCGGTGGCGCCGACCACGGCCACCCGCGGCTCGCGTCCGCCGGAAGCCGCCATCAGGACTCGGGCTCGAGGCTTTCGATCTTCTCGCGCACTGCGCGCCCCATCGCCTTGCAGCCGACCACCTTGGTGCCGGGGCCGCCGTGCAGGTCTCGGGTGCGGAAACCGTCACGGACGACGGACTCGACCGCGCGCTCGATCAGTTCAGCCTCGGTGCGCATGCCAAACGAACGCTCGAGCAGCATCGCGGCCGAGAGAATCGCGGCGAGAGGGTTCGCCTCGTCGCGTCCGGCAATGTCAGGCGCGCTCCCGTGTATCGGTTCGTACATCCCGATTCGAAAGCCGGCACTGTTGAGGTCCGCGCCGAGCGACGCCGACGGAAGCATCCCCATCGAGCCCACCAGCACCGAAGCCTCGTCAGTCAGGATGTCGCCGAACATGTTCTCGGTGACGACCACGTCAAAGTCACGCGGCCGCCGCACCAGATGCATCGCCATCGAATCGACGAGTTGATGTTCGAGCGCGACGTCTTGGTACTCGGCGGCGACTTCCGTTGCGATCTCGCGCCATAGGCGGGATGACGAAAGCACATTCGCTTTGTCAACCGATGTGAGTTTCTTGCGGCGTTCGCGCGCAAGGTCGAAACCGAACCGAACGACGCGCTTGATCTCCTCTTCACTGTAGAAGCAGGTGTCGACCGCCTCGCGTCCGCTCTTCGTCTGGCGCCGTTCACTCGGCTTGCCGTAATAGATTCCGCCGGTCAGCTCGCGAATGATCACCAGGTCCACGCCGTTGATCACTTCGGGCTTGAGCGGCGAGGCCGGCAGCAGCTCTTTGAGCGCCTTCACCGGCCGAAGATTGGCGAACAGCCCGAGTTCCTTGCGCAAGCCCAACAGCGCCTGCTCGGGCCGCTTGTCCGCCTTGGGATTGTCCCACTTGGGTCCGCCGACCGCGCCGAGCAGAATCGCATCGCAGTCATGCGCCTGTTTTAGTACGTCATCGGGAAGCGGCGTGCCGTGCGCGTCCAGCGCATGGCCGCCGACAAGTCCGTCCTTGAACTCGACATCAATCGCAGAGCGGCGCGCCACGACCTTGAGCACTTGCAGTGCTTCGCCGACGACTTCGGGACCGATGCCGTCGCCCCTGAGAACTAAAACCTGGTACGCCATCCGAAGCGCTTAACGGCTAGTTCCAACTCTGAGCGAGAATTCGCGGCAAATGAGGTCAAAATCGCGCTGGCCTGGAATCGCGATAGGCCCGAAGTTGTGAGTGCGCCGGGTTGTGCGAACCGTCTGTCCCCGCCGCGTTGCGACGCCGCGACGGCACCTTGGTTTCAGGATGCAAGTCCCTCACTTAGCCCATGCGTCAAATTGCGGCAAGTCCCGCGACCAGTCCGTCGCACTACGCCACCGCGTCGGTCGGCTTGATGCGCATGTGCGCCCCCGCCTTTAACCGATTGAGCGCGTTCACCAATGCGAGCGCGCTCGCCACCACGATGTCGCTGTGCGCGCCGTGCCCCGCGACCGTCATACCTTCGTCGCGCAGCAGACAGCTAACCTCGCCGAGCGCGTCGGTGCCGCCCGTTATGGCCTTGACCGAGTATCGTTCGAGCACCGGCCTGAGCTGCGCGATCTTGAGGATCGCCTTGTAGGTCGCGTCCACCACGCCGTCGCCGGTCGCTTCGGCCTGGAGTTCCTTCCCTTCAACCCGCATCGAAACGTGCGCGTGCGGCGTCGACTTGGTTGACGACTGCACCTTCACATCGATCAGTTCGAAGTGCTCGGCAGTGCGGCGCGCCTCCTCGGTGACGACCGCGATAATGTCGTCGTCGTATACGACCTTCTTCTTGTCGCAAAGATCCTTGAACTCGGCGAACGCGCGCTCGACGTCCACGCTCGCGACGTCGATGCCAAGCTCCTTGAGGCGGTTGACGAACGCGTGGCGGCCGGAGTGTTTCCCCAGCACCAGCTTGTTCGATGGAATCCCGACGTCTTCGGGCTTCATGATCTCGTAGGTCAGCTTGTACTTGAGGACGCCGTCCTGGTGAATGCCCGCCTCGTGGGCGAAAGCATTATCGCCGACGATCGGTTTGTTGGGCGGAATCGGCTGCGCGAGGATCTGGGAGAGCAGCCGCGACGCCGGATAAATCTGCCGCGTATTGATGCGGCTCTGGATGCCGAAGAGATCTTTGCGCGTCTTGAGCGCCATCACGACCTCTTCCATCGATGTATTGCCGGCGCGCTCGCCGATACCGCTGATCGTGCATTCGACCTGCCGCGCGCCGTTCTTAACCGCCGCCAGCGAGTTCGCGACCGCAAGCCCCAAGTCATTGTGGCAGTGCGTGCTCCACCTGACCTGGTCGGCGCCCGGGACGGTCTCGCGCATGTACGCGAACATGCGCCCGTACTCCTCCGGAATCGCATGGCCGGTTGTGTCGGGCAGGTTGATGATCTTGGCGCCGGCGCGAATTACCTCGATGCAGACCTTCACCATGAAGTCCCAGTCTGAGCGCGACGCGTCTTCGCACGAGAACTCGATGTAGTCGAGGTGCTGCTTGGCGCGTGTCACCGCCCAGGTCGCGGCCTGCAACACGTCCTCGCGGGTCATATTGAGCTTGTACTTCATGTGGATTTCGGAAGTTGCAATGAAGATGTGGATGCCGGGCTGTTTCGCCTTGTCCACGGCGCTGAGCGCCTGGTCCACGTCGGCGTCGCGCGTGCGTGAAAGACTCAGCACGACGGGTCCGCTGATCGCCTCGGATATTCGCTGCACGGATTGGTAGTCGCCCGGCGACGACGCGGCGAAGCCCGCCTCGATCACATCGACGTTTAGCCGCTCGAGCTGGCGCGCGATCGCGATCTTCTCCTCCACGTTCATGGTGCATCCGGGCGACTGCTCGCCGTCACGCAGCGTGGTGTCGAAGATGCGCACGAAGTCTGGTTGTGCAGCCTCTGCGTTCGCCATGTCCCTCTCCCTCCCGTGCCCCGACGATTCGGCCCGGCGAAGCGCCCGTCACGAAAAAAAGAAAACGCCCCGGGCGGCCTCCGCTTGGCCCATCGCCCGGGGCGTTCGTCTCGTAATTTGGAGCTGCCCTAAGTCTGCTCCGAGACGTGCCCGGCGTGGGCCCTTCTAAGGGCCAGCAGGCTGAGCAGTAGTCCCGTGATCAGCTTCGGAGCCATTGGAGGCAATTCTATGGATCGCGATGAAACCCGGTCAAGGGGCAGTCGATCTCCGTCAGATGCCTTCGAGACTTCCGGTCCGGCGCGTACGCGCGATGCTTTGCGCCGCAGACGGTGCCGCAGGAGCAGGCTGTGCCGAGTCGTCAGAGCGTTGCGGCGCAACGGGCCGCAGGACGGATACCTTCTCATGCATCTGCTCTCCGAGCGCCATCAATATCGGTCCCGAAAGCACATAGGAAGCCGCAAGCGCGAACGCGGTGAACTGCGGCATTGCGAACAGGAATGCCGCGAATACCAGAACGGCCAGAAGAAGCTCGACCGGCGCACGCTCGTGCCAGTCGAGCGCCTTGAAACTGGGGTAGGGTACTCGCGAGACCATCAGCCCCGTCAGCGCCAAAACCAGCAGCAAGCCGAATCCGCACAGCGCTCGCGGCGAGTCGAGTTCGAAATAACTGTATGCGAGCGCGGAGCCCGCGATCATCATCGCGGCGCCCGGCACCGGCAGTCCGACAAACCTGCTCTTGTCCACCGAAGCAGTCTGGATATTGAAGCGCGCGAGCCTAAGCGCCGCACACACGACGAACAGGCCACTCACCGCGGCGCCCCATACGCCGGCCGGCGCGAGCGCCCACGTATAGGCAAGTGTCGCTGGGGCGACGCCAAACGCGACGACATCGGAAAGACTGTCGTACTCGACGCCAAATTGACTCGAGGTGCGCGATGCGCGCGCGATACGTCCGTCGAGTCCGTCGCAGAAAAACGCGACCGTGATCAGCACCGCGGCGAGCTCGAAATGGCGGCTCAGCGAGGCTACGATCGCGTAGAAACCGATCAGCAGGCCGATCGACGTGATCGCCACCGGCACCAGATAGACGCCGCGCCGTATCGGCGCCGTCACGCGCTTCTGCTGCGCGCGCAGGCGCCCCGAGATCACCCGGATGCGGCGTTCTTCGCCTGTGGTTGCTGCGGATCGTTTGGTCATTTCTCGAGCTCCGCGATCACGGTCTTTCCAGCGCGAACTTTTTGGCCGGTAGCGACTGCCACGCGATACCCGCGCGGAACATAGTGATCGACCCTGCTTCCGAACATGATGATCCCCACGCGCTGGCCGGGCTGGATTCTATCACGAACCCGCACCCGGCAAACGATGCGCCGCGCCAAGTAGCCCGCCACTTGCACCATCGCGTGGCGTTCCTCGCCGCGCGCGCGAAATTCGATCAGGTTGCGCTCGTTGTGTTCGCTCGCCGAATCGCCGAAGGCTGCGCGGAACTTTCCGGGCGTGTACTCGATCGAGGAGACCTCACCCGCCACGGGAGCGCGATTCACGTGCACGTTGAGCGGCGACATGAAGATTGATACGCGCGAGCACTTGAAGCCTGCGGCCGGGAACACGGCGTCGGTGACGTCCACCACGCGGCCGTCCGCGCCCGCGAGCACGACGCCCTCGGTCCTGTCTGGATAGCGTTCCGGATCTCGGAAGAAGGCTGCAATCGCCGCTGCGAAGATCAGTATCAGCAGTGTCGGCCAAGGGAATCCGAGCAGGAATGAAATCGCGGCGACCACCAAAGCGGCTACGATCATCGGTGAGCCTTCCGATGCGATGCGCACCGTACTCGATGCACGCGCGAGCCGGCCGGCTGGCCGGTTCGCGGCGCTGCCAGCAGGGTTGGCCAATCCCAACTAGTTCTTGGCGCGATCGACCAGTCGGCCGCTCGCCAGCCAGGGCATAAAGCCGCGCAGCTTCCTGCCCACCTCTTCGACTTGGTGGTGCTCCCCCTCCTTGCGAAGTTCGCGGAAGTGCGGAAGCCCGGCGCGGTACTCCTCGATCCATTCGTTGGCGAACTTGCCCGACTGGATGTCGGCGAGCAGTTGTTTCATGACTTCGCGCGCCGGCGTGCCGACCACCCGCTTGCCGCGCGTCATGTCGCCGTACTCGGCGGTATTGCTGATCGAGTAACGCATGTTCGAGATGCCGCCCTCATAAATGAGGTCCACGATTAGCTTCACCTCGTGCAGACACTCGAAGTAAGCCATCTCAGGCGCATAGCCCGCCTCGACCAACGTCTCGTAGCCCGCGCGAATCAGTTCGGTAAGACCGCCGCACAGCACCGCCTGCTCGCCGAACAAGTCGGTCTCGGTTTCTTCCTTGAAGGTCGTTTCTAGAATCGCCGCGCGAGCGCCTCCGATTGCGCTACCGTACGCGAGCGCCACCTTCTTGGTGTCGCCCGACGGATCCTGGTGGATGGCAAGCAAGCACGGGACGCCGCGATTGAGGGTGTATTCGGAGCGCACGAGGTGGCCGGGGCCCTTTGGCGCGATCATGAACACGTTGACGTCCGCCGGCGGCTTGATGAACCCGAAGTGGATGTTGAAGCCGTGGCCGAAGGCCAGATAGTTGCCTTTGCTGAGATTCGGCGCGATCTCGCTCGCATAGATGTCGGAGCCCATTTCGTCGGGCACCAGGATCATGATGATGTCGGCCTGACGGGCAGCATCGGCGGTCTCGAATACCTTGAGCCCTTGCGCGACGGCCTTTTCCCAACTTGGGCTGCCTTTGCGCAGCCCCACGCGTACGTCCATGCCGCTATCGCGAAGGTTCAGCGCATGGGCATGTCCCTGGCTTCCAAAGCCGATGATTGCGATCTTGTGCGGCTTGAGAACGCTCAAGTCCGCATCGCGGTCGTAATAGACCTGCATCTGGTTACTTCTCCTCGCTGTTGTCGCGCTTTGGCTTGTGGTTGGTGTCGCGGGACTGCACCGACCGGGCCATGGCGATCTTGCCCGACCGCACGATCTCCTTGATGCCAAGCGGCTTTACCAGGTTGATGAACGCGAGCACCTTGTCGTCGTCGCCGCTGATCTCGACTGCGACCGAGCGCGGCCCGATGTCGATCACGTGACCGCGGAATGCCTGCACGATCGAATCGAGTTCGGCCCGCGTGCGCTCGTCCACGGCCACCCGCACCACCACCATCTCGCGCGCGACCGTATCAACGTCTTTGAAGTCGGTGACCTTGATCACCGAGATGAGTTTGTTGAGCTGCTTGTTGATTTGCTCGAGGATCTGCTCATCGCCGGAGGTGACCAGCACGATTCGCGATACGGTTGGATCGAGCGGATCGGCGTTGACGGTCAGCGACTCGATGTTAAAGCCGCGGCTGGAAAACAGGCCGGCCACGCGCGCGAGCACGCCAAATTCGTTCTCTACGAGCACCGCTATGGTATGCGTGGGCATCGAGACTCTTTCGGCGCGCGGTCACGCGAGCTGGCGCTCAGCTTGCAACCTTCATGTAGCGGTCGAGGATCGCCATCATGCGATCCTTCGAGGCGAGCTTGAGCTTGCGCATCCGTTTTTCTTCGAATTCCTCTTCGCTGGTCAGATAGTGTTTCGCGCGCAGTTCTTCGAGCTTGTGCTTGAGCGATTGGTGTTCCTCGTACAGCACCCTCAATTCGTCATCGTGCGCTAAGTGTTCCTGGATGAGATCTTCCTCTCTGCGCTCCATACGCCCTCCTTCGAATCCGCCGTCGCTACGGACTCGCCGGGCGCAAAGATCGCCTCGGCGGGCCGGAGGTAGATTGGTTGCAGGGTGCGCACCTCATCGACATCGCCGCGGGCAATGCGCTCCGCCCCCGCGGCGGCCACGAGTGCGCCGCACGTTTCGAGTTCTTCGCTGCTCAGGTACCGAGGGTCGAGGCCCCGCCGTGAGAGCAGCTCCATCGCTTCGCTTGCCTTGGAGTCTCCGGCCAGAAGTACGCCGCGGTCAATTCGCGCGGTCAGGGATTCCAGCGTCACAACCAGATCATCCGTAAGTTTTTGTAACCCATCGTCCACGACGGCGTAAAGGGCCGCGTAAACCTCGCCCCTTCGGGCGTCAACAACCGGGCACACCAGGCCTTGGCCGTCGTCGGCGTGCTCCAGCGCCGCAAGCGCCAGGCAATCGAGGCTCGGGATACCCATCAAGGCGCAGTTTGACGCCATTGCGAGTCCTTTGGCGTAACTAATGCCGATGCGAAGCCCCGTGAATGATCCCGGACCGATCGCGACCGCGACCGCCCCTAAATCCGCGACCCGCGAAGCTGCCGACTCGAGCAATTCTGCCACCGCGTCCGCCAACTCGGCGGCGTGGGACCGCGTACGGCGCGAGATCGACGCGACCACGCGCCCATTCGCAACCAGCGCGAGGCGCGCGATTGGTGAGCTTGTATCGATCCCGAGAACCGGGCGGACGCCGCGTGCCGATTCGAGCAGCCGGTCAGCCCTGAACAATGCGCGTGATGTCATTGAAAATGACGAACGCCATCAGCGCGACCAACAGGAACAACCCCACCTGCAGCGCGACTTCGCGGTGGCGCAAGGCGAGCGGCTTGCCACGCACGCCCTCGAACGCGAAAAACAACAGGTGCCCGCCGTCGAGTAACGGCACCGGAAGCAGATTCACAATACCGAGCTGGAGACTCAGCATGACCGTGAACAATGCGACGTTCGCAAATCCTTCCTGCGCTTGGCGGCCTGCCATCTGCGCGATCAGGATCGGGCCGCCCAAGGCGCCGCGCACGGGCGTATCGCCGGCGATGATGTGGTAGATGCCGACCCCCAATTGAGTGGCCATCGCGATGGTCGTCATTGTGCCAAAATAGACCGCGTCGATGGGCCCGACGCGCTTGATAATCTCGTCGCCGCGTGGAGTAACGCCGATGATCCACGTATCAATCTTGGTCCCGTAGATGGTATCTTGCTTATCGCGCGCCGGCTTGATCAGCAGGCTCTTGACCGAGGTCTGGTTATCGACCTTGCGCTCGATCTCGAGAGTCAGCGGCGAGCCGTCGCCCGATTTCACTTGCTCCGAAAACTCGGCCCAAGTCATCAGTGGCTTGCCGTTGGCTGTGACAATGCGATCTCCCGGCTGGATACCTGCTTGCTGGGCGGGCATACCATCCTTGACCTCGCCGACGATGGGCAAGAGCTGCGGTACGCCGTACAGGAAAATGAAGATCAACAGCACCGGAGCGAACAGCAGATTCGCGAGCGGACCCGCGAGCACGATCAGCGTGCGCCGCATCAGCGGCTGAGCGGGGAACGATCGCTTGCGGAACGAATCGATGAGGATCCGGGGTCCGCGCTCGGAGAGCGACTTAACCGCAGCCTCGACGGAATCACGATTGCGAATCTCGGCCAGCAGCAGCGATTCGTCAGGACGAAGTGCCCTGCCGAATTCACGCTTCGCGGCGGTGGCTCCCGCCGGCTCAGTCTCAGCATTAGCCAGCCGTGGCGCGATCATGGGCAACGCCTCGGCGGGTTTAGCGCCTTTGTCGATGTGCCCGCGCTTGACCGCGGCGGCAACCAGGTCGATGCCGATTTCGTTCAGGTAGTTTGCGAGTTCCTCCGGTTTGGGGTCCCCGCCTATCTCATCGCCTAACATCCGAACGTAGCCGCCAAACGGCGTGGCGCCGATTACGTACTCGGTCTCGCCGCGCCTGATCCCCCAAATGCGTGGAGGGTATCCGATCGAAAAACGCAACACGCGGACGCCGAGCTGCTTGGCCATCACAAAGTGACCCAACTCGTGAACCACGATTAGCAATCCAAGGATGACTATCGCAGCAACGATCGATGTGAGCATAAGACTCCCGAGACGATCGGTATGAACTCCCCTTAGGAAGAATAATGCGGCCTCGTAAGGGGCCGCATTAACTCGCCCAATAGTATGTGAAAGCCGCCGCGAAGACTAGGCTGGAAGCGCGGTCAAGCAATCCGCCGTGTCCTGGAAACAGCCCGCCTGAGTCTTTGACCTTCGCGCACCGCTTGAAGGCCGAGTTGGCGAGATCGCCCAACTGCGCCATCAGCGCTGCCGCGGCCGCGAAGGTCGCCATCCGGCCTATTTCCCAGTCCAAGAAGAGGACTTCCCGCAGTACGAGGGCTGCAACGACACTCGCCAGCATGCCTGCTACCGCGCCTTCGACCGTCTTGTTGGGGCTGACTCGCGGCGCAAGCTTGTGCCTGCCCAGATGTATGCCGCCGCAATAGGCGCCGGTGTCGCTGGCAACGACCAGCAGCAACGTCAAAATAAACAACGCTACGCCGTCGGCGAGGTTGCGCGTGAGCGCGAGAAAAGGAAACAGCATCCCGACATAGGCCGCGCCGAGAAACGCCAAGGCGTTACGTCCAACGCCGACATCGGCTCCGCGCACCGCGACCAAACCAACCAGCGTCGCCATCGCGACGATCGCCCCGCCCGGCACTACCCACGGAATCTTGGCGCTCGTTGCGAAACCGATTGCCAATGGAATACCCCCGGCCAGTATCACCAGCACGAGCCGCGCCACCGACTTCGTCGAGTCCGTCATCGCGGCGACCTCGTACAGAGCCCACGCGCCGAAGGCGGCGACGATCAAGGTGAATAACGAATCGGAAGCGTAAAGGACTGCGGCGAGAACCGCCGGCAGCGCGACCGCCGCAGTCCAGAGCCTAGTTCCGAGCACGCAGCCGCGGCTCGACGCCGTTTTGGACCGCGCCGAACCGGCGCTGGCGAAGCTGATATGCAGCAAGCGCGGTCAGGAACTCGCGCTCGCGAAAGTCGGGCCACAACGTGTCGGTGAAATACAGTTCCGAGTAGGCGAGCTGGAAGAGGAAAAAATTCGAGATTCGAAGTTCGCCCGAGGTTCTGATCAGCAGGTCAGGGTCGGGAATTTCGTGGGTGGCGAGTTCTCGTTCGACTACGAATTCGTCGATCTCCGCGGGCGCCAGCCTTCCCGCCGCGACTTCCTCGGCGATCCTGCGCGCCGCGCGTGCGACATCCTGACGCCCGCCGTAGGAGAGCGCGAGCGCAATCGTCATCGTGCTGTTCTGCGCGGTCGCGGCGACGGTCTGGGTCAGCGCGCGCCGCACGGAGGGCGGAAGCCGCTCGGTATCGCCGAGCGCGATCACGCGAATGCCGCGCTTCATCAACCGCTTGGTCTCGGTGGTGAGGTAGCGGTGAAAGAGCGACATGAGAAAGCTGACTTCGCTCGATGGGCGCTGCCAATTTTCACTCGAGAACGCAAACAGCGTGAGATAGGGGATGCCCAACTCGAGCGCGACATCGACCACCGCGCGCACCGAGTCCTTGCCGCGCCGGTGGCCCTCGTGACGTGACAGTCCGCGCCGGCCCGCCCAGCGTCCGTTGCCGTCCATCACGATCGCGACGTGGCGCGGCAATCGCGCATGGTCGAGAGAGAGATTCGGAAATTCGCTGAGTGGAATTGTGCTCGCCACAGAATCTTGCGGCCTAAAACGCGCTCGGCTTGCGTCGTGACGTTACGCGGGCGGGCTCAGACCTCCATGATCTCGCCTTCTTTTGCCTGCAATACCTTGTCGAGCTTTTCGATGTACTCGGTCGTGTAGTTCTGCACCTTCGCTTCAGCTGCCCGCAAGCCGTCTTCAGTTATCTGCTTCTCCTTGTGCAGCTGCTTGAGCATCTCGTTCGCATCGCGGCGGTGGTTGCGCACCGAGACGCGAAACTCCTCGGCCATCTTTCGAATGTGCCTTACCAATTCCTTGCGGCGTTCCTCGGTGAGTTCCGGAATCGGCACGCGGATGACCTTGCCGTCGTTCATTGGCGTAAGGCCGAGATCGGAGGCCTGAATTGCCTTTTCGATATCGCGCGCCGCCGATTTGTCGTAAGGCGTGATGACCAGCAGGCGCGCTTCGGGCGCCGCGATTCCGGCGATCTGCCGAAGCGGCGTCTTCGCACCGTAGTAATTGACCTGCATACCCTCCAGCAGCGCCGGCGACGCCCGGCCGGTGCGCACGCGCGCCAACTCGTGACGGAACGCGGCTACCGCCTGCTCCATCTCCCTGTGCGCCAATTCCAGGACTTCGTCCTGCATGGGCTAGGCTCCGCTCTCGACCCAGGTGCCGATCGCCTCCCCCAACACCGCTCTTCTTATATTACCCGGTTTGCGCAAATTGAAAACGATGATTGGCAGCCGGTTGTCCATGCACATCGAAATCGCGGTCGAGTCCATCACCTTGAGGTTCTGCTGGAGGACTTCGATGTACGTCAGACGATCATAACGCTTTGCATTGGGCTCGCGCAGCGGGTCGCGATCATAGACTCCATCGACGTGGTGGCTCGCCTTTAGAATGACCTGCGCGCCGATCTCCATTGCGCGAAGGCTCGCCGCGGTGTCGGTGGTGAAGTAGGGGTTGCCGGTGCCGGCGGCGAAGATCACGACACGGCCCTTTTCCAGATGCCGGATCGCGCGGCGACGTATGTACGGCTCGCACACCGCCTGCATCGCGATGGCCGACAGCACGCGGGTGGTGACGCCGACATTCTCCAGCGCGTTCTGGAGCGCCAACGAGTTGATTACGGTGGCGAGCATGCCCATCTGGTCGGCGGTCGTCCGATCCATTCCGCGCGCTTCGTAATCGCTGCCGCGCAGGATGTTGCCCGCGCCGATGACCAGCGCGAGCTGAATTCGAAGCGCCGCGGCTTCTTTTATTTCGAGCGCGATGGAGTTGAGCGCGTCGAGGTCGATGCCGCTGCCCTGGGCCGGCGATAAGGCCTCGCCGGAGAGCTTAAGAAGAACTCTCGTGAAACGCGGAGTACCTGCCAAGACGCCCGCCTTTTCGCTCATCGCTCGCCTGCGGTCTCCCGGCGGCCTCCGCGTTCC
>CAYSCX010000037.1:0-21554 GCA_964429575.1 uncultured Binatia bacterium (SeqCode) | reverse complement strand
GATTGCGGCGATCAAAACGAGCGGTATCATTGGAGACAAGTATGTATCGATCGCGTCCGGACCGGGCGACAAGTTTCTTGCCAACGGAGACACCATCCGGGAGACGGAATCGTCGTTCGTGCTCGAGGATGCGATTGGACAGCTGATCAACAGTTCCGGCAGCGATCAGAAGAAAGGTGACGCGGGAAAGTAACCACCGCAATTCGGGAAGCATCCATGCAGAGTAGTACCTACATTTCGAAACGGGTTTGTGCTTCGAGCGGGAAACCGTGTGCCGGCATCGCACGCGCGATGGCCGGGAATTTCGCGGTGGCGGCCCTCGCGGTGCTGCTCGCAAACGTAACGACGGCGAATGCGGCGCTGGCGCCGAATGCCGATCCGATGATGGTCGCGCAAACGACCGTCAACGAAGCACTGACGGTCCTGGCCGACAGGGCGACGCCGCTCCCGCAGCGGCAGGAGCACCTCAAGCAGATCGTCGCGGCGGGGTTCGATTACACCGAGATGTCCAGGTCCGCGATGGGCTATCACTGGCGGCAGCTTTCGCCCGATCAGCGAAAGGAATTCACCGAAGTCTTCACGTCGTTCATCCAGGACTCATACCTGAGCAAGATAAACGACTACCAGGGGCAGCAGGTGGATTTCGTGAAGTCCAGGCCGGACGGCCCCGACTACGTGCAGGTCTATTCGAACGTGCTCCAAGACAGCAAGCCGCCGTTGCCAGTGAATTACCGGCTCAAGAAAACGGCAAGCGGGTGGAAGATCTACGACGTGACGGTCGATGCGATCAGCATCATCGCCAATTATCGCAACCAGTTTAATCGCGTCATGAACAACAAGGGTTATGCGACGCTGGTGAGTGACTTGAAGAGCAAGCAGGCGTCGATCGCCGCCACGCTGGGCACGAACTGAACCAGTGTTTACACGCAAACTTGGCGTGGTACCCTAGGCAGGCCGCGAGTTCGCCACCCGGTTGGGACAGGCGCGCCAGCGCGAGCGTCGGAGGAAGATGAACTTGCTGAGAGGAAATAGCGCGGTATCAGCGCTGCGCGGAATTCACGCGCTGGCAGTTGTGGCGCTCGCCGCGGTTCTGATTTCGGCGTTGCCCGCGATCGCGGAGGACGCGGCGCCGGCGGCGAATCCGCCCGACCAGAGTGCGCAACCGCCCGACCAAGCCGCGGCGCCGCCAGGAATGGGCGCGCAGACGGGATATTCCGATCCGCTTGCGTGGTTCAATGAGCCGGTATTCACGTTCAACTTGAAGGTGGACGACTGGGTGATCCATCCGGTGGCGAGTGCGTACGCAACCGTAGCCCCGGAGCCGGCGCGCGACGCGGTGGAGCGGTTTTTGACCAACGTCCGCGTGATACCCAGAGTCGCGAACAACACGTTTCAATTGAGGTTCACGCAGGCGGGTACGGAAGTGGCGCGGTTTGGGGTCAACACGACCATCGGAGTGCTGGGCTTTTTTGATCCCGCGCAGAACTGGTTTGGACTCGAGCCGAGTCCAAATGACTTCGGATTGACGATCAGGACTTACGGCGTGCCAAGCGGGCCGTACGTGATGCTGCCACTGCTCGGCCCGTCAACGGTGGGCGACACGGTGGGGGTCGTCGCGGACGGATTGATGGATCCGATCAGCTGGGTGCTGCCGGCTGTCGTGTCGATTCCAGTGCAGGTTGGCCAGCGTGCGGCGACGTTCGTGAACTACCGGTCGTTGCACCTGGATCAGTTCGCGGAAGTGGACCGCTACGCGATCGATCTTTACGGCGCGGTGCAGGATGCGTACATGCAGACGCGCGAGAACGAGACGAAGAAGCTGCTCGGCCAGGGCGAGCAGTAAGCGGAAGGAAATAGGAAGTCGACGCGCCGCGAGGCTTCGGCTTCGCGGCGCGTTTGTTTGAGGCGAGAAGGTGGAAGCAGGCGCAGGATGACAGAAGGGGGGAGGCAGACTGCGATCAGGGTGACTAATCGGGCGCCGCGCATCGCGATGCGCCCGTACATTAAGAGGGGACGGGTCGGCGTGTCAGTTCACATGCTCCCAGGCGTGGTAGGAGCTGCGCACCAGCGGGCCGGACTCGACGTGGCGAAAGCCGAGCGCGAGCGCGTCGCGGCGTAGCTCAGCGAACTCGCCGGGCGGCACGTAGCGCGCAACGGGCAGGTGATCCTTGGAGGGGCGGAGATACTGGCCGAGCGTAAGGATGTCGCATTCGACGTCGCGGAGGTCGCGCAGGACGGCGAGGAGTTCGTCGCGTTCTTCGCCCAGTCCCAACATGATGCCGGTCTTGGTAAGGAGGTTGCGGCCGCGGCCCGTCGATTTCGCGTGACGGAGAACCGCGAGAGAGCGGTCGTAACGTCCGCCGGGGCGCGCAGTCTTGTAGAGGCTCGGAACGGTCTCGACGTTGTGGTTGTAGACTTCGATTGGTGACGCGACCACGGTCTCCACGCTTTCGAACGAACCCTGGAAATCGGGCACGAGCACTTCGACGCGCGTTGCGGGCAGCATCGACTTGATGGCGCGCGCGGTCGCGGCGAAGTGCGCGGCGCCGCCGTCTGGGAGATCGTCGCGATCTACCGACGTGACGACGACGTGATTCAGAGCGAGCTTCGCGACCGCGTCGGCGATGCGCCGGGGCTCATCGGGGTCGAGCGGGCGGACCTTGCCGTGCGCGACGGCGCAGTAGGGGCAGTTGCGCGTGCAAACGTCGCCCATGAGCATGAAGGTGGCGGTGCGATGGGAAAAACATTCGCCGATGTTCGGGCAGCACGCCTCCTGGCAGACGGTGTGAAGTTTGAGGCCGGCGAGGATCGACTTGGTGCGGAAGTATTCGGGCGACGCGGGCGCGCGCACTTTGATCCAGTCGGGATGACGGCGTTCAGCCATGGCTATCGCGGGGCCTCGGCGGCAATCGTGTCGCGATCAACAAAGTTGAGGAGCGACGCGGGCGATACGTTGACGACGTCGTCGCGATCGAACACGCGCGCGAAGTTTGCGGCGACGAGACCGGCGCACGCAGTAACATCGAGGTTGGCGCGGCCCAGACGCGCGAGCGAGGTCATTTCGCAGCCGTCGATGCCGCACGGAACGATCGCGTCGAAGTAGGAGAGGTCAGTCGCGACGTTCAGTGCGAAGCCGTGGCAGGTGACCCAGCGGCGGATGCCGACGCCGATCGAGGCAATTTTTCGGCCGCCGACCCACACACCGGTGAAGCCGCCGCGGCGGCGCGCATCGAGGCCAACGCCGGCGAGCGCGTCGATGAGCGTGCGCTCGATGCGGCGGAGGTAGGCGAGAACGTCGCGCTCGGCGGCGTCAAGGCGGAGAATCGCGTAGCCGACCAATTGACCCGGGCCGTGGTACGTCACTTGGCCGCCGCGCGAGACGCGGAACACGGGAACGCCGGGGCGCGGCGATTTGATGAAGCTCTCGTCGGCGCCGCGTCCGAGCGTGTACACGTGCGGATGTTCGAGCAGCAGGAGCGTGTCCGGAATTTCATCGCGCAGGCGCGCCGCGACGAGAGCCTGCTGAAGAGCGAGGGCGGGTTGGTACGCGACTGTACCGAGTTGAGCTACGTGCAGGCGGCGCGGCGTGTCCATCTGATCAGACATTGATCGCCTCGCCCTCTGCCGCAAGGGCCGCCTCCATTACGACTTCGGAGAGCGTCGGATGCGGATGGACGGCGCGGCCGAACTCGGCCGTGGTCGCTTCGAGGTTTTTTCCGAGCACGACTTCCGAGATGAGGTCGGTGGCGTGATGGCCGATGATCTGGCAGCCGATGACTTCACCGTACTGCTTGCTCGCGACGAGTTTGACGAAACCCTCGGGATGTCCCGCGCCGACCGCCTTGCCGTTCACGCGAAACGGAATCTTGCCGACTTTCACTTCGATGCCGCGCTCCTGCGCCTCGGCTTCGCTCAGTCCGACGGTGGCGACCTCGGGCTCGCAGTAGATGCAGGCGGGCACCGATGTGAGGTCGAAACCGGGCTCGCGCGCCCCCGCCATGATTTCGACCGCGGCGACGCCTTCAGCGGACGCCTTGTGCGCCAGCAGGGGAGGGCGAAGCACGTCGCCGATCGCGTAGATGCTGGGGCAGGTGGTGCGGAACGCGTCGTCGGTTTTCACGAAGCCGCCGGGTTCCAGTTCCACGCCCGCCTGGTCGAGCCCGATGCTCGCGCTGAGTGGTCCGCGGCCGACCGCGACCAGCACCGCATCGGCGTCGAGCGTTTTTTCAGCGCCGCCGGCCTCGACAACCACCGACCAACGATCGCCGTTTCGCTTGAGCGATTTGAATCCGTGGCCCAGCAGTGCGGTGACGCCGCGCTTGTTGAAGGCGCGCCGCAGCTCTTCGGCGACATCCTTGTCGATGCCCGGCAACATCTGCGGGAGCAGTTCGACCACGGTCACTTTTGCGCCGAACGCCTGGTAGAAGTATGCGAACTCGCAGCCGATGGCGCCGGCGCCGATGATCACGACGTCTTTGGGCAGGCGGTCGCACACCAGCGCTTCTTTGCTGGTCATGACGCCGTCGCCAAGCTGCATGCCCGGGAGCAATTTTTCGGCGGAGCCGGTGGCGAGGAGGATTCGATCCGCGTCGATGCGAGTTGCGGATGGGTCCGGCTTGTCGGGCGCTTTTTCGAGCGCGACGGTGTTGGGACCGGCGAGCACCGCATGCGCCTCGTAGGCATCGATCTTGTTTTTCTTGAACAGGAATCCGATCCCCTTTGAGAAGCGATCGGCGGTTTCGCGCGAGCGCGCGATGACCCGTTTGAAATCGACGCGGACCTCGCCGACCGCGATGCCGTGCTCCTTTTCCGCACCACGAATCGTTTCCATGGTTTCGGCAGAGTTGAGCAGCGCTTTGGAAGGAATGCAGCCCCAATTGAGGCAGACGCCGCCGAGGCGGTCGCGCTCGACCACGGCGACTTTCATTTTGAGCTGGCTCGCGCGGATTGCGGCGACGTAGCCGCCGGGGCCGGAGCCGATTACCAGCAGGTCGTATCGAGTATTGGCCAAGGTGGAGTCCTCACTGCGGCGAAGGGCAGCTTCTTCGTCGGGATTCTTCGCTCCGCAGACTGCGCTCTGAATGACAGATTCAAGCTTGCAACTGAACCAGGTTGGGATTTCGCGGGGTTCGCATCAGGCTGCTAGCAGGCTGTTGAAAAAGGCATTTTCAACCGCCTGCTCCCTCTCTCGCGTCTCCCCCGCAGGGGGAGAAGATAATGAAGGCAGCCAGTTTTCACGCAGGGTGTTGAGAGCGCGTTCGATGCCATTGGGAAACTCAAAGCATTTCTCAATACCCTGCTACACGAGCAGGCTGGCGGGGTTTTCCAGGAAGCGCTTGAGTTCCTGGAGGAAGCGGCCCGCGACGACGCCGTCAACGATGCGATGGTCGCACGAGACCGTGATCATCATCGTCTTGCCGATCGTGATCTGGCTGTTGCGGACGACCGGGCGCTCCTTGATCGAGCTGACCGCGAGAATCGCCGCCTGCGGCGGCACGATCACCGCGGCGAAATGCTCGATGCCGAGCATGCCCATGTTTGAAATCGTGAAAGTCGCGCCGGACATCTCATCGGCGGTATAGGCACCGCGGTTCGCCTTGCCGACCAGCTTGTGCGCGACGCGCGAGATTTCCGGTAGCGAAAGGCGTTCGCACTCTTTGATGACGGGCAGGATGAGGCCATCCTCGACCGCGACGGCGACGCCAATGTTGATGTGCGGATGGGTCTGGATGAAGCCGTCCTCGTAACTGGCATTGATGCGCGGAAAACGGGTGAGGGCGAGCGCGGCCGCCTTTACTATGATGTCGTTGTAGGTGATGTCCTCGTCGAAAATTTCCGCGGTTTCGAGCGAGCTTTTGAGTTTGACCGCCTCGTCCATGTCCACTTCCATCGTGACGTAGAAGTGGGGCGTGGTCTGCTTGGAGAGCGCCATGCGCTGCGCGATGGTCTTGCGCATGCGCGACAACTCGATGCGGGAGCCGGGCTCGGCGTCGCGCGGCGAGATGAGCCTGCGGAAGCGGAACATCTGCTGCTCGCGCAGATAGTTGTCGATGTCGCGCTTGGTGATGCGGCCGTCGGGGCCGGTGCCGCGGACGGCGCGGATATCGACGCCGGCCTCCTCGGCGGCGCGCCGAGCGAGTGGAGAGGCGCGCAGCTTGCCTCCCTCGTCCTCCCGGTGCTCGGTGGGCTCAAGCGCACGCGCCTCGCGCACCAGCGCGCGCGAGGGCGGCATTGGAATCGCGGTCGGGGTGGCCGACGGATGTGCGCTCATCGCGGGATGAAACTCGGGCGCGATTTCCTGGTCGTCGAAGTCGGGCCGGAGCACCATGGGCTCATGAAGCGGCTTGGGTTCCCCGCGCGCGCGCCGGCGCGAAGTCCGCGGCTGCGGTTTGTCTTGCTTCTCGACCGCCCGCAGCACCGGCTTTTGGGCGGCTCCGGAATCCTGGGCAGCGCCGTCGTCGGATTGGACCGGTTCGGAGACGGTCGCGGCGGCACCCGCCGAGCGCATCGTCGCGATCACCGCGCCGACTGGGGCGCTTTCGCCTTCCTTGAGATGGATCTCATCGAGTACGCCGTCATCGAACGCCTCGAGCACCATGTCCGCCTTGTCGGTTTCGACCTCGGCGATCGCCTCGCCCCGGCGGATGCTGTCGCCGGGGCGTTTGAACCATCGAAGGATCTTGCCATCTTCCATGGTGTCGGAGAGCTTAGGCATCACGATTTCGGTGCTCATTGTCGTCGCTGACCCGGTACGAAGTGCTCTGTGTAACCGATTACCTAACCCCTGACCCCTTCCCTAAAGGGAAGGGGAACCGGTGTTTCAATCTTTGACCATGTTTCTCAACACTCGCTCAGGTAATTCGTTCCGCGGCCTTGATGATATCCTCCACGCTCGGCAGCGTCGCACGTTCGAGCCTGGCATTGTACGGCATCGGCGAATCGCGGCTCGCGACGCGCTCGACGGGCGCATCGAGATGATCGAAGGCCGCCTCATAGATGCGCGCGGCAATCTCGGCGCCTGCGCCGCCGGTGCGCCAGCCCTCATACACCACGACCGCACGGGTGGTCTTGCGGACCGACTCGAGCACGGTGGTGAGGTCGAGCGGGTTCAGCGTACGCAGGTCGATGACTTCGGCGTCGATGCCGGCTTCCTCGAGCGCATCGGCGGCCTTGAGCGAATCGTACACGCACTTAGAGTACGAAATGATCGTTACGTCGGCGCCGGGTCGAACCACGTTGGCGAGTCCGAACGGCACGAGGTGTTCGGGTCCGTCGGGCACTTCGCCCTTGATGCCGTAGAGCGACTCGTGTTCGAGAAAAATCACAGGGTCGTCCTGGCGGATCGCGGTCTTGAGCAGCCCCTTGGCATCGGCGGGCGTTGCGGGAATTACGACGCGAAGGCCGGGGCAGTGCAGGAAGTACGCCTCGAGACTCTGGCTGTGTTGCGCGCCAAGCTGGTGGCCGCCACCTTGCGGCGCGCGGATGACGAGCGGCACTTTTGCGCGGCCGCCAAACATGAATCGAATCTTGGCGGCGTGATTGACGATCTGATCCATCGCCAGGAGAGCGAAGTTGATGGTCATCAACTCGACGACCGGACGGAGTCCGCCCATTGCCGCGCCGATTCCGGAGCCGACGATGGTTAGTTCTGAAATCGGGGTGTCGCGCACGCGCTTTTCGCCGTACGCGGCGAGGAGTCCCTCGGTGACTTTGAACGCGCCGCCGAAGTAGCCGACCTCCTCACCCATGATGAACACGCGCTCGTCGCGGTCCATCTCCTCGCGGAGGGCCTGGTTGAGCGCATCGCGATAGCTGATCTGGGCCATGGCGCTAGCAGGCTGCGAAGCAATGCTTCGCAGCTTGCTCCCTCTCTCTCGTCTCCCCCAAAGGGGGAGAAGCTAAGGAAGGAAGCCAACTAATAGGCAGGGTGTCGAGAACCATGGAATCCGCTTTGTGGGGCACGCTCATGTTCTCAACACCCTGCTAGCGGGTGGAGTTGGGCTCCGCGTACACGAACTTGCCGAGCTCCTCGAGCGATGGCGGCGGGCTTTCGTCTGCGAACTTCACCGCATCTGCAATGACCGCTGCAACTTCCTTGTCGATCTCATCGAGGCGCTTCTCATCGACGCGCTCGTCGGCGAGCATGCGGCGGCGAAACGTCTTGATCGGATCGCGCTCCTGCCAGATGCGCTCCTCGCGCTTGGAGCGGTACTCGGCCGGGTCGGACATCGAATGGCCGCGGAAGCGGTAGGTGACCGCCTCGATGAGCGATGGGCCGTCGCCCTCGCGGGCGCGCGCGGCAGCCTCGGTCACGGCGGTGTACACGTCGAGCACGTCCATGCCGTCCACGCGCACGCCGGGCATCTTGTAGGGCTGCGCGAAACGGTAGAGCTCTTCCTGGCAGATCGCGTTCTGCACGAGCGTGCCCATGCCGTAGAAATTATTTTCGCAAATGAAAACGACCGGCAGCTTCCACAGCGATGCGATGTTGAGCGACTCGTGGAACGCGCCCTGCGGCAACGCGCCGTCGCCGAAGAAGCAGCAGACGACGGTTGGTTCTTCTTTCATCGCGACGGAGAGCGCGAGGCCCGCCGCGAGCGGGAGCCCGCCGCCGACGATCGCATAGCCGCCCATGAAGCGCAGCTCGGGGTCGAACAGATGCATCGAGCCGCCGAAGCCGTGCGAGATGCCGGCCGCTTTGCCGAATAACTCCGCCATCACCACGCGCGGCGGCGCGCCCTTGGCGAGGCAATGGCCGTGCTCGCGGTAAGTCGAGACCACGTAATCCTTGTCGTTGAGGGCATAGATGGCGCCGACCGCGACCGCCTCTTCGCCCGCGTACAGGTGGCAGAAGCCGGTAATTTTGCCGCGCGCGTACATCTCCGCGGTCTTCTCCTCGAACTGACGGATGAGGACCATGTGGCGGTACAGCTCGAGCAACTGCGCCTCGGTAAGAGCAAGCAGCGCGCGCTGCGCCATATGTTTTTCGCGTTCGAGTGCCATCGGTTCAATTCACTCGCGCGGGCGAGGCTCGCATCAACCTAGACTCTAGCTCGCGCGCACGCGCGGGTAAATCGCCAATCAACATATATCAAGTTGACAGGAATTGTGGTTTGTGGCCCGCGGGTTACGCGAGCAACTCGAGCTGGCGCAAGGCGGCGACCGGCGCGAACGACTGGCGATGAATCGGCGACGGACCGTGCCGGCGCAGCGCATCGAGATGATCCTGCGTGCAGTAACCCTTGTGACGCGCGAACCCGTATTCAGGATAGCACGCATCGAGTTGAAGCATGATCGCGTCGCGCGCGACTTTTGCGACGATCGATGCGGCCGCGATGCAAAAGCTCTTGCGGTCGCCGCCCACGATGCGCGTCTGCGGCAGTCTGAGTTCGGGAACGGTGCGGCCGTCAACCAGGACGTGGCCGGGCGCTCGCGTGAGCGAATCGAGCGCGCGGCGCATCGCAAGCATGGTCGCCCAGTAGATGTTGAGACGATCGATTTCGGCGGGCTCCGCGACGCCGACTCCCAAGGCGAGCGCGCTGGCGCGGATTTCGCAGTCGAGCCGCGTACGTTGGGCGGGGCGAAGTTGCTTTGAGTCGTGCACTCCGGTGATGAATTGTTCGGGGGCGAAAATGACGGCGGCGGCGACGACCGGACCGGCCAACGGGCCGACGCCCGCTTCGTCCACGCCGGCGATCGCCTCGAGGCCGGTGCGCCAGAGTTTGCGCTCGTAGCGGAGATCGGGCCGCTTGCTCATCGGAGCATAGATGCCCATCGGCACTCCGTCATGCGATCCTGCGAAGGCGCGCCTGCCGAAGCGTGTCCGCAAGCGATTCGGGAGCGTTCACGTCGCGCAGCCGTATCAGATAGTCAGCGCTCGCTGCCGACGATACTGCTATGTCGCCAAGCCCCAGGATGCGCTGAGTGAACGACTGTTCCACCTCGATTGCGCGGATGTCGGCGAGCTCGAGCTGGCGGTTGCGCCGCGCGAAGATTCCCTCACGCGCGATCAGCCGATCGGAAGTCAGCGTCCAGTGCGTGGTCGCACGGGAGAGTAGCGCGTGAGCTACTGATGCGATCGCGATAAGCAACGCAACCGCGAGAAATCCCGATCGTCCGCCGGTTCCGCCTGTGCCGGCAAGTCCGAGCAGCAGCAGGAGCACAGCGGAACCGAAAGAAGAACGGTAATGCCACCACGACGGCCGATAACTCGCGACCGAGTATTCGCGAATGTCCGCGCCGGACCGAACAGCAAGAGCTACGCCGCAGCGCGTACAGAACCCGGCTCCTTGCGCCAGAGAGCTGAACCCGCAGTGAGTGCATCGCATGCCGATCCGCCCGTCCCAACGTTCCGCGCGATTATGCGCGTCGCGCGCGAGCAGGGTCAATTCAAGCGGTCGCGCGCTTTCCACTGGCGAGGTGGTTCGTGGTAAGCATCGCGCCATGAAGTTCGGACTATTCGGAATCAACACCGGGCCGTGCGCCTCGCCGGAATGCGCGAAGAACGTTTCGCGAGCGGCGGAAGCGGCGGGCTTCGAGAGCCTGTGGACGGGAGAGCACGTGGTGCTGCCCGACCCGCAGGCGCCGCCGTCACCGGCGCCGCCAAACCTGCGGATGCTCGATCCGTCGGTAGCGCTCGCCTACGTCGCGGCGCACACGACGCGCGTGCGGCTCGGCACCGGCATCATCATATTGCCGCAACGCAACCCGCTGGTGCTCGCGAAGGAGCTGGCGACGGTTGATGTGCTTTCCAACGGACGGTTGATCTTCGGCGTCGGCATCGGGTACCTCAAGCCGGAGTTCGACGCGCTGGGCATTCCGTTCGAACTCAAAGGACCGCGCACCGAGGAGTACATCGCTGCGATGCTGGCGGTGTGGACCATGGAGAAGCCGGCGTACCGCGGGAAGTTCGTTTCGTTCAGCGGGATCAACGCGATGCCGCGGCCCGTGCAGAAACCACATCCGGAGATTGTGTTCGGGGGGCATTCCAAGGAGGCGTTCAGCCGCGCCGCGCGCCTGGCGAAGGGATGGTACGGGTTCGCGCTGGATCTCGACGGCACCAAGCAGTGCGTCGAGGGGGTTCGCGCGGCGTGCGCGAAGGCGGGCAGGAAGTTCGAGGACGTTGAGATCAGCATCACGCCGCGAGTGAAGGTCGATCGCGACATCGCGAAAAAGTTTGCCGACCTCGGGGTGCATCGGCTGATACTGCTGCCGCGCGCGCAAGATGAGGCGGGGGTGCTGGCGGTGGTGCGCGATGCGGAGCGAGAGCTGATCGGCAAGGTGTGACGCGCGCCCTTCGGCGCGTCGCGAAAGCGGACAGTTTCAGATTGAGACGACGCATCGCCGTCGCTGGCGACGACGCGCTTTGTGCGTCCGCGCCGTCCTTTCGACTGCCAATTTCCGGTCGTTGCGGCATTGCTCGACCGCATTGTGGCGGGACGCGACGCGATCAACGGAAGATTTTTCAGTGTTGACCGGCAGACATCATCGGCACGCAGATTGCGTTTAAGGCGGTCAACACAGAGCGCGCCGATGAATGGCGCGCAAGGAGGGTGCTGGGATGATCAAGAATGACGACAGCAAGGTACTGACGGTGAAGGAATTGTCGGACTATCTGAAGGTGCACCCATCGACGATATACCGACAGCTCAAGCGTGGGCGGTTGCCAGCGTTCAAGGTGGGGAGCGACTGGCGTTTCAACGTCGAGTCGATTGATCGGTGGCGGCTCGACCAGGATTCGATCCATTCGATGTAGGGGGGAGGGGTGTTGGGGGGGTCGCGAGCCGCGACTCCCAATAACATGAAGTGAGGCATCGGCGAGGAAACGCTCCCGTTGGTCGGGTTGGCCGAGAAGAAGGGCGCACAGCCGTGCGCCCCTACGGAAGAGGGAGAGGTCGCGCGCGGCGGGGCTACGAGGAGCCGCGATGGGCGGACTCGGCGGGTCCTAGGTAGTCGAGGCTGAGGCGGCCGCGGAGCGGATCGATTCGCGAGAGCTGCACGGTGACGGGCGTGCCGTCCGCAAGATTCGGCGCGCTGAACAACGTGCCGCGAATGGCATAGTCGAGCAGCTCGCCGGTGGCGCCGTCGCGAGTTGCGATGGCGATGAGCGGGCGGTCGAGCGCGGTTTGTTCGAGGTGCTTGAGAATCCAGTAGCGCTTGGCGCGGCGTTCGAGGTCGCGTCCGGCCGCATCGGCGGCTTCGGCGCCGGCCAACACCTTCAAGAGTTCCTCCGATGAGTACGGTGGTGCGCCGCTTGCGGCGAGCGCAGCGACGAGCTGGCGTTGCAGCACCAAGTCGGCGTAGCGGCGAATCGGCGAACTAAGTTGCGCGTAGCAGTCGATTCCGATGCCCGTGTGCAGATCGGGATGGAGCGAAAGACGCGGGCGCTGCGCCGCATAATCGCCGCCGGAATCGGGTTGCACGCGGTAGATGATCGGGATCGCGTGAGTGGCGGCGTAGCGCGCCGCGACAGAGTTGCTCAGGACCATCAGTTCCGCGACCAGCAGGCGCGACGGCGATGCGTTGTCCAGCACTTTTATCTCGATGCGTCCGTCACTGACCTTCACGTTTGGTTCACGCCGCGTAACCAGCACTGCGCCGCGAATTCGGCGGCGCTCGCGAAGCGTATCGGTTGCGATGTGAAGACGAGCGAGCAATGCGCGCAGCGGGTCACCGTCGGCGCCACCAGCCAGCAGCGAATCGGCGTCCTGGTAGCTGAGGCGTTTAGCGATGCGAATTCGCTCGGGATAGAGCTTCGATTCGACGATCTCGCCGAGCGGCGACAAAACCACCTCGGTGGTAAGCACCGGGCGCTCGGCGCCCTCCAACAAACTAGCGGAGCCGCATGAGATCGGGTCGGGCAGCATCCGCGCGGTCATCTCGGGCAGATAGACGGTGGTCGCGCGGGTCGCGGCTTCATCATCAATCGGACCGCCGCGCGCGACGAAGTCGGCGACGAGTGCGATGTGCACTCGAACGCAGACCGCGCCGCCCTCGAGCAGTTCGGCGCTGATCGCGTCGTCAACTTCGACGGTGTCGTCGTCGTCGATCGCAATCGCGAAACGATCGGCGAGCGGGCGCGCGGGCGGCGAGGCAGCGCGCGCCTCGGCGAGTGCGGCTTCAGAAAATTCGATCCTGACACCGCCGATCACCGCGAAGCGGCCGCCTTCGGGCGCGGCTCCGAGGCGATCGAGGATTTCGTACGCGGCCTCGGCCGGTTCGATCTCGGGCGCCGCCTGCTGCAACATCGCGGTGATGTCGCGCGAGCGCGTAAACGGGTTCTGGAGGTAGCGCCGCAATTCGTCAACGAGCGGCGCGGTTTCGTCCGCGGCGGGGGTTGCGCCGTCGGAGATGATGTCGCGGAGCAACCGTTGCGTGCGGCGGTAATCGTTACTGCGGGCGCGGATGCGATCATGTTGAACGCGCAGGCGCTCCACCTGGTCGCGGGGACGCACCTGGAACTCCATGTGCCGGCGCACGAAGAACAGGCGATCCGCGAGCAACGCCTCGAGCATCACGGAGACCCCCGCCCCCGACCGGCGCCCGAAAAACAACTCCGCAAGCTCGGAAGCGGTGAAACTGCGGCCCTGCTCCTGCACCACTTCCCACAGCAGGTTGAGATCGAGCTCGCTCGCGAGCGGTTCGCGTTCCGCGGTGAACTCCGCGATCACTTTCGGCGCGTTGTCACGGTCGCAAGTGCGGTCGGGATGGCGCAGCAGAACCAGGTCGCGCGCGACGAGGCGCTCGCGTCCATCAGCATCGAGGACGGCGATGTGTCGTTCCTGCTCACGCAGTTGCACGGCAGGCTTGAGCTTGCCGGCGTCGAGATACTCGACGAGCACACCCTGATTTTTCTGGGATTGCGCCACGGACACGCTCATTTTGACGACCGGCAAGTGCTAAGACTATATGGGTTGTCGAGTACGATGGCGGGCAAGCGAATAGAACTTGAGCTGCCCGATGAGCTGTGGGCCGAACTGGAGCAGGTTGCGCAGGCTCTGGGATTTCGGGACACGCTCGAGGCGGCGATGGTTGGTCTTGCGCAGTGGATCTCGCAGCGCAAGTCCGAACTCGACGATCGGGATCCGACGCAAAGATATTTCGTCAACGAGGCACTGGATGAACTTGATAAACCCAAGCGGTAGGAAGCTGGTGGCGGTTGCGAGCCTCGCGGCGCTGGCATTGGCCGCGGTGTGGCCGGCGGGCGCCGGCTCATTCGCGCGTGCGGCGGCGAAGCGGTTGGAGGTCGAGTTTGGCTACGAGATTCGTGCGCTCAAGTCCAAGCGGCTGACCTCGCCGACCTATATGGCGCCACAGGCGGGCGGAAAGATGGTGGTGTCGGATGGGCCAGGCGGACTGTTCACGGTGACCGGCGCGGGCGTCGCGACGGAGTTGGCCGGCGCTGCGATGCTGAAGAACCCGGCGGGCGTTGCGGTCGCACCGGCGGGGTTTGGCGGATTCGACGGGCAGATTTTCGTGCTCGAGTCCGCCGACAACAAGAGCCCCTGCGAGGTTAAGCGCGTCGACAAGCCTGGCGGGGTGAACGCGTTCGCGACGCTCCCAGCGGTCGGCGAAGGTGACGCGGGCAAACCAAGCGGCTGCCGCGACCTCGCATTCGGTGCGGCGGGTGGACCGTTTGCGGGCAAGCTCTACGCGGTGACCAGCGACAACGCGACGGTTTACGAAATCGACAGCAGCGGCAAAGCGCGCGCAGTCGGGACGTACAACAAGCCGGTCGACTTCGAGTTGAGCGGTATCTACTTCACATCCGCGACCGACGCCAAGGCGCCCAACTCGATGTTGGTCGGGATGCGGGTGAAGATGGCGGGCGCGGCCAAGTTTGGACGCATCGGCGTGATCGGCGCCGACGGCAAGCTAAGCGACAATCCGTACTACGTGGGCTTCATACGTCCGACCGCGTTTGGATACGCGCCGCCGAATTGGGGTCCACACGCCGGGGCGTTCCTGATTGCGGACGCGGGCAAGCCTGCGGCCGACAGCGCCGGCGAGCGCGACGGTGCAGTGCTGCGCGTCGAGAAAGGCGTGGCGCATTCATTCGCGGCCGGGCTGGTCGATCCGAATTGCCTCAAGTGGGTCGGCAGCAAGCTCTACGTTTGCGACCCGTCGGACAAGGGGACGGGGCAGGGAGCACTGGTCGTGCTTACATCAATGCTATGACCGTCACGGCGAAAAACGATCTGTGGGACACTCCCGAGATCGTTCCATCACTGGCCTACGAAGATGTTCCTGGGGCTATCGAATGGCTGAGCGGAGCATTCGGCTTTCGGGAGCGTGCCGACGCGCGTCTCACCGGCAACGGGTTTGTGCTCGCGTGGATGGAGTTGGGCGATGGCCTGATTCAGCTTTCGACCTCTGGCGGGCACGAGGTGCGAAGTCCCCAGATCGTCGGCGCGGCGACGCAGTCGCTCAAGGTTTATGTCGATGACGTCGATCGGCATTTCGCGCAGGCGAAGGCGGCTGGCGCGACCATTATTTCGGAACCGGAGGATGGATTCTGGGGCGGCCGAATCTACCGCGCGGCCGATCTCGAAGGACACCGGTGGGAATTCTCACAGCGCAATCGAGAGTTGGCCGCGAAGGACTGGAAGGTACCGCCGGGCATCAAACGGGGCGGATAGCGCGAGGGTAGTTCAGCGAATCGGCGCGCGGTACACCTCGGTGTCTCCGGTTTCGCCATCGATTAGCAGCACCTCGATTTCACGATAGGTTCCCTTGGGGTAGAACACGTAGCCGCTCACGGTAAAGTCGCGCCGGACCTCCTCGGGGCGCAGCGCGAGGGCGCCGATTTGCTGGTCCGCTTCGCGGTCGGCCTTCTGCTGACTTCGCTGCGCGCCGCGGATGATTCCGCTGCCACCGCCGATCACGCTGCCTAGGATCGCGCCTGTGCCGGGGGCTCCGAGTGCCGCGCCCGCCGCCGCGCCAAGTCCAGCGCCGAGCGCACCGACCGCGACTCCGCTCACGGCGGCGCCGGTGAGCGCCGAGCGCAATTCAACCGCATTGCCGGCCTGTCGCGCCGCTTCACCGGTCGCCAGTGGTGCGACGCGGTTGCCGTTTTCATCGAGCGCGAATACCTGGCTGGGCACGATCCGCCGCGGTACATCGCTGCCATTCGCGACCGACACGTGGACCGGCAACACGTCGCCGACCGGAGCAGCTGATTGTGCGCCGACGGTCAGGTTGCCCGGAATCGGCGACACGACGGTGCGCGGCTGGTCTTTGATCGGCGCCGAAGCGATTGCGCATCCTGCCAGCCAGAGTGTTGCGGCCACGGCGAGAAGCGTTCGAGCTGTATAGCGCATGTACAATTCCTTTGTGCCCAATACGTACTAATCGGGCGCGCGGTATCAGTCCGCCGGTGCGTCGCGTAACAGGAACCATCGGAACGCCGCGAACCACAGCGCCAGCAGGGTGGCGCCGAATGCGACCGCGACGGGGTATGCAACGGTCGGGGTGTCCATGACCATCGGCAGCAGCGCGACGGCCAATGCGGGCGGTACGTGAACGTCGAGCGCACGCATCGCGCCGATTCCGCACGCCATGCTGAGCGCCGCGCCGAGCGGGTTGACGCCCACCGAGTCGTGGAACAACAGTCCTGCGACGGCGGCGATGAAGCAGACGATGGGGAGCCGTGCGACACGGTGCGCCCATGGGCACTGCGACGGATGGCGCATCATCTCGTAACCGATCACGACCAACGGCGGAAACAGCACGAAGCGGTGGCCAGTGAGATAGACGGCGCCGGTCGCGACCGCAACGAACCCAAAGAGCGAGACCATCCAATGAAGCGCGCGTGGATGCGGGGCGGGTGAATGCGGATGCGAGCCTTCGTCGGTCGGAATTGCGCGGTAGCCGCGGCTCAGCAGGAACGGCTTCCATAAGAGGGATATACCCGTAAGCAGAACCGTGCCGAACAGGACGCCGGGAGGGTACCACCAGCTCTGAACATCTACCGTAAGTGGAAGCAGGCCGGCCGAAATCGACGGAGCGATCGGCGAGCCGAGTCCAAGCATCACCACGAGCGCGCCGGCGACCGTGGCGGCAATCGACGGCAATCCGTACGGCAAGTTTCGAGTGATTACGATTCCGATCACGCCGGTCAGCGCCGGCGTCGTGGCAAGGTGGAAGGGAGCATTGCACCAGCGGCCGCGCGGGCGGGTTAGAACGTCGTAGGCGAGCGCGCCGAGTTCGGGAAACATCACATAGAACGCGCCGGTGAGGTTGGCGGTCGCCGCGATGATTGAGATATAGGCGAGCGCCAGAATCTCGGATGCGATTCGCAGCCTGAAGTTCGCCGACGGAGTCGCGGCGGCGACGATCGTGGGCTCCGTTCGCGCGATGCTGGCCGAATCAGGTGCCCAGGTAGTCATCGCAAGTCAGCGGAGGTCGCGGCGGTAGGTCACGAAGTTGCTGGTCACGCGCGCGCCGAGCGCGGCGGCGGTGCGGCGCGACGGCCAATTGTCGTCGAGCACCAGAGTGTAGCCGGCGAAACGGATGCCCCGGTTCGCCATCTCCAAAAACGACCGCGCGGCCATTGCGACCGCCACTCCGCGTCCGCGTGCATTCTGGAGTACGCCGATGTTGATCAATGCGCCGCGCGTCCCGCCGCCGAGATCGGCGTCCAATTTGACGCCGGGCCGTACACTGGCGAGCGCCTGACTGAAGTCCGGCACCGAGAAGACCGTTCCGATCGGCTCCCCATCCTTCGCGGCGATGATCGAGAGGTCGGCGACCGGCGTGTCCCACAGCGAGGTCAACATCGGGCGCACTTCGGTTCGCTTGATGGGGTACCAACCCCAGTGCCGCGCGAACGCGGCATTGGTGACGCCGGTCCACGCGTCGATCGCCGCGAGAAATCCAAACTCGCGCCAAGTCCGGATGGCGACGTCGCCTGCGCGCGCGCCGGCCACGATATTTTGATAGCGCGCAACCAGATCGGGCGAGAGTTCCGCGGTAAAGTCGGCGTGTCCGCGCTCGGTCACGAAGCCCGCGTCCTTGAAGTGGCGGTGGTAGGAGGCGGGATTTGCACGCAGCAAGAATGATGGAAGCCGCCCGTAGTTGTCGATCGAGTAAGGATAGTCGAGAAACGCCGCGAAGCCGCTCCGCACCGCGCGCATCTGGCGACCGCGCAGCCATTCGATCGCGTCGTCGAGCATCGCGGCAACCGCCGGGTCTTCGGCTTCGAGCGCCTCGAAGTGCGTCAGCAGGCCGAGCGCTTCGTTCCAGTGTTCGTTGTGACGACGATTGATGACCGCGCACACGCGCGCCACGGTTCGCCCGTCGCGGCGCGCGCAGATTGGCCGAATTTCCAGAAAGCCGGCGAAGGGGCTGCGCCCGGCGAGCAGGTCGATTTCGTTTTGCACGTCGGGCGGCCACCACGCATCGCGACCGCCGTACACGCGCAATGGCAAGCGCGCGAACTCCTCGAACGCCGCGTGCGACCCCAGGTGTTCGACCTTGATTGAGTTGAGTGCCAAGGTTCGACCGCGCACCAACTTATCGCGTCGTGATGTCGTAATCACGCGCGGAGCGGGCGCGCTCAGGCGGCGACGATTAGACCGTCGGCGAGCCAGCGCGCGAGCATTGACGCGATCCTCGCCGGCGCATCGATCGACGGGAGCGCTTGCGCCGCGTGCTCGCAGAGGATTGCAAACGGAGCGCCGTCGCGCGCTGCGAGCAGAGCGCCGCGCTCGAATGCGTCGACGTCGCGAAGATGCGCGCGCCCGTACATCCGCCAAACGAGCACCGTCACCGGAGCATGCCCGGGTGCGTGCCACTGTGCGCCATCCTCGACCGCACGAACGACGCCGTCGACTCGCCACTCGAGGTCGATAGTCTGGACCGCTGGATGCGTGCGCAGGGAGAAAGCCGCCCACATTTCGGGAGCGATCGCGCGCATCGCAGTTTCATCGAGCGCGGCCGCATCGAGCGCTACGAACACATCGGTCTGCGCACGCTCGAGCCGCGCGAGATCGGGGAGGAACGGAAACGCCGCGTGCAGCGGATGCGTCCGCAGGAAATCGGGCAAATGCGCGCCCGCGTAGAGCAATGACGGATGGTGCGGGCGATTGACGAGCAGATAGCCGGTCGCGAGGTTATGAAAATGATCGGGTCCGACCACCGCCAACGTTGCGGGATAGTCCTCCTTCAGGACGTCGAGGAGGCGGTAGAAATACATGTTCGCGTAGATGTCGAGGTGATCAACGGCTGACAGACGCGCATCGGCGCGGATGAGCGCGTCAAGGTCGTCACGGCTGAGATCGCGCTCTTCGGCGAGCCCCTCCGACACGCCGCCCGACGCGGTGATGAGCCGGTAGAGCAGCTCCTGGAGCGGTTTAAGAGCGTGCGCCATGGCTGTTCGCGCCGCGTTCGACGGAGTTGTGGATCGCGCGCGCACGTTCGGCGGCCGCGAGCAGAACGTCGAACTCCGGAATGTTGTCATCCCACTCGATCAGCGACGCGACGTTCCCGAATCGCCGCACCGCGCGCTCGTAGAGCGCCCATACCTCGCCGCGAACGGGATGATCATGCGTGTCGAGCAGGTGGGTGCCGTGATCGCTGTGGCCCGCGAGATGGAACTGCGCGACGCGTCCGACCGGCACCGAGTCGATGTAGGTGTGCGCGTCGAAGCCGTGATTGAACGCGCTGACGAAGATGTTGTTGACGTCGAGCAGGATCGCGCAGTCGGCTTCGTCGGCGACCGCTGCGAGGAACTGCCACTCCGTCAAGTTCGAATCCGTGAACTGCATGTAACTCGAAACGTTCTCGATCAGGATGCGCCGGCCGAGAAAATCCTGGACGTCCCTAATCCTCGCCGCGACGTGTCGCACCGTCTCGCCGGTGTACGGTAGCGGCAGCAAATCGTGCAGGTTGCGCCCGCCGACGCCGGTCCAGCACAGGTGATCGGAGATCCAGGCGGGCTCGAAGCGGCGCGCAAGGTCGCGCAGTTCGCGCAGATAGCCGCGGTTGAGCGGGTCGGTGGAGCCGATAGAGAGCGACACCCCGTGCAACACGATCGGGTAGTTGGCGCGCACCGCCTCGAGCACCTGAAGCGGGCGGCCGCCGGGGACCATGAAGTTTTCGGAGATGACCTCGAACCAGTCGATGCGCGGGCGCGCGTCGATGATGTGCGCGTAGTGGGAACGGCGAAGTCCCACTCCAAAGCCAAGAAATGGAAAGTCCGCGCGATTCATTTGCATCGGCGCGCGCATCGGCGCCGCACCGCGGAAGGCTAGATGTCAGCCGTCTCGGGTTCCTTTTCGCCCGGCGCCGGCTTCATTCGCCTGGGCGCCTTCGCCGACTTCATCAATTTTTCCGCTGAGGTCCGCAGCATGCCGGGACCGCCGACGCCGTCGACACGCGCGACCAGTCCGCCCGCGGGATCGATGAACAGCGTGGTTGGAATGCCGAATACTCCAAGCCGGTCGACCATGTCCTGGTCGGCCATCACGATTGGATACTTGATCCCAAATTCCTTGATGAACGGTGCGACCGCGCGGACACCATCGCCCTTGATCGTGTCCACAGAGATTCCGATCACTTCGAGACCTTGGGCGCGATATTGGTCGTAGATGCGATTCAACTCCGGCATCTCACGCCGGCACGGTCTGCACCAGGTTGCCCAGAAGTCGAGAATTACCGGTTTGCCGCGCATCGCTCCCAGCTTCACCGGCATGCCGTTGACGCCGCGCAACGTGAAGTCGAGATAGGACCCTGCCCGGCGCGTCGAGGTGTCGGGCGGCTCGGTCGCATCGGGCGGTGACGGTGCGGATTGCGGCTCTGTGGAAGCCGGCGCGCGCTGGGCGGGAGACGCCTCGGTGTCCGACCTGCCGCATGATGCGACGATCATCGCCGCGCCCACGGCGAGCGCGACGATCGTCACGCGAATCGGTAGTTGAAGGCGCGGTGCGGTGACGGACATATCAGCACAAGCGGAGGTTTGAATTACGGATGAAGACCGGTCCATCGAATGACCGGAGTATCAACTGAATCCTCGCGAGACAATGCGGAGCGGGCGCCCGCGCACCGAGGGCGAACGCCCGCTCTGCCAGTGGGCGCAGAGCGCCGTTACATCTTTTGCGCCGGCGCTTGCGTCTCGGGCGTGCCACCCGCTGCGGTGCATTCCTCCGCGCTCGCGGTCGACACATAACCCTTGCCCTTGCAGGAATTCTGGCCGTTGCATGAACTTCCGGCGCTCGCGCATTCGCTGTGGCCCTTACATGAGTTGCCGCCTACGCACTTGACGCTGCCCTTGCCGGCGTCGCCTTTGGGTGCGTCCGCTGCGAACGCAGGGCTGGAAAGAAACGCGAATGCCGCTGCGGTGGCGAGCATGGCGCCGGCGAGTCGGGTCTGGTTCGACTTCATCGTGGATCTCCTTTTTCGCGAACTATTGATTGCGGATTTTTCGAGACCGGATCCGAAAATTATGCCGATCAGTTGAATAAACCGTTCAAGCGCCTCGACGGTTCCCGCGCGAAGAATCAGATGCGAGCAGATACGTCTCAGTGTCCCGCCTTCGCGAGCGCCTCGCGCGTGAA
>CAYSCX010000036.1:0-22814 GCA_964429575.1 uncultured Binatia bacterium (SeqCode) | reverse complement strand
ACGCCGAGGCAAGGCGGGATTGCGCCGCCTCGCGCGGGCACGAGCAGGCGGTTGAAAAAGTCATTTTCAACCGCCTGCTCCCTCTCTCGCGTCTCCCCCAGAGGGGGAGAAGATTAGGTAAGAAACCATCTTTCACGCAGGGTGTTGAGCGCACCGCCGGAAACGCGTCGATATGTTCCGCGTTTCACAACACCCTGCTACGGCGTCGCGCGGGTTGTTCACGCGCCGATACGCCACTACCATGCGCACGACCGTTTGGACCGCAATAAACGCCTTCGGAGACCGCATATTCGAGCGCTGAACCGATGGCCGACCTCATACTCGCGATAGACCAAGGGACCACCGGCACGACAGTGCTGGCGCTCGACCCCGAGGGCCAAATCCGCGGCCGCGCGTACCGCGAAATCCGCCAGTATTATCCGCGCCCCGGCTGGGTCGAGCACAACCCGGAAGAGATCCTGCGGTCGGTCACTACCACGGCGAAGCAGGCGATCGCGGCGGCGCGCGCCGGCGCGGGCGACGTAAAGGCGATCGGCATCACCAACCAGCGCGAGACATTCGTGGTGTGGGAACGCGCCACCGGCCGACCGGTCCATCGCGCGATCGTGTGGCAGTGCCGGCGGAGCAGCGAAGCCTGCGCGCGGCTTCGCGAACGCGAGCGAGAGGTCGCAGAGTGCACCGGGCTGACAATTGATCCGTATTTCTCGGGCACCAAGCTCAAGTGGCTGCTGGATGAGAACCCGCGCCTGCGCACACGTGGCGCCTCCGGCGACCTGTGCTTCGGGACCATCGATACGTGGCTCATTTTCCGGCTCTCGCGCGGGGCGGCGTTCGTGACCGACTACACAAACGCGTCGCGCACGATGCTGATGAACCTCGCAGCGCGCGAGTGGGACGATTCGATGCTCGAGATGCTCGGCATTCCGCGCGAGATGTTGCCTGCGCCGGTAAGCTCACGTGGACCGCTTGCCGAGGCCGCAGCCGGAACTATCGCGTCGCGCGCGCTGCCGATCGGCGCGGTAATTGGCGACCAGCAGTCAGCACTGTTCGGGCAGGGCGGCGTGCGGGCGGGCGATTCGAAGTCGACGTACGGGACAGGGGCGTTCCTGCTGATGCACACGGGCGAGGAGATGGTGCGATCGCGCAGTCGCCTGGTTACGACCGCCGCACTCGGCCCCAGCGGCCAGCCGGCCTACGCGCTGGAGGGGTCGGTCTTTATCGCGGGCGCGGCGATCCAATGGCTCCGCGATGGCCTCAGGCTGATCAAACGCGCGGCCGAGAGTCTTGCGCTCGCGCGCAGAAGCCGTGACCGCACGCAGCCCTACCTGGTGCCCGCGTTTGTCGGTCTGGGCGCGCCGTACTGGGACCCGGACGCGCGCGGCGCAATTGTGGGAATCACACGCGGCACCACACGGGAGGACCTCGTGCGCGCAGCTCTGGACAGCATCGCATACCAGGTCACCGACGTGATCGATGCGATGCGCGGCGATACCGGCCGCACGATCAATGAACTTCGCGCCGACGGTGGGGCCGCCGAGAACGACTACCTGATGCAGTTCCAGGCGGACTTGCTCGGCTGCTCCGTGCGACGCGCGAAGATGACCGAGGCGACCGCGCTGGGCGCCGCGATGCTTGCGGGTCTCGCGGTCGGCGTTTGGCGCAGCCCCGACGATCTCGCGTCGCTGCGCAAGGCGGGCAAACTGTTCCGTCCGCGGATGGGCGCCGATGAGCGCGCGAGGCTGCTCGGCGGATGGCGCGAGGCAGTGGCGCGCGTACGGACATCGGCGGGGCAGAAGTAGCAGGCGCGGGCGTGGTCCGAGCCGCGACTCCGAATAACATGAAGTCGAATGGTGGCTGGAGGATCGTTCCCGTTGGTCGGGTCGGTTGAGGGCAGGGCGCACAGCCGTGCGCCCCTACGAAAGAGGGAGAGGGGAAAGAAGGGTCCGCAGGAAGAATCGGGATTCTTCGCTCCGCCGACTCCGCTCTGAATGACAGAGGGAGGTGGCGGCATGCGCCATGCGACCCGCGGCCACGCGCAGTCCTCGCCTGTACGGAGGGCGGGGCGAGCCGGTTATGCCTGCGGCTGCCGGGGAGTGTTCGGCTTGATGCTGGTGACGCGGAGGCCCTTGGAGGTCCAACCGACGTCGAAGCTGACGCTCTGGCCCTCGGCGAGCAGATCGATTCCCGGCATCCTGCCGCCGATCGGCGCGCCGACCACGTTGACGAATGGGAATTCGAACGCGATGTCCTTTCCGCTGTGGGATCGGACCAGGCCCTTACCGCGGGCGCGGTCGAGCCGCAGGAGCATCCCCTGGTAGAAGTTGCCGGGGAACCGCTCTGAATCGAACTCGTCGGTCACATTCTAGGAAGTACCATCCACGGTGGATGCGGCAAAGCAAGGCTAGAGTGGCACCGCGGTGCGGAACATGACGTAGCGCCCCAGCATTTCGCCGACCAGCACCGCGAGCACCGTGATGTACAAGAGGCCGGTCGCCGCCATGGTCTGTGGGATCTTGAGCGTCTGCGAGCACATCCAGGTGAGCACTAGTGCGGCGAGCGGCCCCAACAGCATCCGCATCGCGAGCAGCCCGAGGTGCGAGCCGATCAACGTCTCGACCGCCGCAGTTCCGTGCGTTCCCGCCGCGACCGCCAGCAGCCCGATCGTTAGCGCCAACGCCGCCAGGTACGCCACAAGCGCGTAGCCGAGCATCCTGATGAAGCTTCGCAGGTAATCGACCGGCATGTTGGGGTCGATGAGATACCAATGGCCGAACAGCATCGCGCCGCTGGACAGTCCCAAGACCGCCGAGGCTCCCAGAGCGGTCAACCCATAGACAAGCGCTCCCGCGGCGCCGAAGCCGGCGGGTTCGAGCATGACCGCGCTCGCGACGACCGCGAGCATTCCGGTGACGAATGCCGCCGCGAAAGTTTGGGCGCGAAGCCACCCGCGATCCGCCCAAAGCGTATACAGGTATGCGGCGAGAACAACGCTGAACAGCGCCCAGATGGCGGCCGCCGTCCACAGCGCCGCCGGTGAGGGCGCCTCGCCGCGCCCGCCGCGCAGCGCCAGCAGGACGAAGCCCGCGACGGTCGCCAGGGCCGCGCTCAAGTACACCGAGGCGCTGGACTTGAAGAAGCCACGCTCGACTTTGAAGAACGGCGGGATCGCCAATGCGAACATCCCGCCGAACGCCAACTGGCCGAAGACGAGGAGAAAGCAGGCGGCGAATCTTGTCACGCTGGAATCTTACCGGCGCGGGCGCGGGTCCGACAGGACGGGACTGCAAGCGCGGTTATGATAGACAATCAGACGGGTCTGGATATAATCGCGTTGGATAGTGCCGGGGCACAGGGAGAAGGAGCCATGCGCAAGACATACTTGGTCAGTCTGTTGGCTATCGGGATCGCGACGACGGTCGGCGGGTGCGCCGCAATCCAAGCGCAGCGAGAGGCGCACCAGCAAGAACTGGCGGCGTTCGGTCAGCGCGTGGACAAGGCGAGCATCTTCGTTACGCAGACCGGACCGGCGCCCGGCAAGACTTTCCAAAAGCTGGGAGAACTGAAGTACGACCTTCCATTCTCGCCCGACTCGATCGACGTGGCCAAACAGAAAGAGCAGCTCAAGGATCTGGCGTACCAAAAGTGGCCCGACAACATCGACGCGGTGGTAAACTGGCGCAGCGAACTTTCCGATGATGGCAACCAGGTTACGGTGAGCGGTGAGGCGATTCAGTACGATTCGTCCGCCGACCGCGCCGCGCGGCGCAAGATGAGCGAGGGCTTGGTCGCGTCGCCCCAGTGAGCGGACGCGCAGCGTTCGGTCCCCCGCTAGTTCGAGGTTCTCAGAAGATCGTCGAGCTTTCCGGCGTCATCGAGCGCCCGCAGCTCTTCGTACCCGCCGACAATTCTATCGTTGACAAAGATTTTCGGCACGGTGCGCCTGCCACCCGACATCTCGACCAGCTTGGTGCGCAGTTCAGGGTCACCGCTGACGTCGATCTCTTCGAATTCGACTCCCCTGCGCTGAAGCAGCATCTTCGCGCGTACGCAGAATGCGCAGTACGGCGTGGTGTACACTTGGACCTTCGCCATTCGCGTTCCCGCCTGATTGTGCGCTGAGGCAGAAGTTCGCGCAATTGCGCCGCTCTGGCTACCCCCGGTCGGCGTAGAGGCGGCCCAGGCGCGCTGGTGGCACGCCGCAAAGGAACGCGAGCCGAATCGCCCACATTGTAAAGACAGTTCGCGCGACTCCGTGTTCGCGCCAGCGGCGGGCCGAAGTTACCACGCGGCTTCGGACGCATGCGACTGGGCCTTTGCGCTTGAGGCGGCGCGCGAAATCGAGGTCCTCGCAGATGTCGATCTCGCGGTAGCCGCCAAGGCTCTCGAACACACCGAGCCGTACGAAAATTGCCTGGTCGCCGGTGGCCGTGCGGCTGAGCCGCGAGCGCAAACTGATCAGCGCGCCGATGAGCCGATAGACGAACGCGCGGTCGCTGAGTTCCACGTCAAATTTTCCGCCGACGGTGGCCGAATCGCTCAGCGCATCGGCGATGTCACTTGCGAAGGTGGGTGGCACGAGCGTGTCGGCGTGCACGAATGCGAGAACGCCGCCGCGCGCGCCGCGCGCGCCGGCGTTCATCTGACGCGCGCGTCCGCGCGGAGCCTCGATGACGCGATCAGCGAGCGGGCGCGCGCGCTCGACACTCGAGTCGCGGCTGCCGCCATCGACCACGATAATTTCCGCACCTGGCGCACCCGCGCGCAGCGATGCGAGCGTGCGTGCGATTGCGCGCTCCTCATTGAGCATCGGGACGACGATCGAAAGCCGCATCAGATCAATCGGTGCGAGGATTGATCAAAGGCAGCGCGGCGTCATCCGCCGAATAGCCCGCGATGCAAACCGTGCGCCCGTCGATGCTGAGCCGACCCTCCTGGTAGAGACGGATCGCATAGGGATAGACGCGATGCTCGGCGCCCTTGATGCGATCGGCGAGGCGTTGCTCGTCGTCATCGGGCAAGACCGGCACCGCAGCCTGAATAATCACCGGGCCGGCGTCGACTCCCGCGGTTACGAAGAACACGGTGCAGCCCGCGATCTTAACGCCGTATTCGAGCGCGTCGCGGGGTCCATGGATACCCGGAAACGAAGGCAGCAGGGCGTTGTGCGTGTTGAGGATGCGGGCGGGGAAGGCGTCGAGCATCACGGAAGAAAAAAGACGCATGAAACCGGCGCACGCGACCAGTTCGACGCCGCGCTCGGTGAGCGCCTTGACGAGCTCCGCGTCGAACGCCTCGCGGGTTGGATAGCGCTGGTGTTCGATGACCAGCGCCGGGATGGCGTGATGGCGCGCGCGTTCGAGACCCGGAGCGTTGGGACGATTCGAAATCACTACGCGGATCGCGGCCTTGAGGTCACCGCGCTCAACCGCGTCGATGATCGCCTGCAGGTTCGTTCCCGAACCGGAAATTAGAACTCCGAGTTTGAGCGGCGGACGTTCCGCCATCGCGCGTCACCCCGTCGCGCGGCGCTACGCGAACGCTACTTCGCGCTTGCCGCGGCGCACCTCGCCCACAACATATGCGCCGTATCGATTGGCGCGCAAATAACGCACGATGCGGCCGGCGTCGCGCGCGCCGGCCACCGCGACCATTCCAAGGCCGTTGTTGAACGTGCGATCCATCTCGATGCGGCTGATTCGTCCGACCTTCATGATCAGATCGAAGATTGGCGGCACTGGCCAACTGCCCCGCCGTACGATCGCGCGCATCCCGTTCGGCAGCACGCGCGGGAGGTTCTCGGGCACGCCACCACCGGTAATGTTGGCGAGACCCTTGATGCGAAATCGCGCGAAGAGTTTCGCCGCGATGCGCGAGTAGATGATCGTCGGCCGCAACATTTCGTCGGCGAGCGTGCAGCCGAGTTCGGCGATGCGCGCATTGAGCTGGAGCTTGCCGCGACCAAGCAGAACGCGCCGCGCGAGCGAGAAGCCGTTGGAGTGCAGTCCGTTCGACGCGATACCGATTAGCGCGTCGCCCGCGCGGATGCGCCGCGGGTCGGGGATTTGCGCGCGCTCGACGATCCCGACCGCGAAGCCCGCGAGGTCGTACTCGCCGGGCCGGTAGAAGCCGGGGAGCTGCGCCGTCTCGCCGCCGACCAGGCTCAATCCGCCCAGTACGCATCCGCGCGCGATGCCGCGCACAATGTCGAGCGCGGGAATCGCGGCGAGCTTGCTGGTGCCGATGTAATCGAGGAAAAACAGCGGCCGGGCGCCGTGACAGATGATGTCGTTGACGCACATGGCGACGCAGTCGATTCCCACCGTATCGTGACGGCCGGTCGCGAAGGCAATTTTCAGCTTGGTGCCCACGCTGTCGGCGCCTGACACGAGCACCGGCGCGCGCATTCTTCGGGCGGCATCGAGCGCGACCATCGCGCCGAAGCCACCGATGCCACCGATCACCTTCGCGCCGGTCGTCGTTTTCGCCAGAGCGCGAAACTTCGGAATGAGCCGCTCCTTGAGCTCAATGTCAACCCCGGCGGCCTTGTAAGTGGCTGCTCGAGCCATCGCGTCAATTGCCTTTGTGCGCGAAGGCCGACACGCGATAGGCGCGATCGCCATTCGGATACCGGATCAGTCCTTCGCGGTAGTGAAGAATCTCGAGGCCTTCGATCAGTTCACGCAACTCGCCGCGGCGCAGCAGGAATTCAGGGCTGCGAGGGTGGCCGATTGATGCGTGATCGATGAGAAACGTGTCCACGAGCAGGAAACCGCGCGGACGCAGCCCAGCGAGCATCGAGGGGAAGAGCCGGCGGTCGAGAAAGTTGAGGTTCAAGACCAAGTCGTAACACGAGCGCCGAATCGGGAACAGCTCAAGGTCGGCGAGCACCGCGAGGATCGGAAGGCCTTCGATGCGGGCGCGAGCGGCTATCGCGGTGCACGCCGCCGATGAATAATCGACCGCTACCACCCGGTAGCCATTTTTCGCCAGTGCGCAGCTGTGACGGCCGCGCCCGGCAGCGATGTCGAGCGCGATGCCACCGGTGAGCCGCGGCAGCATCTCCAGCACGAACGGTTCGGCAACGCCGGCGTCCTTGCCGCGATGGCGCGCGTCCCATTCGAGGCGCCCCGCGGCACTCACAGCGCGCGCGCGAGCGTGAACACATCGACGCTCGCCGCACCGGCGCGCAGCAGCGCGCGAGCGCATTCGTCAACAGTCGCGCCGGTGGTCATAACGTCATCGACCAGCAGCACGCGCAGCGCGTGAATTTTTGCGGCGTTCGACACGGCGAACGCTCCGCGCACATTGCGGCGGCGCTCTTCCAGGTCGCGGGCGGTTTGCGCGGCAGTAGCGCGCACGCGGCGGAGCGATCGAACGTCGAGCGGACGGTCGAGGCGCCGCGCGACCTCCGCCGCGAGTAATGCGGCCTGGTTGAAGCCGCGCTCAAGCAGGCGGCGCCGATGAAGCGGCACCGGCACGACGACGTCATAGTCTTCTGCCGCGAGCGGGAGGTTGTGGCCGAGATATTCGGCGAGCGCGCGGCCGAGCGACTGGTCGAATGCGTATTTGTGGCGCCGGATGACCGATGCGAGCGTGCCGGGTTGGCCCTGCGCCGCAGGAAGATATCGCGCGACCGCACGGGCGCGAGCGAACGCCGGCGTCGATGCAAGGCAGCGAGAGCATCGAGGGTCCGGCGAGGTCGGGGAATCCAGCGGTCCGCCGCAGATCATGCACAGGGGTGCGGGCAGCCGCTCGGTACGCGCGAGGCACGAGGCGCACACGCGGTGGGTCGTCTCGATACCGAGCGCAATGCCGCACGCGGCGCATCGCGGCGGGTAGAGGAAGTTGAGCAGTCGCGCGAATGCGGACACACAAGATAAATGGATTCTCGGTGCGCCAAACACAAGGGCGCAGCTTTTGGGCATGTGAATAACGCAAGTCCGGGCAGGCCGGTTGGCCACCGGGTGTGGTATAGGAAGATTCCATGAAGGCGCCACTTACGGGAATCCGCATCATCGACTGGACAATCTGGCAGCAGGGGCCGGTGGCGACGCAGATGCTCGCCGACCTCGGCGCGGAAGTGATCAAGATCGAAGAGCGCGAGCGCGGCGACCCCGGCCGGGGCATTTTCGCGATTTCCGGCGACGCGACTGCCAAGAGCGGGCGCAACTTTTATTTCGAGGCGAACAACAAGCACAAGAAGAGCATCACGCTCGACTTGAAGCGCCCCGAAGCGCGCGAAATCGTTTACAAGCTCGCGGCCAAGAGCGACGTGTTCGTACAGAACTTTCGCAAAGGTGTCGCGGCGCGGCTGGGGCTCGACTACCAGTCGCTGCGCAAACACAACTTGAAGCTCATCTATGCGAGCGCATCGGGCTACGGTCCCGACGGACCGGACAGCGGCGAGCCGTCATTTGACTACCTCGGTCAGGCACGCTCCGGAATCATGAACGCGGTGGGCCCCGAGGGCAGTGACCCGAGTTTTATCTTCGGCGGCGTTGCAGATCAGATGGGCGCGATCATGCTGGCGTACGGGGTGCTGGGCGCGTTGGTTGCCCGCGAGCGTTACGGTTTCGGGCAAGAGGTTGGCGCGTCACATCTCGGCTCGATGATGGCGCTGCAGGGGCTCAACGTCGCGGCGCGAACCATCCTGGGCAAGGAGTTCAAGCGCAACGCACGCGAGGAGTCCTTCAACCCGCTGTGGAATCACTACCGTTGCGCCGACGGCAAGTGGATTTGTCTGGGCATGCTGCAGGCCGATCGCTACTGGAAGGATTTGTGCAACGCGATGGGGCTGGAGCGGCTCATCGATGATCCGCGCTCCGCCGACATCAAGTCGCGCGGCCGCAACGCGCGCGAGGTGGTGAAGATTCTCGACGACCAGTTTGCGACCAAGCCGCGCGATGAGTGGATGGCGATTCTCAAGCGCGGCGGCGACTTCATTTACACGGTCGTGAATCGCGTCGGCGATCTTCCCGACGATCCGCAGGTGAAGGCGAACGAGTACGTCGTGGATTACGAGTTGCCGGAGTTGGGGCCGGTCAAGCTGCTCGGCATGCCGGTCCGGTTCAGTGAAACGCCGGGAGACCCTCGCGGCCATGCGCCTGAATTCGGCGAGCACACCGAATCGGTTTTGACGGAGTTGCTCGGCTACTCGTGGGACGAGGTCGCGAAACTTCGCGATCAAAACGTAATCTGAGCGTCCCTCACCGGGACGCGCAAGCGGAGGTTATGAAAATGGCAATCGGCGGAACGTCCGAAGACCGCGCGGAAATTCTGGATCTCTACGCCCGCTACGCGCACACGATTGACAACGCGCGCTTCGATGAGTGGCTCGACTGCTTCACGACCGACGGGGTGTTCGAAAGCGCGGCCTTCGGCCGGCACTCTGGCCGCGAAGCGCTGCGCAAATTCTGCGCGACCTACAAGGAGGCGTGGCAGGGCGCGCAGGTGCGCCATCACATGAGCACGATCACCTTCGCGGTCGAAGGCGATAGCGCGACGGGCGGCTGCTATCTCAGCTACTACCACTGCAAGGACGGCAAGATCGCGGCCTCAGCGGTGGGACACTATACAGACACGCTGCGCAAGGAAGGCGGAGGCTGGAAGTTCACGAGCCGCAAGGTCGCAATAGACGGGCAAACGTAACGCTCCGGCTCGCGCAGCCTTGTCACTGCGAGCGGAGTCTGCGAAGCGAGGAATCCCGATCTTTCGCTGGACGGCAACCCATTCGTTCGGGTCGTTCTCCCCGCAATGAAAACGCCGGACCGGGTTAGCGCCTGATCCGGCGTTCGCTTCTCGTCGCAGCGGTCTTGCCGCTAGTGCCGTTCCAACTTGTTGGTGCTAACTGACGTGGCAAAGTTTGCCAACCTGCCTCGGGGCAGCGTTCTATCGTCTTCGGTAAAAATAGTTGGAACGGCACTAGAACTGCGCGTACCACGGCGTATCGACCTGGTTCTGAAGCTGGAAGTTGATTTGGAATGCGTCGAGCAGGGCGCCCTGCGCGTGGAGGAAGCCGAGCTTCGAGTTCTCGAGATCAACCTCGGCCTGCACCTGGTTGCCCTCGGCCTGCACGAGCGTCTGCTGGAACTGCAGGAGGTCGTGGGTGGTCGCCATGCCGACGCGGAACCGGATCTGCTCATCGCGAAGCGACTGTCGCGCGTAATAGGTCGCTTGTTGCGTCGCGCGGGCACGCTGGACGTTGGCCTGCAAGTTGTTGAGAGAACCCTCGACCTCGACGATCGCCTGCGACAGTGCGGAGCGGTAAAGCAAGCGCGATTGCTCGAACTGAATTCGCGCCTGCGCGAGCGACGCCTTGGCAGCCGCATTGTTGAGCGGCATCTGGAAGGTAAGCACCGCGGCGTAGTTGTAGAACGAGAAGTTCCACATTCGGTTGAGCGCGGTACCGTATATGCCGCCAAACGGGAGTTGATTGCCCTGAATGTTGGCTGGAGGCGGCGCCGGGTTGGGGATATTGGTTGTGCAGTTGGTCGGCGGGCCAAACGTGCCGAACTTCGGCAGACACCCCGCGGTTCCCGCGGTGGAGGTGATGCCGATCTGGGTGCCAAGGTTCACCTGCGGGAGCAACTGATTCTCCGCAAATTTGACCTGCATCAACGCGCCGCGAATCGCCTCGCGCATCCCCGCGAGCGACGGTTTATACTGCACCGCGGTTTCGAGCGCCTTTTCCTCATCGACGATCGGAACCACCGACGGGTTTGGCCGCTCCGCCGGCTGGATCTCAGCCGGGAGGAAGGTCTGTTCGGGATTGAACATGACTACCTGGCGCAGCGCGGCTCGTGAGTTTTGCAGAAACGCCTCGGCGGTAAACAGGTTGGCCTCGGAGGTCGCCTGAGCTGACTGCGCCTCTTGCAGATCGATTGGCGCTAGCGTGCCGACCCTGACCGCGATCGAGTTCTGCCGCACCAAGTCCTGGTTGAAGCGCAGCGACGCGCGTTGCACCTCGAGATCCTGTTCGGCGCGCACGACTGCCCAGTAGAGTGCGCCGACCTGGCGCACGAAATCCATCAAGGACTGCGCATAGTTCCACTGCGCCTGCTTCTGTCCGGACTCCGCGATGCGCACGTTGAGCGTCGCGAATTTCCAGCCGAAGTCCTGCAAGAGCGGCTGCGAGAGCGACAGCGACAGGTTCGGCGTGTAGGACGGATTGACCGCCGAGAACGCGGAGTTGGTCTGCACGCGCGAGTTGTTGAAGGTTACCCCCAGAGTGCCATTGGTCAGCGCCAGCACCTTATTGGCGCCGAAGTTCCAGTCGTGCACCTTGGTTACAAACGCCGACGAGCCGCCGGTCTGCAGCAACGAGGTGGTCGGCGTGACGCTCTTTTGCACGTCGATCTGCGAGGTCAGGGTTGGGTCGAAGGTGCCGTACGCGATGTTGACCGACTCACTGGATGCGAGCGGATCGAGTCCGACCGCCTGCATCGCAGGATTGTTGCGCAGCGCGATGTAGATGGTTTCCTTGAGCGTCAGCTTGCGCGGCGTCGTGTCGGCGGTGCGGAGGTAACGCTGGCTGATGATGCTCTCCGGTGGCGCTTCCCTGGTCGGAGACCATTGCCCGAACAAAACGCTCGGGAGCGAGATAACCGAGTCTCCGAACTCGAACTTCTGCGTGCCGGCGGGACCAACGGAAACATCCGGCGGTTCTTGCGGTCCGACCGGCACCGCGCCTTGCGACTGCACCGGGTCGCCAGCCGGCAGAGCCGGCAACGGATCCTTGGTCACCGCTTTGGATGGATCGATCTCACTGGACTGAGAGTGAGCGCGCGGAACCCACGCGCACCACAGGGCGGCCGCAAGCATTGCAAGGGCGGCGGACTTCTTCCACAGCATCACTGCGAATCCTCCTTGTCGCGCTCGAGCGGCATCATCATCGCTCGGCGCGCGGGGCCGGACGTGCGCGGGCCTGTGCGCGGGTTCCAAATCCTCTCAATCGGGAATCGAATCGGCGCGAGGGCTTGCACGGCTCCAATTGGGCCGCGATTATACCGGAGGGGGCCAACGGTGTCTGCCAAGCTGCGCACAATGAGCAAGACCACTACGCGGTCGATAGTCAGTTCGAGTCGACGCGCGCTGCCATTGGCCGCGATTGCGATCGTGGCCGCGGTGGTCATTTCGGTTGCTGACCTGTTGACCAAAACTGGCGTCGCGCGCGCACAGATCGGCGGCGTGCCCGCAGCGCCTCCCGCGCCAATCGCGCCTCCGCCCGCAGCGCCGAGACTGCCGCAGGGGGCATTGCCGCGGCTGCTTGCGGCGCCAGAGGTACCTTCGATACTGCAAGCGTCACCCGCGGCGACTCCGCGCGTGTTCCGATGCACGTGCTCCGGTCCGGGCACGGGAGCGCAGTGGGCGGGCCAAGTTGTTGCGCCAGGCTATGTGCTCGCGAGTCAGGCCGCGGCGGGTGCATGCACGGCGCATGTGTTGAACGGAGCAGCCGTCTCGCCGATCATCCCGACTCCCGCATTCGGCTTTCGACCGCCGGCCGTGCCGCAGACCGGCGCCGCCTCGCAGTTGAACACGGGAGTACTGCGCCAGCCGAGCGCGATCACTCGCGGTCAGTTGCAGCTCGAACCATTTATCGCCGCGTCGAGTTGTTCCAACTGCGCGTGCAACTAATCCGCGACTAGTCCAGCAGCGTTTGCAGATCGACTGGCAAGGGCGCGCGCACCTCGATGCGCCCTGATGTGGGCGACTCGAGTCCAAGTTCCGCAAGATGCAGCCAGAAACGTCCCGGCGCGAGCGCGTCGGCGTGCGGACCGCCGTAAAGTGCGTCGCCCACGATTGGATGACCGGCGTTGGCGAGGTGTACGCGAATTTGATGGCGGCTGCCGGTGCGCGGCTCGACGCGCACCAGGGTAAACGCTCCGATGGCTCGAAGCGGCTCGACATGGGTCGCCGCAAGACGCCCTTTGAGGCGCGGGCCGGCGGCCGCTCCCGCTATCGCCATGCGCTTCGCACTGCGCGGGTGATGTCCGATCGGCTCATTCAAGTCGAGCGGCGCAGCCATTTTCCCGGCGACAAGAGCTTGGTAGCGTCGCGCGACGTCGCCTCGACGCAGGGCGCGCCGGAGCGCGTGGTGGGCCTCAGCAGTGCGGGCGACGATCAATGCGCCCGAGGTTCCGTTGTCCAGCCGATGCACGAGACCGCCTTCCAGCGGTTTGTCGCCAATGCTCGCGGTCTCGGGGTAGCGCGCGACGACCGCATTCATCACCGTCGCGAGCTCTTCGGGCTTGAGCGGATGGCACGGTATTCCGCCCGGCTTGTTCACAACGATTAGAGCGCCGTCCTCGTAAAGCACTTCGAGCCGCAGTTCCGAATTCGGCAGGATCGTTTTAGGGCGCCGTTCGTCGAGAACTTCGACGCGATCGGCGCTCGCGACCACCGCGCCCTTGGGCGAGCGGCAGCCGTTGATGCGGACCGCGCCGCGCTCGATTAACTCGCGCGCGTCGCGGCGCGATGCGGCGAAGCCGAGCCGGACGAGATAGCGATCGAGGCGCTCACCTGCGCTAGCCTTCACGTAAGCTGCTCTAGGAGTTGGGCGCGGCTGCAGGAGCGGTCGCGCGGGGAATGGTCTTGTGCTGGTATGCGCCGAACTGGCGATACGATGCGTACAGCAGCACGGCGAGCAGCACCAGCGCCGTCAGTACATCGGCAAATCCGATTCGTATCGCACCGCTCGGCCAGGCTGGCCCATTTCGATTCCGAATCCTCGTCATGCCTGCTACGCTCCCGCGGCGGTGCGCATGGCGGAACGCACCGCGGAGCGTCGCGCGTTAATCGGCAAGCCGAACAGGCGGCGCAATTCGCGTCCGGTAGCGGAACGCTCGCATGCCGCGATGGCGAGCGGACCGCCCGCGGCGACCACGGAGCCGCCTTCATCACCTCCGCCGGGTCCGAGATCGATTACGTAGTCGGCATGCGCGATGAATTCCAAATTGTGCTCGATGACGACGACGGTGTTGCCTTCAACCACCAACCGCGCGAGCACTCGCATGAGCTGTCGAATGTCGGCGGCGCTCAGGCCGGTGGTCGGCTCGTCGAGCAGGAACATGCGCGGCCGTTTCTTGCCATCGGGGCCGACCGGCGGCGGTTCGAGATCGACCATCAGGAAGCGCGCGAGCTTGAGCCGCTGTGCCTCGCCGCCCGAGAGCGTCGAGGTGGTCTGGCCGAGCCGCAAGTAACCGAGTCCCACAGCACAGAGGGGCTCGAGGCGCTTGACGATCGCGGGATGATGCGCGAAGCGCGCGCGCGCCTCATCAACCGTCAGCTCAAGCACTTGGTTGATGCTCAGGCCGTGATGCTTGATCGCGAGGATGTGGCTCTGGAAGCGCCTGCCATCGCACACATCGCACTTAACCTCGAGGTCGGCCATGAAATGCATCTCAATTGTAACGGCGCCAGTACCATGGCATCGCTCGCAGCGGCCACCCGTGACATTGAATGAAAAATGGCGCGGCTGCACGCCGAGCCGCCGGGCTTCGGCGCTGGACGCAAAGATCCTGCGGATCTCGTCGTAGATCTTGAGATAGGTGGCAGGATTCGAGCGCAGTGATCGGGTCGGCAGCTCCTGCCCAAGATGCACCGTCGCGCCGATTTGCTCGAAACCATCGATCCGCCGGCACGCGCCCGCCTCGGCCGATTCACCACCGTGGCGGAGAAAGTGGTTGTAGAGAACGTTTTCGACAAGGGTGGACTTGCCGGAGCCGGAGACGCCGGTGACACAGACGAGGCGTCCAAGCGGAATCGTGACGTCGATGTTCTTGAGATTGTGCTCGCGCGCGCCGTATATTCGCACCGCACAGTCGCGCCGGGTGTAGCGGCGTTCGCGCGCCAGCGCGCGCATTAGCAGAACGCGGCCCCCGGTTCCGGTGGCGCTGCCGAGCTTGGCGCCCTTGGGCGCGCCTTCGAAGAGCAGCTTGCCGCCCTGATGACCGCCGCCCGGTCCCAGTTCGACTACGTGGTCGGCGCCGTCGATGATCGCGGGGTCGTGTTCGACGACCACGACGGTGTTGCCAAAGCCGCGAAGGTGGCGGAGCACGGCGAGCAGGCGGCGCGCGTCGGATGCATGAAGACCAACGGTTGGCTCGTCGAGCGCGTAAAGCGTGCCGACGAGCAGATTGCCGAGCGCACTGGCGAGATGAATGCGTTGCGCTTCGCCGCCAGAGAGTGTGCGCGCCTGGCGTTCGAGCGTGAGATAGCCAAGTCCGATCTCCAGCAGGTAACCGACGCGGTTCGTCAACTCGCGCAGTACGGTCGCCGCGCGCGCGGCGATGTCAGGCGTCTTAGCCAGCGAATCAATCCATGCGGCGAGGTCGCGGATAGTGAGGCGTCCGGCGTCGGCAATCGTACGATCATCAACCAGAACATTGAGCGCGTCGCGCTTGAGCTTGGCGCCATCGCAGGCAGGGCAGGTGACGAAGCGGCGATACTTCGCCAGCAGGATTCGGACGTGAGTCTTGTAACGGCGTCCTTCGAGCCACTTGAAGAAGCCGCGAATGCCAGGCCAGCGGTCCTCGTCCCACTCCTTGCGCGGTCCGGGATCGCCGTCGATCAGCCAAGTGCGTTCCTCGCCGGTCATGTCGCGCAAGGACGCGCCGGTGCGCACCTTGCGACGACGCGCGAGCTTTAACATCCACTGATTCATCTCGCGGTAGGCCGGCGTCCGCCACGGAGCGACCAGTCCCTGGCGCAGCGAGAGGTTGGGATTCGGGAGCACTTTTTCGAGATCGAGTTCGACGATTCGCCCGAAGCCCTCGCATTGCGCGCAGGCGCCGATCGGGCTGTTGGGTGAGAACAACGCCGGCGACGGCTCGGCGTACGCGGCGCCACACCGTGAGCAGTTGAAGCGGCGGTCGAAGTCGATAGTGGAAGCGGGACGAAGTTTTCCATCGTCGCGCTCGAGGTTGACGACTCGAGCGCGGTTACCGCCCAGGTAGAATGCCTTCTCGAGCGCCTCGCGCACGCGTTCATTGTCACCCGCGCCGCTGACCGACACGCGGTCGATCACCACCCACAGCGGTCCCTCGTGCGACGGCGCGCGCTCGGAGAATTCGCCAGTCTCGGCAACGCCGCCATCGATGAACAATCGATGGTAGCCGTTCTGGATGAGAAAATTGGCGGCATCGGCGAGGGTGCGAGAGCCAGCGTCGAATGGGGCGAGGAACAGGTACATCGCCGGGGCGCCGATCACGCGCGCGGCGGCGGACTCGACCGAGTCGCGGCGCACCTCGATGCGGCAGCGCGGACAGACGGTGCGCCCGACGGTCGCGTACAAGAGCCGCACGTAATCGCTGATCTCGGTGACGGTGCCGACCGTGGAGCGGGCGTTCTTGATGGTGTTCTTTTGCCGGAGCGCGAGCGCAGGCGGGATGTCCGAGATCGCATCGACGTCGGGGCGGTCCATGCGCTCGAGAAATAATCGCGCGTAGGTTGAGAGGCTCTGCACGTAGCGCCGCTGCCCCTCCGCGTACAGGGTGTCGAACACGAGGCTCGACTTGCCGGAGCCCGACACTCCGGTGACCACGGTCAGCCGGCCGCGCGGCAATTCGAGCGAGATGTCCTTGAGATTGTGAGTGCGCGCGCCGCGGATGCTGATTGAGCCGTTCAAGCCCGCGATGCCTCTAGTGCCGTTCCAACTATTTTTACCGAAGACGATAGAACGCTGCCCCGAGGCAGGTTGGCAAACTTTCCCACGTCAGTTAGCACCAACAAGTTGGAACGGCACTAGCGTGGATCCGTGAGCGGACGCGCCTTCTTGCGCCGCTCTCCAGGGTATTCGTCGGTCATTTGCGAATAGAGGTCTGCGAGCTTGCGATCAAACTCGCCCTCCAAACGTTTGGTTTCGCGCTGGCGTAGCGCGTCGGGCAGGGTGCTGAATTTGGCAATTTCCGCCTCCAGCTCGATCATCAGGCGGTTGCGCGCGATGAGATACTGATAGCCGTTCATGGAAGCTCCAAACGCGAGATTCCAAACCTACAGAGTATAGGCTAACTTCGGGCGAGCGAACAGTCCGCAGTGCGATCGCATTCCGAATCCCATCGCGCGTTCGAGCTTCCGCGTTATTGCGCGGTGTGGACGGAGCCGTGGTTCGTCCACGGATTCTTTGGGCGTGACAGCGGTGTGAGCGTAGGGCCTTACCGGTCGCTGAATCTTGGCTATTTCGTGGGTGATCAACGCGCGGCTGTAGATGAGAACTGGGCGCGCGTGCGCCGAGTGGTTGGAGAAGAATTGACGATCGCGCGATCGAACCAGGTTCACGGCGCGACGGTTCACAGCGTGGACGCTCGCAATGCCGGCGGGAGGCGCAACGGCGACGGGTTGGTCACCGCGTCGCGCGGCGTGCTCTTGGGCGTGTTCACCGCGGACTGCGTGCCGATTCACCTGGTCGATTCAACCGCGCGCGTCATCGGCGCGCTGCACGCGGGCTGGCGCGGCATCCTCGCGGGCATCGCGGGCGAGGGCGTTGCCGCGATGACAAGACTCGGCGCGCATCCGGCGCGCATTCGCGTCGCGACGGGACCGTGCATTCGTCAGTGCTGTTTCGAGGTGGATGCCGGGTTGGCCGATCGATTTGGGCGGGAGATCCCGCAATCGGGGCACCATCGGCACGCCGGACGTGCGGGCAAGGCGATGCTCGATCTGGGCGGAATCATTCGCGACCAGTTCATCCGAGCAGGCGTCGCGGCCGAATCGATCGGCCAGGTTGGCGACTGCACGAAGTGCAGGTCCGACCTCTATTTCTCGCGTCGCGCGGCGGGCGGCGGCACGACCGGCCTTCAACTGAGCTTCATCGGCATCAAGCCGTGACGGCGTCGCGATGGCCCCGCGCAAGCGCAAGAAGCCCAAGGGTGTGATGTCCAAGGTGCGCAAACCAATGGCGCCGCCGTCGAAGATTGAAGACGCGCTCACCAAGTACCGACGTGCGCGTGAACGCGAGCGGTTGCGGCGCGAACGTGAGAACGTCGAGCGCTGATGTCCGCTGCGGCAGATCGAAAAATGCGCACCGGTATCGCAGGCGCGGTGGCCGCGATTCACAATGAAAGCTAAGCTTGAGCTTCGCGGGGCGCGCAGCCGGACCTCGATCGATGATTGATTTCGAACTCACCGAAGAACAGAAAATGATGCGCGAGAGCGTCGGCGCATTCGCGCGAGACCAAATCCGTCCTGCCGCCCGCGACGCGGATGAAACCGGTGCCATACCGGAGGCACTGATCGCCAAAAGCTGGGAGCTGGGGCTGGTTCAGGGCGCGATTCCGGAGAGCTTCGGCGGATTTGGTGACCAGCGCTCCGCGCTCAATGGCGCGGTGGTCGCAGAGGAACTCGCGTACGGTGACATGTCGATCGCGCTGCACATGCTCGCGCCGCGCTTGCTGGCTTATCCGGTGCTGGAGATGGGAACCGATGAGCAGCGCAGGCGCATCCTGGAGCGCTTTGCGGGCCGCGGGTTTGCCGCCGGGACGGCGGCACTGGTCGAGCCTCGATTCGATTTCGATGCATCCGACATGGAAACCACGGCGGCGCCCGATGGCGACGGCTATGTGCTTAACGGGAAGAAGTGTCTGGTACCGCTTGCCGCCGAATCGGAGAGCTGCCTGGTTTTCGCCGCGCCGGATGGCAAGCGGCGCGGCAGGCGGGTGGACGCTTTCGTGGTGGACCGCAGCGCGCCCGGCGTGACGATCACCGAGCGCGAAAAGAACATGGGGCTCAAGCCGCTCGCGACGTACGGGATCGAACTCAAAGACGTTCGCGTCAGCGCGGACGCGCGCGTGGGCGGGAAGCATGGAATCGATTTCAACCGCTTGATGAGCGAATTTCGGGTCGCGATTGCGGCGCTGGGCGTGGGGCTTTCGCGCGCGGCGTACGATTACGCGCGCGACTACGCCAAGGAACGGCGCGCGTTCGGGGTTCCGATCGCGACCAAGCAGTCGGTCGCATTCATGCTCGCGGACATGGCGATCGAAATCGACGCGTCGCGGCTGCTGGTGTGGGAGGCTGCCTGGCGCCTCGACCACGGCGACGACGCGCTCAAGCACGGCTATCTTGCGAAGAACTACGTTGCGGCGTCGGCGCTCAAGATTGCGGACAACGCGGTGCAGGTTCTCGGCGGGCACGGCTACATACGCGAGCACCCGGTCGAGATGTGGCTGCGCAATGCGCGCGGACTCGCGGCGCTCGAGGGCATCGCGACGGTGTGAGGTGCGCGAGCTGATCGGCAAGGCAGGGAGTCAAAGATGATCGACTTTGAACTCGAACCGCAGGTGGTAAACCGGCTGAAGACCTACCACATGGCCGCGGAGCAATTGATGCGGCCAATCTCACGCGAGTACGACGAGCGTGAGCACGAGCGGCCGTGGCAATTCTTCGAAACGATGTGGTCCGCGTCGGCGATGGCGGAAGTTCAGGCCGATACCACTATCGGGAAGAAGGAGAGCGACGGCGCCACGGCGCCAGACGGCGACGGCAAAGCCCAGGGGCAGGGCGCCCGTCCGCGAATGCGCAACCTGAATACTGTGCTCACCACCGAGGAACTCTGTTGGGGCGACGCCGGGCTATTTCTATCGACTCCGAACTCCGGGCTCGGCGGCGCGGCGGTGATGGCGGCCGGATCGCCCGAGCAGAAGGAGCGATTCCTCGAGCGCTTCCGAGGCGGCAAGCCCAAGTGGGGCGCGATGGCGATAACCGAGCCGGGCTGCGGTTCCGATTCCGCGGCGGTGACGACGACTGCCACACACGACGGCGACCACTGGGTCATCAACGGCACCAAGATCTTCTGCACCGCGGGCCAGATGGCCGCGGAGAAGTCGGAAGGATTCGTGGTTGTGTGGGCGACGGTGGACAAGAGCGCCGGCCGCGCGGGCATCAAGCCGTTTGTCGTCGAGCACAACACGCCCGGCATGACGGTGACGCGCGTCGAGAGCAAACTCGGTATCCGCGCGTCGGACACCGCGATGATCGTGTTCGACAACTGCCGCATCCCGTACGACCACCTGCTCGGAAGTCCCGAGGTTCGGCGCGAGGGCGGCTTCAAGGACGTCATGGCGACGTTCGATGCGACCCGGCCGATCGTCGCCGCGATGGCGATAGGAGTCGGGCGCGCGGCGCTCGATTTCGTCCGCGGCTTTCTAACCGAACAGAAAGTTCGGATCCGGTACGGCCTGTCGCCGCGACGCCTGACCGCGCTCGAGCGCGACTTCATGGAGATGGAGATGCAGTTGCAGGCTGCGCGGCTGCTTACCTGGCGCGCGGCGTGGATGATGGACGTCGGCCAGCGCAATAGCCTCGAAGCGTCCATGGCGAAGGCGAAGGCGGGCCTCGCAGTGACACTGATCACGCAAAAGGCGGTCGAGCTGTTGGGACCGCTCGGCTACTCGCGCCAGTTGCTGCTCGAGAAGTGGATGCGCGACGCGAAGATCAACGACATCTTCGAGGGCACGCAGCAAATTAACATGCTAATCGTCGCGCGCCGCATCCTCGGATACGGGAGCAAAGAGTTGAACTGAACCGATCGACTGCGTATGCAGTCGATCGGTTCACCCTGAGCGAAGCGAAGGGTCTAAGCGCGCGGTCGGCGCAATGAGTCCTACCGAACACCCCACCAGCGATCGCGCGCCGCTGCGCGCGGTGATCGGCACCATCGTCTTCACCTTCGTCGTTCCCGGCACGGTGATCGTGCTGATCCCTTACTGGCTCACCGGCTGGCGATTCGAAGCGCCGCTGCTCGGACTCGTGCCGACGCGTTGGGTTGGCGTGGTCCTCATCGTCGCCACGGCGCCGTTCTTCGTTTCTTTCCTGGTTCGCTTCGTCACTGAGGGCCGCGGCACTCCGGCGCCTGTCGCGCCCCCGGAGCGGCTGGTGGTCGGCGGTCCGTTCCGCTACGTGCGAAACCCCGCGTACGTATGCGTTGTCGCGATGGTTATTGGGCAGGGCTTTCTGTTCGCGAGCCGCGCGGTCTTCATATATGCGGCGTGCCTTGCAGTGGGCTTCCACCTGTTCGTGGTGCTGTACGAGGAGCCCACGCTGCGCGCGCAGTTCGGCGCCGAGTACGACGCGTACTGCCGCACGGTCCCGCGCTGGCTGCCGCGATTGCGTACGTACGCCGCCGACCAAAACACAACGGCCCAACGCGTCTCTGAATGAGGCTCCCCCGTCACATCTTTGCCCCCTTCGCTTTAGGGAAAGGCGAGAATTGTTATGAAACTGATCTACTCAGACCCGGGCGGCGCATACGGACCTCGCTCCCGGTACCCGGACGCCTCCGACCAGAAGCGAACGCGCATGTGACCGGCGGGAGCGTCCTCGCCATAGGAAATCCATACCGCCTCGGCCACGTCGACGCGGAAAAGATGGTGCTGCGGGGGGTACGGGGTCCAGCCGGGCCGCGCGCGTACTGTCTCCGCGAAGCGCGAACGCTCACCCGCGTCGTTGATCTCAATGACCCGCCCGTGGAGCTTGTATTGCGCCGCGTTGCGGTCTCGCGGGACGGCATGGACCTCGACGCGCGGATCGCGTAGCAAGTCGTCTGCCTTGCGCGAGTGCCACATCATGTCGAGATAGAGTTCGCCTCCTTCGAACACCGGCTCGACCGGGGAGATGCGTGCGCTCCCGTCACTCCGCACAGTCCCCACGAGTAAGACGCCGGGTCCTTCGAATTGCTCGCGCAGTACTCCGGCAAGGGTCGGAACTGCCGTGGCAAAGTCAGCCCAATTCATCATCCCTCCGCACCGACCGTCTTGTTGCGTCTGGACCGCCGGAGGCAAATCGCCTTTCGTTCTCGGATAGCTTCTGGGTTACCCCGGTATTTTACGAGACGAGACCGCGCGGGCTACCGGCCGTAGCCGAGACGCCCACCGAGTGTGGGTCGGTCGGTCGCGTTGCGCTGCCCGTGCGGCTAGTAGAACCACTTGCCACGTTCCCACCGAAAGATCTCGGTGGTACGCGTGGTTCCCGACACCTGAGGTTTGGCTTTCGTGGCTTCCTCGGGCGTCTTACCCACGAGGTAGTAGTCGAACTCGTCGTAGCTGAGCTTGCCGATCGCGAAGCCTTTGACCTCGCGGCAGGCGCAGGCGTCGATCTTGCCGTAGCCCTTGTACACCGCAGTTTCGTACTCGCCCTTCTTGAGGAAGATCAGCTTTCTGAGGTTGTGATCCTCGCGGTCGCGCAGCATCCGCTGCCATTCGCCGCAGAAGGAATCGAAAGTCGCGAGCGCGGTGTCGATCGCGTCGCGCTTGGCGCGACGCTTGGCCTTCGGAATCGACGGCGCTTTGGGCGGCGCGGTTGACGCAATCTCGCCCGACGGCTGCTTGAGTACCGTCGAGGTTCCCGCCTTCGATTCTTGCTTCAGGGCGCCGTCGCTCGGATCGGCGGTCTTCGCGCCGACGACGGCCGCAGGCGGCGTGGCGGGCGCTTCCTTGGAGATGGTCGATATCGGGAGGCTGGAAGGGTTCTGCGCAGCCGGTGTCGCGTCGTCAGCCGCGAACGCTCCGGAAGTGAAGCAGAACATCAGTGCCGGAGCGGCTATTACCAGCCTGGCATGACGGACCCCCCATGCTCGCGTGCGCAGCATACCTAGCAGGCTGTTGAAAAAGTCATTTTCAACCGCCTGCTTCCTCTCTCGCGTCTCCCCCGTTGGGGGAGAAGATTAGGAAAGAAGCCATCTTTCCCGCAGCGTGCTGGGCACGCCTGCGCATCCGCCGCGCCATGATCTGAGCTTCTCAACACCCTGCTAAGGGCATAGCACGATAAGCAAAAATGATCAGGCCGCAGATTCATAAAATGAACCTGCGGCCTGATTTGTTGCG
>CAYSCX010000035.1:0-23308 GCA_964429575.1 uncultured Binatia bacterium (SeqCode) | reverse complement strand
CGCCACGATGCGCATCGGGCTGATTTCCGACACACACATCCCCGAGGCGTGCGAGTCGCCGAGCACCCCGAGGTGTCCCGGCCAAGACCCAGTCGTCCAGCGATTCTCGAGAGCTGCCGAACCCAGCGGCGTTAGAGGATGATGAGTGCAACGGTCAAGCCGCGCCGTCATCGAGAGGGTCGATGCTACGTGACAGATCCACGACAGCGACGCTACAGACTACGCCGGTCACCGATTCGTCGCGCGTCCGAATCGTTGATAGATGGTCCAAATCGAAATGCACGTCGATTTCCAGCTCCAAAAACTCAGTTGTCGACGTTCGCCACGACTAGGAGATCAGCTCTTCGATCGAGAATGGCGGAACGTTCGCGGCGGCACATCGGCGAATCGCTGAAGATGCGCGGCGGCGAATTCCCGGTATCCTTCGACGGTATTGGCTAACGCGGAATAGGCGGAGGTTGCACAGGCGGACGCGGACCGCTCGGGCGATCGCCCACTCCGACATCTTCCCTACTAGGAGGCGGGACTGGTGCCGGTTGCCTACTAGGGTGCGGGACTGGTGCCGGAGGTAGAGGAATTGGACGGTCAGCGCCTGACGGAGCGACTGGTCGCTGTCCCACTTGCGTCTTTAGTGTCTTATCGCCCATCGCTATCGACCTCCATTGCCGATAATACCTCAATCCTTTCGATCACGGCCTCATCGGTCAATAAAATACCAGGTCCTTTGACGTCATAGGTTATCCCGTCTGCATTCATGACCCGAGCATCACCGAGGAAAAGTTCCCGCTTTTTCGGATCGTCCGAGTAGTAGTGCGGCCATCCGACGATAAACCCCCCATCCTTGAGATGTACTCTCACCCATGTACGTTGAAATTCAGTGAACACGTCATACCAAACGTCTACTCGACCAGTTGCATGAGTGATCCGAAGCCACCGAAGAAATCGGTAATGCCAGCCGTCATTTAGGCTCTTGGCGTACAGAAAGCCGAACAAGCAGGCGACGGAGGTTAGGGTAGCGATACTTGAGACGGAACCGGTAGTGAATTGAAGTCGATCGATGGAGAAGGGAATGGCTTGCAACTCGAAGATTAATGCCAGACCGGAATAGAGGCTGTAGTTCAAGAGAGCAAAAACCAATGCGTCGATGACTCTCGTCAAATCAACCTGCTTGCGACCAACTGTCAAGCCTTCAACAATACGCTCGGTGACAAATCCGGGAAGCAAGAAAAGGAGTATATTCAGCGCCGCTACGGTCGTCGGCATGGCGTTTTCGTAGCCGGTCGTCGGCGGGCCGGATTCAGTGTTCTGTGCGAAGGCATACCCGAGCGGCGAGTGGCGCAGATAACCGTCAGGAGCCCACAGTAGCGGAAATCTCTCACTTCACGCTGACCGAGACCGATTATACCCTGCGGCCGTCTAGGGTCAACGATCGAGGTGCCGAATGTGCTACATCACAATTGCTCGGGCACTCGCTGCATGAGTCAAGAACGCGGGAACAATGATTCCGATTCGATGATTCCGCGGACCTGATCAAACATCCACGCGACGTGCGTTTCTAGGGGTTGGCGCGGAGCGAGACGATCTGCAATTACTCGCCGCTCCCCTAAGTATGGAGTGCGGACTGGTCCTTCCGACGGGAACGTGCCTGCGACATTTTCTCGTCAGCGTCGGAATTGGCATGGCGACGACGGTGTCGCCCCGATCCATCGGGTTTTTGTGGCCGGCTCCGCGCTCGACTGCCGGGAGAGTGAGTCACGAGATAGCAGCGATGGTCCCTAATGGACGTCGAAGGCGTCGGGTTGCGAAAATTGCGACGCTAACTGGCGCATGGTAGCTTCTATGGCTCGCGTTCGGCCGTACCACGCGCCGAGCGCGCCACGATGCGCATCGGGCTGATTTCCGACACACACATCCCCGAGGCGTGCGAGCATCTCCCACCGGAGGTGTTCGACGTCTTTCGCGGGATCGACCTCGTCATGCACGCGGGAGACGTTTACATCAATCGCGTGCTCGACGAGCTCGCCGAGATCGCGCCGGTGATCGCGGCGCTGGGCAACGGCGACGAGGGCCTCGACGGCCATCACTTTCACCTTGAAACCGGCGACGACCGCGTTCGCGAGGCGCACCTGCTCGAAATCGAAGGCGTCCGCATCGGTCTCGTCCATTCGATTCCTACCCCCGACGAAACCTCTGACGCCGTGTTTCACAATGCGATGCATCGGCACTTCGGCGGGCGGGTCGATGTCGTGGTGATCGGCCACAGCCACATCGAGGGCGTCGTGCGCTTCGGCTCCACCTTGGTCGTGAATCCCGGCAGCGCTACGCTGCCGCGCAACCTGGTCGGCGTTCCCGGCACGGTTGGAATCCTCGAAATTTCGCAAGGCGGCCGCGTCCACGCTGAGATCATTCGTCTCGGCTAGCGCGACGGCGCTGCGGCTCGCGAATACATCTGGAGAGTTGGTTGTCAGCAGATCACGCTAAGAAGCCCGGACCAGACGGCAAGCGCGCGGTCACGATGGAAAAGCTCGTGAACCTCTGCAAGCGCCGCGGCATCGTGTTTCCGACCTCCGACATCTACGGCGGGCTCGGCTCGACCTACGATTACGGTCCGCTCGGCGTCGAGCTAAAGCGCAACGTCAAGGAGGCGTGGTGGCGCGAGATGGTTCAGCGCCGCACCGACATCGTCGGGCTCGACTCCGCGATCTTCCAGCATCCCCGCACCTGGGAGGCGTCGGGTCATCTCGACAGCTTCACCGACCCGCTGGTGGACTGTAAGCAATGCAAGCTTCGCTTCCGCTCAGATCACGTCGACGGACCGCGCTGCCCTGACTGCGGCGGCGAGCTTACCGAGTCGCGCCAGTTCCATTTGATGTTCAAGACCTTCATGGGGCCGGTGGAGGAAACCGCGAGCATCGTGTATTTGCGTCCAGAAACCGCGCAGGGAATTTTCGCCAACTTTGAGAATCTGATCGACACGCAGCGCCTCAAGCTCCCGTTCGGCGTCGCGCAAATCGGCAAGTCGTTCCGCAACGAGATTACCCCGCAGAATTTCATCTTCCGCACGCGTGAGTTCGAGCAGATGGAGATGGAGTTTTTCATCAAGCCGGACGTCGCCGAAGAGGCGAAGTGGTACGAGTACTGGGTCGACTTCCGCTTCAACTGGCACATTCGGTTCGGCGTGAAGCCCGAACATCTGCGCCGCCGCGCGCACCAAAAGGACGAGCTTTCGCACTATTCCAGCGGCACCACCGACATCGAGTTTCTCTATCCGTTCGGGTGGGGCGAGCTCGAAGGCGTCGCGAAGCGCGGCAGCTTCGATCTCGATCAGCACGCGAAGTTTTCCGGCCGCGACCTCACCTACTTCGACGAGGAAGCGAAGGCGCGCTACCGGCCGTGGGTCGTGGAGCCGGCGCTCGGCGTGGACCGCTCGATGCTCGCGTTCCTGCTCGATGCGTACGATGAGGACGTGGTCGAGGGCGAGGAGCGCATCGTGCTCCGCCTCGACCCGCGCCTCGCGCCGATCAAGGCCGCGATCTTCCCGCTGCTGCGCAAGGGCGGTCAGCCGGAAAAAGCGCACGCGGTGCGCGAGATGCTGCTGCCGTACTTTGCGACCGCATACGATCAGGCCGGATCGATCGGGCGGCGCTACCGGCGTCAGGACGAGGTCGGCACGCCATTGGGCATAACGATCGATCATCAGACCATGGAAGACGACACCGTGACGCTTCGCGATCGCGATTCGACGGAGCAGGTGCGCGTGCCGATCTCACGGCTGGTCGCTGAAGTTACCGAGCGCATCGGGTGGCATCGCTGACGCCCGTGCGCTGCTGCGCCGAGATTAATTTCGTAACGCGCGGCGTGGCCGCTCGATAGAGCGCGCGGCCCGCATCGCGTCAGGTTGGGAGGAAGCAACAACTTAGATGGGTCGCGTTCATCCAGAAATCTACTTCTTTGGCGCAGGCGTTGCGCAAGGGCGTGCGCAGATGCGCGACCTGCTCGGCGGCAAGGGCGCCAATCTCTCCGAGATGGCGTCGCTCAAGCTGCCGGTGCCGCCCGGGTTCACCATCTCGACGCGCGTGTGCAACTACTTCTACGAAAACACTAACAAATATCCGAAGGGTCTCGACAAGGGCGTTGAGAAAAGTCTCACGCGCATCGAGAAGGCGCTCGGCCGCAAATTTGGCGATGCCACCAACCCGCTGCTGGTCTCCGTGCGTTCCGGCGCGCGCGTCTCGATGCCCGGCATGATGGACACCGTGCTCAATCTCGGCCTCACCGACGAGAGCGTGAAGGGACTCGAGAAGGCGAGCGGCGATCCGCGCTTTGCTTGGGACTCCTACCGGCGGTTCTGCCAGATGTACGGCGACGTTGTTCTCAAGCTCAAGCCCGAGGAGAACAACGAGTCCGATCCGTTCGAGGATCTGATCGACCGCAAGAAGGGCGCGCGCGGCGTCACGCAGGACACCGACCTCAACCTCGACGACCTGCGCGAGCTGGTGCGCGAGTTCCGCGCATTGATTCGCCGCCGCGTCGGCCGCGACATCCCGCAGGATCCCTACGAACAGCTCTGGGAGGCGATCGGCGCGGTGTTCGGCTCCTGGCAAAACCCGCGCGCGATCACCTACCGTCGCATCAACGACATTCCCGGCGACTGGGGCACCGCGATCACGGTGCAGTCGATGGTGTTCGGCAACCTCGGCGCGGATTGCGCGACCGGCGTCGCATTCACGCGCGACCCAGCGACCGGCGAAAAGGGAATCTACGGCGAGTTCTTGCCCAACGCACAGGGTGAGGACGTGGTCGCCGGTATTCGCACGCCGCGCCAGATTTCGCTTCGCAACGGCCGGCGATGGGCGGAGCGCCAGGGCATCAGCGAGGCGGAGCGGCGCGCAAAGTTCGCGACGCTCGAAGAGACCTTTCCGAAAATCTACCGGCAGCTTCTAGGTATCGGCGGGCGCCTCGAACGGCACTTCAAGGACTGCCAGGACATGGAGTTTACCATCGAGCGCGGCCGGCTCTTCATGCTCCAGACGCGCACCGGCAAGCGCACCGCTCTGTCGGCGGTCCGCATCGCGGTGGACATGGCGGACGAGCGGCTCATCGATCGGCGCGCCGCCTTGATGCGCGTCGAGCCGGAGCAGCTCGAGCAGTTGCTGCATCCGAGGCTCGATCCGTTGGCGAAAAAGGTCGTTCTCGCCCGGGGTCTGCCGGCCTCTCCAGGAGCCGTCACCGGCGAGGTCGTGTTCTCCGCAGACGAGGCGCTCGCGGTGTCAGAAGCCGGACGTCCGGTCATCCTCGTGCGCATCGAAACCTCCCCCGACGACATCCACGGGATGCAGGTCTCCGAGGGATTCCTCACCCAGCGCGGCGGCATGACGAGTCACGCGGCCGTGGTCGCGCGCGGAATGGGCAAGACGTGCGTTGCCGGCTGTTCGGAAATCGACATCGACTACTCGCTGGGCACCGTCAGCGCGAATGGACGGGTCGTGCGTCGCGGCGAGTACCTCACGCTCGACGGCTCGACGGGCGAAGTGATCGAAGGGCGCGTCGCGACTGTGCGGCCAGAGATTCCGTCGTTCTTTCGCAAATTCATGTCGTGGGCCGACGCGGAACGAAAGCTTGGCGTGCGCGCCAATGCCGACACGCCCAACGACGCGAAAATCGCGCGCGAGTTCGGCGCCGAGGGCATCGGGCTTTGCCGTACTGAGCACATGTTCTTTGAACCCGAGCGTATCGGCGCGGTGCGCGAAATGATCATGTCGGAGAACGCGGCGCAGCGAGCGCGCGCGCTCGCCAAGATTCTGCCGATGCAGCGCGGCGACTTCGTCGGCATCCTCGAGGCGATGAAGGGGCTGCCGGTCACGATTCGGCTGCTGGATCCGCCGCTGCACGAGTTTCTCCCGCGGGAAGATCACGAGATTCGCGAGCTTGCGCCGAAAATCGGCACCACGCCCGAGCGTCTCAAGCAGGTGCGCGACAGCCTGTTCGAGTTCAACCCGATGCTGGGCCATCGCGGCTCACGCCTGGGGATCAGTTTCCCGGAAATCTACAAGACACAGGCGCGCGCGATTCTCGAGGCGGCTTGCGAGCTGCGCGCCCGCGGGGTCAAGGTGATTCCCGAAATCATGCTGCCGCTCATCGGCGAGCGGCGCGAATATGACGCGCTCGCGGCGGACATTCGCGCCGTCGCCGCCGCGGTGTTCGCGGAGCGCGGCCTCAAGGTGCCGTATCTGATTGGCACGATGATCGAGCTGCCGCGCGCGTGCATCGTCGCCGATGAGATCGGCGAGGTTGCCGAGTTCTTCTCGTTCGGCACCAACGATCTGACCCAGATGGCGTATGGGCTGTCGCGCGACGACTCGGCGAAGTTCCTGGGCGACTACCTCCGCCGTGGCATCTATAAGAAGGATCCTTTTCAGGAACTCGATGCGCGCGGAGTCGGTGGCTTGATGCAGCTTGCGATCGAGCGCGGCCGCAAGAAAAACCGCAAACTCAAGATCGGGATTTGCGGCGAGCACGGCGGCGACCCCGCATCGATTCGCATCTGCGCCAAGCTCGGGCTCGACTACGTGTCGTGCTCGCCGTTCCGAATTCCGGTCGCGCGCCTCGCCGCCGCTCAGGCGGAGATCGAACGCCGCGGCGGCGCCGCAGCCTTCAAGGACGTGTGATCGAATCGCGCCGGGCTCAGCCGCCGTACTTTTCGGCGGTCGCGAGGTATTGATCGACACCCATCGTGCGCGAGAATTCCTCGATCACCGCGACCATCGGGCCGGTCTTGATGTTGCCGGTGCGTTTGAGTTCGGCGAGCGCGTCGCGTGCGTGCTCGTACGCGGCCATCAGCGTGCCCAGGTGAATCACCAGCTTGAATCCGCGATGCGACAACTCATCGATCGATAGCAGCGAGCCGCTGTAGAGCAGCGGCAGGTCGCGAAGTTCCTTCGCGTACCGTTCGAGGTCGGGTACGGTCATGATCCCGTCCACGAAGAGCAGGTCCGCGCCCGCATCCCGGTAAGCGCGCGCGCGGCGGGTAACATCGTCCCAGCCGTTGGGCTGCAGCGCATCGGTGCGGGCGATGACGACCAGGTTGGGGTCGCGCCGCGCATCGCATGCGGCGCGGACCTTCGCCACCATGTCGGCGATCGGAATCACCTGCTTGCCGGCCAGAAATCCGCAGCGTTTCGGCCACACCTGGTCCTCGATGTGCAGCGCGGCCGCGCCCGCATCTTCGTATTCGCGCACCGTCCGCCACACGTTGAGAGGATTTCCGTAGCCGGTGTCCGCATCGCAGATGACCGGCACGCTGACCGCGCTGGAAATCGCGCGCACGTTCGCGACCATCTCGCTCATCGTGAGCAGCCCCAAGTCCGGGTAACCGCGCGCCGCCGCGGTGCCGAAGCCGGTCATGTAAACCGCATCGAAACCGGCCTGCTCGGCGAGCCTGGCCTGGATGCAATCGTAGGCGAACGGCGCCACGACGGTTCCGGGCCGCGCGAGCAACTCGCGCAGCCGCGCTTTGGCATCGCTCATGTGACGCTCCTTGGATGGAAGGTTGCACGGGCTCCGGAGTCTCGCGGCGCCCGGCTGCTACGCGAAGTAGTCTTCGGCGCGCGTCGCCGGTATCTGCACTTGGTAAACGTTGTTGTTGCGCAAAACCTTGAGCACGACGTTGTCGCCGGGCTTGCGATTTTGCAGCGCGTCGTAAAGCATCCGCCGTTCGTTGACGTCGTTGCCGTCCACCGCCAGCACCAGATCGCCCTGCTGCAGGCCGGCCTTCTCGCCGGGGCCCCCGGGCATCACGCCCGCGATTACGACATGCTCGCGAAGCGTGTACGAGAGCACGCCGAGCCATGCGCGCGGCGCCGCGGTGACGCGGCGTCCGTGGCGCAGCAACTCATCGCGCGTACGAAGGAAGTTCTCGCCGGGGATGCCGAGAATCGCGCGGCCCAAGTCGGCGAAATTGAGATACGAAACCGCGATCACCCGTCCGCGCGTATCGCATATCGCTCCGCCGCTGAGTCCGATGTTCAGCGATGAGGCAGTGACGCACACGACGCGGTCGAGCACGAATTCCCACACCGCGTCGAACGGTCCCATATAAGTGACCATGCCGCAGTCGGCGCAGCGCTTGTCGCCGCCCAGGCTCGCGACCGTGAACGCGTCCTGCCCCGCGACGAGGCCGTCGGACGGGATCACCTCGAGGTGCGGCAATTTCGCGCCGTCGATCTTGAGCAGGCCGAGACCTGTGCTGTAGTCCTTGGCGACGATGCGCGCCTCGAACTGATCGCCGTTGGTCAGCGTCACGATCACATTCGATGCGCCGAGCAACAGATAGTGCGCGGTCAGGATCAACCCGTCGGCGCTGACCAGTGTTCCGGTCCCGCGCCGATCGGTGCCGAGTCCTATCGCGGTCGAGACGTGAGTCGCCGGGACGTTGGAATGTACTCCCACCGTCGCGCGCAGGACTTTGTCGAGCAATGTGACCGATGCGTTCAAGCGGTGCGCTCCACGCTCCTAGCTAAAGCACGATCGCGGCGAGTTTCAAGCGGGCGTCGACGCCGCGCATAGAAAAAAAGGCGGCCCCTTCGGACCGCCTTTGATGCGACGTCAATTTGCGCTCAGTGTTTGTCGGGCTTTTCCACAGCCGGCAGAGCGGTCTCGCGGGCGCGAATCGTCACCAGCTGCAACGCGGAGCCCAGATCCAACTCGCTGTACTTCTGGTTGGCGTACAGATCATCGAGACGCTTGACCACGTCGTTGGCGCCCAAGTCGTTGATCGAGAGCTCCTTGGACACCTGCCGGATGATCTTGCGGGCGCCCTTCCAGTGAAAGAGGTCCGCCGCGATGGTCAGGCTGTCGAGCTTCCCCACGCTGACATTCATCGCATCCGAGTAGCCGTGTACATATCCGTCTTTTGCGGAGGTGTTGAGCCGATTCCAAAAGCTGCCGTCGTGTTGTGCACTGGAAGATGCGAACGCGACTGCCCAGCTAGCCAGGAACCCCACCAACACACCCACCCCAAACTTTCTCATGAGCTACCCCTCTGGCCCGCGGCCAATGTGGCAATGTTTGTAGCAGAAACGAAGAGCTGCTGCAAAATATCTGCAATCAAACTGTGGGATATCGGCACATCGCCCAATCCCGCGACTGATCGACGGTGCCTGGCGAAGTCCGCGAACAGCCCTTGAGCGCTCGAATCCGGGTTTTTCTTTGATTTCATGGCGCTAGCCGCGTCTGTGTGGCCATCCACCCGTATTGAACACCGCCCAACGGGGGTGCCATGATCGGTAGCCGCCTCGCCCGCCATCCCGCACCGCGGATGTCGATACACGACCAAGTCATCACCTTCATCCGGAACCCCGAGCCCGGGCGGTTCGATGCGCTCGGGGTCGCGGTGTTTCACCACCAGTACGACCACGTACCGGCGTACCGCAAATATTGCGTCGCTCGCGGCTGCAAGCCGGCGGACGTCGATGTATTGGCCGAAGTTCCGCCGGTCAGCACGGTAGGCTTCAAGTACAGCGAATTGATGAGCGACGAGTTCTCAGAGGAAGCGGGCGGGCTGGTGTTCACGACCAGCGGCACAACCCAAAGTAGCGAGCTTCGCGGCCGCCACTTCGTCGCGCGCCCCGGCGTCTATCGCGAGTCGGCAGTGACGCATCTGCGCGCGATGCTGGTTCCAGACGTCGAGCGCATCAGCATCGTCGCGCTTCATCCGGCCGCCGACGCGATGGCTGAATCGTCGCTCGCGCAGATGATTAGCTGGGCGATTGAGGAGTTCGGGGCGCCCGCGAGCGCGTGCTTCGCAACTCGCGCTCGCATCGACCTGCCCGCGGCGATTGACTCGCTCCGTGCGTTCGCCGCGCGCGGCGAACCGGTATGCGTGCTCGGCACCACTGCGGCGTTCGCGGCGCTCTTCGACCACCTTGGCGATGGCGCCTCGGCGATTCGGCTGACGCCGGGCTCCCGCATGATGGACACCGGCGGCGCGAAGGGACAGCTCGCTCCTCTCCCGCAGGAAGACGTCATCGCGCTCGCCGGTGCGCGGCTCGGCATCGAGCCGTATTGCGTAATCAACGAGTACGGGATGACGGAACTCTGCTCGCAACTTTACGACGCGACCGCGCTCAACTCGCCCGGGGCGAATGGCGCCGCGTCGCGCAGCAAGATCGCTCCGCCGTGGATGCGGCCTTTCGCGCTCGACCCGGTAACGCTCGCTGCTCTCCCCGATGGCAACATCGGCATGCTCGCGTTCTTCGACCTCGCGAACGTCAGCTCCGTATCGGCGGTAATGACCGAGGACTTCGGCGTCATCGAGCGCGGAAGAGTTCAGGTGCTCGGACGCGCCGCGTCGGGGGATTCTCGTGGTTGCGCGCTCGGCATCGGCGAGTTTGCGGCGGTTTCGACGCGGCCGCGAGTGCCATCGACTCGCGCGCGTATGCGGGTGGCGCGATGAAGGCCGCCTCGGCACTCAGCAGTGAAGCGCCGGTGGCCGGCGCCGCGCGAAGTGTCCGCGCCGCACGGCCGCTGCGCGATGCGACCGAGCTTCGCGATGCCGTCAGCCGCATCCGTGCGGCGCTTACCCGCGACGTGCCGGCTGAGCGCATCGCCGACACCCTCGGCGCGACCTTCGAAACGCTGCGCAGCCGAACGTCGGCAGCGCGTCGCGATACCCTGCGCAAGATCGGACGATCCTCCGGCTGGTCGTATGCGCTGCTCGACGAGTCGGTCGACGCGCTGTTGCGGCCGTTCACGCGCCGCGGGTTGGACGCGCTGGCGGAGCGCGTCCGAGCACGCCGCGAAGTGTTAGGATTTGTCATGCCGGGAAACGTGCCTGGCGCCGGAATTCACGAACTCACTCTCGCGCTGCTCGCCGGCGCCGGAGTGGTCGTCAAGGCCGCGTCCGCTGAGCCGGTCTTCTTCAACGAGTTCGCGCGCGCGATTTCCGAGATCGATCGATCGGTTGGCGAGCGGCTCACGGTATTCGCATGGGATCGCGGGCGCAGTGATTTGACGACCACGATGCGCGAATCGACCGAATGCCTGGTTGCGTTCGGAGACGACAGCACGATCGAGGTGCTCGCCCCCGGTGGCCGCATCATTGGCTTCGGAAGCCGGCTGAGCGCGGCTGTCATCGGTTGCGATGCGGCCTGCGGAACGAATCTTGAGTCAGCCGCTTCAGCCGTCGCGCGCGACGTCACGCTCTTCGAGCAGCACGGATGCCTCTCGCCGCATCATGTTTTCGTCGAGGCGGCATCGACAGATACCGCGCGCGGATTTGCGGCCGCGCTGGCCGGCGAATTGACCAAGTACGCGCGACGGCTCCCGCCTCCGGCGCGGTTGCCGCTTGAGGTGGCCGCGGCGATTCGGCGCGAACGCGAGGTCGCGCGCTGGCGTGAGCTTGGTGGCGGCGAGGTTGCTTTGTTTGAGGGCCGCCGCCTCGGTTGGACGGTCATCTTCGATCCCCCGGCTTCGATTACGCCGTCACCGGGTTACCGCACGGTCCGCGTATCCGTCATCGCGAACCTCGACGAACTAAAGGCACGGCTTGCTCCCGCGTCGGGAAGGCTCGAAGCCGTTGCGGTCGCATCGGAGAACCCTGCGGCGTACGCCGCCGCGCTGCGATCGTTGGGCGTGACGTACGTTTCAGCGCCGGGCGCAATGCAATCGCCGCCGCTTGATTGGCCCCACGGTGGCGGTGCGATGCTCGAGCTGGCCGGAATCACACCGTGAGTCAACTTTCCCAGTGGTTCTGCCGTCATGTCGCACAGACCTCGGACGCGCCGATCGGACTTGAAATCGTGCGTGCCGAGGGCGTGTGGCTCTATGCCGCGGACGGCCGCCGTTACTTGGATTTCATCGCCGGCATCGGTGTGAATGCGCTCGGACACGGCCATCCCGCGGTGCTTGCCGCGATCGACGCGCAGGCGCGCCGGCATCTTCACGTGATGGTCTATGGCGAATACGTCATCGAACCGCAGGTGCGGCTCGCAGCGCGGCTTGCGGAGCTACTGCCAGCGCCGCTCGGCCGGGTGTATTTCACCAACAGCGGCGCCGAGGCGATCGAAGGCGCACTCAAGGCGTCGCGCAAATTTACCGGCCGCCGAAAGATGATCGCATTCGACGGCGCCTATCACGGTGACACGCTCGCCGCTCTGGCGCTCAGCGGAAACCCCGCCTTCCGCGCCCCGTTCGAGCCGCTGCCCGGCCCCGTTGATCATCTGCCTTACGACGATGCGAGCGCGCTTGGCGCGATCGATCGCACGGTCGCGGCGGTGGTCATCGAGCCAGTGCAGGCCGAGGGCGGCGTGCGCATCCCGTCGGTTCACTTCATGCGCGCATTGCGCGAACGCTGCGACCGTGTCGGCGCACTGCTGGTATTCGACGAAGTCCTTACCGGCTTCGGGCGAACCGGCAGGCTCTTCGCACTCGAGCACTCCGGCGTGGTCCCGGACATCGTTGTGCTGGCAAAGGCGCTCGGCGGCGGACTACCGCTGGGCGCATTCGTATCACGCGACGAAGTCCTGAGCGTGCTTGCGCGTGATCCGCCGCTCGGCCACATCACCACATTTGGCGGCCATCCGCTCTCATGCGCCGCCGCAATCGCATCACTCGAGACCATCGTGAGCGCGCGGCTGGCGGAGCGCGCCGGCGCAGCCGGCGAAAAGCTGCGCGGTACTCTCGCGCGGCTGGTCGGCGATCAGATCGTCGCGGTCCGCGGAATCGGTCTGCTGGCCGGAATCGAATTTGCCGATGCTACGATCGCGCGCCAATTTACCGCCGAAACCATTGCGCGCGGCGTGATCGTCAATTGGACGCTCAACGCCGACCGCGTCGTCCGCCTCGCCCCGCCCTTGGTGGTGAGTGACGAGGAGCTCGACGTGGGAATTCGTGCCATGACCGGGGCGCTTGAAACAGTCGGTTGCGGCGGCAAGAGTGATCGCTGACGCTTGCGGGGCCGATAAAGATGGCAGCTCCAGCGCGTAGAGCCGAACTGGACATTCCGCTGCAGCGGACTGTCGCAGTTCACCGCCTCGAGGCGCCGCTTGCGGGTTCGACAGCCGACTCCGCGCAGTCCTCGGGCGATGAGGAGTCGATCCAGGTCCTCAAGCTCGGTGGTGCGATCGGCATCTTTTTCCTGCTCGCCTATTGGGTTTACGATGACCAACGCTTCGCAGTCGCCGGGCAGGCAGCCGTTCTGCCGCACTGGATTCTGGTCGGCGGCACGTGCTTGTTCTTCGGTCTCACCTGGATGCGGGGTTTCCGCCGGCGCTGGCGCTTCTGGACGCTCGCGTTCTGTACGTACCTGATGCTCGGATTCATAGTTGTCAGCGCGACGACGATGGACCCGGAGCCGCGCTACATCGCGATCATACTTTGTCCGCTGGCCGCCGCGGCGTTCGTGGACTGGAATCCTCGTTGGCAGCTTGCGATGTCGGCAACCGGCGTCGCGTGTTACGCCGTCGCGGTGGGCTGGGTTCCGATTGCCAGCGGCTCCAACGGCTACCGCTGGATAGGTCTCGCCGCGGCGGTCGCGGTAGCGCAATGCGCGTCGATGTTCGTCGATCGTTATCGGCAGCGCCTGCGCAAGCAGGTCGTGGACCTCGAAGATGCCGCGCAGTTTCGCGAGGGCCAAATCGCGACCATGGCGCATGACATTCGCGGCCCGGTCGGTTCCATCTCCGGCTACGTCAGCCTTTTGGATGATGCGGGCATCGACGACCGGGAGCGCAACGAGCTGCTCGCGCGCATCGGTGTGACGGCGTGGAACACTGACCTGGTCGTCGGCAACGTCCTCGACCTCTACCAAATTGAAGACGGCGGACCGGTGCCCGCCCGCGCGATCGTCGATCCCAATCCAATCGTCGATGAGACGCTCGAAGACTGCGCGGCGCAGGCGCGGCGCCAGGGTGTACTGCTCGAGGCCGATCTCGCGGAACTGCCGCGCGGCTCTTTTGATCCTCGCTACCTGGAACGCATCGTCAAAAACCTGATCGCCTGCGGATTGCACCGCGTCAAGCGCGGCGCCGTGTCGCTGCGCACCGACGTCGCAAACGGCCGCATTATTATTGAGATGCGCGATAACGGCCCCGGTCTCGCCGAGGCGGACCTCGCGCGGCTGTTCGAGCGCCCCGATCGCGACGGGCGGCGCAAGGGTTCGATGGGTCTCGCTCCCTACATCGCACGAACCATGATCGAGGCGCACGGCGGTCGCGTCACCGCACAATCCCCGCCGGGCTCGGGTCTCACGATAACTGCGGAGCTTCCGGTCGACGGCCCCAATGGCGACGGCCAGCAGCGCTGACGCGATGCCGCCTCGATCAGATTGAGCCGCGTGGCCCGCCGCGTGACGAAGACCCCGGGAGAGTTCCAGCTCATCGCGCGCCTTTGCGCCGGCTTGCGGATGAGCCGGCGCACCTTGCTAGGCCCCGGCGATGACTGCGCGGTGCTCGCGCGCCCGCAATACCCGCAACTCTTCACGATTGATTCGATGGTCGAAGGCGTCCACTTCAAGCTGAGGTGGTTTCCGCCCGCCGTTCTGGGCGCACGTTCGTTGGAAGTGAACTTGTCCGATGTCGCTGCGATGGGTGGCTTGCCAACCGCGTGCGTCGTGAATCTCGGCGTGCGCCGCGGTCTCGGTGCGGCGTTCTTCGACCGCCTGTACAGCGGCCTTCGCGCGCGGGCGAAAACCGCCGGCGTGGACGTCGTCGGCGGCAACATCACCCGCGCCGATCGCCTTTCGATTACCGTCGCTGTGGTCGGAGAACTGCCTGACGCAGCGCTCCGCCGCGACGCCGCACGAGTGGGTGACGAAATTTTCGTGACCGGGACGCTTGGTGACGCTGCCGCGGGATGGATGATTCTCGATGGCCAACTTCAGGCGCGCGGCGCGGCGCGCCGCTATCTCATCGACCGCTTCCTGAGTCCTTCTGCGCGGCTCGCGGCCGGCGCCCGGCTCGCGCGCATGCGTCCCGCGCCCGCCGCGATCGACGTGAGCGACGGGCTCTTGCAGGACCTCGGACACATCTGCGAGCGAAGCCGCGTGGGCGCGACGGTCGACCCGGGCGCGCTTCCGCTATCGCCGGCCTATCGCGCGGTGATGCGCGCGGATCGCTCGCTCGCGCTTGGTGGCGGCGAGGACTACGAACTGCTCTTTTGTCTTCGTCCAGGCCGCGACCTGCGCGCGCTCTCGCGCACGCTCGGCGTCCGCGTGACCCGCATTGGACAAATCACTCGCGGCCGGGGGGTCAGGGTTGCCGGCTTGCGCGGGCCCGTGCGCGCCGGCTTCGACCAGTTGAAGACGCGAGGTTGAGGCGCGGCGCGATATGCAAAGTCTGCTGACTGTCTCGGTCGTGCTTCTTCTGCTCGTGAGCGCGCTGCTGGCCGCATCGGAGACCGCGCTCTTCAGCCTCATTCGCATGGAGCGCGCGCACGAGCGCCTGAGCGATGGTGTGCGCGCGGCGCTTCGCCGGCTTCTCGGCCGACCGCTCGAGACGCTGATCACCGTCAATGGTCTCGCCGAGGCCGCCAACGTGTTCGCCGAGACGCTCGGCACGACGCTCTTGATAATCATCCTCGGCGACCTCGGCCCGTACGTCGCAGTGCCGGTGATGCTCGCGCTGGTTCTGATACTGTGCGACATCACGCCCAAGACTTTCGCGCTCGGCTATCCAGCCGGCGTCATTGCGATCACGGCGCGTCCGCTGGCGGCGATCGCGGGTATGATTCACCCACTCGCCCGCGTTCTGGTTCCGTCGGCAACCGGTCCGCATGTGGAAGCGCTTTCCGAGACCGAATTCAAGGAGCTCCTCAAGATCGGCGAGCACGGCGGCGAAATCGAACCTGAGGAGCGCGCACTGATCAACCGCGTCTTCGAATTTGGTGCGCGCCGCGTTGCCGAAGTCATGACCCCGCGCGATGACATGGCGCTGCTCGACATCGCCATGCCATACGCCGAATCGGTCGCGGAGCTCGCGAAGGCTCACTTCTCGCGCGTGCCGGTCTACCGCGACAATCGCGACAACATCGTCGGCGTGCTGCACGTCAAGGATCTCGTCGCGCACCGGCTCGACCCCGCTCCGCCGCGCATCGAGCGGCTGCTCCGCCCGGCCAACTTTGTTCCGCCCGGCGAGCGGCTCGGTGTGCTGTTCGATGAGATGCGGCGCGGGCGCTTCCAGTTGGCATTGATAGTCAACGAATACGGCGCGCTGCTCGGCCTCGTCACCTTGGAAGACCTCCTCGAAGAACTGTTCGGCGAAATTAGCGACGAGTTCGACGTCGAGCTGCCCGAACTTACCGCGGTAAATGGCGGCGAGTGGCTCGCCTCCGGCGCGGTCGAAGTGTCCAAGCTCGCGGCGAGCCTCGGCGGCGAGATTCCTGCGGCCGCGCGCGGCGGACATACGCTTTCTAGTCTCCTGCTCGGGCGATTTGGTCGCGTTCCGCATCCGGGCGACAAACTTAGGCTCGGGGACTTCGATGCGGCAGTGGAGCGGGTCAACGGCGGGCGGGTGGAACTGGTGAGGCTCAAGCGATGGACGCAGTAACCCTGGCAGCCGCCATCGCTGCGTGCATCGTTGTGCAGGCGTTCTTCGCGGCAAGCGAAATCGCGCTCGTCTCCGCCGACCAACTCAAGGTACGCGCCTTGAGCGAGCGCGGCGAGAAGCATGCGCGGATGCTCGACCGCATGCTCGCCGATCGCGACCGCCTGCTCGCGTTGACGCTCACCGGCAACAATCTCGCGACGGTCCTCGCTGCGGTGATGCTTACGTCGGCGCTGTATGGCATCAGTCCCAACTGGAGCTATCTTGCGCCATTCATCCTTGCTCCCGTGACGCTCTTGTTTGGCGAGGCGGTTCCGAAGCTGTTCGCGCTTCGAAACCCACTCGGCGTTGCGCGATTCGCCGGCCCGACGCTCCGCTTTCTGGCTCTCATTTCGGCCCCGCTGCTCGCCGCCGAAACCGTGTTGAGCCGCGCACTCCGCCGCCTGGCAGGAGTACCGGCCGGGGCGCAGAGCGTGTTCCTGAGCCGCGAAGATCTCGTGATGCTCCTTCACCGGCGCGGCTCGGCACAGGATCAGGACGCGATACTGCCGGTCGAACGCGAGATGATCTCCCGGATTTTTCGCTTCTCGCGCGCCGAGGCGCGCAAAGCCATGGTGCCGCTGATGCAGGTGGACGGGTTGCCGGAGGGCAGCAGCCTGGACGCCGCTATCGCTGCGCTACGACGCGAAGGTCACAGCCGCATGCCGGTCTTCCGCCGCCGCATCACCGACATCATCGGCGTCATCCATGTGTTCGACCTGCTCGAGGCGCCCGACCTGGGCCGCCCGGTGGCCGAGGTTATGAGACCTGTGAGTTATTTCCCCGAGTCGATGCCGCTCGACGAGGCGCTGTTCACGTTCCAACGCACCGGCGAGAACCTCGCGGTGGTCGTCGATGAGTACGGCGGTGCATCGGGAATCCTGACCATCGAGGATTTGCTCGAGGAGATCGTCGGCGACATCGCCGATGAGCACGACGCGCAGGAGCAGCTCGCGCGCGTGATCAATTCGCACTCGCTGTCGGTCGCGGGCCGCGCGCCGATCACCGAACTCAATGAACGCTATCGGCTGAAACTCCCCGAGGGTGATGAGTATGCTACCATCGGCGGACTCGTGGTCGAGCGGCTCGGGCACATCCCGAAGCCGGGCGAGCAGATCCAGGCCGGCGACGCGACCATTACCGTGGTGCGAAGCGATGCGCGCGCGGTGCGCGAGGTCTTGGTGAATCTCGCGCAGCCGCTTGCGACCGAGCCGGCCGGCCATCGATGACCGAAGAGCGTATCCGCGAAATACTTGAGCGCGTCGCCGCCGGGCGCATCACGCCCGCGCACGCGATTGCCGCGCTCCGCGATCTGCCGTTCGAGGATCTCGGCTTTGCCAAGATCGATCGACACCGCACGCTCCGCCGCGGCATCCCCGAGGTCGTGTTCGGCGAGGGCAAGAGCGCGGCGCAGATCGTTGCGATCGGACGGCGCATAATCGCCGGCGGCTCAAACCTGGTCGTGACTCGGCTCGCGCCTGCGAAGGCGCGTGACCTCAGGCGCAGGCTCCCTCAGCTACGGTACCACCCCGACGCTCAGCTCGGCGCGATTGTCACCAAAAAGCCGCGGCCGTTGGGTCACGGCGTCGTGATGGTCATCACCGCGGGCACCTCCGACATGCCGGTCGCCGAGGAGGCCGCGTTGTGCGCCGAATTGTTCGGCAACCGCGTCGCGCGGCTCTACGACGTTGGCGTCGCCGGGCTTCACCGGCTGACGTCGAACCTGGGCGCGATTCGCGGCGCGAGCGTCCTCATCGTCGTTGCGGGAATGGAGGGCGCTCTCCCGTCGGTTGTCGCGGGGCTGCTCGACAAGCCGGTCATCGCGGTGCCGACCAGCGTCGGCTACGGTACGGCGCTCGGCGGACTTGCGGCGCTGTTCGGGATGCTCAACAGCTGCGCGAGCGGCATCACGGTGGTCAACATCGACAATGGTTTTGGAGCGGCGTTCGCTGCGACGTTGATCAATCGCGTCGGGCTCGAACGCGGCGGCCGCTGATGCCACGGCGCGAACCCCTCACCCGCGGACGCGCGCGCCGCGCATACAGGATGAGCGAGCTCGCCTCGCAGGTGGGCAGCAGCTACCTGTGGACCGTCCTGCGCCGTCCGTTCCTCAACGCATCCGACCGCGCCCGCGAGCTGCTCGAGACCCACATCCGCAACGCCGAGCGCGTCGTAGAAAGCTCCACGCATCTGCGCGGCGCATTCATGAAGCTCATCCAGATGCTCTCCATGCGCCACGACCTTTTGCCGCCCGAAGCGCTCGACGTTCTCAAGGTGACGCAGTCGGGCGTTCCGCCGATGAGCTACGCGGCCATCTCGGAACAGGTTCGAAAGGAGATTGGCAAGCGTCCCGAGCAGCTCTACGCGAGTTTTGAACGCACTGCGTTCGCCGCAGCGTCATTGGGACAGGTGCATCGCGCGCGGCTCAAGTCGGGCGGAGAAGTTGCCGTCAAGGTGCAATACCCGGGCGTCGAGGGAACCGTCGAGCAGGACCTTGGCAATCTGAAGCTGCTGCTCCGCACGGTTCAGGGAATCGCGCGCGACGTGATGCGCCAGAAGATCGACACCGCCGCGATCTACCGCGAACTCGAGGAGCGCCTGCGCGAGGAACTCGACTACGTGGGCGAGGCGCGCAACATGGAGGAGTTCGCGCGGCTGTTCGCCGACGACGATGAGATCGTGATCCCGCGCGTGGTGAAGGAGCTAAGCTCGCGACGCGTCCTCACCATGACCTACGTCGATGGGTATCCGCTTGCCGATGTGATGCATCCCGAAGTGGATCTCGAACTCCGGCGCTGGGTCGCGCGCAAATGCGAGACCATCGTGTGGCGCCAGATCGTCGAGTTCGGCGTGCTCCACACCGACTTCCACCCGGGCAATTACGTCGTGACGTTTCACCCGCGCCTCGGCATTCTCGACTTCGGCTCGATTCGCCGTTTTCCGGACTCGATTCGAAAGGCCAATCTCATGGTCGCGCGCGGAATCGTCGAGTGTGATGACAAGTTGATCGCGCGCGGAATGTGCGGGCTGGGCTTTCTCACCGCCGACCAGGATGCGCGCCCGATGGTCAAGATCATCCACCTTCTGTTCGAGCCGATGTTCGCGGATCGCGAGTACGACCCCGGGGAATACGATACTGTCGCCAAGGCGTCCGAGGTCGGCGAAATCGCGCTCGCGCACAAGCTCTACAATTCTCCCGCCCACGCGGTCTTCCTGCTGCGCGCATTGGTGGGGCTGGAAGGAATCGTGAGCAGGCTTGCCGTCAAGGACAACTATCGCACCATCTTCAGCCAATGCGTCGATCGCGTGCAGAACTGACTTGCGTCGGCGATGCTTCGAGGGGCTTGCTCGACGTTCTCGAGCGCCATCGCGATTTGCGCTTCCGGCGCACGCGCAGCCGTCGCGTCACCGGCGAGAAAAGCGCTCTCGAGTTCATCAACGCAACCGGCTTCTGCACCGCGTTTACCGCAGGACTCGGACTTCCGTGTCTTCGCGAGGCGATCTCGGGCGAGCGCGAACCGCAACAACCCGAGCACATCCAGCACGACTACGCGATCGGAATGACTTGGCGGCTCAAAGACACGCTACCCACCCGCCGCCTCGTGTATTACGGCAAGGTCATCGGCGGACGTCCGAGTTTCATCGCGCTCAACTTGCTCGGCGCCTTCCTCAAACTGCGGCTCAAGCCGGGCGGTTACCGCGCGCTCTATCGACACGGCGGACTTTCTCACTGCGCGAAGCTCGTCATGGACGCCCTCACCAAGCGCGGTGCTAGCGAGACCAAGGCGCTCAAGCTTTCGGCCGGTTGCTCGCGCCCGCGCGAGCGCCCGGCGTTTGACCGCGCGATGAAGGAGCTGCAGGAGAAGTTCCTTGCGCTCAAGGTCGAGGAGCGCTATGAGCCGTTCACCTATGTGTGGGACACGCTGGAGCACCGATGGCCCGATGCGCTGCGCGCGGCGCGCTCAATACCGCGTCGCGACGCTGCCTATGCGATCGTACGGCGCTATTTCCAGGTTGCCGCCTACCGCAATGAACGCGCGGTCGCACGCCTGCTAGGCATGGAGCCTGCCCTAATGGAATCCACCGCGCGAAGGCTCGAACGCGAGGGATTGATCCGCCGCGGCGTCAAGCTCGACGGGGCCGCTGGAACCTTCGCTGTGCTCGCGCAGTACGCATCCGTGCTCACCACCGCCGCTTGAGGGTGGAACGGATTCGTCCTACAACTGGGTCGCACGACTTTAGTCGCGGTCCGCATCGTCGGCCCGCGCGCCGCACGCACACGGAGGACTTCATGCCGCTCGATCCCCAAGTCAAGGCAATGATTGAACAGATGGCGAAGTCCGGAATGCCTCAGCTAGAAACGCTTTCGCCAGCCGAGGCGCGGCGCGTGACCTCCGAGATGTTTGCCGCGACCAGCGGAGCGCACGAGCCAGTAGCCAACGTGGAGAATCGCAAGATTCCCGGACCCGCGGGTGAGATTCCGGTACGGATTTACACGCCGTCGGGCAACGGCCCGTTCCCCGTTCTGATGTACTACCACGGCGGTGGTTGGGTGCTCGGTGACCTGGAGAGCCACGATGCCGCTTGTAGGTCGCTTACCAACGGTGCTCGCTGCGTGACCGTCTCGGTCGATTACCGGCTCGCTCCCGAGCACAAGTTCCCGGCGGCGGTCGAAGATTGCTACGCGGCGACCGAGTGGATGTCGGAGAATGCGGCGTCACTCAATGCGGACGCACGGCGCCTTGCGGTCGGCGGCGACAGCGCGGGTGGAAATCTCGCGGCAGTTGTATCGCTGATCGCGCGCGATCGTAAGACTCCGCAGGTTAGCCTCCAGTTGCTCGTCTATCCCGCCACCGATGGCGCTCTCGACACTTACTCGCACAAGACGTTTCTCGATTACTTTCTCACTCACGGCGCGGTGGTTTACTTCTGGAATCACTACGTGCGCAGCGAAGCCGACAAGAAGAATCCGCACGCATCGCCAGCATACGCATCAGACTTGCGCGGTCTGCCGCCCGCACTGGTCATCACCGCGGAGTTCGATCCATTGCGCGACGAAGGCGAGGCGTATGGACGCAAGCTCCGCGAGGCCGGAGTGCCGGTAACCGTCACGCGATACGACGGCATGATCCACGGGTTTTTCACGATGGGTGACATGCTGTCGGCGGGCAAACGCGCGATGGCCGAGGCGTGCGAGGCGCTGGGGCGCGCGTTCATTGCCTAGCGCCTACCACTGCTCGTAGTGAACTGCGCGCCGCTCGTAGCCTGAGCCTCGCAGCAGATCGCGGATGCGCAGCACGTCCTTGCCCACACCACAGATGTAAAAGTCGCGATTGCGATCCGTGTCAGCGGCGACCCAGCGGCGCTCAACTTCTGCGTGCAGCCGATCGTAGAGCTGCGCTGACGGTGCAATCAACGTATGGAGCGAAAACCCGTTCGCGCCTGCGGCGGCCATTTCAAGCTCATCGCGATAGAGCAGATGCGCATCGTCGGCCGCGCCGTATAGCAGGCTCAACTTCGGAGCTCCGCCGCTCGCGACGGCGCGCCGGAGCATCGGGCGTATCGGCGCAATTGCGGTGCCCTCCGCGATGAAGACAGCCTCGCGCGCGAGCGCGCGGTCGAGTGTGAATGCCCCGAACGGACCCGTGTACGCAAGTTCGTCGCCCACCTTCCGATCGAACAGCCATGCAACTCCGCGTCCGCCCGCGACGCGGTTGAAGCAAACCTCGAACGGCCCGTCGTCATCCGGACTCGACGCGATCGAATACGGCCGCGTGCGGGTTTCATCGGCAAGTGTGATCGAAATTGAAATGAACTGGCCCGGGACGAAGCGCAGCCGCGTGCCTGCGTCGGGCATGAGAAACAGAGATCGAGTATCTAAAGCGTGATCATGAATCCTGACCACGTGCGCGCGAGATATCGGCCGCCCTCCTGCGCTTGAACTCATCGCTGCTACGCCGACTCGCTCGCCTGGTTGATCGTAAACCGCGGCACCACCACGACGATCTCCGTGTCGGAATCTTCGATCACCGCCTGGCATCCGAGCCGTGACGTGGGCGTCAGGCCGGGCGCCTTGTCGAGCAGGTCTTCCTCCTGCTCGCTCGCCTCGGAAAGTTTGTCGAAACCCTGCTTCACGATCACGTGGCAGGTCGTGCACGCGCAGTTGCCTCCGCATGCATGCTCCAAATGGATTCCGTGGCCGAGCAGCACGTCGAGAATCGAGCCGGGCTGCCCATCGTGGTGAAACGGCGCCTTCGCCGGATCGAATTCGATCACGCGTTCGGGCTCGCCGCTCTCGAAGATCACTCTTATTTTCGCCATCTAGCTGCGTGCTCTAGCAGGGTGTTGAGAAAAGCGTCGAGTTCCACAATGACATCGGCATTCTTAACACCCTGCGTGAAAACCTTGTCCCGAGCCATGGGCGGAGGATCTGGCTGCCTTCCTAATCTTCTCGCCCTCTGGGGGAGAAGCGAGAGAGGGAGCAGGCTGTTGAAAATGACTTTTTCAACAGCCTGCTGGGCTCAGGATACGTGACCGCGTCATCCGCCGAAACTCGCGCGGCTAGGCGTAAACCGTCCGCGGACCCGCGCGGAATGATTCACCTTAGTGAGAATTCCGTTGAAACAACCGATAGTTGGCGGCTGCTTGCGACTTCGCTATTATTTCGCCAACATGTACGCGTATCGCGCAGGAGGCGTTGGAGCATGGCGACGCTGACCAAACGTCAAAAG
>CAYSCX010000034.1:16345-24773 GCA_964429575.1 uncultured Binatia bacterium (SeqCode) | reverse complement strand
GGTCGCCGCGGCGGCGCAGGCGGCATCGACCGGCAAGCTCAAGCTCGACGTGCTGGGCAATATCGGCGCGGGCGCGAAGAACGACGCGCGCGTGCTCACGGATGATGGGCGCGAAGTAGCGAGGGTCGCGCCCGGCGCGACGATCGACATCGCGGCGGGACGCTACCGACTCGAATTGCCGGTGGTGGGCGGGACGATTCGCAAAAATGATGTTGCAGTGGAGGCGGGGCGCACGGCGACAGTGCTGATCGCAAACGTCGCGGTGCTGGAAGTGGACGCGAAAGTGAAAGACGGCACCGACCCGGGATTCACGGTAACGGTGAGCGGCAGCAAGCCGCCGCACGATCGGATCATCACGTTTCTCACCGGCACCAAGATGTTGTTTGCGGCGAGCGAAGTGGACGTGAAGGTCGACGCGCCGCCGCAGGGATACTCGTGGGACGACGTGCGGCTCGAGCCGGGGCATCGCGCGCGTCTTTCGCTCAACGAAGTAGTGCCGGCGGAGTTGACGGTGCAGCCTTACCTGTCGAAGCGGCCGTTCGAGAGTCCGACGCGCGTCGTTGTGTATCGGGCGGGCACGCAAAGCAAGGTGATGGAGAGCGGGCCGAAGGGCGGCGAGCATCACTTCGAGCTTGACCCCGGTGAGTACGACGTTTATGTGGAGAACGGCTCCGGACGCGGACGCGCGTATGCGACGGATACGGGCATCAAGCTTGCGCCGGGCGCGAAGGTGGAACGCGACGTCCCGCTGGACTAGGAAGAAGGAACCCCATGGGAACTGAACGGCAGCGCGAACTCAGGCGGCGGCGCAAACGCCGCAAGACCAGGCTCAAGGCCCGCATCCGCGAGGCACGCAAAGGCAAGAAGAAGCGAAGCTGACGCCAGCGCGCGTCGCCGCGTACAATTCGAGCGGCAGCCGCAAAGGACACCTCGATGAACTACGAGACGATTCTGTATGACGTGAAGGACGAGATCGCGACGATTACGCTGAATCGTCCCGCGAAGATGAACGCGTACACGGCGCAGATGGGCGCGGAGATCGCAGAGGCGGTGATCCGCGCCGACCAGGACTCCGATGCGCGCGTGATCGTAATGACCGGCGCAGGCGAGCGGGCGTTTTGCGCGGGCGCGGACATGTCGATGTTTGCCGCCGACATCCGCGCGCGTGAAGAGAAGGGCCGCTCCGAGTCCGATCGCGGTAACCGGCAGATGCTTTCGCTGCCGCAACTGATGCGGCAGCTCTCGAAGCCGACGATCGCGTCGATCAACGGCTATGCGCTCGGGGTCGGCTGCACCATGACGCTTCTGTTCGACGTGCGAATCGCATCGGACAACGCGAAGATGGGTGTGATCTTCCCGCGGGTCGGACTGATGAGCGAGTTGGGTTCGAGCTACCTGATGCCGCGGCTAATTGGACTGGCGCACACCGCGGAGATGATGCTGACCGGCAGGCAGTACACCGCACAGCAATGCCTCGCGATGGGACTCGTCAGCCAAGTCGTGCCGCAGGCGGAACTCGCGGCGAAGACGCACGAGCTCGCGGGCGAGATGCTGCAATGCTCGCCGTTCTCATTGGCGATGACCCGTCGGGCGCTCTACCAAGGGCTGGACGGTACTCTGGAGACGGCGATGCAGACCGAGGGCTTCGCGCTGGAGAAGTGCTACGTCAGTGCGGAGCACAAGGAGTACGTCACGGCGTTCATGGAGAAGCGAAAGCCGGATTTCGGCAAGGTAAGGCGCAAGTAGAGACCGCTGCGGGCGGTGCAACCGACGGTTGCTTCATGGCCGTCGTTGCGGTCAAATACGAGTAAGTGACTTGGCAGGCTATCTTTCTCATCTATTAGATTGCAGCCGAGACTGACGCCTAGTCAGGATGGATATGAACCAGGCAAGGACTTCGGGGAGCGAATGCGAGTCGGAGGCGGCGCGAGGGTGCGCGCTGGGTAGCCGTCGCGACCAACGGGAGCGATCGTCACTGTATCGCACGACACTCAATTCATCCGTCGGCATGGAATGCCGTCGCGCGCGGGTTGCCAGATGCGAGGTTCGTGCGCATGATCCGAAAAACGATTCAGAATTGAGGTGAGATAATGGCGTTACACATCGGAAGCATCGCACCGGACTTCACGCAGGAGTCCACCGAAGGAAAAATCGAATTCCACAAGTGGATCGGCAATCAGTGGGCGATCCTGTTTTCGCACCCCAAAGACTTCACGCCGGTCTGCACGACTGAGCTTGGCAGGGTCGCGAAGCTCAAGGGGGAGTTCGAGAAGCGCAACTGCAAGATCGTCGCAGTGAGCGTGGACGACGTCGAGTCGCACAAGAAGTGGATCAAGGACATCGAGGAGACGCAGGGCGCCAAGATGAACTTTCCGATCCTGGGCGATGCCGACCGGAAAGTCTCGACGCTGTACGACATGATCCACCCGGAAGCGAACGACACGCTGACGGTCCGCACTGTGTTCGTGATCGACCCAAACAAGAAGGTGCGCTTGACGATCACTTATCCGGCGAGCACCGGGCGCAACTTCACCGAAATTCTGCGCGTGCTCGACTCGATTCAGTTGACCGACAAGCATGCGGTGGCAACCCCGGTTGACTGGAAGAAGGGCGAGGATTGCATCATCGTGCCGTCGCTCACCGATCCGAAGGTGCTCAACGAAAAGTTCCCGAAGGGTTGGAAGGAAGTCCGGCCGTACTTGAGAATCGTGCAGGATCCGTCGAAGTAGAGATTCTGAGAGTGATTGCTGCGGGCGCCCGGTCCCAGCGATGGGGCCGGGCGTTCGTTTTGGGGGACCGATAGAGGCGCCCGCGATGGGACAATTGAAGGTCGTACTCATCACGACCGGCGGGACAATCTCGACGTTCGACAAGGGACGGGGCGCGGTGGTCGCGCGCGACGGCGCCCAATTATTGCGGACGCTCGGCGCAGAGCGGCGCTCGCTGCGGCTGAAAGTAATTGACTTCGCGCGGATTCCCGGCTGTCAGATGACGCCGGAACTGATGGCGAAGCTCAGTGAACGGATCACGCGCGAGCTCAGGCGTGCGGATGTTGCGGGCGCGGTCGTGACGCACGGCACCGACACGATCGAGGAGACTGCGTTTTTCATGCACCTGACGGTCGCGAGCGCCAAGCCGGTCGTGTTCACGGGTTCGATGCGAACCGGCTCCGACCTTGGGTGGGACGGCCCGCGGAACCTGCTCGACGCGATCAAAGTCGCGCGATGGCCGCGGGTGCGCGGGCTGGGCGCGCTGCTGGTGATGAACGAGGAGATCCACTCGGCGCGGTTCGTGACGAAGGGGAACGGCCTGACGGTCTCGACGTTTCATTCGCCGGCGTGCGGGCCTGTGGGGCGAATCTACAACGGCGAACCGATGCTATTGACCGTGCCGGCGCTGACACGCGCGACGGTCGCGCCGCACGTGGACGACAATGTCGCGATGGTGACGGCGCTGCCGGGAGAGCGGTGGGCGCTTGATGAGGCACTGGCGAGACGGGAATTGCGGGGACTGGTCATCGCGGGATTCGGCAGCGGCCGGGTTCCGTTCGGCTGGATCGGCTCGATCAAGCGCGCGGTGGAAGGCGGGCTTCCCGTAGTGCTCGCATCGAGGACCGGCGCGGGTGCGATCGATGACCCGTATGGATACGGAGGCGCGCACTTTTTGAGGAGCATCGGGTTGATTGCGGCGCATGAGATGGTGGCGCACAAGGCGCGGATCAAGTTGATGGTCGCGCTGGGGAATCGGATGAGAGGGGCGAAGTTGAGGAGGTACATTGAAGTGGAGTGAGGATCGGAGGTTGCGTCCAGCGACCCTCACCCGGTCGCGAGCCGCGAGTCGAGTGGCTCGACGGCCAATAACAGGAAGTCGAAGGTTGGCTGGAGAATCGTTCCCGTTGGTCGGGTTGGTTGAGAAGAAGGGCGCACAGCCGTGCGCCCCTACGGAAGAGGGAGAGGTGGGAATCGGCGCTGCGTTGACAGAACGGCGCAGGGGCCGGAGAATTAACGCGCAATGGCAAGAATCACGGTCGAAGACTGTCTGACCAAGGTTCCCAACCGGTTCGAATTGGTGGTCGGCGCCGCCAAGCGCGCCAAGCAACTGCTCAAGGGCGCGCGTCCGCTGGTCGAGTCGGACAACAAGGACGTAGTCACCGCGCTGCGAGAAATCGCGGCGGGCAAAGTCACGCTCGAAAAGCCCGCGCAGAAGTAGCCGGTCGCGAGCGCGGCGGCAGAGCTCCGCGCGCCAATCGTTTGACCGGCGCGTCCGACTTTCGGTCACGGCGCGAGAGGCCGCATCCTTCTTCCGGAGCCCGAAAGAAACTCGCGTGCCCAGCAAACGAGCCAAGCCCGGTCCACGCAAGACCGCACCGGCCAGTGCCAAGCCTACGGTCGCGCCCGAAGTCGAGCGCGACGATGCGGCGCCCGCCGCGCGCGTCGCGGTGGACGACCCCGGGCGTGGAGCGGCGATCGAGCCGGTCGAAGATGATGACGCGGCGGAGTTTGCCGCCGATGAGGACGTCCCGCCCGCCAAACCCGCGAGTGAAGACCACGACGCCGAGCATGGCGCGCTGGTCGCATACGATCCGCTAGGCCGCTATCTCGCCGAGATTCGGCGCTTCCCGCTGCTCACGCGCGAGGAAGAAATCGAGATCGCCAAGCGCTACCAGCGCGAACGAGACCCCGCGGACGCATACCGGCTGGTCACCGCAAACCTGAGGCTGGTCGTCAAGATTGCGCATCAGTTCTCGCGCGCGACGCGCAACCTGCTCGACCTGATCCAGGAAGGCAACGTTGGATTGATGGAAGCGGTCAAGAATTTCGACCCGTACCGCGGCATCCGCTTTCCGTCGTACGCCGTGTGGTGGGTGCGCGCGTACATCTATCGCTACCTGATCAACAACTGGCGGCTGGTGAAGATCGGCACCACGCAGGCGCAGCGCAAACTATTCTTCAACCTTCGCAAGGAGAGCGAGCGGCTGGAGGCCGAGGGCTTCAAGCCGCAGCCGCTGCTGCTCGCACAGCGCATGGGCGTCAAGGAAAGCGAAGTGCGCGAGATGCAGGAGCGCATGGCGCAGAGCGAGATATCGCTCGATCAGCCGGTCGGGACGGGCGACGACGCGCGGTTGCTCGACGTGATTCCCGACACGTCGCACGGTCCCGAGGAGCTGGCGGCATCGGCAGAGTGGCGCGACTTCGCAAAGGAGCAAGTCCTCGAGTTTCAGCAAACCCTCAAGGACAAGGAGTTGGAGATTTTCAAGGCGCGGTTGCTTGCCGATGAGCCGGAGACCCTGCAGGAGATTGGCGGGCGGTTCGGAATCAGCCGCGAGCGGGTGCGGCAGATTGAAACGCGGCTCAAGAACCGGCTCAAGGAGTTCGTGAAGGCACACGGCGGCGCAGCATTCCATGCTGGCGGTTGAAAGGCGCGCCGAGCCGCAGCGACGGATCGCTCCCGTTGGCCGGGACGCTTAGCAGGCTGTTGAAAAAGTCATTTTCAACAGCCCGCTCCCTCTCTCTCTTCTCCCCCAGAGGGGGGAGAAGATTAGGAAGGAAGCCCGATCCTTCGCCGCTGGCTCAGGACAAGTCTTTCACGCAGGGTGTTGAGCGCACCGCTGAGACCGCGCCGATACGTTCTGAGTTTCTCAACACCCTGCTAGGAATCTCCGCGTCCTTCGCCGCGCTCGGAATGCCGGAGATAGGCGGCGTCGAGCGCCAGCGCGGGAAATCTTGCAATGCGCTCCGATGAAACGGCGCGCGCGCATTTTCGTACGCGACTGTAGAGGTAACTTCATGATTTGTCCGCGCGTCGCTGTTTCACGCGCCGCCGCCGCCATTTGCCGTTCGGTCCGACTCAACCGGCTGATGTTGTATGCCCTTCTCATCGGCTTGATGGCGGCGGATCCGCCGCTGGCGTCTGGCTACGACGTCAAGCCGGGCGACGTAATCACGACCACCAACGCATACAAAGTTAAAGACCTTGTCTCGCCCGGCAACTACTGGAAGGTGGTCAACGGCATGACGATGGAGATCGTGCCGACGGAGCATCTGGGTTGGCCGCCTCCTTATCGTGAAGCGACGGAGAAGTATTCAGCGCAGGCGCGACTGTCGAAGGACCGTCGAAGCCTGGTCAATTACGTCGCCGGCCAGCCCTTTCCTTTCATCGACGTAAACGATCCGGATGCGGCGGTGAAAATCATCTGGGACTATATGCTTCGTCCTATGTACACGGACGACCTCGACGCGCGTTCATTCGCATGCATGGACGCCTACGCCGGTCCCGACGACAAGCTGCATCGCCAGGTCGATTACGAGGAGATCGGCCACTACTACGTGTACAACAACGTGGGACGGGTGGAGGTCAATCCGATGCCCACCGATCCGGATTTCGAGGCTACCGGACGGTATTTTCTCTCCGCCCTCTATCCAGTCCTCGCCCCTGCGGACGCTCATGGACAGGGCTTCCTGCGGTTTCGGTACGCCGATCCGCACAAAGGCGACAATGCGTGGATCTGGCAGCCAGGGTCGCGCCGGTTTCGCAGAATCAACGAAGCGTTCCTGACCGGTTCGCCGGGCGCCGGACAATTCTATCCCGACGATCGAGAGGGGTTCAGCGCGAAGCCTGAAAACTACGATTGGCGATTGCTCGGCGAGCAGACGATGTTGGGCGCGGTGAATGTGGAACGCGTGCCCGCCAAAATTTGCATCACCGATGGAGGCGGCAGCGTTTGCCCGGAGCGCTGGCAGCTACGACGGCTGTATATCGTGGAGGCGACGCCGCGGCGCAGCCGCGCGTCCGAGGAGTTGTTCTCGAAACACGTTCTGTACATCGACGCCGAGGCATGGGTGGTGCTTGCGCACGACTCATACGATCGGCGCGGACAGCTCTACAAGACGTTTGTAAACTATCTGGCCTATCGCGACCGCCCGGTGCCGAACGCGAGGATCGCGATCTATCCGTTCAAGCGCCTATTCGAGATCGCCGAATCGACCAGCGACGTTCAGTCGGGGCTGTCCGAGACCTGCTTCCTGCCGACGCCGGGAGGCTCGGAGCGAGAGACCTGGTACATCAATATGGGGGCGGCGACCCCGGCGGCATTCACGCAGCACGCGGTGGCGAATTTCGCCTATTGACGGGCAACCGCTCGACGTCCGCCCGGCCGCGGGCGGCTTGCCGCGGCTGGCGCGTGGCTGAGATAATCGCGCAGGCAGAGCGGGCGAACGGCTGCGGAGCGGATCGTGGAACGCACCTGCGCGCTGGTGGTAATCGGCAACGAGATCCTCTCGGGCAAGGTGCGCGACACCAACGCGTACTTCGCAGCGTGCGAGCTGCGCAAGGTCGGCGTCGCGCTCAGGCGGATTGCGACGGTCCCTGACGAGATAGGTGCGATTTCGGACGAAGTCGCGTACTCATCCAAGCACTTTGACATCGTACTGACGTCGGGCGGCGTCGGGCCGACCCACGACGACATCACGATGGATGGCGTCGCGGCGGCGTTCGGGCGCCAGCTCGTGGTGCATCCCGACCTCGACCGCCTCATCCGCGAGGCGTTCCACGACAAGGTAAACCAGGCGGGGCTCAAGATGGCGGTGGTGCCCGAAGGCGCGGTGCTGAACGAGGGGGGCGACCTCAAGTTCCCTACGATTCAGATTGAGAATGTCTACGTGCTGCCGGGGATTCCGCAGCTTTTCGAGTCGAAGCTCTCGACCCTGCTAGCGCGCTTCGCCGTAGATCCGTATTTTATGAAGGTCGTCTATACGCGGGCGGGCGAAGGGGTTATCGCCGAGCACCTCAACTCCTGCCTCGCGGAATACCCCGAGCTGCTGCTCGGTTCGTATCCGCGAATCGGCGATCCCGAGTACCGCGTGAAGGTGACGATGGAGTCGAAAGACCCTGCTTACCTTGAGCGCGCGTTCCGTCATCTGATGGAGTTGCTGCCCAAGGATGTGGTGGTGAAGACCGAATAGAGGGCTGAGGAGGTTAGTGGAGATGAGTACCAAGAAGTGGATGGTGTGTGTGGTGGCGGCGGCGCTGACCTTCGCGCTTGCGGCGGCTCCGATGGCGACGAGCGCATTTGCGCAAACGGGCCCGACTCAAACCGACCCGACGCAGGTGCCGCAGTCCGCGAGCGGCGGCGTGAACTGGCCGGGCGCGGGATACGGCGCGGCGGCGCTGCTGGGAAACATTGTCTACATTCCGGCGAAGCTCGTGTACGCGGTCGCCGGTACATTCGTCGGCGGCGCGAGCTATCTGATCACCGCGGGCAACCTGCAGACGTCGGAAACGATTTGGCGAAGCTCGCTCGGCGGTGACTGGGTGCTGACGCCTGACATGGTCGCGGGCAACCAGCCGCTGAATTTCAGCGGTCCAACGCAGACCGCGCCGGTACCGCCGATGACGGCGGCGACGCCGATGTCGCCGGTCACGGCGGCGC
>CAYSCX010000034.1:0-16245 GCA_964429575.1 uncultured Binatia bacterium (SeqCode) | reverse complement strand
GCGCCGGTACCGCCGATGACGGCGGCGACGCCGATGTCGCCGGTCACGGCGGCGCAGTCCGCGAGCATGAGCGGCGCACCGTCGGCAGCTCCCGCCGCGGCGCCGGCTCCGATGCCGGCGTCGTCGAGCGCGCCGACGAGCAGCAGCTCGAGCAGCTACCGGCCATTGGATGGCGGCAGCGGGCCGGTGCGGAGCACGTCCCGGTCAAGCTCGCGGCTGCCTGAAATGACGATCGAGTAGGACGACGAGGTCGCGTCGAGGTCGCGCGATGAGCAAGGCGCGCTTTCTCTGGAAATCAACCTGAACCACCTGCCGCAACGCAAGAGGTTTCTTGCGTTCCGAACTCAAGGTGGACCTGGACGAGCGCGACTTCGCCAAGGAGCCGCTCGGCTTGGCGGAGCTGAAGGCTTTGTTCGCCGGGCGGGACCCGCGCGAATTTCTCAGCACGAAGAGCCCGACCTACAAGGCGATGAAGCTCGGCGACAAGAAACTGACGGCGGAGCAGACGCTCAGGCTGATGGCCGAGCAGCCGAATCTCATCAAGCGGCCGCTCACGGTGTTCGGGACGAAGATCGTCGCGGGTTTTGATCGCGATGCGCTGCGCGCGGCATTGAAGTAGGCCGCACAGATCCAGGCGCAGCCCTGCCGTTCGCACGCGCGAAGCGATCGAATCGCTACGCGTTGATCGCTGGACTTCGCACGGAATGACAGACCAAGGCGCGGCGGCGCGCGAGCGCGGCGATCCGCCGGACGTGCAAACCACTGGCTCCGGTGCTATGAGCGTCGATCGTAAGAGGTGACCATCATGGCATTCTCAGACGAACTCTACTTCGCACCGGCGCGCAAGCTGATCGGGATGCTTCGCGCGCGAGAAATCTCATCGACGGAACTCACCAGGGCGTTCTACGAGCGCATCCGCAAGGTCAATCCGAAGCTCAATGCGATCGTGACGCTGTGCGAGGAGCGCGCGCTGAAGGAGGCCGCGGAATCAGACCGAAGGCTGTCCGCGAAGAGCGACGTGCGCGCGCTCGAAGGCCTGCCGATCACGATCAAGGATTCGATTGCGAGCGAGGGGGTGCGTTCGACCGACGGGATGAAGATTCTGGAGAACAACGTGCCGAATCGCGACGCGCCGACGGTCGCGAGGTATCGAGGCGCGGGCGCGGTGATGCTCGGCAAGACCAACATTCCCGAGATGGCGATGGACTACGACTGCGACAACCCGGTGTTCGGATCGACGAACAACCCGTGGAATTTGGGGCGGGTGCCGGGCGGTTCCAGCGGCGGCGAAGCGGCCGCGCTCGCATCGGGCATGTGCGTGCTCGGGCTTGGCTCTGACTACGGCGGCTCGATTCGCGTGCCGGCGCATTTCTGCGGAGTGGCCGGCCTGAAGCCGAGCTGGGGAACGATACCGGGATCGGGGCACCTATTTGGTCCGTACGATCCGTTCGCAGCCCCTGGATCGCCGCCGGTCGCGAACATGGCGACCATCGGCCCGATGGCGCGATACGTCGATGACCTCACGCTCGCCTACAACATTCTGCGCGGCCCGGATCCGAGCACGCCGTACACGGTGCCGACCAACGAGGCGCGTCCCGAGACGGTGGATGTGAAGAAGGTACGGTGCGCGGTGTTCACCGACGGCGGCGGAGCGCCGGTTCGCGCGGAGATTCGGGCGGCGGTCGAGCGCGCAGCAAAGGCGCTCGAGAAAGCCGGAATCACCGTGGATGCGGCGACACCGCCGATTCAACGTGGCGCTGAGTTGTGGTGGGCGTATGCGCAGGCGGACGGCGGTGTGCCACTGATCGAGGCGCTGGGTGACAAGGCGAGCCTTTCGCGCGAGAGGTTGCGGCGCTTCTTGTTACAACCGCAGCCAGTGAAATCAGCCGCGGAGTTCTTTGGAATCGCGATCCAGCGCGACATGTACCGGATCGATCTCGCGAAGTTCATGGAGCGGTATCCGATAATCATCTGCGCCCCGTTTTGCATCACGGCGTTCGAGCACGGCGCGCAAGAGGTCGATATCGACGGCAAGAAGGTAGATCTTTTTGGCGCCAACTGGCCGGCGCTTTGGGGAAATTGCGCCGGGCTGCCGGGCGCGGTGGTACCGGGCGGTCGCGACAAGGACGGCCTGCCGATTGGGATTCAGATTGTCGGTCGCGCCTTCGGCGAGGAGACCGTGCTCGCGGTCGCGAAAGTGCTTGAGCAGGAGTTGGGAGGGTTCCAGCGGCCGCCGGTGTGAGAAGCGGCGCGTACGCCGCGGTCTAGCAGGCTGTTGAAGAAGGCATCTTCAACATCCTGCTCCCTCTCTCGCGTCTCCCCCGGAGGGGGGAGCTTTGGATAACCGAGGACCTAACCCCTGACCCCTTCCCTAAAGGGAAGGGGAAGTGGGTGAAGTTGAGCGCACAGCCGATGGAATCTTCGAACTCACGGCCTTTCTCAACACCCTGCTAGGTTAATTTCTCGGCCTTCTCCACGCGCTCTGGGCGCGAGCCGTCGTGCGCGCGCTCCGCACGCTCGGGACGTTCGCCCTTGTCGCCGCGGTCGTTCTTGTCGGTGTGCGCGACGTTGGCGGCGGCGGAGCCGGTGGTGAGAACCTCGACGAACTTGCGCACCGCGGGCGAAAGCTCGCGGCCGCGCTTGTAGATGATCGCGAGCGGCCGGGTGAAGGTGCCCTCCTGGAACTCGAGTATCTTGAGCGAGCCTCGATGCGCCTCGTTCTCCACCGCGAGCCGCGGCACGATTGCGATGCCGAGCCCGATCTCGACCGCACGCTTGATGGTCTCGATGTTGTCGAACTCCAGCGCGTATTGAGGGCGTACGCCGTGATCACGCAGGATGCGGTCGGATGCTTTGCGAGTCGGGATGTCGCGCTCGAAACCGACGAACTTCTGGCCGGAGAGCTGCGCGATGGAGACCTTGGAATGGCGTGCGAGCGCGCTGTCGGTCGGGACGACAAGGACCAGTTCGTCGTAGCGGAACGGAACCGTGACGATCTGGCTTCGCTTGGCGGGATAGACGACCACGCCGAGATCGATTTTGCCCTCGACGAGGTCCTCGTAGATCTTGTTCGAGCGCAGGTACTCGAGGTGAACGTTGACGGCCGGGAACTTGCGCAGGAACTCGGTGAGGTACGGCGGTAGTTCGTGCAGGCCGACGCTATACACGGTGCCGACCCGAATGGAGCCGGCGACCACCGAGCCGATCTCGCGGAGCCGGTTTTCCAGCTCCTGAAAGCGGCGCACGATCTCCTTGCTGGAGGTGTATAGAATCTGGCCGGCGGGGGTCGGCTTTACGCCGGCGCGACCTCGCTCGATCAGGCGGCAGTCGTATTTTTCTTCGAGGCTCCTGACCTGCTGGCTGACCGCTGATTGCGTAACAAGGTTTTGCGACGCCGCATAAGAAAAACTTCCGCTCTCGATGATGTCGCAAAAGACCTTCAGCGTTTCGATGTGCATGGTGCTTACTTCACGTATAAGGCTAGATGATGCTCAGAAGCGAGGCAACTAGTAGCAGCATTAGATCCCAGCCGCCTTCTGGCAAGCGTGCCCATATGCGCCGAGCCGGTCAATAGCCGCTCAAACGCGCGTGGGATAGTGCTTAGGGGTGGACTCGAACGAGCCAGCGCGCGATCACGTGGTAAACCGGATGGCAGTGCGGAGCGCCGTACAAACCCGAAACGGAGCCGAAAATGGCGGACCTGCTAAGAGACCTGGACTTCTTTCACCTCGAGGATCTGCTTTCTCCCGAAGAGCGAATGACACGTGACACGGTGAAGCAATTCGTTGCGCGAGAGGTGCTGCCAACTGTCGAGCGCCACTTCGCCGACGAATCTTTTCCACGCGAGCTGGTACCGCGCATGGCGGAGCTGGGGATGTTCGGCGCGAACATCAAGGGCTACGGATGCGCGGGGATGAACAACGTCGCGTATGGATTGATCATGCAGGAACTGGAGGCGGGCGACTCAGGACTGCGCTCGTTCGCGTCGGTCCAGTCCGCGCTTTCAATGTACGCGATTTATGCGTACGGCACCGAAGAACAGAAGCAGCGCTACTTGCCGGAGATGGCGAAGGGCAAGCTTATCGGGTGCTTCGGTCTGACGGAGCCGGACCACGGCTCAGATCCGGGTGGTATGGAGACGCGCGCGCGTCGCGACGGCGACGGGTGGGTTCTCAACGGAACAAAACGGTGGATAACAAACGGCTCGATCGCGGATATCGCGGTGGTGTGGGCGAAGGTCGATGAAGGCATAACCGGGTTTCTGGTCGAGAAGGGCGCGCCGGGGTTCTCGACGCGCGACATCCACGGCAAATTCTCGATGCGCGCGTCGATCACGTCGGAGCTGATTCTGGAGGATGTGCGGGTCGCCAAGAGCGCGCATCTGCCCGACGCGCGCGGGCTTCGCGGTCCGCTGGGGTGTCTCACGCAGGCGCGCTACGGAATCGCGTGGGGCGCGATCGGAGCAGCGCGGACTTGCTATCAGTGCGCGCTCGACTACGTGAAGTCGCGCAAACAATTCGCGCGTCCGCTCGCAGGCTATCAGCTCGTCCAGAACAAGCTGGTCGGCATGCTGACCGAGATCACCAAGGCTCAGATGGTGTCCCTCAGGCTTGGACGGCTCAAGGATGAGGGCAAGATGCGGCCGGAGCACGTGTCGTTCGCCAAGCGCAACAACGTCGGAGCGGCGCTGGCGATCGCACGCGACGCACGGGACATGCTGGGCGCGAACGGAATCGTGAACGAGTATCCGGTCATCAGGCACATGCTGAACCTGGAGACAGTGAACACCTACGAGGGCACGTTCGACATCCACACGCTGATCCTGGGGCGCGACATCACCGGCGAAAGCGCGTTCGATTGAGAGGGTAGCGCGGGCTTACCGCGACTGCCGCCCGCCGTGCTAGATAGCGACGGTATCAGGAGGTGGCGATGGAACTGCGCGGAAAGAACGCAATCGTGACAGGCGCCGCGCGTGGCATCGGCCGCGGCATCGCGCTCAAACTGGCCGAGGCGGGCGCGAACGTCGCGCTGGTGGACATCGGCAGCCAGAAAGACCCGGCGCTCACCTACAACCTCGCGGCGCAGAGCGATCTCAACCGCACGCTCGAGGAAGTTAAACGCTACGAAGGAAGAACCGTCGCGATTCTCGCCGACGTCACGAAGTTCGCGGACTGCGAGCGGATGGCGCGCGAGACTGCGGAGAAGCTCGGCGGCGTTGACATACTCGTCAACAACGCGGGAATTATCGGTGTCGGCGCGGTCGCGACGATGTCCGAAGAGCTGTGGGACCGGATTATGGCGGTCAACGCGAAGGGACCGTTCCTGTGTGCGAAGGCGTGCATTCCATACCTGACGAAGAATAAAGAAGGCGCGATCGTCAACATCGCGTCGATAGCCGCGAAGGCGGGTCGCGCGACGCTTTCGGCATACTGCGCGAGCAAGTTCGCGGTGGTCGCGCTGACGCAGGCGCTCGCCGAGGAGCTGGGGCCGTCGAACATTCGCGTCAATGCGATATGCCCCGGTTTCCTGCGGACCGCGATGTTCACCGAGGTGCTGAACAAGGCAATCGCACCGGCGCTAGGCTCCGGCGAAGGCGAGGCAATCGATCGGCTCGCGCGGCAGAACACCTACCTCGGCCGCGAGCAGACGCCGGCGGACATCGGCGAGGCAGTCCTGTACCTGTGCAAGGCGGATAACGTAACCGGCGCGTCGCTGACGGTCGCGGGCGGCGCAGAAGTTCATTAGACGGAGGATTCACGATGATAAAGGTTCAAGGCTTTAGCCACTCAGCGGTGAGAATCACGGCGCCGGAAAAGTCCTTCGAGTTCTACGAGAAGGTGCTCGGACTCAAGAAGTTGCCGCGCCCGGAGTTCGGCATCGGCGGAGCGTGGTACGGCGTCGGAGGGAATTCGATCCATCTGATCGCGAGCGAGAACCGCGGCCAGAGGCCCGATCCGCTCGGACCGCATCTTGCGCTGGAGGTTGCCGACTTCGAGGAGACCAAGGCGACGCTAAAGGAGCTTGGAATCGAATTCATGGAGGCGCCGGGGAATATCGCGGGGCGGCAGTTGTGGATTCTGGATCCGGACGGCAACACGATTGAGCTGAGAACGGAGAAGTAAGCGCCGCAGCCGCTCAGCTTCTTCGTAGGGGCGCACAGCTTGTGCGCCCACTTTGACGCGCCATGATCGCGCGACCGCCGCTACCTCGGCGCCGCTCGATTCGGCTGCGTGCGTAAGACTATCGCACCGCAGGCGCCTACTTCGTCACGATCTGCACTTACGATCGCAAGTTCATGTTCGGAACCGTGAACGACAGCCGGATGATTCTCAATCGGGCCGGGCGCGTCGTTCAGCGTCTATGGCTCGACTCCGAACGGATCCGCCCGGGCATCATGCTCGACGAATTTATCGTCATGCCCAACCATATCCACGGCATCGTCCTGTTGCCGGAGCTCGAATCGGAACGGGCGCACGGCTGTGCGCCCCTACGGAACAATCTCGCACGGCCGGCACGCTCGCTCGGTTCGTTCATTGCAGGCTTCAAGGCGACCAGCACGCGCGAAATAAACAGGCTTCTCGGACGGACCGGGCCCGTATGGCAGCGCAATTACTATGAACACGCCGTGCGCGACGACGGGGACCTAGAGCGAATCAGACAGTACATCCGGGGCAATCCCTCTCGCTGGGAATTCGACCGAGAGAACCCCGATGCGCGGTGCACAGCAGGGGTGAGCGCGCCGTGGGAGGTGTGACGAAGGGGCCCTCCTAATCGCGGGCGCACAGCTGTGCGCCCCTACGAAATCTCGATTCGAAAAGGGCGCAAAGCGGTGCGGCGCAGCGAAGAGCGCTTTCCTAATGACTTCATGTTTCGACTGACTTGGGAAGAGGCTCACGCGCTGCGGTCCGAAACGTTGTCGTCGCAATCATCAACGAAGCGCCGCGTAAGGTCACAAATTGTGACCTTAGAACGGGGGCGCTACTCCAAATACCCGCCCTACGCATTCACCGAACATGGCGTGGCGATGCTCTAGCAGGCTGTTGAAAAAGGCATTTTCAACGGCCTGCTCCCTCTCTCGCGTCTCCCCCGCAGGGGGAGAAGATTAGGAAGGCGGCCAGTTTTCACGCAGGGTGTTGGGAACCAGGCCGATGCCAATTTCGTATTCGAGGCTTTTCTCAACACCCTGCCAGAGCGTGTTGCGCAGCAAGCGCGCGGTGGCGGCGAACATCGCGATAATGCGCGCGTTCGTGAGACTGCGCGCAATGCTCGAATCGCACCGCGAGCTATCGCGGAAACTCGATGAACTCGAAAAGAAGTACGACGTGCAGTTCAGAACGGTCTTCGACGCGATTCGACAGCTGATGCAGCCGGTGGCTCCGCCGCGCAAGCGAATCGGTTTTCTCGCTCGCGCGGCAGACTGAGCAGGTGAACCTACACGCCGGCGAGCTTGCGCGCGTAGTCGGCGACCGTTTTGAAGTCGTACTCGCGATAGGCCTGCAACTTCTCGGCCTCGAAGCCGCCCTCGGCGTGCACCGCGAGCACCTCCTGGTAGCCGCCGAAATCCGACGACGTAAGATCGCTGATCAGGTTGAGCAACCGCATGCGCTTCTCGGCGTCGAAGCCCTTGGCGCCGCCGAGATATTTGAGTACGTAGCCGCGAGTCGCTTCGCTGGTGAAGTCTTCGGAAGCCGGCGCGGTGACCAGCAAGCCACCGGCGAGATCCTGAACGATTTGCACCGCCTGATGGTAGTTGTGCGCGAAGTGATACTTCGCGACGTTGGTGATGAGCGTGTTCGGAACCGCGACGCCCTCCTCGAGCGTGCAGGTCGCGGCGGCGTGTTCGATGAGGCCGCGCACGGTTGAGTGATATGCAGCGAGGTGCGTGAGCTTGTCGCGAACGTGGCCCGCGCGCGAGATGCCGTTGGCCTCGGCGATCGCATGCCCCGCGCCGGCGAGCAGTTCGAGCAGCGGCAGCTTGTATGACACCGCGGTGAAGCGGTGGAAGCGCACGAAGGTGAGCGCGAGCAGGCCCGCGAACTCCACTTCACCGCACAGAAACACGCGTTCTTTCGGGACGAAGACATCGTCGAAAACGGTCAGCGTCTCCATCATCTTGTGACGGGCGCTGATCGGATGCTCGAACGCATCCTTGGGGGAGCTGCCGTGCGAGCTGGCAATTAGCTTCAGCCCCGGAGTGTTGACCGGCACCGCGAACGCGACGGCGTAGGCCTTGTCCTCGGCACGCATCGCGCGCGTCGGCAGCACAATCACCTCGTGGCTGTTGGTGGAAACCGAGGTGTGCACCTTGGCGCCGCGCACCACGATTCCGTCCGCGCGCTCCTCGACTACGCGCACGTAGTAGTCGGGATGGTCCTGCTGCAGCGGCCCGAGCGAGCGGTCGCCCTTGACGTCGGTCTGCGCGACGCAGACGGCCAGGTCGCCGTCGCGACAGTGACGGTAGAACTTCTGAATTCGCTCGCGATACTCGGGCTTGCCCGCCTTGGCCATCCGCTCGCCGAGCATGGTGAGCGCGTACAGCGCGTCGGTGCCGATTTCCTTGATGAGCACGACCAGCGTGGCGCCTTCGCGGGTCGCGGCTGCGATCAGGTCGCTGCGCTTGCGCAGGTCATCGGGGTTGCGCGGGATGTGATAGTAGCGGCTGTACTCATCGCGGCCGTCGCGCATTACGGCGAGGTCGCGGTAGCGCGGATCTTCGGCCATCCGATAGTCGGTAGCGGCGTGCTCGACCGCGATGCCGATGACTGGATGGCTGGTGACGTCGGCGACGCGCTCTCCACGGAAGAACACCGCGCGGCCGTCGCGCAGAGATTGCTTGTACTGCTCGGGCGTCATCAGTGGCATGTCGCTGATACCTCGTGGAATTCGCGCGCGCCGTGCGCAAATGCTCGACATCGACGAGCGCGAGACGCCAATATAGGAGCGCCGCGCCGACGATGTCCAACCGCGCCGGCGCGAGTGCCGCGCGATTGGCGACGAACGAAGGAGTGGTCGATGGCGAGTCCCAAGATGTTCGACTTGAGCGGCCGAGTTGCCGTGGTCACCGGCGGAAACGGCGGAATCGGCCGCGGAATCGCGCTTGGACTCGCGGAGGCGGGCGCGGCGGTCGCGGTGCTCGCACGCAACGAGGAGAAGAACGCGAAGGTGCTGGCAGAGCTCAAGGCGCACGGCGTCGAGGCGATGACGTTGCGAGTCGACGTGACCGAGCGCGCGGGGTTGCGTCCAGCGATTGAAAAGGTCGAGAGCAAGCTTGGGCCGGTCGATATCCTGGTGAACAACGCAGGAATCGCGGTGTGGGGAAGCGTGCTGAAGCTAACCGCCGAGGACTGGGATCGCGTGCTCGAAACGAACTTGACGTCGTGCTTTCTGCTCTCGCAGATTGCGGGGCAGTCGATGGTCAAGCGCAAGCGCGGCAAGATCATCAACATCGCAAGCGAGTACGCGATCTTCGGATCGCCTGGCGTGGCGCCCTACTCCGCAGCGAAAGGCGGACTGGTGCAGCTTACGAAATCGATGGCGATCGAGATGGCGCCCCACAACGTGCAGGTGAACGGCATTGTGCCCGGATGGATCTGGAGCGAGATGACCGCGCCGGTCAAAGGTACGCCGCTGTACGACGAGATCATCATCCGCACGCCGGCGGGACGGTTCGGCGAGCCGGAGGAGCTTGCGGGAGCGGCGGTGTTTCTCGCGTCGAGCGCGTCGGACTTTGTGACCGGAACGCTGGTGTTCGTGGACGGCGGCTACGCGATCCGCTGAGCGGCGGTTGCGCGCATCGCGGCGCCGCTACGCGAATCGCGCCAGAACCACAGCGTCACGACGCCGTAACCAGCGACCGAAATCGAAATCAGCAGCGACATCATGAGAACGTTCCACGGGGGCAGCGCGTTGGGCCCCGACGTGTACTGCGAGAAAGCGCCCACGTAGAAGAGCGCCTGCAGCGCGACGAGCGGCCAGATGGTCGCGGTGCGCAGACGAACTGCCGCGCAGGCAAACCCGATGAGTGCCATCATTGTTGCGCCGACCAACGTCGGCCGCAGCGCCGCCCCGACCAGTAGCGCACCGAGATGCATCGCGCCGTAGAGCAGTCCGCAGAGCGATACCGCGCGCCAACGCCCGAGCGGTTCGAGCATCCACAACGTAAGCCCTCGCGAGAACGCTTCCTTCTGGAATCCGACGATCATCGCGAGCGCAAGCACGCTGAACGAAGCGCCTTCCTCTTTTGACGGTGCGCCCGCGAGCACGATCAGGCTGTATGCGGCGATCGCCCAGCAGTGCAGCAGGCTGGCCGCTGAAATCGGCGCGCGAAAACCCGCGGCGCGCCAGCCGCTCACATAAGAAACGAGCACACCGGCGATCAGCGCAAGCACGGAATTCGCGATCAAGCCCGACTGAACCATCGGGAGACCCGGCGCGACCAAGTCCGCCGCCCACGCGATCGCGGTCTCAACGATCACGATGGCGGCAGTCAGCGCGACGGCGAACCAGATCGGGTGGCGCGCAATCGCGCGGCCCTGGGCGGCGTGAGACGTTTGCGGTTTCTCCATTTCCATCGCTGTCGATGGATTATGCCCTCATCGTGCGGCGCTTTGCATCCTCGCACCGTGCCGGCCCGAACCGCGCCGACCGGATGAGTTTAATCGCGGGTACGCGATGCCGTATCATGCGGCGTGATGGCGTCCCGCAAGAAGCGCGCGCGCACGCAGCGAAAGTCAGCACCCAGCGCCGCCACGCTGCCGAACATCAAGCCGGTTCGGATTCTGGTCGCCGGCGAAATAATTCTCGACCGCTACCTGTGGGGCGACGTGGAGCGAATCTCGCCCGAGGCACCGATCCCGGTGCTGCGCGTGACGCGCCGCGAGGAGAAGCCCGGCAACGCGGGATTCGTGATGGCGAACCTGCGCGCGCTCGGGGCCGAGGTGAGCGCGCTCAGCGTCGTCGGCAACGATCGCAACGGACGGCTGCTGCTCGAGATCTTTCGGGCACTCGGCATCGGCACGCGCGGCATTCTTGTCGATTCCGATCGCGCGACGATCGTCAAGGACCGCATGCTGGGCTCCGTGCAGGCGGCGCATCGCGGCACCCAGCAACTGCTCCGGGTGGACGAGGAAGACACTAGTTCACTCGCGCCAGCAGCGGAGCGTGAGCTGGTCAGGCGCCTGGAGCGTGAACTGGCGAGTGTGGATGGCGTGCTCATTTCGGATATCAACAAGGGATTGCTCACCGCGGGGCTGCTGCGCGCGCTGATCGACGGTGCGCGGCGGCGGAAGATACCAGTCATCGTCGATCCGCGCCTCACCGACGATTTTTCGATATACCGCGGCGCCAGTGCGATGACACCGAATCGATTCGAGACGGAGCAGGCGACCGGCGCGCGGCTGCGCGATCGCGATGCGTGGCGAATGGCGGCGGAAACTCTCATCAAGCGGCTGCGCCTCGACGCGTGTTTGGTGACGCTCGACCGCGACGGCATGTACCTGCTCGAACGTGGCGGCGCGGCGACCTACGTCCCGACCGTGCCGCGCGAAGTTTACGACGTTACCGGGGCGGGCGACGTGGTGTTGAGCGTGTTCGGGCTGTTCGCGATCGCAGGACTTGGATATCCGTCGGCAGCGCGGCTCGCAAACCTTGCCGCGAGCATCGAAGTGTCCCGCATCGGCACCGAAGTGATCTCGCGCGACGATTTGGCGCGCGCACTCACGCCGGGCAGGGACGGATATGAGCGGAAGATCATGCCGGTGCGCGAGCTTCAAACCGCGCTCGAGCGCGAGCGGCGCGCAGGCAGAACGATCGCATTTACCAACGGATGCTTCGACCTGCTGCACGCCGGCCACCTGCAGATACTTCACTTCGCGCGGTCGCAGGCGGACAAGCTGGTGGTCGCGCTCAACAGCGACCGCAGCGTGCGCGCGATCAAGGGCGCAGGCCGGCCGGTTTATGGAGCCGACGAGCGCGCGCGCATCCTCGCGGCGCTCGAGGCGGTCGATTACGTAGTAGTTTTCGACGACCCACGAGCGGAGAAGATAATTCGCGCGCTGCGGCCCGACGTGCTGGTGAAGGGCGAGGATTGGCGCGGGAAACGAATCGACGGCAAAGAGTTCGTCGAGTCGCGCGGCGGGCGCGTGGTGCTTGCGCCGATGCTGCGCGGACGGAGCACGTCGCGAACTATCGAGCGTTTGCGATCGGCCAAAACCTCCGGCTGAGCGCGTCCGCCATCTGGCGCAGTTCCGCGACGCCCGCGAGGTATGCGCCGCCAAGATAAATCAGACCGAATACCGGCAGAACCGCGAGCGCCTCAAGGGCCGGTGCGGCGCCGGCGACCAGGGCTTTCACCGCGAACGCCGCGACGCCAGCGACGGTCGCGAGCATCCACAGTTTCGCTACGTACGTGCGCTTCAGGCCCGTCTCGCCAATTCGACGGTTGAGCCGCGTGCGAAGCATCGAGTATTCAAGCCAGCCTGAGAGACCCGCCGACGCCGTCAATCCCGCCACACCCCATCGCATCGGAATTCCGAGAACCGGCGGCGCGATGATCGCGAAGACGTAGCCGAGAATCAGCGTCAGCGTCACGCGAAGCGTCGCGAGGCGAAACGGCGTCCGCGTGTCATGCAACGAGTAGAAGGCGGAATTGTAGAGCCGGCCCATCGTGACCGCGAGCAGCCCAATCGACGACCCGGCGAGCACCGACCACACATAGATCGCGTCGGCGCGAGTGAACTGACCCGACTGGAACAGCAACGCCGCGATCGTGTCGCCGAGGAACAGGAACGCCGCGGCAGACGGCACGACGAGAAAGGCGATCTGTCGAAGACCGGCGTCGAGACGCGGCTTCAGTGTGGCGGCAATTTCGTCGGGCGAGCCTGTCGCCCGCGACATCGTCGGAAGTTCGGCCGCCGCCACTGACATCCCGAAGAGGCTAAACGGCAACATGTACAGGATTTGCCCGTAGCTCAGCGCCGCGACGGCGCCGGTAGGCAGGAGGCTCGCGAGCAGGTTGTCGATGTATCCACTGACTTGAATGACGCCGCGGCCCGCGACGACCGGGCCGAGGTTTCGCGCCACGGTGCGAAGGGGCTCGGCGATTCCGGCAAAGGCCGGGCGAAAACGGCGGAGCAACGCGATCGTTTGTGGGAGTTGCACCCCGATTTGCAACGCCGCGCCCGCGACGGCGCCCCAAGCGACTCTGATGACCAGAGAAGATTCGCCGAGGCGCGGCCCGAAGAAGAGCAGGGTCACGATGATCGCGGCGTTCCACGCGACAGGTGCTGAATACGATGCGAAAAAGCGGTGGTGGCTGTTCAGTACGCCGAGGCACCAGGCGGACATCACGAGCAAGCCAGTGCACGGAAACAGGATGCGCACGAGAGTGACAGTCAACTCACGCTTGGCGCCCTCGAAGCCCGGCGCGATGACCATTATGAGGTACGGCGCGGCGAAGACACCGAGCAGCACCAGCACCGCAACGGCGAGCGACAAAAGCGAGCCGACGGTCCAGGCGAGCTGGTCGGCGCGTTCGCGGTCGTCGTGCTCGAGAAGCTTCGAGTAAACGGGAATGAATGACGCGGATAGCACGCCCTCGCCGAAAAGATTCTGAAGAATGTTGGGGATGCGGAAGCCGGCCTTGAATGCGTCGGCGGCAGCCGAGTTGCCGAGATAGTGCGCGAAGATGCTCTCGCGAATTAGACCGGCGATACGGCTTAGGAGAATCCCTGCGCCAACCAGGTGCGCCATGCTGCGACGCGCGGGCGAGGCGTCGGCGTGCGGCTGCGCGGTTTCGCCGGCTCGCGCTCCGCTCTGCGCTCTGGTTTTCGCTGGTTCCTCCACGCTGGTCGATGCGGCCGCTCAAGTATAACCGCGCGTGACGGACACTTGCAGCAGAGCGCCCTCGCCTGCGCGGCGCGTGGCATATCACCGGGCGCGACCGTAAAATGATCAGCGATGGCGTTCGAGAACATCGTGGTTGTGCGCGAAGATGGCGTCGCGGCGGTTACAATCAACCGGCCCGACGTGCGCAACGCGCTCAACACGCTGACCATCAACGAGTTGCGGGCGGCGTTCGCGGAGCTATCGCGCGACGCGGACGTGCGCGTGGTGATCTTGCGCGGCGCGGGAGACGTAGCGTTTTGCGCGGGCGCGGACTTGAAGGAAGTCGCGACGCTGAGCGACCTGCCCGCGCGCCGGCGCTACTTCGGCGGCGTCGCGGATCTGCTCGAAACGATTCATCGGATGCCGCAGCCGGTGATCGCGCGGGTCGCGGGTTTCGCGCTTGCGGGCGGGATGGGTCTCGCGGCGGGATGCGACTTTGTGCTCGCTGCGGACAACGCGGAGTTCGGTTTGCCGGAAATTACGCTCGGGCTGTTCCCGATGGTAGTGATGGCGCCGATCCTGCGGCTGGTCGGGCCGCGCGCGGCGGTGGAGCTTGCGCTGGGCGGGGAGAGAATCGACGCATTGCGCGCCGAACGGCTCGGCCTCGTCACGCGGGCGGTGCCGCTGTCGCAGCTCGACTCGGAAGTGCGGAGGCTCGCGCGGCGGCTCAAGAGTTTCAGCCCGCTCGTGCTGGGGCTTGGGAAGCAGGCAATCTACAATTCCGCGTCGATGGACTACGTGACGGCGCTCAACTACCTGCGCGAGATGGTTGCGCTGGTCGCATCGAGCGACGACCTCGCCGAGGGCGTCCGCGCGTTCCTGGAAAAGCGGCCGCCCGAGTTCAAAGGACGCTGAGCGGTGCCGTGAGTTTTTCGCTCTACGTACACATTCCGTGGTGCCAGTCGAAGTGCCCGTACTGCGACTTCAACTCGCATGCGGCGGCGGCGTGGCCCGAGGATGAATACGTTCGCGCGCTGACGGCGGAGCTGGAGCGGCGCGCGAATGATGCGCCGTTTGCCGGCGCGCGCGTCAAGACGATCTTCTTCGGAGGCGGGACGCCGTCGCTGTTCAACCCCGAATCGATCGCGAGAATCATCGAGTGCGCGGATCGGCTGTTCGGCGTCGAAGCAGGCGCAGAGATAACGCTGGAGGCGAATCCGGGAACGGTCGATGGAGAGCAGCTATTCGGGTTCAAGCTTGCGGGCGTCAATCGGATGAGCTTCGGCGCGCAGTCGTTCAAGCCGGAGCTGCTGAAGTACCTCGGGCGAATTCACAGCGCCGATGAGACGCGCGAGGCTGCGCGCAATGCACGGCGCGCGGGTTTCGAGCGGCTCAACCTCGATTTGATATTTGCGGTGCCGGGCCAGAGCGTTAAAGACGTGCTCAGCGACATCGAGGAGGCTGCATCGCTCGAACCCGACCACATCTCGGCGTACAACCTGACGTTCGAGGAAGGCACCGCATTCTTCACGGAGATGAAGCGCGGGCGCATCCGGCCGCTGGAATCAGACGTGCAGGCTGAGATGTATGCCGCGGCGCGCTCGGAACTGCCGCGGCGCGGCTATGCGATGTACGAGATTTCGAACTACGCGCGGCGCGGGGGAGAGTCGCGTCACAATCTGAGTTACTGGCGAGCGGAGAGCTACCTCGGGATCGGCGCGGGCGCCCACAGTTTCGCGCGCAACGGCGCGGTCGCCACCGGCGCGGTCGCCACCGGCGCGGTCGGACGTCGATGGTGGAACGAGAAGATGCCGGCGAAGTACATCGAGCGCGCGAGCGCGGGCGGCTTGGCGGAGACGGGCTTCGAGGAAATTGACGCGAAAACCGCGGCGGGCGAGTTTGTGTTTTTGAATCTGCGACTGCGCGACGGATTTGCGCTCGAGGAATTCGCCGCACGATTCGGCATTTCATTCGACGAAAGATTCGGCGGGCGCGCCGCGCGGCTATTCGAGGGTGGCTTGCTGGAACGCGCGGACGGGTGGATTCGTTTGACAGACCGCGGCGTGGAAGTGGCCGACTCGGTGTTCGCGGAGTTTGTGTAGGGGAGGTGAAATGGAGCAATCCGGCGCCCTCACCCCAACCTCTCCGGCAGCAAAGCGGGCGAGGGGTCAGACGACTGAGTGGCTTAGTGAGGCGTTCAGTAATTCGACAACGCGGGCGGGGGTGGCGAGCCTGATGAAGGCGCCGAGGCGGGGGCCGCGGTCCTGGCCGAGCAGCACGCGGTACAGAAGTGGGAAGATGTTGCCCGGCTTCGGATAGTATTCGCGGCCGAGGTCGTAAATTTTCTTTTCGATCTCCTCGCCGGACGCATCGGGGTTGGACGCAAGAAACTCGACCAGCTTACTCAATTGCTCACGCTCG
>CAYSCX010000033.1:0-26335 GCA_964429575.1 uncultured Binatia bacterium (SeqCode) | reverse complement strand
CGCAGCGGACTCACCGTCGAAGCCTTTGAGCGCGCCAAGCTGCTTGTTCGCGGCGTCCTTGATCTTGGGCCGGAGAGCAGCGGCTCGGCGGTTCCGGGAGTCCCACCCCGGCAGCCGGAATTGTCGGAGGTCGCTGACCGAATCCAGAGAGGGATCAGAACGCTCCGGGAAAACTCCTAGCATCCGCCTGCGAGACGGCGTTCGTGCCCCTCGAACAGCCCTCACATCGCCTTTGATTCGCCATTAAACCGGCCTCAATTCGCCATCAAGAAGGTAGGCGCCCCGACCGGCTGAGAGGACTGGCTGCGTGCCGATAGCAGAGCAATGGTGTGACTGCCCGCGTTGGGAGGCGTGCAGTCATGAAGCTCCAGCTCTCAGATACCGAACACCAAAGGCTCACCGCTGAACTTACGAGTCTGACATCACTAGGAGCGATCGAACTCAAGGCGCGATGGACGACCCTCTGGGGAAACAGTCCGCCCAAGAAATCCAGCCGCTCCCTGATGCGCTACGGAATCGCCTACCGGCTGCAAGAGCGTGTGTACGGTGGGCTCAAACCCGCGACGCGCAAACTACTGCATCGCGTCGCGGAAGATACCCGCGCAAGGCGCGCAATCGATACGACGCAAATCCGCGTGCCCAAGCGTGGCACCGTACTGATCCGCGAGTGGAACGGTACGAGCCATCGGGTGACGGTTCTCGATGACGGCGTCTCATATCGCGGCAAACGGCATCGCTCGCTCTCCGAAGTCGCGCGAGTCATCACCGGGAGTCGATGGTCGGGGCCGCTGTTCTTCGGGCTGAAGACGCGCAGGAAGGAGAACGGCAATGGAGCAGACTAAGCCTTCCATCAGGCGCTGCGCGATCTACACCCGTAAATCGTCCGAAGAGGGTCTCGAGCAGGACTTCAACTCCCTTCACGCGCAGCGCGAGGCGTGCGAAGCATTCATCAAGAGCCAGGCGGGCGAGGGCTGGCGGCTCATCAAAACCGCGTATGACGACGGTGGTGTGTCGGGCGGCACGATGGATCGTCCGGCGCTTCAACAACTGCTCGCCGACATTCGCCGTGCGCTCATCGATGTGGTCGTGGTCTACAAGGTCGATCGCCTCACGCGCTCGTTGGCTGACTTTGCGAAGATGGTCGAGGTCTTTGATGCGCAGGGCGTTTCCTTCGTCGCCGTCACCCAGCAGTTCAACACGACCACTTCGATGGGGCGGCTCACGCTCAACGTGCTGCTGTCGTTCGCGCAATTCGAGCGGGAGGTCACGGGCGAACGCATCCGCGACAAGATAGCCGCTTCAAAGAAGAAGGGTATGTGGATGGGTGGAATGGTGCCGATCGGCTACGACGTCGTCGATCGCCGCCTGGTGGTCAACGAGACCGACGCGGAAACGGTGCGAAGCATCTTCCGTAGCTATGCCGAACTCGGCTGCGTTCGCTTTCTCAAAGAGGACCTCGACCGGCGCGGCATGGTCACGAACGTCCGGACGTCGAGAAAGGGCACTCAATCCGGAGGAAGACCGTTCTCGCGCGGCGCACTCTACAAGCTGCTGTCGAATCCTATCTACATCGGCGAGATCCGTCACAAGACTGTGTGTTATCCGGGGCAGCACGAAGCGATCATCGATCGCGATTTATGGGATAAGACGCGGCAGCAGGCACTCGACCAGACAACTCGGCGCAAGGCGCTCATCACCAAAGCCGCGCCGAGCCCGCTCGTCGGTAGGTTGTTCGACGAGAGCGGCGAGTGCCTGACTCCGAGCCACGCGGTGAAGGGCGAACGTCGCTATCGCTACTACGTTTCGAAAAGTCTCATGAACGGCGCGACCGACGACACGCAGCGCGGCTGGCGGATTCCGGCACCGGAGATCGAACGCACTGTGGCCTCAGCAGCTCAGCAGATTCTGGGTGATCAAACCTCAATCACAGCCGCTATCCAGGATACTGGAGCCGACGCGAATCGACTGCCCTCAATATTCAAGGCCGCCGAGGCGTGTACTCGGAGGCTGCAATCTGAGACGGATGCGGCAGTTGAGATGGCCACGTTGATCGAACGGGTTGATCTGCAACAAGACGGCATCCGCGTATCGCTCAAGCTGCCGATGCCAACGATAGAAGAACGAGACGGTTCGGATACGAACAAGACGGTCGTCGCTCAGTTCATTCCGATGAGGGTGAAGCGGCGTGGCGTGGAAATGCGGCTCGTGATCGAAGGCGATCGTGCGTCGCCTCAAAGGGCAGATCCCGCCTTACTAAGGGTAATTGCGCGCGGTCATCGATGGTTCGATGATCTGGTTTCCGGTCGTGCGGCATCGACCGTCGAAATTGCGAAGCGAGAGAAACTCGGCGAACGGCACGTCAGACGTCTGATCCGGTTAGCGTTTCTGAGCCCGAGAATCGTCGAGGCAATAGCCGAGGGTCGTCAACCTGCTGAATTGAATGCGGAAATCTTGAAGCACTTCAAGCTGCCGTTCGAGTGGCAATTACAGAAGAGGAACATAGGAATCCGGTAGCCGAGTGGATTTCATAAATTTGTCTGCTGAACAAACCTCTTTCACACCGGAACGCCGGTGCGAGGGCGACCTCGCGCGCACTTCTTGAAGATCTGCATCACGAACGGAGCGATCGTCTCGAGTGCTTACTGGATCGCTTTGGAGCCTGCCGCTCGTGCTCGCCAATGACTCTGTTCGATCGCCTTCCTTATCGCTTCATCGATGCGCGCGCCCCGACGGTTGAACCCGAGCGCTTCCAGCATTTCGTCGGCTAATTCCTGGTCCGTCCGCAGTCGCCCATCAGACTTGATCCACTCAACCAAAGAGACAAGTTCGGAGGGACGATAGTCCTCGATGCTTGCTCGCTTCCGTAGTGGTGGACGTCTCGCAACCACGCGGCCTGCGGCAACAACGGTTGGAGCGTCATTCGATCCGTCCACGCTCGCGCCACCAGAGTTCGCGCCGGAAACACCTCCGGAGGAATCCGAGCGATCAACATGCGCAACTGCGGCCTTGTACGCGGCGACAGCGCGATCAATCTCTTGATCGCGCCGCATGAACCAATCGGTCGACCATATGCGATGGAAACGCCAACCTAGTGCTTCGAGGTGTTGTTGTCTCAGGCGGTCTCTATCGCGCGCGGTGTAGGCCGAATGATAGCTCGCGCCATCGCATTCCACGGCGAGGACCAGTCGGCCAGGTCGCTGGGGGTGCTTCGCGACGAAATCGATCCGATATCTCGAAACTCCATACTGCGGAATGAGTTCGATCCCCTTCGACTGAAGCGCATTCTGAACGTCCTTCTCGAATGAGTTTTCGGGAAATGCGGACGCACCCTGGTCGCCGAACCGCTTTCCTCGAGATGCGGCGTACTCGAGGAACAGACGAAGAAGCTCCACGCCCCTTCCCTTGGTCCGGTTGGGATCCATATCGCGGTGATCGAACGACGACACGACCAGCATCCGACGCCGAGCGCGTGTTATCGCTACGTTGAGGCGCCTTTCACCACCCTTAGTCAGAAGTGGCCCAAATCGATAAAGCAGCCTCCCCGAACGATCCTTGCCGTAACCGATCGTGAGGATTATCGCGTCGCGTTCATCGCCTTGCACCCGTTCAAGATTTTTCACGAAGAACCGTTCTTTTCGATCTTCCGCGAAGAATGCTTCGAGATCCGGGCGCGAGATCAATGCGTAGTCAATCGCAGCCTCGACTCTGCGGGCGTGCTTGATTCCCATCGCGATGACTCCGAGGGTTTCATTCGGGCGCTCAGTCGCGTGTTTCAGCACCAATTCGGTAACTCTGCGGACTTCTTCGCTGGAACTTTCGTCCTGCCCCTCTTGATCAGGGATGAAGGGAACGAGGACGTGCGAGATCGCAGGTGGACCTCCTGGACCAGGAAACGTGATCAGCCGATCGCCATATATGTAGCGATTCGAAAAGGCGATGAGAGACTCGTCAAGACTGCGATAGTGCCACTCAAGCGACCAGGGTCTTTCTATCAAGCCGATCATCTGATCGAGCAGGCTCTCGAAACCCTCCGCGGCAGAAGCAGATTCAACTTCGTCGTCATCGTCTCCGCTTACATCGAAAAATGTCGTCGGCGGCAGCTGGTTTTGATCGCCGGCGACGACCGCAGTCGAAGCACGGAGAAGGGCGGGTATCGCATCCTCGGGCAGCACCTGGCTGGCCTCGTCGAACAAAACCACATCGAAGTACTGCCTCGCAGCCGGCATGAGTTCGCTCACCGAGAGCGGGCTTGCAAACCAACAGGGTCGCAGCGCGGTGAGGACGTCAGGCGCCTGAGCCAGCAATTTGCGAAACGGCAAGTGTCTGGCTTTCTTGGCGGCCTCACGTCGGACGAGATCTTCTTGATCAGGATGCGCGTTCATCTCGCGTAGCGCCTGCTCTGCGTGCGCCCGCCGCACCCTGTGAACCGAAAGATTGAGGCGTTCCGCGTCTAGCTGACAGAACTCCTCGCGGAAGCGCTGGTGAATGTCGCCATTGAATCCGGCGAGATTCGGGTCGCCGCTCCGCGCGGCATCGAGACATGACGCTAGCCAGGCGTGCTCGAGGATCTTGGGCCAAACACGCGGGTCGAGTCGCCGTCTCTTAATTTCGTTTTCGAGAGCGTTGATTCCCAGTTCTGAAAGTCGCTGCTCAATCTGAATCAGCCTCGGCAATCGATAGGCTGTAGCGCTATCGGCAAGGAGCGTTTCGGAGAGGCGACGCAGTCCGTCAATTGAGAAGCGGCGCAGATCGCCGCGAGCAAGAGCTAGAGCGAGCGTATCCAACTCGGTCATCGCTCGATCGAAATCTGACCGGCATGCTTCGAGGTCGTCGCAGCTGACGGGAAGATGTCCCGGCGCCAGCACAGTCCATCGGCGGAGTTGGGCGGCAGCGATCGTGACGGCCTCCAGCAGCTTCGCGCTCGATTTTTCACGGTCGCGCCTAAGCTCTCGAACCTTCCTTCGGGTCTGCCGATACATCCTCTTGAAGGACCAAGCCAAAGCAGCTGACAGTCGGTTACGAGCTGGGTCGAGTACGACCCTAATCGCTTCTAGGTCCTGCTCGAATATCGCCGGTTCGAACTGTTCGAGCGTCTCGTTGATCCCGTTGAGGAGCCCAAGCAGCGAGCTCAATTCCTCCAAGGTGCGTGGGTGCGTTGCGCTAGTTGTACCGACAATCAGGGACAAGGAAGCCTCGAGCGCCGGCCAGCATTCGTTGACGAGCCGTTGTAAGGAATCGATCGTCTGCTGAACCGCCGCCCCATTCGCCAATTTCGCTCCAGTCCATTGCGAGGGATCTGTTCGCAAGAACAGGCCGCTGAAAGCTTCCAGCTCCGCGAGCAGCGCGTAAGCTTCATCCATGATAGCGGGGGTAAGTCGATCGAGATCTGCCCCTCGCCAACGAGTTGCCGAATGCTGATCGGCGGGAATATGCAACAGTCGTCCTTGCAACTGATACACGCTCAGCGCTGATGGTGCGCGCAACAGATGCATTCGCGTCACGTGTTCGTTTAAGCGCTTTCGGCGGTCTACAAAACGCCGATGGAGCTCGACTAGGTCAACCGGCGTCGAATCGCGTACGAGGCTCAAACTTTCTGCGAATTGGCTCATCACGGAACGACGGGTGATTCCCGCGCCATGAAGGTCAAGTGCCAAATGGCGCAGGCCACGCCGTTGGAGACGGTCAAGGACCACCTCTAGAGCTGCTCGCTTTTCCGCGACAAACAATACGCGACGTCCGCGGGCTGCCAGTTCCGCGATCAAGTTTGCGATCGTCTGGCTCTTACCGGTCCCCGGGGGACCTTGGATCACGCCATTTCGTAGAGAGAGAACTCCGGCAATCGCTGCTTGTTGGGTCGAGTCAGCATCGAGCACCAAGAACTCATGATTAGGCGACAACAGATCGAGCTCTCTTGGGTTTTCATTCGCATTGTCGTAGCGCTGCAACCGCCGAGCGCTCGGGTCACCAGCAATCGCCGCGACAAGATCATGGTGGGTAAGCTCATTTAGGTTGTCGCGAAGATCATTGACCATCGCCATCTTCTGGTAGGCGAAGTTCCCGAGAACCAAGCGCGGACTCACGTGAAAGTCCTTGATTCCTGCCGCCAGTAACTGAAGACGCGTGTAAACGATTTTGGGGTCGATCAAAGGCTCTTCGCCCGTTGTGTCTTTCGTTTCAACTAGGGCTTCGGGAGTCAGTTGCCGACCGTGCTCACGCTCCAGAGAAAAGAGAAGCACGGGGTTAACCTGCAAGTCACCGGCCAGCCGCAAACTCAACGCGCGACCTTCGCGACCCCGCTTTTCAACGGCCACTGGTGCAAGGAGGACCGGCGACTCGGGAGGTCTTCCATCGTCTGTCGGCGCCCAGATCGCGAAGCCAAATGCGATGAAAAGCGTCTCAAGCCCTCGCTCTTCTAAATTCGCAAGTGCAGTCCTGCGAATATCGTTTGCGCGTGCCGATGTGCTCACCTCGTCAGCATCGGGAATGAGAGCGGACAGCGCGACCGTCTCGCCACGAAGGAGTTCACTCAAAACCTTGTTATCGCACCGGCTAAGATCGAGCGTTCCCGTCTTCAGGTCCCGAAAGTAGAGAAGCTTGTTCCGCCGAGAAAGGTCGATCAACTTGCCTATCCAAACATCACGCGCGCGAAGGACCGCGGCACGACGCTCAGCAGTCACCAGCGGAGATGAACACTTTTCGCAACGCGCGAGTGACCCTTGATTGTCAAGACCGCAATTCGGACAACGCATCGACCGTCTCGCACACCGAGAGCGAATCTCTTTCTTTAACATGTTGGGGCCGCTGTTGTAATTCCAAAGCTCAATACAGTGTGGGCGCGCGGGGAATCAGCATCAGTACAGGAAAGGCAGTTGTGCGCGTGATGAAGCGTCGCCCCTGGGAAAATTGAGCACTAGCAGGCCCCGGCGAATATCGCTTCTCGAAAGAGATCCCTTCGACTGGGTTCAGGTAGTTCATTCCGGAGTCCTCGTTACGGTCGAATATTTGCGTGACAGTCTGTGGAAACGGCAAACCTTGATGAACAAACTTGTTCCGGTACTTGTACGCGCTGTAGAGGCACGACAACGTTAACCGAACCTGCTTCTCAAGTGATTGCATGCGCTCACGCTTGACTGGACAAAATTCGTTCGAGCGGCGAGTGAATACCTGCTCGGCCACATCCAGTCGTCTGTGGTACGCAACTACGCAAGCAACTTTGTCGTATACCTTGCGGTTGAGACTCGGCGCGTTGACGCCGACCGAGTTCCCGGTGCTAAAGAGTCAGGAAACGCTACCGCCCCAGCAGGGCGAGATAACCGGCGGACTCTACTTATGAATGGCGGGAAATTGGGGAGCAGGCCAGTTAGTCCGAGCGCGTTTTACCCGCCCCGCGGAATTAGCACGAGCGCTACTTTCCCTCGAATTATCCTCGGAGACTGCGATCTCGAAGTTCCGAAAACGTCCTGAGAATTAACCCGAGTCACCGAGCGCGCCGTTGGGCACCCGCGGTCAGTCGGTCACAATCTGGACGGTACTGCGGCCGCTCCCTATTGGCGTGACTTCTACCTTCACCGCAATCCGCTCCTTCAGCTCATCTACGTGACTGATGACGCCGACCCGTCGGCCAGTCGCTTGAAGCTGCTCCAAAACAGAGACTGCCATCCCGAGGCTGTTAGTATCGAGCGCGCCGAAGCCTTCGTCGATGAACAAGCTCTCAACCTGGATGCCCCGACTCGATGACATACTCGCGAGCCCGAGTGCGAGAGCGAGGCTTACGAGAAACCTCTCTCCGCCAGAGAGGTTGTGAACGCCACGGACTTCATCGGCCATATTTCGGTCTACAACCTGCAATACGAGTTCGCTACCTTCAGCGCGCTGCAGTTCGTAACGCGGTTGTAGGTCCGCGAGGTGGTGGTTCGCGAGACGGATCAGATGCGTGAGCGTCAAGGACTGAGCAAATCGACGAAACTTGGTGCCGTCAGCCGAACCAATCAGATCGTCGAGTTGACCCCAGACTCGTGCCTTCTCTCGCCGTTCGTCGAGAGATGCCTTGATTTCCACAATCCTAGAGCGAGCCTGTTCGTCGTTACGGATGACAGAACTTTCCTCAACGAGAACCTTCGACGCTTTCGCGCGAAGTTCCTCGATAGTCATCAGCACCCGTGCGATTTCCTCGCGAGTTCGTTCCGGCCGACCGCTTGCCTCATGTTCTTCGACCACCGTCTTTCTCTCGGTCAGCGCGCTCCTCGCAGTCTTGACAGTCTCCGTAATGGCGGTTAGCCGCTCCTGCTCAATTGCAATCCATTTGTCACCCTTGGCGAGCGCCAACTCCGCTTGCTCCCTACTGATTCCGCAAGCTTCCAATTTGCCTGCCAGCAAGCCTTCGGAGGATTCGTGGTGGGTGCTCGCTGCATTGAAAGCTTCGCGAGCGCTGATGACATTAGCCGACATGACCGCAGCATTCTGCTCGGCATTGGACTTCGTCGCTTCGGCTGCGATCGACGCCTTTTCGGCGGCCTCCGAGCGCGTCCGGTACTCGGTCCGAACTTGTCCTACGGGACGTCCTCCGATGATCGTAAGTCGCGTGGTCGCAAGGGTCTCGAGTTCAAGTTTCTTCTCGGCATGTCTTTTCTGAGTTTCGCTGATGCCTGCCTCCAAGACGTTGAGAGCCGCTCGCTTCCCTTCCAACTCGTTGTCAAGGCTAGAAATCCGCACATTCGTTGCTTCGATCCTCTTCCGACATTTGCGCCAATCGTCGACGAGACCGCGACAGTGCGGTGCTAATGCTTCCCTAAGATCGATCGCTTTCTGCCGCCAATCGGGAACTACCGGGGCGAGGGTCATGTCGAGTCTCGTACAGACCGCGGCTAGATTCTGCTCCGCACCTTTGAGTACAACGCCGAGCTTTACGATTTCGCTGGCTTTCGTGTTCTCATCGTCTCTAAGCTTCCCGATGTCTCCACTAACTTTCATGACGGTGCTGCGAACAGTCTCGCGCTCTGAGGAAAGAATTCGCGCATTCACTTCCGCGTCTGAAGCTAGTTTGATGGTTTCTTTGGTCTGGGCGAGAATCTTGTCGAGCATCTCCCGAATCGAGCGGATGGTCTCCGGTGCTCCGGCCGCGGCAGCGTCCTCGAAAAAGGTCGGTGCGGCTATTCCTACGCCGTCGCAGGAGCCTCGCACCGCATCAACCGAGGCCCGCCACGTTTCGCGTGCCGTCTGCAACTCTCTCTCGTCAGTCGCCTTCCGCCTCGAAATCCCTTGGAGCGCAACATTTGCCGCAGCGAGTTGTGCCTCCGCTCGGGCACGGGCGGTTCGAGAGGCGGACAACTTTGACTCTAACTCGGCAACGCGCTCTTGATCGTTCGTTACTCGATCCCTCAGCAGACGATCCACGTCGGTGACAAGATGTTCGGTCGCTCCGCATACCGGACAGGGCTGTCCCTCTTGCAGCTTGAGCCGGAGATGCCCGGCGGCTTTGCTACCCGCCGCTTCAGAAAGGTCAAGGCCGTGCCGAGCCTCCTCTAAGCGCGCTGTGTCCGTGGGTAACTTCGCGTCCGCGTTGGCGATAGCCGCGCCGGCCACGCGTACGAGGACTTCCTGCGCCGCGGCTTCCTGGTTTGCCGTGACGATTTGCGAATCCGCCTTTCCCGCATCCTCTGCGGCGCGCTGCGCATTTTCGAGGGCACGCTGTATGCCCACAGCCGCGTCGCGCTTCACCTCGAGTGCCGGAGTGTCGATCGCGTCTGCGACCTTCCGCAAAACGGCAATCTGTTCGTCTAATTCGTGCTCCTGGTTCTGATGCCCGGCAACCGCGGCTTCCTTACCGAGTCGGGATGTTCGCGCGAGGGTCACCTGTCGTTCAAGACGAGCGACGGTCTCGCTTTCGGATGCAATGCCTTTTTCGAGCGTCAATCGGTCGGATAGATCCTTCGCGACATCCTCAATCCGTACCGACAGTGCTTCGACCGATTCATGTTCTTCGAGCCAACGGTGATCGTTCGCGCGCTCATCACCAGCCGACCGCCGTGCGGCCTCGACCGCGGCGACCGCCTTCCTCGCTAGGTCTCGTTCAGTGACGCTCTTGTCCAGGCGAGTCTTTCGAGTCGCCACGTCTGATTTGACCGTTTCAATTACCGCATCGAGCGTCTGCGCCTTGTCGAGTTGGGGGCCGATGGCATCGTAGGCTGCCCGCTGTTGGTCGCGTTCGGTTGTTGCGATACTGCCTGCGGAAACGGCTCGATCGCGATCCTCAACGGTTTTTCGTTCCGCTTCCAAAGCGGCCGCCAGGGTTTTCATTGCGCCTGCCAGCGTCCTGCCTGAAGTGGCTGCTGCCTCCAATTCAGCACGTAGCGAAAAACCCTTGGTCGCCGTCGCGACGGTAGCCCGGTCAGCATCGGCAGCCTGGTTGGCCTCCTCAGCTTGCGTCACAGCCGCAGTTGCCTCCGCGACGCGTGCGTCGAGACGAGTCTTTCTATCGTACCATTCTTGTGCTTTGACGGTTGTCGACTGCTCGGTCTCGACGCGGTCCACTTCGAATTTGGCTGCCTTGACGCGCTCGTCAGCTGCAGCTCGCTCTTCGTCATTGAGGGGATGATGCTCGCCGAGTTGTGTTTCGAGGTCGCGCAGCGCAACCCGTTCCTCCTTGGCACGAGCGAATGCGGCTTGCGAAATCAGAGAGTAGATCTCGGTCCCTGTGATTCGTTCGAGCAACTCCGCTCTGTCTTTCGAGCCGGCCTTTATGAAGGTATCGAAGTCGCCTTGCGCGAGAAGTACTGAGCGACGGAATTGTTCGAAGTTGAGTCCGATGCGCTTCTCAATCTCCTGAAGGGTGTCGGTTTTCTTGTCGCCAATGATTTCGCCCGATTCAATCTCCGTGAGAGTTATCTTTTGATTCTGAAGCTTCCCCTTGGCTTTGCCACGCGCGCGGTTGACTTCCCATCGGGACCGAAACTTCCGGTTATCTTGTCCAACGAAATCGACCTCCGCATAGCCAGCGCCGGCACCGTGACGAAGAATTCCGCGGACGTCGTCGTATCTGGTTTGCTGCTCGCTGTCTCCATCGAGTGGGCCGATTGATGCGCCGCTATCAGCGCTGTCCAAGCGAGGAAGTTTGTCAAAGAGTGCTAAGCAAATCGCGTCGAGGATCGTCGTTTTGCCGGCACCCGTTGGCCCGGTAATCGCAAATATGCCGGAGCTACGAATCGGCTCGGCCTCGAAGTCGACTTCGAACCGATCGCAAAGACTGGCGAGGTTCTGGCCTCGGATCGCAATGATTCTCATCCTGCGCTCATTTTAATCGTCCGTCGGCGATAAGATGCCGCCTAGCACCTCGTTGAAGGCCTTCTTGAGATCGTCTGATGGCTCGACTCCGTACTCCTCGAAATGTCTGCGGGCGAAAACAACGGCTGGCTCTAGCTCGTCCAGCTCCGTTCTTCCCTGAATAGTGTCGGCCAGAGATCCGCCCTGTCCCTCTGTCTGCCGAACGATACGTGTGAGGCGGACGGGTTTTCCTTCCAACGCGGAATCGATCCGTTGGCGCAGTTCCGGTTCGGCTCCTTCCAGGCGGACCGCAACCTCGAGAAAGGGCCTGCCATTCTCGCCGGGATCGTCGAGCTCGATATGACGCAATTCCTCTTCGATCGCACTCAATGGGGCTGCGCCAGCAGCGGGTACGCGATAGAAGGTAACGGGTCTCGGCGTTCGCACCAGGTCCGTCTTCACGCCCCCCATCTTGTCGAAATCAATCACAACGATGCTGTGCTGATAGTCCTTCTCAGCGACCGACATCGGAAAAGGGGAGCCGGCATATCGGATGATGGTTTGGCCCGAGATGGATTGCGGCTTGTGGAGGTGGCCCAAGGCTGCGTACGCAATGCTTGCCGGGAAAATATCGGAGGAGATCGCCTCTTCTCCACCGATGATTATCCGTCGCTCGCTCAGCTCCGAAACCGCTCCACCGCTCAAGTGCAAGTGGCCGGTGACGATCAACGGCAGATCGCCGCGAGCTAGGTTCGCGGCTCCGATGACTTCGCGGTACAGCGCCTTAAGGGCACTCTCACCGCCTCCTGTCGTCGGCAGGTCGCCCGGGCGCAGGTATGGGACCGCGGCGCACAGCGCGCCCGGAGTTCCAGTCTGGTCGAAGAGCTCGACCAGTGTGCGCGCTGGTGCCGGCCGCCCCTCATGCCGCGGCATTCCACCCACTAAATGGACCCTGCCGGCATCGAGGAGATGTTTCGGCAACTCCAGCCTAGCGGCGGAGTCATGGTTGCCGCCGATGAGAACAATCTGGAGGTGTGGCCTTTCCGTAAGGGTCCTTCTTAAGAAGTTATAGAGTCGCTGCTGAGCTGCGACGGGCGGATTGACTGTGTCGTAAACGTCGCCTGTGACGATCAGCGCGTCGGCGTGTAATTCGATCAGCTGGCCGGCCAGCCAGTCGAGGAATGCGTCATGCTCGACGCCGCGATCGAACCCATGGAGTTCCTGGCCGAGATGCCAGTCCGATGTATGGATTACGCGCATTTAAAACCGCAGCCTCCGTTCCGGCGAGCCTTCTGCAGCAAGCATACCTCTGTGAGTTCCACACTTGGCGGCTGACATTGCGTCATCAATTCACTTAGCGCTGCTGGCGAGATCAATGATCTTACCTGTGCCTACTGAAAACTCCGGAGGCGTCGAAAAGTCTAGCGATTAGTCGCGTTCCACGGTACTGTCGCCGACATGCTCGCAATCATCTCGGCGCTCACCGCGTGGCTCGCTTGCGGTTTCGCAGCCGCGCGAATTTGGTCCTCGAGGTGACTGCGCTCCATCATCAACTCGCAGTCCTGCGTCGCGAGCCTCTTGGCCGCACCCGTCTCTTCCCGGTCGACCGCCCAATCTGAGTCTGGCTTTTGCGGATCTGGCCGCGGTCTCTGAGCGTCATCGTGTTGGTGAAGCCGGCCACCGTGGTCCAGTGGCACCATCAAGGGTTCGGCTTTGCTGGCGCTGGAGGTCGCGGTCGTGGCGAAGATCAGTAAATCGCGAAACTCACAACCTGATCCGCGAGACGTGCTTCGGCCACCCGCTCTTGGGTGCGCCACGCATCCACGGGGAGTTGGCCAAGCTCTGTATAGAGGTCAGCGAGGCGACCGGCGGCAAGTACATCGTGCGCCGTGCGCGCTCGCCTTCGACAACGTGGCGGAGCTTCCTGCCCACCGAAGCAATCGGCAACGCCGCGATCGACTTGTTCGTGGTGGCATCCTCATCGTTCAGGCTGCTCTACCTGATGGTCAACCTCAGCCATAATCGCCGGAAGATCGTGCGCACTGCTGCCACCGAGCATCCCCCACAGCTCCGCTCTCCCCTCAGCTGACCGAAGCGTTCCCGTGGGATTTGCTCCTTATATTCTGCTGCGCGACCGCGACGCCTCGTACGGCTCGGTTTTTAGCGAGCAGGTCGAGGTGATGGGAATGACTGAGGTCGTTACTGCGCCACGTTCACCCTGGCAGAACGATTACGTCGAACCTGTGATCGGATTGAGTGGGCGCGAATGCGTCGACCACGCGATCATGTTCGGCGAGGCACACCTGCGTCGCGTCCTGAGCGCCTACGCTTCGTACGACAGCCAGATTCGAACCCATCCCTCACTGGACAAGGACGCGCCGGGCTTCCGGCGCGCGCAACCAGGCGGCAACATCTCGGCGAAGCCGCTGCAGGGCGGGCTGCATCATCAATACGTTCAGGTCTAGGTTTCCCTTGGGCACAACCGCGGAATTCTCGCGAGAATCGAGGCGCGAGCCATTGACTCGGCGCGATTCGGACCCGAACAGTTGCTCAACGGAGAGAAAAGCCCGTAGAAGCGGGTGAATCGCGTTCCTGCGCGCTTCTCCGGTCCTCTTCGTTGCGGACAATCGACGCGGCTTCGGCGATTATTTGTACTTATTTAAGATTGTTCGAAGATAAGCAGACCTACTGGCGGAGAGGGAGGGATTCGAACCCTCGGTACCGGTTACCCAGTACGCCAGATTAGCAATCTGGTGCCTTCGACCACTCGGCCACCTCTCCGCGCGCGCACAGAGAGCGATTGTTCAACATGACATCCGATGGCGCAAGCCGATGCCCGGTGGTTCGCCTGTCGAGGCGCGCTCCGCCAGCGCAATCGAAGCAGCGCGCCGACGTGGCGCTGACCTTGCGCCGACGCCTTGTGGCGCTTGCGACCCTACGCGGGCGCCGCGCCCCCGTCGGCTCGAAGCTGTTCAAGCCCGCTCATGATCAGTACGTGTTGCTCCTCGACGCGGCGCAATAGATCGATCATCGCCTCGTCCTGCTGCTCGAGGTGATGCATGATTGCCTTCACTTCTTCCTCCGCCTTCGTGTTGACCAGGTAGTCCTGCTCCGCCATCAGGCGATCCTTGGCTGCCTGTCGATTCTGCGACATCATGATGATCGGCGCGGCGTACGCGGCCTGAAAGCTCAACGTCAGGTTCAGCAATATGAACGGGTAGGGGTCCCAGTGTTGGATCCAGGCGATGACGTTGACGGCGATCCACACGACGAGGACGATCGATTGAACGATGATGAACGGCCAGCTGCCGACGATCGACGCGAACCTGTCCGCATTTTTTTGCCCGGGCGTCAGTTTCTCAGCGAGAACCCGGTTGACGTTGATGATCGGCGGATGCCGATGCGTGTGTCGCACTCGCTTGCGCTCCAACTTTTCCACGCTGCTGATGTTGCTCATGCGTCCCTCCCGCGCCGGCCGCGCGACGGCCGTACCTAAGCGTCGAATCCTAGCGCGCCCGCGCGGCGCCCGAAATGAACGGCCTTGCCTCTTTCTGTCATTTCGCGGCGTCAGATTTCGTGTGGCTCCCGCAATCGGCTTGCCTATGTAGCGTCGGCTTGAGGCCACGACGCAGCCGGTGCTAGCGTAGCTGCTCGCGGAGGTGCCTCCTTCCTGATATCGCGCAGCAAGGGTCGCAAGCTGAGTGACCGGCGATGAGTCTCTGCATACGGACAGTCCGAATCCTCGCGAAATCAAGTTGAACCGCAGAAGGAGTTCAACGTGAATCGCATAACGCGCAACGTAATTGGATCTCTCGCCATCATTGGTTTCGTGCTGCCAGCGTTGACCATTATCGACGCCGCGTTGGTCGACAGTCGCTGCTACGCGCAGCCGCCGCCGATCGCACCACAAAAGATCAGACCGGTGGCTCCCACTGGGACCATCGGCGGCAGGCCATCCCGCGACCCCGGACTACGAGCAAGCGCTCTCACCGCGGGTGAGTGCAAAGACCTTGGAGGCACGGTAAAGAAAGATCCCGGTTGCAGTGTGGATGTGAAGGGTTATAGCGGTCCCTGGGACGAAGTGGTGTTTCTCCGGTGCACGATGCCAAGCGGAGCCTCGCGCTGCGTCAATCAATACTGACGAAGGCAGACGACTGCTGAGGTTCCCGCGGCGCTGAGTCGCGAGAGCCTCAGTCTGACCCCCTCGACACCTTCAACGATCCGCGGAGTGCGCGTCGGCCCTCTCGACATCAGCTGACCGACGCCGCGCCGCGGTCTTTTGTCGCCCTTCACCCCGTTCCAATTACAGCCGCGGGTGGCAAACTTCGCCGGCGCCTTTGACGCCGCCCCTGCCGCGGCTCTAGCATGGCGCTACCTTCACGCGCATCTGAGTCATAGGAGATTCCATATGAAACTCACCTGGGTCATGGCATTCGCGCTTGCAGTGATGTTCGCGGCGACGAGTGCTCACGCCGAAGAAAAGATCTCGGGTTGCCTAAGCGGGCCCAACTCCGAGGGCGCATACGATCTCAAGCGCAAGGAAGCTCCGCATCAGGTCGAGGTCGGCGGAATCGAGGATCTCGCGAAGCACGTCGGCCATGCGGTGATGCTGACCGGAGAGTGGGTCAAGAGCGGTGCGGAGATCGGAGAGAAGGAGATGGCCGGCGAAATGGAAGAGCATGAGCACCACGACGGCGCTGACAAGCACTTCAAAGTGTCCGCCGTCCAGCACGTCTCCACCGACTGCTCGAAATAGCCGCAGGCCGTCGGTTTCGACCGCGCGAAAGGTCGCTCGCGCGCTTCCTACGGCTTGGACTGCAGGTCGGCCTTGCCGGTCAACACGTCCACGGGCACCGAGAGGTGTTCGTGTGCGATAAGCCATTTGCCGCCGATTCTTCGATAGACGTCAGTCACTCTCCATGTCAGATTGAGCGGCTTGCCCTTGGTGTCGGTGCCGGAGACCTGCTGGATGCAGCGGCTGTACGCGAGGCCACGGCGCGCGACGATGTTGAGATCCGTGATCTCGAACTTTACCGGCCCCTGGAAATTCGCGAGGAAATTCTCATAGCTCTTTCGGTACGCTGCCGGACCGACGTACTGACGCGGTGGAACGACATCGAACACAACGAGACTGTCGTCGGTCGCGTAGACTTTCATGATCGCGTCGAGGTCCTTGCGGCGCAGACCGTCCGACAACTGATCAAGAAGCGCCTTGATTTCGGTCTCGCTGTCCGCCTGGGTCTGGGCAAATACGGTTTCACCCGCCCATACCAGCACGATGGCGAGCGCCAGTGTCACTAATCCGAGTTTTTTCATCGCAGTGTCCTTGCGCGACCTCGTTATTGGACTTGAGGAGCTCGGCTGACGTTTTTCCACGGCGCCGATGCGCGGACCCTCGCAGCCGTCACCGCGTCGATTATGCCGCGCATCGCGCGAAAGGCAACCGCGCGAGAATGACGTTGCGGCGTCTGTAACGCTCGGCTGTTTACCATTCGGTGCGATCTCCCGGAGCATTGTTCACGCGCGTTGCATGAATGCGACCGCGACCCCATCGAGCGGCGCGACGTACGGCTTTCTCGAGGCCGGAAATCGATGCGCCGACGCCGTGGCCGGCGCCGCGAACATCGGCGCGCAAGCGGCCGCCCTCAGGCGAGCGCGCGTGCCAGGTTTTCCAGAGCGGGCCGCCAGCCCTGCTCGTGCTCCTTCGCGTCGGGACCGCGATCGGTCAGCACCAATTCGGTGCGGCCGCCGGCGGCGATGAATTCGACTGTTATGATCGAACCGGAGCTGAACACTTCCGCGCCGCGCCGCAACGTCGTCGAGAAGACCAGGCGCTTTCCCGGAACAATCTCGCGATACTCGCCGGTCTCGACGATCGGTTCTTCGCCGCGCGGACCGAAGACTGCGCGATATCCCCCGCCCACGCGCAGATCCACCTCGACAGAGTGAATCACGTGATCGGCATCGGCCGAGTACCATCGTCGCATCTCCGCCGGGTCCGTCCACGCGCGAAAGACGCGGTCGACAGGAGCGTCGTAGCTGCGCCTGATTACCAGCGTTCGTTGGTCGGGCGTTGCTTCCTTCATCGCCGATCCTCCTCGAGATGGCGCGCGAGGGCGCGGAGGCGATACCGCCATAGCGCACGGTGACGTTCGAGCCAGGCCGCGGGCACGTCGAGCGCGCGTGGGTTGAGATGGCAGCGTTTGACGCGTCCCTGCTTTCTGCAGACCATCAGGCCGGCGGACTCGAGAACCCGCAGATGCTTGTGGATCGCCGGCAGTGACATTCGCAGCGGGCGCGCGAGCTCGGTGACGCTCGCTTCGCCGCGCGACAGGCGCTCGACGATCGCGCGTCGCGTGGAACCCGCCAGCGCACGGAAGCTCAGGTCGAGCGCCTTACTATACTTAACCATTCGGTTAAGTGTCTCACCGTAACAGTGGACCGTCAAGCCGCAACTTTACGGAAACTTTTGGCCGCCGCCGACGCGTGCTCGTGGATGATGCACCACTTGCCGTCGATTTTCTGAAAGCAGTCGGTGGAGCGCACCGTGAAGTCCATGCGCCGCCCGTTCGCCTATCGCGGCGGCTCCATGAATGCGACCGCGACACCGTCGAGCGGCGCGACGATTCGCGCTATCCGCCCGCCCTGCACCGCGGTCTTCGGCTCCGTCGCCTGCAAGTCGTTGCCGCGCGCGGTCGCTACTGCTCTGGCAATGTCGCCGCACATGAACGCGAGTCCCCACACGCCCAATCCGCGCTCGCTCGGCCCGACCACTTCCAGCACCGTGTCCTCCAACTTGAAGAATGCCTGTCGAATCCCGCGGCCGGCATCGCGGATGCGTCGGCAGGGGAGGCCACCAGCCTCGTAAGCCGCAATCGCGTCGTCCAGCACCGGCGCCATTACGACGATATGCTCGAGGAACTCGACCGTGTTCGCGTTCTTGCCGAACTGTCGACTGAGGTCGTCGCTGCGCGCCTGTTTGCCGCTTGCAATCGCGACGCGTGCCGTAAAGACACCCTCGAGTCCGGAGCCGTCAACCGCCGCGTCGATCCGCGCACCGTTGAGACCCGGAAATTTGATCGTGCGCCCGCCCGGACTGTCACCATCGGGCGCGATCCCCCACGACCATCCGGCGGCGCCGCCACCGTCGGCCGCTTTTCGCGCGACCGCATCCGCAAGCGCTCCCTTCGCCGAATTGCCTTCGGCATGGCAGAGATCGATCTCGATCGCGCCGGCCGCGAGCCTTGCGAAGCTGACTCCTTCGATCGAGATGCGCTCCGCTCCGATGCCAAACCCAGCCCGCTGCCATCGCTCGCGAGCCGCATCGAGATCCCTGACAGCTACCACTACCCGCTCTATACATTTTATCTGCACGCAGCTTGCTCCTTCGACGCGAGCCTAGCAGGGTGTTGAGAAATGCTTTGAGTTCCCCAATGACATCGAGCGCGCTCTCAACACCCTGCGTGAAAACTGGCTGCCTTCCTAATCTTCTCCCCCTCTGGGGGAGACGCGAGAGAGGGAGCAGGCTGTTGAAATCGCCTTTTTCAACAGCCTGCTAACGCATCAGGCTCGCCCGATTAATCACCCGCGCATCGTGCGGCTCCCAGGCAGGGTGTTGAGAAAAGCCTCGCAGTCCAGCATGGCATCGACTTCATCCTCAACACCCTGCGTAAAAACTGCCTGCCTTCCTAAACTTCTCCCCCTGAGCAGGGGGAGATGAGAGAGAGGGAGCAGGCTGTTGAAAATGCCTTTTTCAACAGCCTGCTAGGCAGCTCTCACTGACCAGAGGTGGGGCAGAAGTCATTCGGTACACGGCCTATCGCTGCGTGAAATCTGCTAACTTTCCGTGGCCAGCCGCTACCAATTCGATGCAACAATATGTAGACTTTTCGTGCTAATTGAAGCCCTAGCGACGAAATGGGGGATAGTATGGCTCTAGAGTGGGCAGCCGTTGAGCGCGAAGCGCTTTCAAGCCTGCGCGATCTTGTGCGGCTCGATACCAGTAACCCGCCGGGCAACGAGCGCATCGTCGCCGACTATCTCAGCTCTGCGTTGGGCCGCCACGGAATCGGCGCGATCGTACGCGAAGGTATGCCGACTCGCACCAATCTCATCGCGCGCATCAAGGGCCGCGACGCGGCCAAACCGCCGCTGTTGCTGTCATCCCACACCGACGTCGTTCCGGTCGAAACCGACGGCTGGTCGCGTCCGCCATTCAGCGGCGACCTGGCCGACGGCTGCGTATGGGGCCGCGGATCGATCGACATGAAGGCCAAGTGCGCGATGGATCTCGCGCTGGTCACCGCAATCCACCGCTCGGGCCGCATGCCCGACCGCGACCTGATTCTCGCCGCGGTTGCAGATGAGGAAGCTGGCTCGGAGCATGGCGCCAAGTACATGGTCGAGCGCCATCCCGAATTGGTCCGCGCCGGTTACGTACTCAATGAGGTTGGCGGCTTCACGGTCCACCTGGGCGAGCGCCGGTTCTATCCAATTCAGGTCGCCGAAAAAGGATTCGTCACGGTCAAGATGACCGTCACCGGGATGCCCGGCCACGGCTCGATGCCGCGGCCCGATGCCGCCATCGTGCGCCTCTCCGAACTCATTACGCGCATCGCCAACACGCCGATGCGCAGGAAGGTCACGCCGCTCATGCAGGCGACGCTTGCCGAACTTGGCGTTCCCATCGACGCGGCCGGTCCGTTGTTCCGCCCAATGCTCGAGAACACGGTCAACCCGACGATCATCCGCGGTGGCTACAAGGACAACGTGGTGCCCGGCGAGGCGTGGGCGGTGCTCGACGGACGCACGCTCCCCGGCGAAGACCCGGAAAGCTTTATGGCGGAACTGCGCTCGATCGTCGGCCCCGAACCGTCCTTCGAGCTGCTCAAGACTGCGCCACCGGCCGAAACTTCGCCCGACACTCCGCTGTTCGATCTAATCAAGGAACGAATCGAGACTGCCGACCCCGGCGCCCGCGCAATCCCGTGGATGATTCCTGGCGCCACCGACAACAAGTTCTACTCGAAGCTCGGAGCGGCGTGTTACGGATTCGCGCCCGTGAAGCTCGAACCGCACATGCCGTTCGGTGCGCTCTACCACGGCAACGATGAGCGGCTGCCGGTGGACGGCTTCTTTTGGGGACTTAAAGTTTATACGGACGTGGTCCTGAGCTTCCTAGGGCTCAGGTTCGAGGAAGTCTTCGCCTAATCCACGCGCCTGCTAGAACGCGCTCTGGGCCGGCGCGCTCATCGCCGCCGACTCGCGCGGCGTGAACGTAATCAGCAGGCGGGGCGGACTCGTCAGTGGCACCACCGCATAGTCCGCGACCGGCGTCGTATTCAGCGTAACGGTGGTCTCGTTACCGTCGTTGGTAATCTCGCAGTCGCGGAAAATCGATCGGTCGAACACGATCCGGTTTTGCAAGCCGACCTGCGGCTTCACGTCCTTCAAGCTTATCGTCACTGTCGAACCGCTCATCGCATTTTCGATCCGCTTGTCGAATTCGACCGGCCCGGTCAAATCGAGCACCACGCTAAGCGGTGGGTCAGTCGTTGAGAGTCGCACCCTGGTCAGTGTCGCCGGACCGCCTTTCTCAGCCGTGCGCGCCGCCGCGGCCGCCTCGTTCGCGGCCGGCGGTAGGATCGGCAACCCGTCCGCGCCGTAACCCGCCATCGAGTCCCGCGACGCCACCTCGGTGCCGCGCGACATGCCCGAGCGCTGCCGCACGATTACTCGCGAGTCCTCATTGCTGTCGTTGTAGCCCATCTGCGCGAGCACCAGCTTCAGCGGATCTTCTTCAGTGTCGATCGGCTGTTTCAGTTTCTTGAGCTTCTCGCGCGCGTCCTTGGCGTACGACGTATTCGGATAGTGCATGTCCACCGCCGCGAACGCCTGCGCCGCGGAGTATTTCTTGCCTTCTTTCTCCAGCGCCACGCCGAGCTGGTACAGCGCTTCAGGCGCGACCGGTGTGTCCGCGTACTTCTGCATCAGCTCCGCCATCCGCGACTCGACCGCGCGGTAGTTGGCGCGCTTGAAATAGAAGTCGCCGATGACCATGTGATGTCGCGCCAGCATCTCGCGGCATACTTCCGCATGCTCGTGCGCAAGCTGGGCGAACGGACCTTCGGGGAACCGCTGCTCGATAATCTGGAAATTCTTCAGCGCGTTCTCGGTCTTGGTCTGGTCCTGGTCTTCGCGCCCGATCTGATCGTAATAGCTCAGCGCGATGTAGTAGCTGGCGAGGTCGAGCTGCTTGCTGGTCGGATGCATCCGCTGGAAGTCGTCGAGCGACGCGACCGCTTCCGCGTACTCGTCCATCATGAAATGCGCGAGACCAATCTTGATCTCGGCGTCTTCGGCATACGGACTGAATGGGAACTGGTCGATCAGCTTCTGGTAGTTCTCGATCGACGCCCGGTACTCGCCCTCGGCGAAATTCAGCTGTCCCTGAGCGTAATAGTCCTCATGGGTGGGCGCCTTGCGCAGTGCACACCCACCAACCAGCAGAAGCGCAATGCCTGCGAATATCAGCAGCGAACGGCGCATAGGGGAAGCCGCAGTCAGGTTAGACAACGAGGGTATCCATTGCAAACCATGGTCCCCGAGCTTGTCACCATCCGGTCGGCCGGCGTTTCTCGCCTCAGCTCCGCCACGTCACCGCAGTTTGCTGAAACTCGCGGTAAAGACGCGCTTGCCCTCCGCCAGGTACTTGCGCGCAAAGCCGGTCGCATACCCGCCAGGCGAATCCTCCAGCACCCGCACCAGCCCCGCCGCATCGAGTATCGGCACAATAGCATCGGCGTAGCCGCGAACGTCGGTCGCGACGTGCACCGAGCCGCCCGGCTCGAGCGTGCGGACCAGGTTCCGCGCGAACCTCGGAGAAAAAAGCCGGTGCTTCACGTGGCGCACCTTCGGCCACGGGTCGGGAAAATAGATGTGGTATGCAGCCACGCTCGAGTCGCGCAGCATCAGATTCACCAGCGTTCGCGCGTCCATCTGGACTACCCTCAGATTTGCCAACTCCGCGCGCGCGCAGCGTACCGCCAGCAGTTGCGCCACCGGCCCCGACAACTCTACGGCGAGAAAATTGCGTTCCCGATGTGCCGCCGCTCTCTCCACGATGAACTCGCCCTTGCCCGCACCCAGTTCGACCTCCAGCGGCGCGCGCCTCGCGAAAATCTTTTCCGGCTCGACCTCGAAGACCGCGCCGTCGCACCCGGCCATTACCCTTGCCGCCAAATCCCTAAGCGCCGGGCTGCGGCGCAGGCGCGACGCTTTCCTTAGCCGGGTCATTCGTCGGCGCGCGACGGCTACTGATTCGCCAACGCCGCCAGCACCTTGAGCCCGTCGGCAAGCGCGCGGACTTCGTGCGTGCGGATAAAGTCCACTCCATGCGACGCTGCGTAAAGCTCTGCGGCAAGCGTCGCCGCGCCGCGTTCGTCGTGACCGCGTCCGGCTAGCGTGCCAAGAAACGACTTGCGCGACACCGACACGTGGATTGGCAAGCCGAATGTCTTCTTGAGTCTCGGAATCTCCGCAAGTGCGTGCAGTGAAGGTTCGACGTTGGCGCCTAAAAAAAATCCCATGCCGGGGTCGAGCACCAGCCGATCATGCCTGACGCCTGCGCGCTCGAGCGCCGCGATGCGCTCTTCAAAGAACCGCAACATGCCGTCGATCACCATCGCCGCGTCGGTCTCGACGCGCGTCGCGCGCCTGCCGCGCTGTACCGAATGCATCACGATTAGTTTGCATTCGGCGTGCGCCAGGTCGGCATAGACCGCGGCATCTGGAAAGCCGCCGATGTCATTGATGTACGCGACCCGCCGCTGCGCCGCCCATCGTTGTACTTCCGGCTTGAACGTGTCGATCGACACCGCGATGCCACGCTCCGCCAGCGCCGCAACCACCGCGTCGAGCCGCCGGATTTCTTCGTCAGGCGCAACATGCTTCGCGTCTGGATTGCTCGACGCTGCCCCCAAATCGACGCCATCTGCGCCGTCATCGACCAGCTCCAATGCGCGCGCGATGGCGCTGCGCGGCTCGAGGTACTTTCCGCCGTCGGAGAACGAGTCCTCCGTGATGTTGACGATGCCCAGTATCTTCGGCGCTCCGCCGCGCATCGAAGCTGCCTTCGCGCTCACGTCAGCGGCGCGCTCAATCGGGCCGGGCAAGAAACGCCTTGACGCGCTCGATGAGGGGTTTGAGGTCGGTGTTGTCCACCAGCGCCATCGCCATCGGGACCGGATCGCCGAAGAAAAAACGCTCGTACAGCACCTGACGGCCGCCGAACGAGCTGCATGCGACTTCCCACGCAAGCCGGTACAGCGCAACGCGCTCTCGCGACGGCGCGTCAGCCGCCGCGAAGTATTTTTCGATGTCGGCGCGCTCAGGGCTTTCAAAGTCTCCCTCGGTCGGCGTCGCCATCAAGCTCGATGAACTGTTGAGCTGAATGATCTCGACCAACCGCGGGTACAGCCGCGGAAAAAGATTGCGCGCGGTATCGAGCGGCGCCCGAGCCGGTGCGCACACGCCCCAGCGGTCCACCGCCGCGTCGGCCTCGGCGGCCCTCAGGCACGAGCGCATCACCTCGGTCGTCATGATCATTTCGGCCAGCCGCTCGCGAATGTGCTGCAGGCGCATCGAGTCGCTCGCCTCGGCGATTCGCCCGGCGAGTCCCAGCAGGAACTCGCTCTTTGCGACGTTCTTGACCACCACCTGATGCATCAGGTGCACCACCGCGTTGGTCGTGCCGAACAGAGCGTTGCAGCGCTCCACGTCACCGCACAGGAAAACCCTCTCCCATGGCACTTTCACCTTCTCGAAGATCACCACGCAGTCCATCTCGTCGAAGCGCGATGAGAGCGGATGGTCGAAGCGCGACCCTCCGGTGTCGTACGGCTCTCGGCAGATGAACTTCAGACCCGGCGCATTGCAGGGGATCGCGAATGCGAGCGCGAACGGCTGCGCTTGCGGCGACACTTTGAGAACGGTCGATGGGAAAACCAGCAACTCCTCCGATAGCGGCGCGAGCGTCGCGAGCATCCGGCATCCGCTCACAACCATCCCGTCGTTCTGCCGCTCCACCAGCTTGAGCGCGAGGTCGGCATCGGTGCCGCCCGCCCAATCCTGCGCACGGCTGGCGCGCGGATTCACCAGCGTGTGCGTCGAACACCAGTCGTGGTGGCGAGCCTCCCGGTAGTACTGCTGTATGTGCTCGCCGAAGCGCGTGTCGCTCTCGGCGAAAAAATCGTGCGCGGCCGCCATCGCCGCGACGCCCGCATTGAGGTAGTCGGGCGTGCGGCCAAGCATTCCGCCGCTGAAATCCGCCCACCGCTTCATCATGCGGCTGCGCTTGACCAAGTCCGCCTGCGTCTTCGGCTGAATCCACGAAAGCCCGGCGCGACCGCCATCGTCGGTGCGAAACGTCATTTGTTCGGGATGTTCGAGCTGCATGTCGTACAGTGACGCGATCGAGCGCGCGCAGTGGACGAAGGCGGGATGGGTCGTGACATCCTTGACGCGCTCGCCGCTGAGCCACACTTCCGCGCCCAGCTTCTTGAGCGCACTCAGATAGTTGCTGCCGGACCGTGCGCCCATCTCAGCGCACCTCGTTGAGCGCGGGCAGCCGCTTTCCAAGCCGGTCAGCGGCACCATCGGGGGCAGGGTAGGGTGGCCGTGCGGCGCCCATTTCGATTTCTGTCGTCACCGTTGCCGTGACCTTCGTCATCCCGTCGTCGGTGGCATTCGCGATGCGCGCGAATTCCCGCCCGGTTGCCGGCTCGACGTCAGCGAACGCCTCGCCGCTCGCGCGGTTAAGGTAGTCCCCGGCGACGAACAGCCGCGTTTCGACTCCTTCCGCCATCAGTGTCAGCTTCGCGCCGCCAACCAGGTGCGTGCAATCGCCACAGTCGCCACGTTATTCAGTGACCGCCAGTATATCGCAATTGAACATTTGCGCCGTCTTCAACTGACGACTGAGGCCAACGTCGCTCGACGTCTCGCCGCGGACCTCTCCTTGACCGCCGATTCCATCGGCCCTAGTCTCAGCCTCAACGGACTCGCTACGTGGCCGATCTTCCGCGCGTCATCCCGATCTTCCCGCTGCCGAACCTTGTGCTCTTCCCGGGCATCAAGGTTCCGCTGCACATCTTCGAGCCCCGCTACCGCGAAATGGTTGCCGACGTCGCGGAGTCGCACGGCGTGATCGGCATGATGCTGCTCAAGGGCGATTGGCAGCGCGACTATCACGCCTATCCCGACATCTTCGAAATTGGATGCGCCGGGCGTGTCGACGGCCTCGTCCCGCTCGACGACGGCCGCTACAACATCGTGCTCGAGGGGCTCAGCGAGTTTCGCATCGCCAATGAAGTTCGCCGCCGTTCGTTCCGCGAGGCCCAGGTTGAATGGCGCCCGGTCGCAGGTAGTGATCTGGAGGTCGACGACGAGGGAATGGAGGCGCTGCGCGAGCTGCTGCTCGGCTACCTCGGCGAGCCCGCCCATCATGCCTGGCGAACTCTGGTTGGCGAACGCGGACTGCACGGCGGCGGACTCGTAAACTTCCTATGCTTCCATCTCGATCTCACGCCGCTCGAAAAGCAGACGCTGCTCGAGGCGATGTCGCGCCGCGTCGACTGTCTGTTCGACGTGCTCACCTTCAAGCTCGAGGAGCGCAAGCTCGGCGGAAGTGGCGGGCCGCGCGGCGGCTCCGAGACGATTCAGTAGCATCGCGACGACTCCGTTCGGCTCGTGGCAGGGTGTTGAGAAACGCGGAACATATCGACGCGGTCCCGGCGGTGCGCTCAACAACCTGCGTGAAAGACTCGTCCGGAGCCAGCGGCGAAGGATCGGGCTTCCTTCCTCATCTTCTCCCCCTCTGGGGGAGACGCGAGAGAGAGTGCAGGAGGTTGAATATGACTTTTTCAACAGACTGCTACTGTTCTCGGTTGCGCGCGAAATTTAGCACGCGCGCCTGATCGTCCGACTCAACCTGACTGTCGCACCGTGGCAACTGCGCATTGGAGCTGCGGTGTTTCATGTCAGGCCGCGTAGAGGTCACCGATGCCGCATTTCGGTT
>CAYSCX010000032.1:0-27169 GCA_964429575.1 uncultured Binatia bacterium (SeqCode) | reverse complement strand
TCATCATGACGCCCTTTAGCCCGAGCGCCTTCATCTTGCGCAGATCCTCGATGCCTTCCTCGGGAGAGCGCATCGCGGTCTGCCCGGTGCCGATCAGGCGATCGGGATGCGTCGCGCAGTACTCGGAGATCCAGAGGTTGTAGGCGTCGAAGCAGGCCTTCTTGTAGTCGAAGTCGCGGTGGTTGCAGAGGATCATGCCGACGGTCGGATAGATGATCTCCGCCGCGACGCCGTCGCGGTCCTGGTCGGCCATCCGCGCGTTGGGGTCCCATCCGCCGCGATGCATCTCCGCGAATTTCGCGCCGGTCGTCCGAAGCTCGCTGGCGTTCTTGCCGGCGGCGGCAGCGAGCGCGACGTTAATCGGGCGCGGGAAGTCCTTCACCAGGAAGACGTCGCCCAATTTCTCGTCGTTGACCATTTGAGGCGCAGTGTCCTTGTACTTGGGATCGATGTGATCGACGTAGGTGCCGGGCGGTTCCGTGATGTGGGAATCGGCTGAGATGATTGGCTTGAGCATGGCGCGCTCCTCGATTGGTTTCCTTGCGGAATCCTGACCGGGATTGGAAAGGCCTCGACTAAGTGTACTACCAAAGGGTCGTTCAATTTCCAACGTGGCCCGGGCCGGTGAATGAGCGCCGCGCCGGCTGAGACGCGCGGTGCCAAGGGAGGGCTAATCGATGCATAGTGCGCCAATGGCTGCTCGGCGTAGATGCGCGGTCGTGCTGCTGTTCGCGGTGCTCGGGCTGCCGGCCTGCGGCGGCGACCGCGATCGAATTGAGATTTCCGAAAACGACGTACGCGGGGCGATTCAGAAAAGTCTGGGCGAAAATTACCGTGTGCCTGCGCTCTTGCTCTGGGTTGAAGGGTCAGAACTCGGCTGCGGCACGAACGTCGGCCGCTCCACCTGCACGCTTGGTGAGCGGGCGAAGCTCGACTTTCTCGTTGAAGAGGGCCTGCTTGCTCCAAGCAAGCAATCCTCTCCGTTCATCGCGTACCGACCTACCGCACGAGGCACGCCATACTTCCGCGTAATAGGGACGGCAGCTTCGAGCGACCGTCCGAGAAAAGCCGCCTACGGATTCGATGTCGCGCGCGCGGTACTCGTCGAGATTGAGTACATCACACATCCGGCGGCGGACGGTGCCGGCATGATTTCCGCGATAGTCAGGTTCAGCGCCCGCATCGAACCGTTTGCGCAGGCAAAGAACTACTTGGCGCGATTCGGCCAGCCCGGCGGCATCGATCGCACTTACTCAGGCGAAGCACGCTTCGCGCTCAGCGATAAAGGATGGGTGCTCCGAGGGATCAATCTTCTAACCTGGGAGGGCCGACCGCTCCCACCACCGCGCAACTAACGCGGGCGTGCCCTCCCTGCGGGTTGCGCGGCGCGCGGCGGGTCCGGACAATCACACGATGGCCGAGAGCCTGAGGCGCGCCTTTGACGTTGGCGCCGACACCTACGACCGCGCCCGCCGCAGGTTGATTCCGTGCTTCGATGAGTTCTATCGCGCGGCGGTCGACCAGATCCCGTTCGCGCCCGACACCGAGTTCGAAGTGCTCGATCTCGGCGCGGGTACCGGCATGCTGGCGGCCTTTATCGCGTTTTCGTATCCACGCGCGCGCATCACGCTGGTCGATATGTCGAATGAGATGCTCGCCAAGGCGCGCGAGCGCTTCCGCCCGGGCGGCGATCGCTTTCGCTTCGTCGAGCGCGACTTCGCCGATATGCCGTTCGACCGCGAGTACGGCGCGATAGTTTCCGCGCTGTCGATTCATCATCTCGCCGACGAGACCAAGCGCGCGCTGCTGCGCAGGGCGCAAGCGGCGTTGCGCAAGGGCGGCGTGTTCATCAACGCGGATCAAGTGTACGGCGAGTCCGATGAAATCGAACGCCGCAATCAGGAAACCTGGCTAAAGCGCGTGCGCGAACTCGGGCCGTCGGAGCAGGACTTGACGCAGGCGCTCGAGCGAATGAAGTTCGACCGGACGATTCCCGCCGATGTACAACTCGCGTGGCTTCGCGAGGCGGGTTTCAGTGACGTCGCGCTCGCCTATCGCAATCTGATCTTCGCGGTCTATTCAGGGCGCAAATAAAGCGCGCGCCAGCAGGATCACTGGTGGAGCATCTTCGCAGCGTGCTCCGCGGCGGCTAGATACGCCGAATTTGGATTCAGCGCGCACTCGCGCAGGCATGCCTCGGCGAACTTGATCGCGTGCTCATCGCGCGTCGCGATTGCGCGATCGAACAGCTCATCACGAACGGTGATTGACGGCACTCGTTCAGTTCGCGGACGCGGCCTGATTCCATAACGCACATAGATCGCCGTCGCTGCCTGCCATGCGAATCGCAGCGCCGACTGAAGGGTCGTCCTGCTCAGATGAGGCGAGAGATTGCGTACCGCGACCGGCCCGGTGACACAGTGAATGAAGGTGATCGCGCCGGGAATTCCGCGGGCGTTGGCGAGATACACATGGGCGAAGGTTTCGGTAAGGTCGGAAATGAACGCGTCGGCGTTGCCCGAAACGTCGACCATCGACATCACGCCGAGAAACGGTTCGAAGCTCGAGAGTTGATCGAGCCCGGAGCTGATGGTCGGCGTCTTGCCTTTGCGTGCGTCGAGCGGGACGAGCGCGATCTTCGCGATCACTTTCGACGGGGGCGCATCGCCGGCTCTGCCCTCGCGTCCCGGCAATCGCCGGTAGGTCGCGGCCCAGTACCCGAGCGCGTCGGCAAGTTCGCCGCGCCTTGCGGGCGTTTCGCACTCGTCAAGCGAGCGCATCGCGTGGCCCACGCGGATCACGCCATGAAACGCGGCAGCGGAAATTCCCCGCGCAAGCCGTGCGACCCAGGTGTCGAGCAGGTTTGCCGCAGGAGCGTCCTTCAGTTGCTCGCGGAAATATTCCGACCAATCCTGCACGCGCGAGAGGACGCCGAGTGCGTCCCGCCAATTGGCACCATCGATGCGGCCGCGTCGTGACGGGCGCTGGTCTAGCCGCTTGCGATAGTGCTCGACCCATCCGACGACGGCGTCGTGCCGGCCCATCGCGCAAAGCGCCTCCGCGGCCATCGGTCCGTGATTCGAGAGTCCGTGAGGGCCGAACTCCGGTCCGTACGGCGCGAGCATCGCAAGCGCCTCGTCCAGAGCGTCGTAGTTGCGATTGGGCATTTCCAGGCGCCTCACTCGCCCTCGAACAGACGCTCGCCGCGGCGCGCTAGCAGGCAGTTGAGAGAGCGATATCAACCCCCTGCTACGGCACGTCGTGGCCGAACGCGACTCTGAAGTCGTCACCCGAAAACGGATAGACGTGGACCATCCAGCCGAAGATCTGTTTGTGGAATGATCCTTTCGCGGCGCCGCAATCATCTTCGCGCGCGATTGTGCCAGTGAATCCGAAGCGCCGGTCCGCCAAGTACCCGAAACGCGCGCGCACACCGCCCCTTGCGGCGTTGCCCGTGGAATGAATGTCCGTCCGCATCGGCATCACGCCGTTCATCGCATCCTGCAACGTCACGCCCTGCGGGAGACAGATGTTGGTGTGAGCGTGCCATTGGCTAAGGCTGAGCGGGATGAGCTTGTCGAGCTGCTCGGGCGTCGCATTGGGCGGAGCGCTGTACATCGCGCCGATCAGTTCGTAGCCGCCGAACGTCTTTTTCTTGTAGAGCAGCGAGCCGGGCCGCGTGAGAGCGAAGTCGCCGAGATACTCCGCGGTGGTGATCTCGCGGCTGGAAAAGTGAAACACGTCCTGCGGAATGGCCGGCATGAACGGATCATAGCCATCGCCGACTGCGGCGTCCGAGTCCCGGTACTTCGAAAGCGTTTCGCGCATCACGCGCAGAATTTCATTTCCGCGCTCGACGTCGCCGGGCGCGACCTGCCTGACCGGCGTCATGGCCATGTGATCGTTTTCGAGCAGCTTGCCGGACATCGAACTGGTTGCCGATTGGTTCGCGTCGCCTTCGGAATCCATGGCGCTGTGGTCGTGTGCGTATAGAACCGGCGCCGCCGCGCCGAGAGAGATCGCGATTACTGCGATCGTGATGCAGGTCTTCATCGATGGACCTCCCGCTCAAATCCCGCCGCGAAGAGCGGCGGCCGAAGCTTTGCGCCGTGAACGGCGCTCTCAAAGCATGATACGACCGCGAGAGAAAATCGAGCAGTCGGCTCGTCGCCCGGTGCGTCGTGCGCGAGCCTCCCATCACCGCCCGCGCCGTTCGCCGGCCCGCCGCCGCGCAGATAGGCGTTTGAGTAGCGCGTGCGTTTGAGCGGCCACTCCCAATCATCGCGCCATCGATTCCCGCCCATGACGAAGATTCGGACGGGTGGCTGCTCCAACAGTTTGTTGGCGCTGCCGTCGAAATGATGGCGGAACCAATGCTCCCGGATTGCGGGTAGCTCGATTTTCGCGCCGGGACCGAAATCGATGTCACCTGTGCCGCCCGAAGTGGGGACGAGCAGGGCGGCAAATGCGCCCATGGTCCCATGATGAGACGTTGCTGGCGGCGCACTGAATCACCGTTGGCGCTATCGCGCAAGTGCGGGTAGAAAGACCGGCTAAGCGCCGCGCGCTAGCAGGGCGCGAATCGCAGAACAGCGACGCACAGAATCTTTCCGAGTGCGCGTAGTGTTCCAAGTTGAACCGGAGAGTTGAGCCGGTGCCGGATTTGGCAGACGGTGTCATTTCGCGTTTGTTCAGCACGCGGCTTGGCGATGACTGGTATCGCCCTTGCACTCTGCATCTTGGGGCGGTCGCGGCAATCGAGCGCGGGACCGGGGCGGCGCCGCGCGTGATCCGGTCTGCCGGCGGGAGGGGAACAGAGGTGGAGCCAGCGGCGAAACTTCAACTCGAAGGCGAGACGCCCGACCAACTGAGGCACCTGCTCACGCGCGCTGGAGTGGAGATCGTGAGCAGGCGCGGCGCGAATGATCGAGCGCTGGCCGCTCAAGTTCGCTCTCACGGACGCGGGCGGGGCTTCGAAGTGATTGTGCGAACGGACTCGGCGCGCGCGACGCTGCGCTCCGACGGGTTCGTGTTCGATTCGCCGTTCGCCGCGGCGAGCTTTCTGATTTCTGCCGCGCTCGATCTGCCGAATCCATTTCTCACCGGCGATCCGGCGACCTTCAATGCAGTCTGCGATGGTCTCGAGGCTGCGCGCGAGGACTATCCGATTCTCCTCGAGGGCGAGACCGGCACTGGCAAGGAATCATTGGTCAGAATCATCGATTCGGCGGGCGGGAATCGCGGTGCGCTCAAGACGGTGAGCTGCATTGCACTGGACGACGAACTGCGCGGCGACGGCGCCCACGAATCATCGCGCGCAAGGGCGGATGACGCCGCGATCGAGTTGACCGCGACCGTTGTTCTTGATCACGTGAACGAGCTTTCCCCGGCAGCGCAACGGCGTCTATGCGCTCTCATCCGCGGTGAGAGCGATCCAGCCGCAATGGCCGGGATATTTCGCAATCGTGAGCGCTACGTTGGGACCTGCAACTGGCCGCTGCGCGAGTTCGTCGCACGCGGAAACTTCAACCGCGAGCTGCACGCGGCGCTCTCGGTGCGCACCATAGCGATTCCGCCGCTTCGCGAACGCGTGTCAGATGCTGCGCTCATCGGCCGCTTCCTGTTGCACCAACTAAATCCGCGCCTCGCCTTCGGCCGCGCCGCTCTGCGAGCGCTCGCTGAGTACCCGTTTCCCGGGAATGTCCGCGAACTACGCAATTTAGTGATTCGGTTGAGCATCGTCCCGCTCGTACGCCAAAGCTGCACGGTCGATTCACGAGACGTGCGCGCACAGTTGATGGCTGCGGGCCGCCAGCTTGCCCCCGACGCGGCCCGCAGTTGGTACTCGTGCTGTGCCGAGGCGCATCGCGAGATTGCGGTGCGAGCGCTGCAGGCTTGCAATGGAGACCGAGCGGCCGCCGCTCGCCATTTGGGTGTTGCGTTGACTGAATTGCACGATTCACTCGCGCCGGTCCGTCGTCGCGGGTTTTCGAGCCCGCCGGACCGCGCCGCATTGACCGCCGGATATGCGCGCGGCGCCACTGCGACCCGGCGCCCGCGCCCGGCCCGCTGATTCGTTCTCACCTGGCGCAACGCAAGATTCGCGTCGCCGGCTGCGCGATTCCCGGAAAGATCGTTGACGGGAACGATGTTGAGCAGGTGCACCAAGCCGTGATGCACGCGGTCAAGCGCGCGCGGGCCAGGGAGCATCTTTGATCGAAGCGAAGGCGTACAGGCGGTGGGGCCACTGGATCGGTTATCCCGACAGTTACCGCTCGCGCTGATGTTCGTCGGCGCGATTCCAGATGAAGTGATCGCGATCGACGGCAAGCCCGACGTTCGCCCCGTCGTGCAGCTTCCGATCGTTTACGATCGTCGTGGGCTCGACGGCGCGGTCGCTTCGTGGTTCATTACTCGCGTGACGGAGCCGCTCGAGAGCGCCACCTTCCTCGGCGCAGCGCAGTCCGGAGGTGCGGCCGCCGGGACTCCGTCGCGTCCGCGCGAAGTGTCGATCGAATCGGTCGCAGATACGCTGCGCACCGAGGTGCGCCACGACAAATTCAGGTGGACGCTGTCAGGCGACCATGACGCCGGTCCCGACCCGGTGAGCGCGTTTCTCGGCGCACTCGGATCGTGTCTGTTGATGTCGCTTCGCGTGGCCGCGCGAGGGCGCAAGCTCAATGTCGGACGCTCGTCTGTGGTCGCGCGATCGAATGATCGCGGGCACGTCAAGGAAATTGAAGTAGAACTTCAAGTTGAGACGAACGAAGACGACGAGAAGCTCCACCGGCTTGTCGAGGTTGCCGAGCGCGGCTGCCACGTGCGCGCGATGATTCGTGACGACGTGTCGTTCAAGCTGACGGTGACGCGGATCTAGTGAGGGCGCGGCGAAGAGCTACCAACCAGCGGAAGTAATGCATGGCCGATATCAATCTCTATCAGTACGCGATCTCCCCGTTCACTGAAAAAGTGCGGCGCGTGCTCACCTTCAAACATCTCAAGTGGAATCCGATCGACTGCCATTACGAGGACAAGACCAACCTGCTCAAGGTCACCAACGGCAAGTGGACGCGGGTTCCCGTGCTCGAGTGGAATGGCGACGTCGTTTACAACTCCGCCGACATCATCCGTTGGCTCGATCGCAAGGTGCCGGCGCCGCGCGTAATCCCGGATGAGTTTCGCGGTCTCATCGACATCATCGACCAGTGGGCCGACAACACGCTCTTCATGCAGGTTCTTTTCCTTGTGATTCCCGACCTGCTCGACTCGGCGAACGATCCGAAGCTCAAGGCGAACCGCGAGAAGTTGATCGGCATGAGTACCGATCAGATGCGGCAGCGTCACGCCCAGTGCCGCGAGCAGCTTCAGTTATTGTGCCGGATGATCGATACGCAGCTCGCGGGCAAGGATTTTTTCCTGGGCGGCGGTTTTACGATGGCCGACGCGTCGCTGTATCATCCGTTCTTCTTCCTCGCGCTCAACCCGGGGAACTTCGCAGTGGTAAACGAATTTCCGAATCTCAAGCGCTGGTACGAACGCGTTCGCGATCTCGGCTGACAAAGGGGACCAACAATGGCGCGCAAACTCGCAATCGGTGTGAACTGGCAGGGCAAGCTCGACTTCAAGTCGCTGATCGCGCGCGCGAAGCTCGCGGACCAGGCGGGCATCCACTCGATGTGGATCGCCGAGGCGTGGGGGCGCGACGCGTTCACGCTGCTGACGCTGCTCGCCGAGCACACCGAGAAAGTACAGCTCGCGACCTCGATCGTGAACACCTACTCGCGCACGCCCGCGGCGCTCGCGCAGCACTTCGGTACGCTCGATGAGCTCTCGGGCGGCCGCATGATCATCGGGCTCGGCACCAGCGGCCCCAACGTCATCGAGCATTTCCACGGCATCAAGTTCAATCCGCCGCTGACGCGCCTGCGCGAGTACGTGGACATCATCAACTCGCTGATGGCCGGCCAGCCGCTGAATTACGACGGCAAGGTCTTCAAACTCTCCCGCGGGTTCACGATGCGCTTCGAGCCGCCGCGCAAGCACATCCCGATTTTCATCGCGTCGCTCAACAAGCGCAGCGTCGAGTTCACCGCGCAAAAGGCGGACGGTTGGCTGCCCGTCATGATTCCCTTGAGCGGGCTTAAGAGCGCGATTTCGGAGTTCCGCGGCATCGCGAAGGCGGCGGGGCGCGATCCGAAGTCGGTTGCGGTGAAGGCGCCCGGCGTCGTGCACGTGACGAAGAACCTCGATGCGGCGCGCGCCGGCCACGCGGGTACAGTGGCCTTCTACGCCGCGCGGATGGGAACGTTCTATTCCGAGCAGCTCACGCGCTTCGGCTTTGGCGCCGAAGTGGCGGCGATCAAAGAAGCTTGGGCGTCAGGCGGCGCGAAGGCGGGCACTGCCGCGGTGCCGCAGAAGATGCTCGAGCAGCTCGGCTACCAAGGAGATGTGTCGGGCGCGCGCGAGCGCATCGCGGCGCAGGAGGAAGCGGGGATCGATCTGCATTCGGTCGAGATCGACGCGGGTGGCGACGTTGCCGCGTTCGAACAGACCGTGCACGCGCTGATGGGTTGACGCGCCCACGCGGCAATTTGCCGGTTCACCAGCAAGGCGCTATACCGAAGCTGAACTCTCGCCGTCATGCGCGAAGGAAATTCGTGCGCACGGCGGAGCGTCGCAAGACTCAGTCAACCGAGCCCGCGTGTGCCGGGCATTGCGAAGGAGGACTTGTAAATGAGAGCCGCAGTCTTCGAACAAACCAAAATGCCCCTCGTGGTCAAGGAAGTTCCCGATCCCAAGTGCGCACCCAACGGTGCGATCGTGCGGGTCGAGGCCAACGGCGTCTGCCGCTCCGACTGGCACGCGTGGTCGGGCGATTGGTCGTGGATGGGTCTTTCCGCACAACCCGGCCAGATACTGGGCCACGAGTTCTGCGGTATCGTCGAGGAAGTTGGCAAAGACATCACAAGTTTCAAAAAAGGTGATCGAGTCGTCGTGCCGTTCAGCCAGGGCGACGGCACCTGCGAGTATTGCCGCAACGGGCATTCCAACGTCTGCTTGACGCCGTTGCTGCCCGGGTTCTCCTACTCCGGCGGTTTCGGCCGCCTGGTCGCCGTGCCGTTCGCGGAACTGAACCTCGTCGCGTTGCCTGAAAGCATCGGGTTCATCGAGGCCGCCTCGATGGGCTGCCGCTTCATGACTTCGTACCACGGCATCGTCGATCGCGCGCAGGTGAAGCCCGGCGAATTTGTCGCAGTGTACGGCTGCGGCGGTATTGGTCTGGCGGCGATCAATATCGCAGCCGCCTGCGGCGCGACGGTCATCGGCATTGACCTCGACTCCGCGAAGCTCGAACTCGCCAAGGGCATCGGCGCCGCGCACGTGATCAACGCCAAGAAGGAAGACCCGGTCCAGCGCGTCCTGGACATCACCAAGGGCGGCGCGCACGTCTCGGTTGATGCGCTCGGCATCGCAACCACCTGCCGCAATGCGATCATGAGCCTGCGCAAGCAGGGCCGCCATCTGCAGATCGGTCTCACCACTTCGGCGGAGAAGGGCGAAGTTTCGCTCCCGATCGACCGCATGGTGACGATGGAACTGCAGGTGATCGCGTCGCTCGGGATGCAGGCGTCGCACTACCCCGGCATGCTGCAGATGATCGAGGCGGGACTCATATCGCCGAAGAAGATGGTCACCGGGACGTGCGATCTGAACGGCATCAACAAGGTGTTCGAGGAGATGGACACGTTCCAGAACGTCGGCGTGACCGTCATCAACCAGTACTGAACCGAACCTAGAACAGGCGTAGCAATCGCGAGAGGGCTCGTCCGCGAGCCTTCTCGTCGTTTGTAGCGCGGAGTAACCGCACGAGATCATAGTATGACTGACACGCAAGTCCCGGACCCGACGAACTTTCGCGAACAGTTCCGCAAGCCCACCGGATTCATGGGCAAGGTCGTGGCGTTTCTAATGTCAATCGGGAATGCGCCCGCGAACCGGCTCGCAGTCGAGGTTCTCAAGCTCGCGCCGACGGACCATGTACTCGAGATTGGCTTCGGTCACGGCCGCACGCTCGAGAAGATCGCGGCAATCACAAAGCACGGGTTCGCCGCGGGCGTCGATCCGGCGGACACGATGGTTAACCAGGTTGCGCGCCGCAATGCAAACGCTATCCGCGCCGGCCGCATCGAAGTGAAGCTCGGGACCGTCTCGCACATTCCATATCCCGACGCGCACTTCGACGAGGTGGTCACCGTCCAGACGATCTATTACTGGCCGGACCACGAAAACGACGCGAAGGAAATCCGTCGAGTGCTGAAAGATGGCGGGCTGCTGGTGGCCGGCTTTAGGGTAGTCGAACTCGAAGGTCCGGATCGGTGGACGCCCGGCGACGGAGTTCCTTACTTCTTCGCATCCGACGCGAGACGCATCCTGGAGGGCGCAGGATTTCGGGATGTCACGACTCAGGTCAAGAAGGTCCCGCTGATGTGGGTCGCGATCATGTCCGCGCGCAAGTAACGACCGCGCCGTGCCCCTCTTTCGCACCCGCCGTCTTTCGTAGGGGAGCACGGCAGTGCGCCCTTTCTTTCCCAACGAACCCGACCAACGGGAGCACTCAAACCAGCGTCCATCCGACTTCATGTCATTGGGCGTCGAGGCTCTCGACTTGCGCCCGCCGAGCACCTTCCCTAGACCCGATCCATGCGCTTCGCAGTCGATTTTCCCCAATTCGGACCGTACGCCGACCCGCGATTGCTCGCCGAACTTGCGCGTGAAGCCGAGGACTCCGGCTGGGACGGTTTCTTCATCTGGGATCACGTGCAGGTCGGTTGGCCAGACCCGGTGGCTGATCCGTGGATCGCGCTTGCGGCGATCGCAACCGCCACTAAACGCATCCGCCTCGGCGCGCTCGTCACGCCGATCTTTCGCCGCACGCCATGGCACTTCGCGCGCGAGACGGTCACGCTCGACCACCTGTCTCAGGGTCGGTTGGTGGTGGGCGTCGGTATCGCGACGGACATCTTCAAGGAACTCTCGACGTTTGCGTACCCGCTGGACGACAAGGTGCGCGCCGAGATGCTCGACGAGGGTCTCGCGATTTTGACGGGGCTCTGGTCGGGGCAGCCGTTCACGTTCGAGGGCAAGCATTACCGAGTCGGCGAAACGACCTTCCTACCGAAGCCCGTGCAGACGCCGCGAATTCCCATCTGGGTCGCCGGCACCTGGCCGCTCAAACCGCCGTACCGGCGCGCCGCGCGCTTCGACGGCGTCGTACCCATTTTGACCGACATCGAGAAGCCGCTCACGCCCGACGACGTGCGCGCAATCATTAAGTTCATCAAGCAGCAGCGGACCAGCAACGCCCCGTTCGACGTTGTCATTTCGGGATTCACGGGCGGAGTCGATCCAGCCGAAGATCGCGCTCAAGTCGCGCCGTACGGCGACGCGGGCGCGACATGGTGGAACGAAAGCATCCTGCCTTGGAAGCGTCCGCTCGAAACGGCCCGCAAGCGCATCCGCTCCGGCCCGCCGCGACGGTAGCTCGCGAATGCTTCGTCGCGCCAGGCTTGAAGTCGTTTCGGAACCGGGTGTATGTAGTTCCAGCGGTGCAATCAGGATGCTGGAGGCTTGTACAGGACGGTGTTCTTAGTACAGTGCTTTCGAACCTCACTGAGCCACGTTTCATACCAGAACCAAGATCCTTCCACATATGCGCCGAACTGGAACTTGGGGTTTCTGGCATCTCTGTTCTTCCACAGGTCCGTGTGTTGCTTCATGCGAAACCGGGTAAACCCTTCTGCTTTCATCTGGTCGACAATCCTTCCGGGCCGGTATTTTGTCTTTTCAACCTCGCGAAGGAACACTCGGTTGATGGCGACAGCTGTATCACTGTCCGCGGCCACCATTTGAATTACTTTGTCAGCACCAGTCTTGGTATTCGAAGTCTTTCGGATGAACGCGACCCGATAGGAGAATCTCGAATCATCGTAGTCTTCCTGCGAGAGCCCATTTTCGAATTGTACAACAAAAGATCGAATGTGGTCTGGGAGATCACTTTGATCCAGCAGTTCTTTTGCTGAAAGCTCCGAAATTCCGGCGAACTGAATGCTGAATGCCTGCTCGGCATCCAAAGAGTGCTTCTCTCCGCAAAGCTTCTTGATGCATGAGTTGAAGTTCAAGGCCGCGGCTTGGAATTTTGCGCTTACTTGATCGTCAATGCGTGTTGTCATCTGATGTTCGATCTCGTGCCGCAATCCGATCAAAAATCTGAGGTTATTTTTTACAACCTCTTCGAGGGGGCACTCCGGGCAAGCTAAACATTCTTCCAAGCTCCAGTGCCTGATGGCCCCGAATTTAGTGCGTAGAAAGTGGCGCCTTTGCGCACCCGGCGTGAACTGTCGGTATTCGACTCTCTTCCTCCGGTAGTAGGCATGAAGCAGGTATGTCCAGGCGATGATCGTCGTTACTATGAAGAGTTCGGACTTAAATTCGACATGAGGATTGTTGAAGATTTGCACCGCCGTGAGCATGGCCTCACGAGCTTTCTTCACGAGTTCGTTAGCAAGGGAACCGAACCGCCGTTTCCGCGCCATGCCATCAGTTCATAGCCTCCGCACCTCTCGCTGGCAATTCCACTAGCAGTGGCTCCGTTTCGACGGATGCCGCTTGGCCGCAGCGGTCATCGACATCCGAATAGTGCTAACGAGGAAGGCAGCACCGAGGCCACCGCGAGACGATAGACGCCTCGCCAGTTCACTGAAGAGCGAAACGTGCGCTCCGTGGGAAGCGCTCCGGTCCACCTCGTTTGTAGAACGGCTTGGCACTGAGAGCGATATAATGGCGCGCCATGAAAGCTGTCATTGCCGAGAAGCCGGGCGACGAGTCGGTTCTCAAGATCGGTGACGTGCCGGACCCGGTGCCGTCGCCGCGCGAGTTGCTGATTCGCGTTCACGCAGCGGGAATCAATCGCGCCGACCTGCTACAGCGCCAAGGGTTCTATCCGCCGCCGCCGGGCGCATCGGAGATAATCGGACTCGAATGCGCGGGCGAGGTGATCGCCGTCGGCGCGGAAGTGAAGGGATGGAAGCCCGGCGATCGCGCGATGGCGCTGCTCGCGGGCGGCGGCTACGCCGAAAAGGCCGCCGTGCATTTCGGCTCTGCGATGAAGGTGCCTGCCGCCCTCAACGATGACGAGGCTGCCGCGCTGCCCGAAGTGTTCCTCACCGCGTTTCTCAACATCTTTCAGTTGGCGCGCGCGCAAAAGGGGGACAGCGTGCTCGTGCATGGCGGCGGCAGCGGCGTCGGCACCGCCGCGATTTTGCTGCTGAAGGAAGCGGGCATTCGTTCGATCGTCACTGCCGGATCGGATGATAAGTGTAACTCGTGCCTCAAGCTCGGCGCGGATATCGCGATCAATTACAACAAGGGTCCGTTCGCGCCGCACGTAAAGTCCGCGACCAACGGCCGCGGCGTTGACGTGGTGCTTGACCACATCGGCGCGGATTACCTTGCGCAAAATCTCGATTCGCTCGCGCAGGGTGGAAGGCTGGTGTTGATCGGCGCGATGAAAGGGACGCGCGGCGAGGTCGATCTCATGCCGGTGCTGCGCCGCCACCTGACGATTGTCGGATCGACGTTGCGATCGCGGCCAGTCGAGGAAAAGGCGCAGATCGTGTCGGCGTTTCTCGAACGTTTCGGCGCGGCACTCGAGGCGGGCCGGCTCCGTCCGCCGATTTACAAAGCGCTGCCCGCCGCCGACGCCCCCGAGGCGCATCGCATCATGCAGCGCAGCGAGCACTTCGGAAAGATCGTGCTTCGATTCGCATGACCGCGGCGCCAGCTTGACTGGCCGCACGTCGGGCGATAGCTTCGCCCGAATCATAAGGGGGTCCGTCCCATGCCAGCCACCACGCCACAGAAAGGCACGCTCACCGACTGAACAAACTTCGACCCTTGAACTTTAGAGCCTCGGGCAGCGAAGCCCGGGGCTCTTTCATTTTTCGGAAGTGGTGACTCGTGACGGATCAGAGTGACATACAAATCTCACGCGGCTTTGCGCCCGCGCGTCTTCGCGACAACCCCGGCTTCATGCGGCTGTGGGTGGGCGAGACGGTTTCGCAATTCGGATCCCGGATGGGCGGGGTCGCGCTCAGTTTCGCCGCGGTGATAGTGCTCGGTGCGACGCCGATGCAGATGGGCCTGCTGGCCGCGGCGCGTATCGCACCGGCGCTTGCTGTCAGTCTGTTTGCGGGAGTCTGGGTTGACCGGCTTGCACGCCGTCCGATTCTAATCGGCGCCGACATTGCGCGGGCACTCCTGCTCGCAACCATACCGCTTGCCGCGTTCGCCGCGACGCTTCGAATCGAACATCTCTACGCCGTGATGTTCGTGGTCGCGATACTGGACGTCGCGTTCGATGTCGCCTACCGCTCCTATCTGCCCTCACTGGTCGCACGCGAGCAGCTCATCGAGGCCAATTCGAAGCTTACGGCGAGTTCCGCCGTCGCCGAAGTCGCCGGCTTCGGACTCGCTGGGTGGCTGGTGCAGTGGTTGAGCGCGCCGTTCGCGATCCTGGTGGACGCTCTCACGTTTGTGTTTTCAGCCGGTGCGATTGCGGCGATTCGCGCTGAGGAGGCGCGCCCCGATCATCGCCGACAACGCGACGGTATACTCCGCGAAATTGCCGGCGGTGCACGCGCGGTTGCGCACGACGCGCGTCTTCGCGCGATCGCGCTCACCAATGCGACCGTGACGTTTTCACTCGGTGTGTTCGGCGCGGCGTACATGCTCTACGTCGTGAACTCGCTTGGCTTGTCTCCGGGCGTTCTCGGATTGATCTTCGGCGTCGGTGGAGCGAGTGCGCTGCTCGGCGCGCTCGCGGCGGGGCGCGTGACGGGGTGGCTCGGCGTCGGCGGGTCGATGATCGCGAGCCTGGTCATCGAGGGCATCGCGATGATGTTCATTCCGATGGCGTCGGGCGCCGGGCTGTTCGCCGTCACATTTTTGGTTGCGCATCAGCTGCTGGGCGACTCCGCGGGCACACTCTACGAGATCAATGCGATCAGCCTCGCCCAATCGATTGCCGAGGAACGCATGCTCGGCCGCGTCAATGCGACGTTGCGATTTCTCGCGCAGGCGGCCGCGCTGCTGGGAGCGCTTGCGGGCGGCGCGGTGGGCGAACTTGCCGGACTTCGCCCGGCGCTGGTGATCGGCGCGATTGGCATCGGCGCATCGGCGGTTTGGCTGACGGTGTCCCCGCTCGGTCGCTCCACGGACTGCGCCCTGAATGACAGAAAGAGACTGACGTGAGTTTGGGTCGTGGAGTTGTGATGACCCTTACCCGCTCGCGAGCCGCGACTCCCAATAACATGAAGTGAGGCGTCGGCATGCAACCGCTCCCGTTGGTCGGGTTGGTTGAGAAGAAGGGCGCACAGCCGTGCGCCCCTACGGAAGCGGGAGAGGGGTCAGAGCAAGGTGGCAACCGACGAGCGACGCTTTGACAGGCTCAGGGCAGGCTCTCGCTCCGCCAAGCACTGCTTGACACCGCGAGGCGTAGGACGATATCTCTGTTGGCAAGTTGAGAATGGATTTCAAAATCATCAAGGCGGCCACAACACCCGAAAAGGCGCCGCCGGGCGACCTTCGGTGTTGCTGCGGACGGCTGCTCGCGCGCGCCGTCCCCGCTGGCATCGAAATCAAATGCCGGGGCTGCCGTCGCACGGTGGTAATCGCGGCGGGCGATCTTCTCTTGGCCGACGGCGCCCAAATCGAGCTTCGCGCCATCGGCACCGGCGGAGGGGGTTAAGTTGAACTAGCGAGAGGCCGGCGGCCATGAGCCCGGAGCCCGACACAGCGTCCACGGAGGAACCGCGATGTCGAGGCTTTCGAGAATGGGGCTTATGGTAGCCGCGCTGATTGCTGCGGCGGGGTACGCCGCGCCCGCGTGGGGTGCGGATCTGACGAGCCGCACCGAGGCGCTTGAGAAGCAGATTGAAGAGCTTAGGAAGGAACTAGTCGCGATTAAGTCCGATCAGGCCCGGCAGGACAAGGAAACCGCGCGCAAAATCGAGGAGAGCCTGTCGCAGTCGCAGAACATGGTGGATGGGCTTCGCAACACGACGCTGAGCCTGTTCGAACGCGTCAAGGTCGGCGGCTACGGCTCGGGGCGCTACGAGGCGAATTCTCTTCGAGAGGAGAGCAACACGTTCACCTTGCGGCGGCTGGTGCTGACCACCGACGCGAAAATCGCGCCGCGCATTCGCTTCTTCTCGGAAATCGAGTACGAACGTTTTCGCAAACTTGAGCTCGAACGCGCCACCTTCCAACGCACCGAGGGCGGCCTTGAAGTCGTCCAGGCTATCGAGGGCACGCCGGACTCGGAACTCGCAATTGAGCAGGCGTGGGTCCAGTACGACATCATGCCGTGGCTCAACTTCCGCGCGGGCGGAATTCTGGTGCCGCTCGGCCGATTCAACCTCCGTCACGACGACAATCTGTGGAATCTGCCGCGACGTTCACTGGTCGACCGCGGCGTTCCGGTGCTGCCCTCGACCGCCGCATGGGATGAACTGGGACTCGGCTTCCTTGGCCGGCTCGATATCGGCGACTTCGGGTTGCTCGACTATCAGGTCTACGTGATGAACGGCGTGACGCTTGATTCCGAAGTTGAGAACGTCATCGAGACTCGCACCGGCGACACCGCGAAGTTCGAGGCCGAGGTCGAAGTGCAGCCGTCCACCGGCACGTTCTCGCAGGACTTCAAGAACGCCAAGGCGCTCGCCGGACGCCTTGCATGGCAGCCCGCACCCGGTCACGAGATCGCGCCGTCATTCTATTGGGGCCGTTACACGCCGTCGTATCTGCCGAGCGAGAACGTTTGGTCGATTGGCATCGACGGCATCACGACCCACGGACCATTTCAGCTCGAGGGCGAGGGCGTCTTCACGCGCTTCGAGGGACTCTCCAACGTGGCGCGCGGATTCGCGCAGGTGGTCGGCGACCAGGAGTCCGAGGGCGAAACCGGCGACGTCGAGACGGAGGTGAAATTCAAACTCGCCAACCTTGCGCGCACCAAGATCGGTTATTGGCTCGAGGCGCGCTACAGCACATGGCCCCGCTTCCTCAACGGCACGTTCCTCGAGTGGCAGTTCAACGATCCGCAGATCATCCCAACGCTCAGGTGGGAGCAGGTCTGGCTCGAGGGGCTGGTCGAGGAGGCCGCATTCAACAACGGCATGCTCACCGGCTTTTCTACCGACAACCGCATCGTCAACCGCATCACGGCGGGTCTCGCGTACCGGCCGACGCCGCTGGTCGTGCTCCAGCTCGCGTACGAATACACCTGGACCAATCAGAACAAGAGCCTCGCTCAGGTCACCAATTTCATCCCGGCGGGACCGAACGAATCGGATCTGCATTCGGTCATGTTCGGAGTCGGATTCGGTTTCTAGCAGGGTGTTGAGAAAGGCCGTGAGTTCGAAGATTCCATCGACTGTGCGCTCAACACCATGCGTGAAAGATGGCTGCCTTCCTAATCTTCTCCCCCTCTGGGGGAGACGCGAGAGAGGGAGCAGGATGTTGAAGATACCTTCTTGAACAGCCTGCTGAGGAATCCAAAGATGAACCCCGGATGATCCGCGCAGCTTGTGCCGCAGCAATCGCGCTCTTTGCGGTTGCAATCACCTCTTCGCCCTCGGCGGGCCGCGTCTTCCAGTCCAAGGAAGACGCGGCCCGAGCGGCGTTCCCCGGCGCCGACTCGGTCGAGAAGCGCACCCTTGCGCTCGCCGACGCGCAATTGGCCGAGATCGCGGAGCTCGCCGGCTCCCCGCCGTCGTCCAAGGTCGCGACGGTGTTCGTCGCGATGAAAGCATCGTCGCCCATCGGTTATGCATTCATGGATACGGACATTGTGCGCAGGCTACCGGCGACGTTCATGATCGTCGTCGCGCCGGACGGCAGCGTGAAGAGCATCGAGACCATCGCCTTTTACGAACCCGACGAATACCTGCCGCCCAATCCGTGGATGCGCCAATTTGACGGCAAGACGCTCTCGCCCACGCTCCGCCTGCGCGGCGACATCAATGGGATCGCCGGCGCAACGCTAAGCACCGCGGCGGTCACCGCCGCGGTGCGCCGTTCGCTCGCGCTCTACGCCGTGCTCTTCAAGGGCGCCCGCTGATGCGCTTCATGATCACCGGCGAGTGGCGGCGCAACCGCCTCCTTCAAACGATCATCGTGATGTTCCTCGTCTATGTGATCCTGCTCTGGATGACGAACGCGCTGCTCTACTTCAGCCGCATGGGACTTACCTACCAGTCGGTGGTTGAATACTATCTCGGCTCCGAGCAGCGCTATCTCGGACCGCGCAGCTACGCAGTGCTTCTGGAAATTTCCCATTTCCATCTTTTCGCGATGGGCATCCTGCTGCTCACACTCACTCATCTGATGCTGTTCGTGCCGCTCGATTTGCGCCTCAAGGCATGGCTGATCGTGGTGCCGTTCATCGCAGGAATCGCCGATGAAGGCGCCGGCTGGCTCATCCGATTCGTAAGTCCGTCTTTTGCCTACCTCAAGATCGCTGGATTCGTCACGCTCCAAGTGAGTCTCGCCGTTCTGATCGTCGTCAGCCTGTGGTCGGTGATCGCGGTGCCACCAGAGCCATTCATCGACAACGGTGACGACGCAAACGAGCTGACTGATTCGAGCGGCGCGCCCCAGTGAATGTCGAACGGCGATGATTCGTGCCGCCGAAACATTCTTGATCTGCGCGCTCATGCTGGCTCCGGGAGCCGCACATGGCGACGTTGCCGTGACCGGCGGGCGCTACGTGATGGGGACCGTGCTCGAGGCGACCATCTATGCGCCGGATCGCGCCACCGGCGGCGCATTGCTTGAGATGGCGTTCGCCGAGGCGGCGCGGCTCGACGCGATGATGACCACATACAATGATCGGAGCGCGCTGATGCAGCTAAACCGCGCGGCAGGCGAGGGCGGACAGCGGGTGCCTCCGGAACTCGCCGAACTGCTCGCCGCTGCGCTCGGTTACTCGCGACTCACGCGTGGGACATTCGATGTCACCGTTGGCCCGCTTGTTTCGTTGTGGAGCGGTGCAGCCTCGAGTTACGAAGCGGCCGAGCTGCCCGATCTTTCGCGCGCGCGTGCGCTCGTCGGCAGCGAAAAGATCATCGTTCACAACGACGCGACCGTCGAACTCGCGCGCGCCGGCATGGCACTCGACTTGAGCGGCATCGCGAAGGGCTACGCGCTCGATCGCATCGTTGCGATCCTCTGCCGGCGCGGTGTCACGCGCGCATACCTGAGCTTCGGACAAAGCAGCATTTGGGCGCTCGGTGCTCCGCCCGGCGCGCGAGGCTGGACAGTCGCGCTGCGCGATCTGGCCGGAGGTTTCTCCCGATCAATCAGGTTGTACGACCGCGCGCTGTCGGTGTCATCCAGCTTCAGCGGCGCCGGCCGGCGCCGCGTCGCGCACGTGATCGATCCACGCAGCGGCCGCCCGCTGGTACGCGATCTCGAGGCTTGCGTAATCGCCTCGAACGCGACGCAAGCCGAAGCACTCTCGAAGGCGCTTCTCATCTTGGGTGGGCACGACGGCATCGCGCTCATCGAACGCCAAACCGGCACCGGCGCGCTGCTGCTTGCCGCGGACGGCAGCGCATGGACTACCTCCGATTGGCCGCGCTCCACCGACTCCACGACCTTTGAGTCCGCGGCAGCATCGAGACGTTGACGCTGCTGTTTTCAATCTCGGCAGTGTCTCCGACCAGCCGCTCATCCCTCCCACTTAGTCATCCTGAGCCGAGCGAAGGATCGAAGCGGTGCTCGATCTCACCTCCAGCCTGTGACGCCTCCCGCGACGCGCCGTGCCCTGATATCCTCTTGTTTGCACGACATCGTTACCTCACTCCATTTCCCTCATGCACCTCACGGAACTCGACTACGAGCTGCCCGCGGAACTGATCGCGCAGGAACCGCTGGCGACGCGCGACGAGGCGCGCATGCTCGTCGTCAATCGACGCGGCAACGAGATCGGCCACTCGCGCTTCTATAAGCTCCCGCGGCATCTCGCCGACGGCGACCTGCTCGTGCTCAACGACACGCGGGTCATTCCCGCGCGGCTATTCGCACGCAAGGAATCGGGCGCACGCGTCGAGCTTTTGCTTGTCCGCCCGCTGACCGAGCCTGCCGGCGGATGGCTTGCGCTGGCACGGACGCATCGCCCGCTGCGCGACGACACTCGCCTCCTTTTCGACGGCGATGCGGTGCTGCGCGTTGTCGGGTATGCGCGGCCGGGACGTCCGATTGTTGTGAGCGACAACGGCACGTCGATAGAGCAGCTAATCCAACGCCATGGCACGCTCGCGCTGCCTCACTACATTCAACGCCCGGCGCTCGAGTCGGATTTCGCCGATTACCAAACCGTGTATGCCGAGCATGCCGGCGCAATCGCGGCACCGACCGCCGGTCTCCATTTCACCGAGCGGCTGTTCGCGGAGCTTGCCGCCGCCGGCGTTCACACCGTCACCGTTACGCTGCACATCGGGCCCGGGACGTTCGCGCCGCTGCGCGCGCCGCAAGTCGAGAGCCACACGATGGAATCCGAGTGGTACACGATTCCCGGCGCGACCATCGCCGCCATTGACCATGCACGGCGAACCGGCGCGCGCGTCATCGCGGTCGGCACCAGCAGCGTACGCGCGCTCGAATCCTACGCGGTGACCGGCGACCGCGAAGGCTTCACCGGCCTGTTCATCTCGCCGGGTTTCCGGTTCAAACTCGTCGACGCGATGCTCACGAACTTTCACATGCCGCGGACCACGGTGCTCGCGCTTGTAATGGCATTCGCGGGCCGCGACGTTATCCAGGGCGCGTACCGCGAAGCGATCCGCCGCCGCTACCGCTTCCTCAGCTACGGCGACGCAATGTTGATCCTATGAGCGGCGCGCCGATCCAGTTCGAGGTTGTCGCGCGCGACGGCGATGCGCGCGCGGGCCGCCTCGTTACCGCGCACGGCGAAATCGCGACGCCCGCCTTCATGCCGGTCGGCACCCGCGCCGCCGTGAAGGCGATGGCGCCCGATGAGCTTTGGTCGATGGGCTACCGGCTGGTGCTCGCTAACGCGTATCACCTCGCGGTGCGCCCCGGCGCGGAATTGGTCGGGCAGATGGGCGGCGTCGCGCGTTTCATGGGATTTGCGGGTGCGGTGCTGACGGACTCGGGCGGCTTCCAGGCGATGAGCCTCGCGAAAATCAACTCGATCGACGATAACGGCATCTGTTTCCGTTCGCACTTGGACGGCGCGCGCATCACGCTGACCCCCGCGAGCGCCGTGGAAATCCAGGAGCGGCTTGGCGCGGACATAATGATGGCGCTCGATGAGTGCACGCCGTATCCCGCCGACTACGATCGTGCACGGAAGTCGCTTGAGCTGACCTCGCGATGGGCGGAGCGCTCTCTCGCCGCGCGCCGCAGCGAGCACCAGGCGCTGTTCGGAATCGTGCAGGGCAGCGTATATGCCGATCTTCGCCGCACCAGCGCGCTGCAAATCACGTCGCTGGACTTCGACGGTTTCGCGGCCGGTGGATTGTCGGTGGGCGAGCCCAAGGACGCCATGCGCGAGATGGCGGCGTTGTCCGCGTCACTGTTGCCCGCGGCGCGCCCGCGTTACCTGATGGGGGTCGGCACACCTGAGGATCTTTTAGCGGCAATAGCGATGGGCTACGACATGTTCGACTGCGTGCTGCCCACCCGCAACGCACGCAACGGCAGCGCGTTTACGAGCGAAGGCCGCGTGTCAATCAAACGCTCCGAATATGCGCGCGACACGCGCCCGCTCGATCCCGATTGTGGCTGCCGCACCTGCACCGGCCTCAGTCGCGGCTACCTGCGCCACCTCCATCTTTCCGGCGAGATCCTCGCGGCGCGAGCACTCACCGAGCACAACCTCTTTTTCTACGCCCGCTTGATGCGCGATGCTCAAGCTGCTATCGCATCACGGACTTTCAACGCGTACGCCCGCACGCTTACGGAGCGAATTTCTGGCGGCGAGGCGGCCTGATCAGGACGATTCCGGCGATGTCGTGGTTTAAAGGAATTGCGTGGGCCCAGTCACCGGGTGCGCCGTCGAGCACCTACGAACAGCTGTTGTTCAGCGTCATCATCCCCATCGCGTTCATGTTCGGAATCTTCTACTTTCTTTTGATCCGTCCGCAGACGCGAAAGGCCGCGGAGCACTCGAAACTGCTGCAAGGCCTCAAACGCAACGACGAGGTCGTCACTACGGGCGGGATCATTGGGCGCGTGGCGGACGTTGATGAAAAGGTGCTCACAGTCGAGATTGCTCCCAACGTTAAGGTCAAGGTTGAGCGCGCCCATGTGACCGGTCTCGCCAGTCCATCCAAGGCAGCACAGAAGAGAAAGGAAAAAGACTGACGCGGCGGTACAATCGTCGCGCTTCGTGATCCGACGTGGAAGCCCAGCAGAATATCGCGCCGATTCTGATCCTGCTCGCGCTGGCGATTTCCTTCCTCTACCTCCACTTCACCAACGGCAGCGGTCTCGCGCGACTTTACCTCGCGCTCGCGCTGGTCGCTGTGTCGGTCGTGCTGCTCCTGCCGACTTTCAACGTCCGGATGCCCGGCTGGTACAAAACCTGGCTTGGCGGCGCGAAGATTCAGCTCGGACTCGACCTGCAGGGTGGCACGCATCTCCTGATGGAGGTGAAACTCGATGAAGCCGTAAACGCCGCGCTCAAGCGCCGCGGCGATGATCTTAAACGCGAGCTAAAAAAGCACAACCTCGAGTTCGACGAGGTGGCGCAAGATTCCTCTGGCAACGTCGTCGTGACGCTCAAGAAGCCCGACCAGCGCACCCCGTTCCTCGACCTGATCCGGGAATTATTCCCCGATCTGGCCGCCGCACCGGTGGAAAGCTCCGCAGCCGGTCCTGTCTACAGCCTCCAGTTCAAGCCTCGTGACCTCCAGCAGTTGCGCACCAGCGCGATGGAACAGGCGCTTGAAACCATCCGCAACCGCATCGACCAGCTCGGCGTGCGCGAAACGACCGTCGCCCGCGAAGGCGATACCAACATTCTCGTCCAGCTTCCCGGCATTCAGGATCCCCAACGCGCAAAGGAACTGATCGGCAAGACTGCGGTGCTGCAGTTCAAGCTCGTGGACGATCAGCACAACGTGCAGGATGCCGTTCGCGATGGACCCCCGCCCGGAGACGAAATTCTCTACGGGCCGGCGGAGCGCGGCGGACGGCAACCGTACCTGGTCGAGACCCCGCTGCATATGACCGGCGAAGTGATCACCGACGCGCGCGTCCGGCCGGGCGGGCGACTCGAGGGTCCGTACGTTACCGTCGACCTCGATCCGCGCGGCGCGCAAATCTTTGACGAGCTGACGGCCGCCAACGTCAGCCGCCGGCTTGCCATCGTTCTCGACGGCACTGTCTATTCGGCGCCCGTGATTCGGGAGCGAATCCCCGCCGGCCAGGTTCAAATCACCGGGCGGTTTACGTTCGAAGAGGCGCACGACCTCGCGATCGTGTTGCGCTCAGGCTCGCTGCCCGCACCGGTCGTGATCGAAGAAGAACGGACGGTTGGTCCATCGCTCGGCAGCGACTCGATTCGACAGGGGCAGATCTCATTCGTGATCGGCGCGGTGCTCGTGCTCGGATTCATGGCGCTCTACTACAGCGGCGCAGGCGTGCTCGCCGACTTCGGTCTCACGCTGAATATCCTCCTGCTGTTGTGCGTGATGGCGGCGCTGCAGGCGACGCTCACCCTGCCCGGCATCGCCGGCATCGTGCTGACGCTCGGCATGTCCGTCGATGCCAACGTGCTGATCAACGAACGAATGCGAGAGGAGTTGCGCGAGGGCAAGACACCGCGCGATGCCGTCAAGCTCGGCTACTCACGAGCGTGGTCGGCGATCCGCGACTCCAACTTCACCACCTTCGTCGCGGGGCTGATCCTGTTCCAGTTCGGCACCGGACCGGTCAAGGGTTTCGCCGTGACGCTCTGCGTCGGCATTCTGACGGGCATCTTTTCCTGCATCGTGGTCACCCGCGCGTGGTACGACTATCTGATTTCGGCCCGCAAGCTCGTCAGGATCAGCGTCTGATCGCGGGCGATCCTGCGGAATTGGTCAGCTCGCCCGCAGGCGCTGGCGTGAGACCTGCGAATCGCTCTGCAAGCTAACGCTGGCGCGCTGACAGTACATCCACAACCCGGTTTTGAAGCGAACTTGACTTTTTACTGTCGCGCATATTACAAGGTCGCGTTCTGCCCCGCCGCGCTGGGGTGTCTGGCTGGACCGATATGTCCGATAAAGACGACATACTGCTCACCTCGCGCGAGGTCGCGTTTTTGCTCGACCTCAGCCCGGACACCGTTAACGAGTTCGCGCGACGGCAACTTATCCCTGCCTTCAAGAAGGGGCGCCAATGGCGCTTCCGCAAGCGCGACATTGCGATCGCGAAACGTCAGCTTCGAGGCGTCAACGCTGCCGCCTGAGTGACGGGAAAGGATGACGTGGGGGATTGGGGTCGCTAAGCTGGACGACTTGACGGGTCGAGCGAACGTCGCCTTGGGGGATCGTTGATGGCCGAGCCACATCAAAGCCGCGTCTATTCAGATTTAGCCCGGTTTTACGATCCGGTCTTCGGACGCGTATTCGTCGATCATGAGCGCGATGTCATCGACTCGCTCAATCTCCGCCCGGGTCAACGCGTGCTCGAGGTTGGCGTTGGCACCGGAATCTCGCTCGAGTCCTATCCGCCGTATGTTCACGTGGTGGGAATCGATCCGTCGGCTGAGATGCTCCAGCAGGCGGTCGCCAAGGCATACGAGAATCAGCTTTCACAAATCGAACTTCGCGAAGGCGATGCGCTCAACCTGGATTTCCCGGATTCGAGCTTCGACTGGGTTACCACCTTCCACGTGATGACCGTGGTGCCGGATCCGAAGCGCATGATGAGCGAGATGGTGCGGGTCTGCAAACCCGGCGGCCGAATCGCCATCGTCTCGCACTTCGCGAGTGAAAGCCCCCTTCTCTACTTCGCGGCAGCCATCATCAACCCGGTTACCAAGCGGCTCGGCTGGACCACGCGGCTGCGCGCGAGCGACGTACTCAAGGACCACGATATCACGGTCGAGCGCGACGAGCGCCTCTCGCGCATCTCGGTGCACAAGGTCGTCGTCGCGCGCAAGAACGGCTGAGCCCGCACCCGCACAACCGCCTCGTTCGCCCACACCGCGCGCGGCTTCGCCCAGTGGTCCGCTGGACCCGGGGCGCACCCGCTGTTAGCGTAAATTCTTCGCCGCCTTAGTGCGGCTGTCATCACTATGAGAGCGCGTGAGTCATCAACGGTCCGTGCCGCGGCGAGCATCTTGCTCGCGCTCGTGGTGCTCGACGCGTCGGGGCTGCTTCATTTCACCGCAGGCGCCCTTGGAGCGGTGCGCGCGGATTGCTCCGGCGAACTAGACGGGGCAGGAGCGGGTTCTAACTGTCTGCCTCTGTGCCCGACTTGCGCTTGCAGGCATCCCGGCCGGACGCTCGCACTTTCCACCTGCGGCGTTTCTGCGGATCCGGCGAATTGTTCGGAGAATGCATTCGTCGCGCCTGACGTTCCGATTCAAAGTCTGCACACAGACGCCATCTTTCGGCCTCCTCGAAGCTGACAATCCCGATTTGCGGATTCGCGGCCTGCTCGGGACGCACCGCGTCCCGACCCTGGCCGACACAAGCTCGAGGAGGAGTCATGCGAAGCCATCGCTTCGTCGCGGCGGTCGTCGCGGCGGTTCTGCTGAGCGCGCCGCCCTCTGTGTTGGGGCAGGACGCATGCGTCGAACCTCTTGGCCAGGCCCAAGTGGTGAGATGCGCCCTTCAACATAGCCCCGAAGTACAACGCGCGAGATTGGAGTTCGCGGCGTTGCAGGGACGCAGGGTCACTGCCGGGACGTGGCTGCCCAAGCATCCGTTCGTTTCGTTCAGCGCGGACCAGCGGCAGCTCTTCGGCAGCGGGCCGGACCGGCCCCAGACTTTCAACTGGTACTTAACGGTCTCCCAGGAAATTGAAATCGCCGGACAGCGCGGAGCGCGGCTGCGCCGCGTTGACGCAGAGACCGAAGCGCAAGTTCGCCGGCTGGCGGTCACGGAACTCGAGGTCGCCGCCCAGGCGCTCCGCACCTACTTCGAGGTGGTGGCGGCGCGCCAGGTTGTGCGACTCGCCGACAGAGTGGGCCAGGTCGCGGATTCGCTGCGCCAGCTCGCGCAGGAACAGGCCGCCGAAGGGCTGCTATCTGCACTTCGCGCCGATCTCATCGCAGCCGAGAGCATCCGGATCGGACAGCTGCGCTTTGCGGCTCTTCGCGCCGAGCGCGCATCCACAGCACTGCTCAGGGCGCTGCTCGGCATCGAGGGGTCCGGTCTGTTGATATTGCGCGACGAGATGTCGCCGCCGTTTCCATTTCCGCCCGAGTTCGGCGGCGGCGTTGAGCTGCTGACGGCGCGCGCGCTGATGCTCAGAGGTGAGGTCGCCGCGGCCGACGCGGAACGCAGGGCTCTGCTGAGCCAGCTCGACTTGATCAAGCGGGAGCGCATCCCCAATCCCATTTTTTCGTTCTTTGCCAACCGCGACGGCTTCAACGAACGCGTCTTGGGCGGCGGTGTCACCATACCAATCCCGCTGCCGTCGCCGGTCGGTCCAAGCCGCAGCGGCGACATCAGTGAGACGCTCGCCCGCATCGAGCAGTCCCGCGCGGATCTTGCTCTCATCCGGCGCCGCGTGCAGGTCGACGTCGCGCAAGCCTACGCTGACTGGAGCACAAGAGCGGGCGCACTTCTGCCGTACACTCCCGCGCTGATGGCGCGTGCCGCAACCGGCCTAAGCGGCATCGGCGAGGGGTTGGCCTCCCGCCAGTTGTCGGTAACTGATGCACTGACTGCCCAGCGAACTCTGATCGATCTCGAGATCTCCGAGATCGAGGCGCGCCGGGACTACGCACTCGCGTGGGTCAACCTCATGCGGGTCGCCGGGTTTGACCTTGCCGGGGGGAAGCCGTGATGGGCTTGCGCTACGCCACAATTGTCGCCGCGCTGCTCGCCGTCTTCTCCACCTGGGGTTGCTCCGGCGGAGACGAGCA
>CAYSCX010000031.1:0-29735 GCA_964429575.1 uncultured Binatia bacterium (SeqCode) | reverse complement strand
TCTGAAGTTCGACGACCGCGCAATAGTGCGCGAGATTGCGGCGGAGCTTGGCCAAGGGCAATGTTGAACGACGCAACCTGATGGGCCCTGGCAGGGTGTTGAGAAACTCAGAACATGGCGCGGCGGATGCGCAGGTGTGCTCAACACCCTGCGGGAAAGACGGCTTCTTTCCTGATCTTCTGCCCCATTGGGGGAGAGGAGAGAGAGGGAGCAGGCGGTTGAAAATACCTTTTTCAACACCTTGCTAGAGCCGATGCTTTACCTGCTGCTCTACTCACTGCACTCGGCTTATCCCGTTTTCAACGTTTTGCGTTACGAGACATTCCGGTCGGTGTTGGCCGGCCTGACGGCGCTCGCGCTCGCGCTCGCGCTGGGCAGAGTGTTGATTGTGCGTTTTCGCGCCGCCCGCATCGGCCAGACAATCCGCGCGGAGGTGCCGCAACACCAGCAGAAGGAAGGCACGCCGACCATGGGAGGCATCCTGATTCTCGGCGCGTGCCTCCTCACCACGCTGCTACTCGCCGACCCGCGCAACGCCTACGTGTGGATCGCGATGAGCGTTATGGCCGGGTTCGGCGCACTGGGGCTTGCCGACGACATCCTCAAGCTCAAGCGCGGGCGCGGCAAGGGGCTGAGCGGACCAACGAAATTGGTGTGGTCGTTCGGGTTCGCGTTTGCGGTTTCCCTGGTGCTCTTTGTGGTGCTCGGCTTCGATACGCATCTCACCGTTCCGTTCTTCAAGTCGATCAACCCCGACCTCGGCGCATGGCTCTATATTCCATTCGCGGCGGTCATAATCGTTGGTTGCTCGCATGCCGTAAATCTAACTGACGGTCTCGACGGCCTCGCGATCGGTCCCGTGATGACGGTTGCCTTCACCTACTGGGTGTTTACCTACGCGGCGGGCAACGCACGGTTTTCGGCGTACCTGCAGATCCCGTACGTCGCAGGCGCGGGCGAGGTCTCGATCTTCTGCGCCGCGCTGATCGCATCGTCGCTGGGATTTCTGTGGTTCAATGCATACCCGGCGTCGATGATGATGGGTGACGTCGGCGCACTCGGCCTGGGCGCGGCTCTCGGAGTGGTCGCGATTCTAGCCAAGCAGGAACTCGTGCTCGTAGCGGCGGGCGGTGTGTTCGTGGTCGAGGCGCTGTCGGTGATTGCTCAGCGCTACTATTACAAGGCGACCCACAAGCGCATCTTCCGCATGGCGCCGCTGCATCACCACTTTGAGCTGGGCGGTTGGCCCGAGACGCAGGTGGTGGTGCGCTTTTGGATCGTGTCAATCATTTGCGCGCTGGTCGCGCTGAGCACGCTCAAGCTGCGTTGATGGAGATCAAGGGAAGGCGCGTGATGGTGGTGGGGCTGGGAGTAAGCGGACTTGCCGCGGCGCGTTTTCTGCACGCGGAGGGCGCGCGCCTGGTCCTTACCGACACCCGCATCGATATCGACCGCGCGCAACTTCCGCCTGGCGACGTCTTCCTGGGTAACGAAGACTGTGCGGCGCTGCGCGGCGTCGATCTCGTCGTCACCAGTCCCGGTGTCCCGCGCGGCTCTGCGCTGCTACGCGAGGCGGTGCGCGGCGCAACGCCGGTCATCTCAGAAATCGAACTCGCGAGCCGGTGCGTCGACGCGCCGATCGTCGCGGTCACCGGAACCAACGGCAAGAGCACGGCCACCGTGATGATCGGGCAGATGCTCGAGGCGGCGTCGATGCGCGTGTTCACCGGCGGGAATCTCGGCAGACCGCTGATCGAAGCGGCCGGTGGCGGCTACAACGTTGCGGTCGCCGAGGTGTCGAGTTTCCAGTTGGAGTGGATCGAGTCGTTCAGGCCGCACGTCGCAATTCACCTCAATCTGAGCGATGACCACTTTGATCGATACTGCAACCTTGAGGAATACGGAGCTGCGAAGGCGCGTCTTTTCGAGAATCAGCGCAGCGACGATTGGGCGGTGCTCAATCGCGACGATCCAAACGTGTGGAAACTCGCGCCGTCGATGCGCGCACGCGTTTTCTCATTCGGATTCGACCGTCCGGCCACGAGCCCGGCTATCTGGCCGGAGAACGGCGCGCTCGCCTTCGACAACGGCGACGTAAGCGGGAGCATCAGTCTCGACGGCTTCACGCTTGCCGGCCGTCACAACTTGGCAAACGCGATGGCGGCGTCGGCCGCGGCTCTGGCGATGGGCGCGACGCCCGATGCGATCGAACGCGCGCTGCAACAATTCCGCGCGCTTGCGCATCGAATCGAATTGGTGCGCGAACGCAGCGGCGTAAAGTTCATCGACGATTCCAAAGGAACCAATGTTGGCGCGGTGGTCGAGGCGCTCGCGGCGTTCGATTCACCCGTCATCTTGATTGCGGGCGGCGTGGACAAGGGCGGTGATTATTCGCCGCTCATCAAACCATTGCGGGACAAGGTGCGTCTCGCCATCTTTATCGGCGAGGCGCGTCACAAGATGAGTGATGCTCTCTCGGGAGTAACGGAGATCGAGTTGGTGGCGACGCTCAGGGAAGCTGTCGCGCGCGCGGCGGGCGCTGCGCGCTCCGGCGAGGTGGTACTGCTATCGCCGGCGTGCTCGAGCTTCGATCAGTTCAGGAACTATGCAGAGCGCGGCAAATTATTTCAGGAGCTGGTTCGGGCGCTTTGAAGCGGTAGGCTACCGGCGGCCCGACCCCTGGCTCTATCTGCCCGCGGCGGCGCTGGTTGTGTTGGGCCTGCTGATGGCGCTCAACACGACGTATTTTCTCGCCCTCCAAAAGACGGGAGACCCGTTTTATTTCTTCAAGCGCCACGTAATCTACCTTTGCGTCGGACTGGCGGTACTCGGGGTGCTTTCGCAGTTCTCCCTCGCCGGGCTCAAGCGGCTCGTGACGCCGATGCTCGTCATCGCGATCCTCGCGCTGCTGCTCACCTACGTCCCGGGAATCGGGATCACGAAGAGTGGTGCACAGCGTTGGCTCAAGATTGGTCCGTTGGTCGGGCAGCCGTCCGAGCTTGCGAAACTTGCCGTCGTATTCTTCCTCGCGAAGTTTCTCGCCGGCCGCGGCGAGCGGATGCGAGAGTTCGTGATCGGCCCGCTTCCGGCGATCATCGCGATCGCTCCAATTGCGCTTCTCATCCTGAAACAACCCGACCTCGGCAGCACCGTACTCATCGGGCTGGTGCTGTTCGCGATGCTCTACGCAGCGGGGACCCGTTTGACGCACTTGGGAGCGATGGGCGCCGCCGCGATGTGCCTCTTCGCGTTCCAGGCTACCTCGCATGCCTATCGGCTGCGGCGTCTCACCTCATTCCTCGACCCGTGGCAATCCGCGCGCGGCGCCGGTTTTCAGCTAATCCAGTCGTACGTCGCCTTCGGCGCGGGTGGCGGGTGGGGCGTCGGTCTGGGCGCGAGCCGCCAGAAGATGTTCTACCTTCCGCAGGCGCACAATGACTTTGTGTTCGCCGTGATTGGCGAAGAGTCCGGTCTCGCCGGCGCGCTGGTCGTTATCGCGCTGTTCGCGGTGATCTTGTACCGCGGGATGCGCATCGCGCGGCGCGAACCCGATCCATTCGCAAGCTTACTCGCCGTTGGGCTAACCGCGCTCCTTGCGTTGCAGGCGTTTGTGAATATCGCGGTGGTGGTCGGCATGATCCCGACTAAGGGGCTGCCGCTTCCATTTCTAAGCTACGGCGGTAGTGCGCTGGTCGGGTCAATGGCGGCGTTGGGCGCGTTGCTCGCGCTCGGACGGCGCCCGGCGGTGAGATGAACGTGATAATCGCAGGCGGCGGAACTGGCGGCCATCTCTTTCCCGCGGTTGCGGTGGGGGAAGAGATGGTGCGCGAACGTCCCGACACGCGTGTGTTGTTTGTTGGCACCAGCGCCGGTCTCGAGGCGAAGTGGTTGCCGCAAAGCGGGCTCCGATACGATCTGTTTGAAGTCCACGGTCTGCGCGGCCACTCATTGCTCGAAAGAGTTCGCGCGATCGGGGAGTTCGCGCACGCCACCTTTGACGCGCGACGGTTGCTCCGTCGCGAGCGTGCGCAACTGGTCGTGAGCGCGGGCGGCTACGCGTCGGCGCCCATGGCGGTGGCATCCATTCTGTCCCGCATCCCGCTGGTGTTGCTCGAACAGAACACCCGCCCCGGCCTCACCAACCGTCTCTTCTGGAGGTTTGCCCGCAAGGTCTGCGTGGGCTTCGCCGATGTCGCAGGATACTTTAGCGCAGCTAAAGTATCGGTCACCGGAAACCCGGTCCGTTCTAACTTCGGTTCGGGCGAGCCGGTTGAAACCGGGCGACCAGTCCAAATCCTCGTTTTAGGCGGCTCGAGTGGCGCACATAGGCTAAATCTAGGCGTCCTAAATGCTTTCAAAATATGGGGAAATCGTGTTATAAATTTGCGGATCGTGCACCAGACTGGGGAGGCGGATGTGGCGTTGGTCAGGGAGGGGTACCGCGAGCTTGCGCTTGACGCGCAAGCCACTCCGTTCATCGACGATGTACCCGCCGCTCTCGCTGCCGCCAGCCTCGTGATCGCGCGCGCCGGCGCGATGACCGTCACGGAAATCGCACTTGCCGGGCGCCCGGCAGTCTTTGTTCCGTATCCTTTCCATCGCGACCTTCAACAAGTCCAAAATGCTCATGTGATGGAACGCGCGGACGCCGCTATCATCGTCCTCGACGACGATCACTTGGGCGAGAACCTCGCTCGCGAACTCTCGACGTTGCTCGCCGACCGCGCGCGGCTTCGCGAGATGGGTCGTCGCGCAACCGCGGTGGTTGAGCCGGGAGCGGCCGGGCGAATCGCGCGAATTTGTTTTGACATCGTTGACACGGAGCGCAAAGCCGCATGACCGACGCGTTGAAGACCGGTTTGCTCGAGCGCAATCGCCGGCTGCACTTCGTCGGCATCGGCGGCGCCGGCATGAGCGGCATCGCGGAGCTTTGCCAACGTCTCGGGTTTTCGGTCAGCGGCTGCGATCTAATTTCGAGCGCGGCCACTGCGCGGCTCGCATTGCTCGGCGCTCAAGTCAGCTACGGCCATCATCCATCACACCTCGATCCTGATCTCGATGCGGTTGTGATCTCGACCGCCGTGAAGTTCTCAAATCCCGAAGTCGCACGCGCTCGCGAAATGAAGATTCCGGTCATCGCGCGCGCAGAGATGCTCGGCGAGTTGCTGCGGCTTGCGCGCCTGGGCGTCGCAGTTGCGGGCACCCACGGAAAGACCACGACCACCGGCCTCATCGGACTCATCCTCGAGGAGGCGGGTTTCGATCCGACTGTCGCGGTTGGCGGTAATATGCGTTCCAAGGGAACCAACGTGCGTCTGGGCCGCGGCGAGTACATGGTCGCGGAGGCCGACGAGAGCGATGCATCGTTTCTACTGCTGGTGCCGGCCATCGCGGTGGTCACCAACATCGATCCGGAGCACCTCGACCACTACGGCACGATGGAACGCGTACTAGATGCGTATTCGAACTTTGTAAATCGCGTTCCGTTCTACGGTCTTGCGGTTCTTGGCATCGACAGCGTCAATGTGCGCGCGCTCCTTGCGCAATTCCGCAAACCGATCGTTACCTACGGCGTCGCGGCTGACGCTGATCTTCGCGCTGCAAACATCGTGATTGACGGCCTGTCCACCCGGTTCGACGTTCTGCGCAGGGGTGAAACTCTCGGTACCGTTGAGATCCCGTCGCCCGGAGAGCATCTGGCCTTGAACTCGCTCGCCGCGATCGCCGTCGCAATGGCGGTCGGTGTCGATTTCGATACGGCTGCTCGCGCGCTTGGCAAGTTCGGCGGCATCAGCCGGCGCTTCGAGATCAAGGGCGAGGCCGCGGGACGCATCGTCCTCGATGATTACGCGCATCATCCCGCCGAAGTCCGCGCGACGCTCAGGGCTGCGCGCGCTGCGTTTCATCGCCCGCTGGTCGCGGTTTTTCAACCCCATCGCTACACCCGCCTGCGTGACCTGTTCGACGAATTCCTGGGCGCGTTCGATGACGCAGACCGTCTCTATATCCTCGACGTTTATCCGGCCGGCGAGGAACCCATTGCCGAAATTAACGCGCGGCGGCTCTACGAGGCGCTCAGCGCTCGCGGCCATCTCAACGTTCACTATCTCGGCGGCGCTGCGGACGCCGCCGGGCGCATCGCCGATGAGTCTTCTGCCGGCGACATCATCGCCACGCTCGGCGCCGGTGACGTGTACAGGCTCGGCGAAGAAATCCTGACCGCGCTGTCCGCGGAGGCGAAGCTCGATGAGCACCCTTGAGCACCAACTCCGCGCGCGATTCGACCGGCGCCTGCGCGTCAATGAACCGCTCGCTGCGATGACCTCGTTTCGCATCGGCGGTCCCGCGGACTTGCTGGTCATCGTCGAGAACGACGAGGAACTTTCCTTCGCTCTCGCCGCTGCGCAGCGCGCGGGAGTGGGCGCCTTCTGTCTTGGTGCGGGTACCAACCTGCTGGTGAGCGACCGCGGCATCCGCGGCCTGGTCGTCCGTCTCGGCGACGGCTTCAGGCACGTTGACATCGACGGCCTTCACGTCACCGCCGGCGGAGCGGTCGATTTCGGACACTTGGTCGAAACCGTCGTCGAGCGCGGGCTCGCCGGACTCGAGTTCGGCGAAGGCATCCCGGGCACGGTCGGCGGCGGGCTCGTGATGAACGCGGGAGCATTCGGCGGCGAGATGGCGCGAGTGGTGACTCGTGTTCACGGCGTCGTAGGCGATGGTGAACGTCGCGCGCTCAGCCCCGAGGACGTCAGGTTCAGCTATCGTCGCACCGATCTGCCGCGCGGGTTCGTGATCACGCGCGTCGATTTCGAACTTCGCGTGGGTGACCACACGACGCTCCATGAGCGCATGATGGAACTTCGTACCAAGCGCGCGGCGCGGCAGCCTCGCGACATCCCCAACGCCGGTTCCGTGTTCAAAAATCCTCCCGGGGATTTCGCCGGGAAGTTGCTGGAAGGCGCCGGGCTAAAAGGGCTGCGCCACGGCGGTGCACAATTCTCCGAACAGCACGCAAACTTTATCGTGAATCTCGGCGGTGCGCGCGCCGATGACGTGCGCACCTTGATGGAGATGGCAAGGCGCACAGTCGCCGAGCAGAGCGGCGTCTGGTTGGAGCCGGAGGTCAGACTGGTCGGCGACTGGTAGGGCGGTCGTCGGCGGGCGGTGGCGGTGGTGAGGCGCAAGGAAGCGAAGCGAGAAACTGTGGGATACGGCTCCCGCACGGCCGGGATCATCCTGGTCGCGTTCTTTGTGCTCGGCGTCGCCACTGGACTGAGCGAGCGCGGGCGCGACATCGCGAATCGCGCGTCTCGCATGCTTAAGCCCCACTTGAGCATCGTCGCGGGTGCATCCACGCGCGCGCACGGCGCGCTCGCGTACGTCGCAGAGGTGATCGACGCTCTCGAATCCGCGTTTGGCTTCGCCGATTCGCCGGCGCACGCCGCGGCGCGCGCGCCGAACTACGCCCTGACCGAACTGCATGGCAAGGCCGTCGCATTGGTTTCACGCCACGACGGCTTTTACGCGCTGCTCGCGACGGGCGAGCTGCGCGGTCCAATCTCTCCAAATGCCGGCGAGGACCTGCCCATCTTGAGCGGGGACGGCGTCACCTCCGCGCGCGGCGAGCGGATGGTCGAGTACGCCGCACTGCTGGTACGCGCCGAAGCCGAACTGTCAAACATGATTTCAGAGATGCGCGTGGCCAATGACGGCACCGCTTCTCTGTTCCTCGATCGGTCACCTACCGAAGTCGTCATTCACCTCTATGGCGCACCTCTTGAGATGCGCCGCGCCGCCGAAGTGCTGCACCGATTCGTAGGCCGCGAGCATCACGTGGCGGTGCTCGACATGACCACGCCCGGCCAGGCGGTGGTGCGGCTTACCACGCCGATCGTCGCGCCGCCGCGCAACGCCGAACGCGTCGAGCCGGCCTCGGCGCAAACCGCGGCGCCTTCGGGTGTTGCGCCGCTGCTTGCGAGGAGTCCGTAGCCGATGAAGAACGTTCTCACCGGACTTGATGTCGGCACGAGCAAGGTGTGCGTGCTGGTCGCGGATGCGTCGAGCGATGGTGAACTCGCGCTGCTCGGCTACGGCATCGCGCCGTGCACGGGACTTCGCAAAGGCGTGGTGGTGAACATCGAGGCGACGGTCGAAGCGATCCGCGCGGCGCTCAAGGAGGCTGAGCGTACCTCCGGTACCCGCGTCGGCTCGGTTGCCGTCGGCGTCGCGGGACCCCACATCCGCGGGCTCAACAGCCACGGCATCGTGGCCGTGCGCGGCGGCGAAGTGGGCGCGCGCGATGTCGATCGCGTGATCGACGCGGCTCGCGCGGTCGCGATTCCGCTCGACCGCCAGGTCCTCCACATCCTTCCGCAGCAGTTCGCAGTCGACGACCAGGAAGGCGTGCGTGATCCAGTCGGGATGGCGGGCGTGCGCCTCGAGGCGCGCATCCACATCGTCACCGCAGCGCAGTCCTATGGCCAAAACCTCACCAAGTGTTGCGAACGCGCAGGCACCACGCCGACCGAAATGGTTTTTGAGCCGATCGCGTCGGCAGAAGCGGTACTCTACGCCGAGGAACGCGAGCTTGGCGTCGCCTTGGTGGATGTTGGCGGTGGTACCAGCGACATCGTCGTGTTCCATCAAGGCGCGGTCATGCACACTGCGGTGTTGCCGCTGGGCGGCAACCATTTGACGTCGGACGTCGCCGCGGGACTTCGCACGCCCGTCTCGGAAGCTGAACGGCTCAAGGTCAGCCACGGCGCTGCAACCAACCTGATCGTGAAGCGCGAGGAGGCGATCGAAGTGCCGGGCGTCGGTGGACGCGAGCCGCGCTCGATTCCGCGCCGCGTGCTCGGCGAGATCATCGAGCCGCGTATGGAAGAGATCCTCACCATGGCCCAGCGCGAGGTCGTACGCTCCGGAGTCGCGGACAGCCTCGCGTCAGGCGTCGTCCTGGTTGGCGGCACGTCGCTGATGGAGGGGATGCAGGAACTGGCGGAGCGAGTCTTCAACCTTCCAGTGCGACGCGGGCTTCCGATCAATCTGAAGGGCATGCCCGAAGAGCTGATGAAGCCGATGTACACGACCGCGGCCGGCCTGTTGCTCTACCAGCATGCGGAGCGCTTCACCTCCAACGGTGCGCGCCGCTCGGGCAGACTCGGCAGGCTAAAGACTCGGTTCAGCGACTGGGTGAGGGATTTCTTTTGATGCGCCAAAAGCACAACGGCGAAAAAGTAGGCACAATTTACCCGCGAGTGGTGGAGGAGGAGGTTCGATGATTGAGTTGGTAAAGACACCCGACCCTGGAGCGAGAATCAAGGTGGTCGGCGCGGGCGGTTGCGGCGGCAATGCCGTCAATCACATGATCGCCGCCGGCGTCCGCAACGTCGATTTCATCGCCATCAACACGGACGTTCAGGCGCTTCAAAACAATAACGCGCCCGTCAAGATGCAGATCGGCGAGACGTTGACGCGCGGACGCGGTACCGGCGGCAACCCCGAAATCGGCCGCAAGGCGGCACTTGAGGACGAGCAGCGGATCCGCGATCTGCTCGCGGACGCCGAGATGGTTTTCGTGGCCGCCGGCATGGGCGGAGGCACCGGCACCGGTTCCGCCCCAGTCGTGGCACGGGTGGCTCGCGAAGCGGGCGCACTGACAGTCGGAGTCGTGACCAAGCCGTTCCAGTTCGAGGGCGCGCGGCGGATGGCGCACGCTGAGGAGGGCCTGCGCGAGCTGCGTAAGGCCGTCGATACGCTCATTACGATCCCGAACCAGCGCCTGCTTTCGGTCGCGAACAAGAGCACACCGCTGCGCGAGGCATTTCAAAAGGCCGACGACGTGCTGCTCCAGGCCGTCAAGGGCATCTCGGAGCTGGTGACCGTGCACGGGCTTATCAATCTCGATTTCGCGGACGTACGCTCGGTCATGGCGGAGATGGGAATGGCGATGATGGGCGCGGCGAGCGCGAGCGGCGAGAGCCGGGCGACCGATGCCGCGCAACGCGCGATCTCAAGCCCGCTGCTCGAAGACATCTCGATCAAGGGCGCCCGCGGCGTGCTGATCAACGTCACCGGCGGAGCGGACCTTTCACTCTACGAGGTCAATGAGGCCGCGAGTCTCGTGCAGGAAGAGGCGCATCCCGACGCGAACATCATCTTCGGCGCGGTCATTGACGAGGCGATCAAGGACGAGATTCGCGTGACGGTGATCGCGACTGGCTTCGGCGACCTCGACGGCCCCAGCAGGAAGTACTCGCCGTCGGGCGCACCGATCACCACGCCCATCGCCGCGTCGGCGACGCGTCCGGTTGATCCTGCGGACGCACACCAGCACGCGCAGCCGGAGCAGCCCCGGGGCGCGCGCAGGTTCTTCAGCAGCAAGCCGGTTCGGCGGCTCGGGATGATCGTCGATGACAGCGCGCTCGACATCCCCACCTACAAGCGTCGCGGCGATCAAGTCAACGCGGATGAAAAGCTCGAGCCCAACACGCTGGTGGACGGCACCGACGAACTTGACATTCCGACCTTCCTGCGAAGGCAGGGCGATTGACCAGCTGGGCGTGAAGAGGGGCGCGGCGGCGAGGTGCAAGCTTCGCTGCCGCCCGCCCACCGCCACTTACCGTTGTCATTCCGAGCCCTTCGACTTCGCTCAGGGTGAACTCCGCGAGGAATCCCGGCCGGACGCGCTACTGCGCCGATTCCGCGTGCAGCTTGATCAACTCGAGCGTGACTTCGGCGGTCGAGACCATGTCATTCACGTCGAGCCACTCACGGACGGTGTGGATGTCGCGCATGCACGTCCCCAGATTCGCGACGACTAGTCCGCGCTGATTGAGTACGTTCGCATCGCAGCCGCCGCCCATCGCTTCGGGCTTCACGACGCGCCCGGTGCGCCGCGCCGCCTCGACAACCTTCCTCACAATCGGCGCGTCGTCGGACACGTTCATCGGTCCGTACTCGGGCGCGGCGACGTAGTCGAGCTGTGCGCCAACCTTCTTGCCGTCCAACTCGATGGAGGCGCGCGCAACCGCGTCGCGGAAGCACTGCACCATATGCTCGACCTGCGCGGTTAGCTTCGCCGCATCGCGCGAGCGCGCTTCGCCGCTGACCACGACTTCGTTCGGCACGACGTTCAGCGCTCGCCCGCCCTTGATGAGTCCGAGGTTGGCGGTCGTCTCGTAGTCGATCCGGCCGAGCTTCATCGCTGCGATAGCTTCCGAAGCCACTTTGACCGCCGAGATCCCGCGCTCGGGCGCCATGCCCGCATGGGCCTCGAGCCCGCGCACGGTAAATCGGACCATCGTCGCGGCTGGCGCACGAACGAAGAGGTACCCCGGCGAGTCGCTGTCGAACACCAGCCCTTCGCGCGCATCGACCATCGAAAGGTCGAGATGCTTCGCGCCCAGTAGGCCAACTTCCTCGCAAATCGTGAAGACGCAGTCGAGCGGACCGTGCGCGATACTCTCTTCCTTCAGGCGCTGCGCGACCTCGCAGATGATCGCGCACCCCGACTTGTCATCGCCGCCGAGAACCGTGGTGCCGTCGGACCGAATGATGTCGCCGTCGACAACCGGCTTGACGCCTTCGCCGGGGACCACCGTGTCCATGTGCGCACACAGTAGCAGCGGTGGAACGTTTGGCAGCGTCCCGGGAATCCTCGCGATTAGATTGCCGGTGTTTCCGCGAACGTGCTCACCGGCGCTATCGAATCTGCACGATGCGCCGGCCGCCTCGATCTCGCGCTTGAGACGAGTCGCGACGTCCAGCTCATGCCGCGAAAGCGAGTCGATGCGAACCAGTTCGAGAAACAGTTGTTTGAGGCGCGGCGCGTTGATCGAAGCCATGAAGGATGCGATGCGCTCGCGGCGTGATCCAGCCGGGAACGGCTAGCGCGATGCGGCTTGCCTTTTCGAGCCGTTGCCGTCGAGCGCGCGTGCGATCGACTGGCGGCGTTCCTTCAGAACGCCCGGCATGTGAGGTTCGAGCTTTTCGAAAAACTCCCCAGCCGAATTCATCTCCGCCCGCCATTCATCCTCGCGCACCGCGAGGGATTGTTTGAGCGCGTCGCCGGCAACGGTCAGGCTGGCCGCGTCAAGGTCGTTGTCGTGCGGCACCAAACCGACCGGCGTCTTGCGCGCGTCCACGCGTCCGTGAATGCGGCCGAGGATCCACTTGAGGACGCGCAGATTTTCGCCGTAGCCCGGCCACAGGAATTTGCCGTCATGATCCTTGCGGAACCAATTCACCATGAAGATGCGCGGCGGATGGGCGATCGTGTTGTGCATCTTCAGCCAATGCGTGAAGTAGTCGCCCATGTTGTAGCCGCAGAACGGGAGCATCGCCATCGGGTCGCGCCGGAGCACACCCACCTTGCCGACGGCAGCCGCGGTCGTCTCAGACCCCATCATCGCGCCCATCATCACGCCGTGCGTCCAGTCAGTGCTCTCGAGCACCAGCGGGATCGTCGCTGCGCGTCGCCCGCCAAAGATGATTGCGTCGATCGGAACGCCCTGCGGATCCTCCGCGTGAGGCGAGAGCACGGGGTTATTGCGCATCGGCGCCGTGAAGCGCGCATTCGGATGCGCCGCCTTCTGGCTGGAGCCCTTCGACCACGCACGTCCCTGCCAGTCGATCAGTCCGTCGGGCGGCTCCCCTTCCATCCCTTCCCACCACACGTCGCCGTCGCGCGTCATCGCGACGTTGGTAAACATCGTGTCATGTTCGAGCATCCGCATCGCGTTCGGATTCGATTTGGCGCTGGTTCCCGGCGCCACGCCGAAGTAGCCCGCTTCCGGATTGACCGCCCACAACCGGCCGTCCGCGCCTACCCGCAGCCAGGCGATGTCATCGCCGACCGTGAACACGCGCCAGCCCTTCAATGCAGCCGGCGGCATCAGCATCGCGAGATTTGTCTTGCCGCATGCGCTCGGAAACGCGCCCGCGACGTAGGTGGTCGCGCCCTCCGGACTTTGCAGGCCGACGATCATCATGTGCTCCGCCAGCCAGCCTTCCTTGCGCCCCAGCACGCCCGCGATGCGCAGCGCGAAACATTTCTTCGAGAGCAACGCGTTGCCGCCGTAACCGCTTCCCACGGACCAGATCGCATTGTCTTGCGGAAAATGGCAGATGAGGCGGCGCTCCGGATTCATGTCGAGCGTGCAATGCAGCCCGCGGTTAAAGTCCGCGCCATCGCCCAGCATCTCGAGCGCCGCGCTGCCCATGCGTGTCATGGTGCCCATCGACAGCGCGACGTAGATGCTGTCAGTGATCTCGACGCCGACCTTCGAAAACGGAGAGCCTGCCGGTCCCATGAGGTACGGAATCACATACATCGTGCGCCCGCGCATCGAACCCCGCAGCCAACCGCGAAGCTTCGCGTAGGTTTCATCGGGCGGCGCCCAGTTGTTGGTTGGTCCGGCTTCCTCCTTCGAGGAAGCGCATACCAAAGTGAACTCCTCCGAACGCGCGACGTCGTTGCGATTTGACCGATGCAGGTAGCAGCCGGGCCGCTTGCTCTGGCTAAGCGGAATCAAGACACCGGTCTCGACCGCCTGCCGCAACAAGCTTCGTCTCTCGTCCTGCGAGCCGTTGAGCCACACGACCTGATCAGGCGCCGTCAGTTGCGCGATCTCGCCAATCCACGCATTGAGCGCATCGCTCTTGCTCGCGCGATTGTTTGGTGACTTGGTTTGCTGCGCCACGGGTCGTGCTCCTCAGGAAATCACCATTTCACCAGTCCGCGTGTTGAGGCGGCGCTGGCGTTGGGAGAAGGCGCGCGGGCGTTTGCGGTCCCGGGGGCGGGAGGAGTTGCTCGCGTCGCGCTTCGCCGGGTCCATGGGGGCTTGAAAGAACACCCCTCGATCGACGCGAAAGAGACAAAGTTCGACGGGGGAGATTCCGATTCTACAATTGGATTAGATATGCGGCAAGTCCGGAATGTGATGAATTAGCATCACTTCACTGCTGCGGAATGGCCGCGAGGAACGGGGCGCGGTCCAGCGGCCGTGGTCCTGTCGGAAGCCTCTGTAGTGCGGGGCTGATGCTCAGGCGCTATCTCAGCGGCCCAATTCGAGCAGTATGGAGGCGAGCTGCTCGGGCTGGGAGATCATGGGATCGTGACCGGAGTCGATCTCGAAATAGCGCATTCCGAGCGCTTCAGCTTGCGTGCGGTTAATTCCGGCGCGTGAGCGCGTACAGCTGATGTAGGTTCTGGGCGGTTTCAGTTCACGGAAGCGTTCGAGGTTGACCTTATCTTCATACGGCTTGATTGGTTGCGGTGTCACGCGCCGCCAGATCCACTGCCGGTCCGCATCGTTACAGTCCGAGGCGAAGAAGGAAAAGATCATCCCCTCTTCGGGCGGCATGTACAAACCATGGCCCTGCTCGCGGGCCGATGTGCGCATCTGTTCGACCCACTGCTTTGGGAAGACGTCGAACAGCGATTTTCCGCTCGGCAGGATCGCGCCGTCCACGTAAGCGAGATTGCGCAGCCGATCAGGGAGAGACTCGGCGGCCTTGGAGATCACGGCGCCGGCGGCGCTGTGGCCCACCAGGATCACGTCCGAAAGTTCCTCGGACTCGACCAGGTTGAGCACGTCGTTAACGTAAGTGTCCATCCCAACGGTTGGGGCGAGCAAATGCTTGCGGTCGCCCGAGCCCGTGAGACTTGGCGCGTACGCTTCATGACCGGCGGAACGCAGGTGCGGCAGTACGCGTTTCCAGCACCAGCCGCCGTGCCACGCGCCGTGAATCAGGACATAGGTTGCCATTGTTTGATCTCCTTCTGTTTCGGGCTGCCGAGGTCGCCAGCGCTGGCGTTACGATCAGGCGGCCAGTGGGTTTACCTGTTGCCTTTGAGCTCTGCCACGTAGGTTTCGGCACGGCGGATGTTTTTGGGGTCGCGCAATGCGTCGGCAGCGAGTTTTTCCTCCATTTGCATGGCCGCGAACATCTCGAAAGCGGCGACCTGCCTGCTTGCAGCCTTGACCGCGCGTAGCGCAGCCGGAGGCTTGTCGGCCAATTGGCGGGCGACATCCAGCGCCTCCTCCATCAGCCGCTCAACGGGGACAAGACGGTTAATCAGACCAATTCGATAAGCCTCGTCGGCGCTGATGGTTGAACCGAGCATGGCAAGCTCTCTGGCTTTGGCGACGCCGACGCGCGTCCACAGGATGGCAAGGCCGGGGGCGGCGCCGAAATTTACTTCCGGATGGCCGAAGCGCGCGGTTTCCGAGGCAATGATGATGTCGCCGGCGAGCGCGAGGTCGAAACCTCCTGCCAACGCCGGGCCGCTCACTGCCGTAACCAGGGGCTTCGAGAAGCCGTGGACGGCCTGGTTGAACTCGCGTGCGCGGTAGCCAAACGTTTCGAAGCGGCTGCTCACTACTTCCTGCAAGTCGAATCCCGCGCTGAACACTTGGTTCCCGCCGGTCAGGATCGCCACGGCTACGTCGTCATCACGGTCGGTCTCGGTGAAGCAGCTCTCAAGTTCGTCGCGCAACTTCATCGACAGGGCATTGCGCTTTTCGAGCCGGTTGAGGCGAACGGTGCGGACGCGGTGCTGAGTGGTTACGACTAGGAAGTCGAAGTTCATGGTGCACCTCGTTGCCGTGCTCAGCGTGGCGAGAAGCCGCGACCGTACAGGCTACGCGCGATGATGAGCTTTTGGATCTGGGGCGTCCCGTCGCCGATCTGCCAGCCGATGACATCGCGAAGCCGTTGCTCGATGGGAAGGTGCTTGGTGTAGCCGTAATGGCCGTGGAGGATTAGGCACTGGTGTATGACGTCGACGGCGGTCTCGGGCGCCCACCACTTGACCATCGCTCCCTCGCGCGAGCAGTCGATGCCGCGCTGGCGCATCCATAGGACGCGGTAGGAGAGCCAACGGGTAAGCTCGAGCCGCGTGGCCGCCTCCGCAATTGGGAACGCTACGCCCTGGAAGCTTGCGAGTGGTTGGTCGAACTGGACACGCTGCCTCGTATACTCGACCGTTTCGTCCAGCGTCTGCTGGGCGGCACCAACGCATTTGAGTCCGATGATGGCGCGATTGATGTCGAAGAAACGCCGGATCATCGGGAACGCCCCGCCCGGTCTGCCGACCATGCTGTCGACGGGCACTTCAGCATTTTCGATGCGCACGATGCCGCGCGGCACCGCGCGGCATCCCATGTCGTCGTAGGCTTCGAACGAAAGCCCTCGGGTTTCGCGCGGGACGAGGAAGGCAGACAGGCCGCGCCAGTCGGGCAAGCTCGGATCAGTTCGCGCGAAGATGAAGAACACGTCGGCGTTCAAGAAACTCACCGAGTTTTTCTCGCCGTTCAGCACGTAGAGGTCGCCGCGGCGCACGGCGCTGGTCTGTATCGAGCCCATGTCCGAACCCGCGCCCGCTTCGGTGAGACACAGCCCGATGACCTTCTCGCCGGTGCGAAGCAGTGGGAACCAGCGCTGTTTCAGATGCTCGGGCGCCTCGGCGAGAAACTCGCGCGTCACGGCAGGACCGACGCTCGGCAGCACGCAGTTGAAATCGCCCCGCGCGACCTCCTCGGCGGTGATTCCCGCGACAATCAGGTCGCGCTCCTGCTCGCGGCCGCGCCAGAAGTCTTCGGCAAAGCGGAGGACTTTGCGGATCTGCTCGTACGGATACTCCGAGGTGCGGTCCCAGTGGCGGTAGAGGGGAAGAAGCTCGGCGAGAACGAACGCGCGAAGTTGTCCCCGGTATTCCTGCTGCGCGGACGTGAAGCTGAAATCTAGCATCGATCATTCCTCCCGCGGCGGCCGGTGGGCGGCGTACAAGCCTACTGACGGGCCGATGCGGACGCGGTCACGCGCGAGCGGGCCGCGTCCGCATCGGCAAACGCGCGATAGGTCTCGACGATCTTGCTCACCGCGAGTTCCGCCGCGGAACGGTAATCCTCATCGCTCAGAAGCGCGAACTTGTCGAGGGTCTCGGCGGCCGCGGGCGAGAGCGACGAGCGATCGGCCGCGAGCAGCGCATTGTGCTGCTCGATGAAGCCGAGATGGGTCTCCTCCTGGCTCAGAATCGCGGTGAGTACGAACTCGACTCGCTCGCGCATCGGGTCCGGCAGACTCGAGCGCTTGACTGCCTCGATGACGGCGCGGAAGAAGAGTTCGACCATGATCTCGTAGCCGAAGCTGGTGGTCATATAGAGGTTGAAGCGCGAGTACTTCCCGAGCCCGCGCAGGCGCGCACGATTCGTCTCGCGCACGGCGTAGTAATAGCCGGGTCCCACCACGTGGGAGGCATAAAGATATTGGCCGTTGACGAAATGGTCGGGGAAGAGCTCCTCGGCGATGATCCGAGTACTGTCCATATGGCCGTGCTCCTCGAGGCGCTGGCGTCTGAGGTCGCGGAGCAGGGCGGCGAGGTCATCGCCCGCAATTTTGGCGATGCCCTGCTCGCCCAGGCCTTCGCCAAGACTCGTACCCATGAGGAAGAGCGAGAGCAGCAGCCGGTCGTTGGCGATGTTCTCGAGGCCGCGCTTGAAGTCGCGATCATCGAGCATCGGGCGAAGGCCTTCGCAGAGCGCTTTCTCGTCGATTGTGAGCCGCATATCTTAATTCCCTCTCGGTCTGCGTACACTCGGCGGAGCGTGTAGAGAGCCGTCGGGCGTCGGCTGGACGCGCAGGCCGTCTTCAAGCCATCGAAAGGCCGCGCGGTGGAGCTGCTCCAGCGTCGATACCGATGAACCCAGGTTGGCGCGGATCTCGGAAAGGTGCACCACGCCCATGAACAGGCTCCACATCACATCGACCACTTCATGGCAGTCGCCGCGCAGGTACCAGCCCGAATCCATCGCTTCGCGAACGATGCTCGCGGCGATGGCGAAGTTGCGCGCCGCGGCGAGATTGAGGCGCGCGAGCGTCGTGCGCGGCACGGCTCGCCGGAAGCTCTCTTGGTGAAGCAGGAAGAAGACCCGATAGGACTCCGGCGAGGCGCGGCGAAACCGATAGAAGAACTCCCACGCGGCGCGCAACTTGCGGTCGGGCCGAAGCCGCGAGTGAACGATGCGGGTGAGCTCGCGCGCAAAAGCCTCCATGGTTTCCTCGAGCAGCGAGACGTAAAGCTCCTCCTTGCTCCGGTAGTAGAGGTATATGGTGCCGACGCTGACTCGCGCGGCCGCCGCGATGTCTTCGATGGTCGCCGCGAGAAATCCCTTGTGGGAATAGACGCGCTTGGCGGCGGCGAGGATCGCGCGGCGCCTAAGCCGCCGCTCCTCTTCGCGCCGCTCGCGTACCGCGGCCTTGAGTCCCGCCGCCGCTCTCATCGGCGGGCTGCCCGGCCGGCGTCACTTTTCGATCCGCGATTTCTCATCGTGAGCCTTGTGCTTTTGTCTGAACTATGCTCTTAAACTGAACATCATTCAAAGTCAAACCCGTTCGGTAACCATCCGGGAGGACAGTCCATGAGCTCACAGGCAGAACGGATAGTGAACGACTTCTGCGCGGCGTTCGCCCGCAGGAATATCGACGAGCTGATGACCTACTTCGCCGTCGATGCCGTCTACCACAACGTCCCGGCCACGGCCGCGACGGGCAAGGACGCGATCCGCAAGGCGCTCGAGTCCTATGTGCCGCTTTCGCGGTCGATCGAGTTCCGGGTGTTGCGCAGCGCGGTCGCCGGAGACGTGGTGTTTAACGAACGGCTCGACATTTTCGACATGAACGGCAAGCGCGTGGAACTGCCCGTGGCCGGAATCTTTGAACTCGCCGGGGGCAAGATCACGTTGTGGCGCGACTACTTCGACATGGGCACGTGGACGCGCCAGATGCAGTAGCGTTCCGAAATGAAAGCGGCGCGGCAATGTGCCGCGCCGCGGACCGAAAAATGGTGTTTGGCGCGCCGACGCTCAGTAGGCGGCGCTTTTTCGCGTGGACTCGACCAGCCGCTGGATCTCTTCTTCAGTAAAGCCCGCGAGCAGACGAGCCTCGCGCGCGATCGTGAGCATCATTCCGTCATCAACCTTGATGTCCTCGGCAGAGCGGCGTCCACCACGGAAGTTGAAGACCTCGTCGATGCCGTCCTGGAATTCCTGCGCACGCTTGAGCCGCTCCGGGTCGCCCTCGCACAGCTTGCGCATCCACTTGGAGCCCATGCGCACGTGCGTGATCTCGTCAGCGAGCACGTAGTCAACTGAACGTTCGATCACCTCGTCGCCATTGCGCTGCGCGATTCGAATCAGCTGATCGAAAACGTCGCACGCGAGTCCCTCGAGTCCGCGGTTGATTCCCGCGACACGTGCTGCGGGATCCTCTGCCTGTGTGCAACGCCATAAGATCTCGGTTTCGACGTAGTCCCCCGCCTTGCCGCCCATGTACTCGACCAGGCGCTGGAAGATCTCGCTATGGCGCGCCTCGTCCCACACCTGCCGCGCCATGTCGAGTTGGAACTCCCACGGCGCGTCGGGGAAATCGAACAGCGTGCGACCCGCCGCCTCCATCGCCTGCAGCTCGCCCGTAAAGATCCCGTGAAGCCGCGCGCGCAGCGCTTCCTCGTCGAATGGCAGCACGCGCCCCTCCAGACCCTGCTCCTCGCGAATCTCGCGGACCTTGCGCCCGCGCATCAACACGAAGTTGTCGGGCCGCGCGAGACGGTCAACCGGGATGCAACGCTGCATGCTTCACTCCTTGCGCTCGTGGCGTTTCAGTAGGCGGAACTCCGCGCCGTCGCCTTAACCAGACGATCGATTTCCTCTTCGGTGAATCCCGCAAGCAGGCGCGCCTCACGCGCGATCGTGATCGAAGCGTCAAATGCAAATTCCTTCTCGTTGATGCGTTGCATGATCTGTTTTGTGTCTTCCAGCGACGTACGCCCGCCCTGGAAGTTAAACAGCGTGTCGATGCGTTCCTGGAAGTCCGCGGCGCGCTGGTAGCGCTCCGGGTCGCCCTCGGTCAGCTTGCGCATCCACTTGGAGCCCATGCGTACGTGTGTGATCTCGTCGGCCAGCACGTAATCGACCGCGCGCTCGATCACCTCATCACCCATCTTCTGCGCCAGCCGGATGATCTGCTCGAACACGTCGCACGCGAGCCCCTCGAGTCCGCGATTGATGCCCGCAACGCGCACCGCCGGATCCTCCGCCTGCGTGCACGACCACAGCACTTCGCTCTCGGGGAATTCGCCGTAGTACGAACCGACGTACTCGAGAAGCTTGGTGTAGATCTCGGCGTGGCGGCACTCGTCCCAAACTTGGCGCGCCATGTCGAGCTGGAACTCCCACGGCGCGTCGGGAAAGTCGAAGAGCGTCCGTCCGGCGGCTTCCATCGCCTGGAACTCTCCGGCGCAGATGCCGTGCAGTCGAGCCTTCAAGAAGTCCTTCTCGTACGGCATCGGGCTGAGCGCCGGAAAACCCTGCTCGATGCGCGACTGGCGGATGGTGTCCATCGAAACCAGCAGGTGATCTTCAGGCCGCGCGAGCCGGTCAACCGCAATACATCGTTCCATGGCTTTTCCTCCTACTTGGTCCAGCCCGAACGCTTGCCGGTCAGGTTGGCCGCGTAGCGAATCGTCCACCGGCCGTTACCCTCGCCGAGCCTGAACTGGACCGTGAAAGGTTCAACGTTGGCGCCAGTGAGGCGCCCCTTAATCCAATAGTGCGCAGCGGTGCGCGCGATGCCGGTGATTTCTGATCGATTATATTTACGCCCGAGCGCAGCTTGTGCAATCGACGCGATCTGGGCGCGCGTGTCGTCGGCTGCGAGCGCCTCCAGGGCGCTCTGGTTGCCTTCAACGAGCAGGCTGAGCACGCGCTCCGCAGTCGCGAGCATCTCAGGCGGCTTCTCCTGCACGGGCATGATGGGCTGCGGGCCCATGACGTTGGCGCGATTTCCGAGGTCAGCCATTTCGGCTCTCCGACCGCGACACTCCCAGCGGCGCGATGTCGCTCCAGCCCGAGCGTTTCGTACTGAGGTCGTCGATTTCAGCGATCTGCCACTTGCCGTCAGCGGATTTGATCCAGCGATTGAGCAGCGTCAGGGTTCCTGCGCGCCCGCTCAACCGAATCTTCGACATGAACTGATTTCCGATCTTTGCGCGCGCGAGGATCTCGCAACTGCCAAGGGGATTCTCGGATGCGTGCTCACGAAAAATCGTGCGGTGCGACTCGAGGACAGCAGCTGCGATGTGCGACTCAGCGGCGCGCGCGTCACCCGCGGCGAGTGCGCGCGCGTGCGCTTGGATTGCATCGTTTAATTCAGGCGCATCGACTCGTGACTTCATCGGCTGCGACCCAGTTTCCTCGGCTCTTCGGTCTGGCTCTCGAATCCGGTGACTCCGCCGGACTCTCCCAGCAGCTCCTCGAGATGGGATTGCCACGCCGATGCGCGCCGGTGTTTCTCGGGCGAGTTGAGCAAATCATCGAGCAGCACCGACCCATGCTCGACGTGGGCCTTCTCCTCCTCGACCATTCGTTGCAACAGACGCAGGGTAGGGGGCTCGTACAGCGGGTTGGCCGCGGTTATATGCGTCGAGTAGTGCGCAATGAGATGTGGCTTCAGCACGCGGTAGATTCCGGCCAGCCGCTCGATGGTGTCCTCCCACTCTTCTTTGTCTTCGATCGCGTTCATGAATTTGACGAACGCCTCATTGGGCGGTTTGGAAACCTGCGCCTGCGCGCGAAGCTCGGGGAGCCGCTTCCCAAGCACATCGGCGTGCTGTGCATCTTCGTAAACCTGGCGCGCCATCTCGAGCTTCACCGGAATTTCCGGCGTAAGCGCGATCCAGCCCGCCATCATCCTCATCATCCGCTCCTCGGCGTAGCGGTAGTTCTGGATATAGATGACGCTCTGGCGGACGCTGTGTACGCCGTCGAGAGTCCGTCGGTCGTAGAGTGCCATCGCGTGACTCCTTGGCTCAGCGCGGCGCCGGTCCATTGGCCGCGTTCGCATTCGCGGCGAACAGCCGGCCTTCGATGATCGCTGAAATCTCGCGCCAGTACGATTCCTTGGTCGTGTCCTTGAGATAGTTTGCGCCCGTCGCCCATCCGGCGCACAGCATGTGGATCGCTTCGACCACGCTGCGCTCGTGACCATAATGAATCACGCCGCGCGCCTTGCCGCGCCGGAGTACATCCGCGACCGCTGACAGGTAGCGATCGGTGATGCGTCCCAAGGCCACACGATATTGCGGTCGTCGCGCCAGGTAGCGCACCTCGTGGTGCAGCACCGAGAACGCTTCGCGATAGCGGTCGATAACGTCCACCACGGTTCGCGCGACTTCCAACAGTTCGCGGCGCGGATCATCAGATGCGCGCGCGTGAATCTCCGGCAGCTTCGCCTCCAACTCCGCGACCATCGAGTCCGCGATGAGCAGCAGGATTTCGTCCTTGCTCTGGAGATAAACGTAGATCGAGCCGGCCGCGAGGCCCGCTTCCAGCGCGAGTTCCTTGACCGTCGCTTCGTGAAACGATTTGCGCTCGAGCACCCGGCACGCTGCGAGAAATATCTGTCTGCGTCGCGTTGCGACCAGAGCGTCGTCGTGCGTCAGACTCTTGAGTGCCTCGGCCATGCGTCGTCGGGCAGCGGCAAACCGGAAACTTGCAAAAATGAAGCCCGATGGGGTCCGCCGCTACCCGCGATTTCTATTGAATGAACGTTCATTTGTCAATCAGTTTGGTAACTATCCCTTGACTGTATAAGTCATCCGTGCTAGATTTACGCGCATGTCGATGACAAACCGAAAGAATCCGGTACGTTGCGGTTCATCGGACTCCCGCTATTCGCTCATGGAGTTCATCGCGGAGTTCCCCGACGATGACGCCTGCCTGAATTGGCTCTGGCGCAATCGCCTGTCGCCCGACGGCGAGCACGCGCGTTGCCCCAAGTGCAAGACGATGCGTGGGTTCCGGCGCTACAAGACTGCGCAGCAACGCCAGTCGTGGACTTGCGTCGCGTGCGGGCATCACCTGCACCCGACTGCCGGGACGATCTTTCACAAGTCGTCCACGTCCCTGCATCTCTGGTTCTACGCGATGTATCTGATGACAAGCACTCGCTGCGGCATCTCGGCCAAGCAGCTTGAGCGAGAACTGGGCGTCACGTACAAAACCGCGTGGCGCATCTTCAAACAGATGCGTTCGCTGTTGGCTGACGATGGCTCGCCGCTTTCTGGCAAAGTCGAAATCGATGAATCCTATTTTGGCGGGAAGGAATCGAACAAGCATTTGTCGAAACGCTCGCGTCATCATCGTATGCGCAAGCAGCCTGTGCTCGGAATGGTCGAGCGTGGCGGGCGCGTGGTCGCGTCCGTCCTGCCGTTCCAATGGAAGGGCTATATCCTTCCACCGATCAAAGAGAAGGTGATGGCCGCGACGCGCGTATTCACCGACGAAGCGCCGGTCTATGATTCTCTGACTTCCATGGGATACAGGCATGGCCGCGTGCATCACACGCAGAAAGTCTATGTAAGCGGGGATGCGCACGTGAACACGCTCGAAGGATTCTGGTCGCTGGCGAAGCGCGGAATCTCCGGTGTGTATCATTCGGTATCGGCGAAGCACTTGCAGTCGTACTTGAACGAGTATGCGTGGCGTTACAATCATCGGCGCGATCCGCGCGGGCATTTCAACGCCTTACTTCTTCGGGCGACGAGGTCGTAGAGGTTTTGCGGCCTTCTTCAGATTACTGAAAAACTTTGCACGCTTTGGAACAGGAATCTCATAGCCCTTTCCTGTCTTTTGTTTTGGCTCTTGCTTGTTCATGTTCTCAACTCTGAGGACTGTGTATAAATTTGTTTAAAGATGCTGAAATTCGGATAGCTCGGGCAAGCGATCACTTGACGGATATCAAGGCAATTCTCAACGGGAAGCCTTATGTCGAGACGGTCCCCGTCAAGTCTGATCCGAGCGATCCGAAAGTGGTTCATCAAGGAGAAATGTTCGGCCATTTGCATCCGTATATCGACTCGCGGATCGGCGATGTTGCCAACGATCTGCGGACCGCATTGGATTATATGGTCAATACCCTCGCCATCATCGATAGCGGGGAACAACAGAAAGGCGTTCAATTTCTGATTGAAGACAAACCAGATGTCTTTCGGGGAAAGCGGAAGACCTTTCTCAAAGGCCTCAGCGATGAACATATCGCAGCTATTGAGGTATTGCAGCCTTGCAATGGATGCCAATGGACTAAGCGGCTGGCTCAATTGTCCAACCGTGACAAACACGTCGAACTCACCAAGACATCGATGACGGGAAAGTTCGACTTCGCGTATCACCTCCAAGTAAATGCACGAATTGGTGTGGCCGTCGGCGATGTGCAGATGGAGACCCAATTCACCGGAACGGTATCGTTCTTGGATGGAACGCCCGTCATAGAGACGCTTGAGGAACTCAAGGCGCAAGTTACTCACGTGCTTCAGGAGTTCAAGGCGCGCGTCCCAAATCGATTTGTAGAGTGATCGATCATCCGTTTCTATATGGTCCTTGTTCATAAGGAACGCCCTTTGGGATTTCTACAGTGATGGGATAGTTGCCATCAGTTTGGTGCGCCGCACGCAGTCTATGCGTGCAGTCGCCACGCTGCGATCGCGCTGCTGCGTCCCTACAATCGTTGGCGATATGATGCCGCAGCGCGAGGCACCGGATTTGCTCCGCTGATGAGACGGGTCCACGAGGTCTGCGATGAACCAGCACCGCGAACGCGTCGTGAAGGTGAAACCGATGGAACGGTTTCTCAACGCCCTCTACGGCATCAGCGTCCGCCTCGGACTCGCTTTCTCGCACAACTACCTCGTCGAAGCAGTCGGCCGCAAAAGCGGACGCGTCTTTCGCACACCGGTCAACTTGCTCGAGATGAATGGACGCAGCTACCTGGTCGCGCCGCGCGGCGACACCAGCTGGGTCAAAAATGCGCGCGCCGCCGGAAGTCTCACCCTCCTCAAAGGCGCGTATCGCGAATCGTTTCGACTCCGTGAACTGCCCGACGACGAGAAGCCTCCAATCATCAAGGAATTCCTGGACCGCTATGCGGCCGCAGTCGGACGGTTCTATGAGGTGCCAAAAGGTTCGCCGGTCGAGGCGTTCCGCGAGATTGCGCCATCCAAGCCGGTCTTTGAGTTGATCCCGAAACCGCGCTGATGCTCCCTGCGCCACAAGGATCATAAGCCGCGTGAGCGAATTGCCGCAGTCATCCGGCGGGCCGGCCGAGGCCGCACAGAGCTCCAGCGAAGCGAGCGAACAGCCGACGGCGGAGACATCGACGCACGATCCCGCGCGCGCCCGAACAACGGTTCGCGCGCTAGTGGTCCTGCTGCTCTACCAAGGCTTCACGATGGCTATCCTCGGGGTTGGCTCGCCGTGGATCGCTAAGAGTTTCGGACTCGATCAGTCGGCTATCGCAAGCGTGTTCGCGTGGATCTCGATTTCATCGCTGGGCGCTCTGGCGCTGTCGCGCATGGTAGATCGGCTCGGGCGCAGGCGCATCCTGCTCTGGTGCCTTGGCGCGATGCCGTTTTGCGCGCTGGGAGCCGCCGTCTCCACCAACCTCGCCGTGTTCATCATGTTCGAGATACTCGTTTACGCATTTATCGGCGCGGCCGTCGCAGGATCGATCGTCATGCTCTCCGAGGAGCTCCCCATCGAGCAGCGCGCCAAGGGTCAAAGCTACGGCGGGCTGGCGACCGCGATGGGCGGCGCGCTGTGCATCGTGATGATGCCGCTGCTCGATGGCGCCGGCCTGTCATGGCGATGGCTGCTGGTGCTCGACGGCGCGGGTCTCGCGCTGCTGCCGGTGGTCGCCCGTGGTCTGCCCGAGAGCCGGCGGTGGGAGGCTGCGAACGCCGACGGGATGGTTGCGCGCGGACGCTTCTACGACGTCTTCCATCCGCTTTATCGCAAGCGCGCCGTGACGCTGGTTATCTGCTCGCTCCTGTCCACCATCGCGGTCACCGCGAGCAACAGTTGGACCTACTTTCACGCGGTGTCGGTGGTAGGGCTGTCCGCGGCGGCGGCAAGCACGGTGATGATGGTCGGTGGTGGCATCGCGATGCTCGGATTTCCAATGGGGGCGTGGGCGGCGGAGCGCTTCGGGCGGGTGAGAACCGTGGTGGGACTGGCGCTGTTCGTAGTCACGGGCGCGGTGGCGTACTACTGGGGGCCGCCGGGCTGGTTTGCGTGGCCGGGAGTCGCCTTGGGCGCCGCGTTCTGCTGGTACGCGATCGCGAGCAATGCGTCGGCTGTCGCCAGCAACACTGCCATCACGGAGCTTTTTCCGACCGCGCTGCGCGGCACGATGATCGGATGGTTCTCGCTGATTGGCGCGTTCGCTGCGATCACCGCGCACGTCACGGTCTCGCTACTTGCGGTGCCGATGGGCGGGCTTCCGATCGTCGTGGGCTATCTTGCGATGCTGAGCGTCCCGGCGGCGTTGCTGTTCGGGCTCATGATCGATGAGACGCGCGGAATGTCGCTCGAGGCGTCCGGCAATGAAGACGCCTTTCGCGCCTCCGCGAGCTGACGCTCATTGCGGCTCGATGCGAAGTGCCGTTTCGACGAAGTCCTTCGTCGCCGCGTCCCACGCGAACGCCGCCGCCCGTTGAAATTTTCCGCTCTTCACCGACAACACGATGTACGCGGTATCCGGATAGTCCGGCTCGGATGGATCAAACGAGCAGGCTTGAGCGCGGTCGGTGGCGGAGAAGTACGCATCGTGATCCGGATGAGAGTGATAGACGACACGCAGTGCGAGTTTGCGGCGGTCGATTTCATTGAGCACCGCAAGATGCTCTTTCGGTTCCATCAGAAACGCGGTGCGCGCGCCACGCGGGAACGATTTGGGATCCTCTGAGTGCTTGCGGTTCTGGATGTTCGTGATCGGGCGGACTTCCTCGATACTCCCATCGCCGATGATGAATCCGCAGCACTCGTACGGAAACTCGCGCTCCGCCTGCGCGACGATCGCATCGAACGTGGCCTTGCGAATGCGCGCGTCGCTCACTTTTCCTCCGCGCCGCCGCCGCGTCGCTCAATCGCGCGCATGTGCGCCCGCCAGCCGGGTAGCGTAAGCTGCTCGCCGTTGCGTGCGAGCATCCCGCCGTAAACCGAGCCCAATGCTCCGGCGCCGGCGATCGATATCCGCTGCTCCGCCATTGTGCTGAAGTTACCCGTCCGAATCAGGGCTAACAACGGAGGTACACATCGCGGCTCAGCTTGCTCGCGCGCCAATGCGCTTGTTAGGAAGATAGTCGATGAGCAGAACCACAGTCCGACTCGGCGGGATCGAGATCGCATCGACCGTCATGAATGCCTCCGGCGCGCGCTCGGCCGAGAAGGGCGAAATCTACGAGCTTGCCGCCGTGCATCGCGGTGCGCTGGTTTTCAAGTCGTGCAACCTCGAAGGTCTCGAAACGCCGGAAAACCTGAAGAATCGAGGCGCCGGACACTTCGCGGAACTCGCCGGCGAGCTTCGCGGCCGCGGCAAGGTCGTGATCGGAAGCGTCGTCAGCAAGAGCGAGGACGAGTTCATCGCGGTCGCCATCGCACTTGACCGCGCGGGCGTCCACATCCTGGAACTCAATCTCGCCGACGACTATGTGCAGAACACCGTCGCGCCGTTCGCCTCGCTTGAATGCTTGAAGTCGCTGGTCGGTCGGGTGCGTGGCGAAGTTGGCTGCGTGCTCGCGGTGAAGCTGCCGCCGCGCGCGGGATCGTTCTCAGCGCGCGCGCTTGCCGATGTGCTCAAGTCTTTGAGGGTTGCGATTGCGGTTTGCGCGAACGACCTGCCTAAGGAACTACAGGTGGACCTCGCCGCCGGTACCGTAAAGGGACCGCGGCGCGCACTCTCGCACGCGCATTCAATGTTCATGGAGAGCGACGAGGTGCTCGACGTGGTCGCGGTCGGCGGCGTCAATACGGGACGCGATGCATACATTGCGCATCTGACCGGAGCAAAGGCCGTCCAGATTGGTTCAGCGTTGATGAAGGAAGGCGCCGGTGCGCTCGGCAGAATCGATAGCGAACTCGACTCGCTGCTCGCCGAGAACCGCAAGTCGTCCGTTGCGGGAATCATCGGCCGCGTACGGTTCGAGGTGTAACGCGATCGTGCGGCGCGTTGCCCGCGATCAGCACGACGCGGCGCCAATTCACACCAGGTCACCGCCGGTCTTGCGCATCCTGTTGGTCTGCGAAGCGTTCGACGCGATTGGCGGCATTCAGGAAGTCGTCCACCGCCTCGGAACCTACTTTTCCAGCCACGGTCATGCGGTCGCGGTCGCCGATGACCCGAAGACGCGCGGCGGACTCCGCGCCCCGGGCTTCGTCGGTCGGCCGCACGAGGGCTTCGAGGTGTTCTCCATCAGGCTCCACAATGCCCAGCCTCCAAGCTTGCGTCACCCTGAACGCGCCGCGCGCAATGCTCTCGCCGTACTGAGGTCGCCGCTTGCGTCTCTGATCAGCCGCTGGCGGCCGATTTTGGTCAGTGCTCACATCTGGAACTGGGATTTGAACCCCGCGATTGCCGCCGCCTGCCGCGATGCGAACGTTCCGCTGACTTTCTCGTTGCACGGATTCGGCGGTAGAGGATCACTCGACGTGCGCGCGTTAGATTGTCTGTCACAGGCGGCTGCCGTGATCGCGAACTCACGCGGCACGCGCGACGCTTATTCCGCGGTCGCGCCGCATACGAGCGACGCTCACGTCGTCGTCGGTGGCGTCGATGTTGAAGCCGCCGAACAGACTGAGCCGTACGTCCGCGAACGGCCATACATCTTTTGCCCGAGCCGGATCGAGCTTCGTTACAAACGATTCGATATGTTGCTCAGCGCATTTCGAGAAGTCGCGCCGGCGCATCCGCTAGTCGATCTGTTAATCGCAGGCGACGGGCCCGACCGCGCTCAAGTCGAAGCGCTTGCGGGTGAATTTGGTCTGGCCGGCCGCGTTGAATTCCTGGGCTCCAGAAAACACTCGGAGCTGTGGCCGCTGTACAAGGGCGCGGAACTCACGCTCATCCCGGGGTTGGGATTGGTGATGCTCGAATCGATCGCGACGCGCACCCCGGTGGTCGGTACCTTGGGCGCCAACGTCGCGACCGAGCCGGAACTCGCCGCGGTGAACTCGGAGAACTTCGCAGTCATAGGGAATGATGCGCCTTCGCTGGCGCGCGGGATGGTGCGCATCCTTGACGATGCAGTGCTGCGGGCACGTATGGGTGAGGAGGGCCACACGATCGCGCAGCAATTTGGATGGCCGCGCATCTGTGAACGCTACTTGGAGCTGTTCGAGTCGTGTCTGGCGCGTGCGTGAGCCGCGTCGACGCGCCAGGCGGCGCTCCACTTGGCCACCCTGCTTGCTTCCGTTTTCGGCGCTCTGATAGCTTCGCGGCTCTGACTCGCGGCTCTTGCGCGTCCGTGACTCAAGCCACCTCGTCCCCGTCGTCTAGTCTGGCCTAGGACACCGGCCTTTCACGTCGGTAACACGGGTTCGAATCCCGTCGGGGACGCTCAAGAATGTCGCGGCACTTTCCACGACGGCAGGCTGCGCCCGATCAATTTCTCGAGCGCCTCGATCTCCGGGAGAAATCGCTCGCGCAGGCGCCGCTCGGTTTCGCATTTTATCGGCGGGAACTTTCCCGCGAAAAACAGATTCCAAAATCCCGCGCGATCCAACGACTCGGTCACCCAGTTGAGCCCGCGATCGTTGAGGAAGTTGACGGCTCGGCGCGCCCGGCGCGCGAGTGCGGGTATCCGCGGCACCAGCGGATGAGAATTCATCGCCTTGGCC
>CAYSCX010000030.1:0-29787 GCA_964429575.1 uncultured Binatia bacterium (SeqCode) | reverse complement strand
TGTGTTCGAGCGCTAGTTCCGGCCCAAGCACCGCCAACGCCTCGGCAATGTCGGCAACCGGATGCGCGAGCATCGGCTTGAGCGGCTTCGCCCGCGGCGCGATCGATGGCGGGGCTCCACCACCCTCCCCGAGCCACATGATGCGCACGACGCGTCCCACGTCGCCCTCGAGCATGTTCGCGCGGCGGACGTCTGCGACCGGCCGCGCCGACATCTTCGCAATCGCTTCGAGCATCAGCCCCTCGCTCATCCCGTGGCGCATCTCGCGGATCAGAATCTTCGCGATGTACTTGCCTTCAAGGGCGCTCGCGCGTGCGAACAGATCGCGGAGCGCGTCGAGCTTGCGACCGCGCGAGCTGCGGCCTTCGATTACGGCGATTTCGGCGATCACGCGCGCGACATCACCGATGGTCAGTGTCGGCTCGGGATCGGCGTCGCGGCGCTTGAGCGCCATCTCGACCGCGTCGCCGAAATCCTCGGCGGCGGTGAAGATCTCCTCGCCTTCGTCGGCGCATTCGCCGAGTTCGGCGGCGATACGCCAGATCGCGCGGCTGCTGATTTGAAGTTTCTTTTCGCCGCCCTGCGCAAGCGGGCGTCCGACCAAATAGCGCGCCGCCAGCTCGGCCTCATCGACCTCGAGCCGCGCGAGGAACTCGCCGACCGTCTCGGCCATCTGCGTGCGGCTTTGCGTCTGCGCCAGCGACTGGCACACCAGCGCAAATTCCAGAAACGACGCCACGCAGGGAAGTTAAGCCGCGAAGGCCCGCGCAGCGCAACCAGGTCGCTCGTTGCCGGAATGCGGGTTTGCGGGTTAACTGTTGGTCACATCGATGAACGGGGCGGCGACAAAATCTACAAAATCCGGAGGAGGCGCTGTGCTCGCAGCGATTGCTGTGATCGCTAGTGGATGCGGATCCATCATCGAAGCAGCGAAGGAACGCGAGCCCTTCGCGTTCAGTCCTACATATTTCGGCCACAAGCTCGCCGATTTACCGGCCAATCCCACGATTGATCAACAGATCGGAGCAGGGCGCAGACAAGTCGAGCTGTTTCGCGAAAAGAGCGATCCAATGCTCGACACGGATCGTGACCTTCACGACTATTTCGATTCGATCGTACAAGAGCTCGTAAAACACAGTCCACAGCGACCACCCTACCCGGTACACGCCCATGCGGCCGACGCGTGGACCACAACCGTCCTCCCGCTGGCGGGAGGACAGATAATCGTTTGATCGCGAGTCTTCGAAACCGTCAAGAACGAAGCGGAACTGGTCGGGTGGATCTCAAACCAAACCGCGCATCTGGTGAGCAACGACTTCGTTCTGGTCTGGAATGCATACATGGAAGACGAGGCCTTATTTGTCACCGAGGAGTGGCGCGAACGAGCAGCTCGCATGCAGATGCGTGCGGACCAGTTGGGAGCGCGGATGATGTACGCAGCGGGCTGGGACCCCAAGGGGATGGTCGACTGGCTGCGGACCATGTACGCAGGCGGGTACTACCTCCAAACCTTGTTCATAATAACTCCCTACGGTCAGCGCGTAAACGAGAGGATGGATTCACTGGAGAACTTCATCGCAAGCTTACCGCCGAAGGCGGGGCTCATCGAGAATTCGGCGCGCTTCGAGGAGCTGAAGCGCCGGTACTGAATCCGCGGCGCGATGGGCTTACAGCTTCCGACTTGGAGGTGATCAATGACCGCACGACAAATCGAGACCTGCGGGGCGATGCGAATTGCTGGCATCGCCGTCCTGCTGACGTTGGCGTCGTCAACGACGGCGTTCGCGCAACGACCAATCAACCTCGGCCCGATATTCCTCGGGTACGACCTCGACATGCCCGACAATCCGAGCATCGAACAGCAAATCGAGGGGGGCAAGAAGCAGATTGTCTATATGCGCCAGGAGGATGCGACGCTCGATTCCGATCATGCGGTGTACGAATACTTCAACTCGATCACCGCGCGCCTACTTGAGCATTCCGACGCGCGTGCGCCGTTTCCGATCGAAGTTCACGTCTCGATGCATCCAATCGTGAACGCCGAAGCGCTTCCCGGCGGCGTCGTGGTCGTGTTCCGGCAAATCTTCGATCTCGCCGACACTGAGGGCGAGCTGGTGGCGATACTCGCGCACGAACTCGCACATCAATTGCACAATGATTTCCTCATCTTCTGGCACGCATACAAGATTGACGCTCCGGTCTTTGGAAGCGGCGGCGTGCTCGATATCTCGCAAAGCGCCGAAAGCCTCGCCGACGCGACCGGCGCGCGGCTAATGTACGCCGCCGGTTGGAACCCCGCGCAGATGGTCGGCCAATTTCGGCACCTCGACAGGCGCGGCGCCATCGCGCGCGGCGGCAGGGATCCGACCTATACCACCCATCCGAAGACGCGCGATCGGATCAAGGCCATCGAAGAGCTAATCGCGACGTTTCCGCCCAAGGACGGACTGATTCAAGACACGCCGAAATTTCAAGAGCTGAAGCGGCGGTCGTCGTGAGCGGACTCGCGCCGCCACTGACGGATGGTGACCTCAAGCGGCGGCGCGCTCCTTCAGGAACGGGACAATGACGCGCAGCGACTCGTCAGGCGCCTGGTTCATGAACGCGTGACCGACGTTTGGAATGATGTGCAGCTTCGCGCCGGGAATGCGCGCCGCCAGCAACTCCGAGTTCTTCGCGGGGATTAGCACGTCGGCGCCGCCGGTGATTACCAGCGTCGACGCCTCGATGTTCGGCAAGCGGTCCCACGTGCGAAGCGTGTAGGTGCCCTCGAGTTGGCGCTGGAACGCGAACGGCGGCGTCGGATGTTCGAGCAGCCGCGCAATGGCCGCCTCCAGTTTCGCGCGGTTGCTCTCGAGGTAGTCGTGGGTGTAACCCAGCGGCCATCCGCGCCGGATGATCTCGTCGGGCGGGACACCCTCGCGCGGCGCCGTGAGTATGGCGAGTGACTCGGGCGGAGGCGGAACCGAATGTTCGCCGCCTGCCGTGGTGCATCCGAGCACAAGCGCCTTTACGCGGCGCGCGTGGCGCAGCGCGAACTCCTGCGCGATCATTCCGCCCATCGACACGCCGAAGATGTGCGCGCGCTCGATGCGCAGGTGATCGAGGACCCCGGCCGCGTCGTCGGCGAACATCTCGATCGAGTACGGGACATCGGGCTTGTCGCTCTGGCCGGTGCCGCGATTGTCGAACGTGATGACCTGGAACGTACGCCCAAGCTGCGCGAGCATCTCCGGGTCCCACGCGGCGGAACTCGCGCCAAGACCCATGATCATCAATAGCGGCTCGCCCGCGCCGCGTACGTCGTGGTGCAGGTTGATGTCGCCGGCTTTTGCCTTTGGCATGATTCGGTCCTTTCGGTGATGGGTTGTGTCAGCCTCGTTCAATCACCGCGACAAAACTTCTTCTCGCGCAAATACTTTACGCCGACCTCGTCCAGCTTTTCTTGCGAGCTCAACTCTGCGCGCAGCAACGCCGAGTGTTGCGGATTGTAATAGCACATCACCTGGATGGTTGGTCCGCCCGGAATGTCGAGCAGAAGAGTTTCGGGCAGGTTCGACGACGCGTAGGGCGTGCCCATCGCGGTTGCCGCCGGCGATGGTTGTTTGGCCGCGCTGATCGCGAGGCAGATTTTCGACGGATCAGGTTCGCATGCGGCCAATGGTGCGGACGCCGCAGGTGCACCGTCGCCGGCGGCGGACGTCTTTTGCAATCCGCACGAAGATGCGGTTGCGGCAATCCCAAGCGCGACGGCCAATGCGGCGATTTTCAGCTTCACGTGAATGCTCCTGCCCTTCAATTGCGGTCCCTAGCAGGCGGTTGAAAAACTATTTCAACCGCCTGCGCCCTCACTCTTGTCTCTCCCGAGGCGGGAGAGAAGTTTAGGAACGAAGCCCGATCCTTCGCCCATGGCTCAGGACAAGGTTTTCACGCAGAGTCTTGAGAGCCAAGCCCAGCTCATTTTGGATGTTCCGGGGTTTCTCAACACCCCGCTAGGAATATCTATCCGTCCGCCGTGTGAATGTGAATGCTTGATCTTGCGGCAAGCTCGGTAGCGGGGCGCGGCGGCGCGAGCGCCAACGTTAATCCGCGCGCGCGGACCAGTGGCGAAGTTTCGAGAGTCTCAGTGCGGAGCGCACGATGTTCCAGCCGAATCGCAGCAGTCGCGCGTGCGAACGGCCGCTTCCGCGCGGAAGGTATGTGAAAGGCACCTCGGTGACGCTGGAGCCGCGCAGGTACGCCTTGACCAGAATTTCCTGGAGCACCTCGTAATCGGTCGAGTCGAACCCCAGACCGTCAAGCGAAGCGCCGCGATAAAGCCGAAACCCGCTCGAGAGGTCGCGCACCGGCATCGAAAGAACCCGGCGCAAGAGTTCATTGAGAACGCGCGAAAAGGCGCGTCGATGCCACGCCGTGCGCACGGCTCCGCCGCGAACGTATCGCGACGCGACGACAATGTCGGCCTCGGTGCGCGCGCGCCAGAGCTGCGGGACAAAATCGGGATCGTGCGAAAGGTCGGCGTCGAGCGTCAGCACCCAGTCGCCTCGCGCCTCGGCGAAACCAGTTTCGAGCGCGCCCGCATAGCCGCGCCTGCGCTCCGCCACGACGCGCGCGCCGAGCGACTCGGCGGTCTCGCGCGTTCCGTCTGTCGAGCCGCCGTCGACGACAACGATCTCATGCTCGATGCCCTCGCGCGCCAGCACCGCGGTCAGGCGCGGGATTAGCACCTCGAGGTTCCCGCGCTCATTGATGACCGGCAGTACGACCGACAGTTCCATTGCGGGTATCGCGCCATTATGCGCCAAGCGATTCGCCGGGAAAACGTAGAATCGCACGAGAACACGCGACGCCGATCGGGACGCGGCGCTTGTCCGCGCCAGGCGTGCTTCGTACTGTTGTGTGAAGTGGTGTGGGAGGACCAGGAATGAGCTCGCTTCGCTCGATGCCGGTTCGCGCAATTCTCTCAATCGTCGTGGCGTTCGCGCTGCTCGCGGTCGCATGCGCCGTCGCCGCTGAGAAGCCGCGCCGCAAGCGCGCCTCAGCGGCGGCAAAATCAGAGAAGCAGCCGGCCGAGTTGCTCGCCAAGGTTCGGGTGCTTGGCGGCGGACCCGCGCCGTTCGCGCTCGACGCGCGCTCCGCGCTGCTGGTCGATGCACGCACTGGCGCAGTGCTCTACGCATACGACGAGCACGAGAAAATGCAGCCCGCGAGCCTCGCGAAGATCATGACCTTCTACCTGACTCTCGACGCGCTCAAGGACGGCAAGATCGCGAAGGACACCAAGGTGACGATCAGCGAGGCGGCATGGCGGCTTTCGATGGATGACAGCGTGTCGCGAATGTTCCTGCCAGTCGGCTCACAAGTGAACGTCGATGAGCTGCTGTACGGCCTGATGGTCTCATCGGGCAACGACGCCGCGGTCGCGCTCGCTGAACATCTCGGCGGCACGAGCGACGCGTTCGCGCGCCGGATGAACGACAAGGCGCGTGCGTTGGGAATGAAAAGTACCAACTTCACGAATCCGGACGGACTTCCGGCTGAGAATGAGTACACCACCGCCGCCGACATGGTGCGCTTGAGCGTCGAACTGTTGCGGCGCCATCCCGAGGCGCTCATTTGGACCTCCACCAAGGAGTACACGTTTCACAACATCCAGCAGCGCAACTTCAACACGCTGCTCTTCTACGACTCGCGCGTGAACGGAATTAAGACCGGCCACGTCAAAGAAGCCGGATTCCACGTTGTCGTGTCAGCGGAAGCTGACGGAATGCAACTCGTCGGCGCGGTGATGGGGACGCCGAACATGGAGCGCCGGCGGCTGGAGGCGAAAAAGCTGCTCGATTGGGCGTTTCGCACGTATGCGACTGCGAAGCCCGATTGGCGCGGCGCAGTGCCGGCGAAGATGGCTGTGTATGGAGGCGTCGCGGACGAAGTCGCGATCGCGCCGGCGCGTGCGCCGTACATCACGGTCGAGCGTGGTCAGGAGAGCAAGCTCACACTGGCGTACGTGGCGAAATCAAAGTACCTCGCCGCGCCCGTCGCGAAGGGCGCAGTAGTGGGCGAGCTTGCAATTACCCGCGACTCCAAAACCATCGCAACGATTCCCGTCGAAACGAGCGCTGCGATCGCACAAGGCGGGTTCTTGAAGCGAATGCGCGACCGGGCGCGCAGAATGTTCTAAGCACGTCGCGCGCGTTCAGGATGCGATGAACTCGCGCAGTACGCGAAAGAAGCGTGCGGGGTCGTCGCGATAGACGCCGTGACCGGCGTCGGCAACACGCTCCAGCTTCGCGACGTCGCGCGGCAGCGCTGCGACGACGTCCTCGGCGTCAGCAAGCGGCGTTATCGGATCGCGTTCGCCGGCAAACACCAGCGTCGGACATTTCACGCGCGCGAGGTCCGGCAGCAGATTCATCCTGGTGCCTTCGTCGCGGAAGAACGCGAACATCAGCTCGAGATTGAAGATGGTGCGGGCGTTGGAATCCGCATCGAAGCCGCTGCGCGAGTACAGCGGAAAGCACTTCGCGCGAAAGTCGGGCAAGGTCTCCGGACCGGGGTCCGCGAAAAATCGCGCAGCAGCAGCGCGCGGCTCCGCGCCGCCAATACGCTCGAACATCGCGAGCGAGCGGTCTAAGCGCAGCCGCGCGCAGGTGCTCGAGAGCACCAGTTTGGAGAGATGGTCGGGGTGGCGCGTCGCGTACGACATCGCAACGAATCCACCGAACGACTGGCCAAGCACGATCGGCCGCTCGATTTCGAGCGCGTCACAGAATGCGCGCACGTCGTCGCCCCATTGCGCGATGTTCCAGCGCGCCGGATCGCCCCGATCGCTGCGGCCTTGGCCGCGATGATCGAGATAGACGACTTGCGCGACGTCACTAATCTCCGCGAACGCCGGCTTGAACGATGAATGATCGAAGCCGGGACCGCCGTGCAGAACGATCAACGCCGGCAGCTCGCGCATCTTGGGACCGTCGGGGCGGAGCTTCGCGCCCTCAACATCGAAGAACAATTTTACGTCGCCGACTTGAATTCTCATCGAGATGCTTCCAGCCCGTAAACGATTGGGTCAGCGGACCCGGCGCATTGCCCGGCCCGGCCGCGCGCCGGTGTGCTTGCCATCGCGGACGACCGCGGCGCCGTTGACGTACACGTGGCTGATTCCCGCTGGATATCGGCGCGGATTGTCGTAGGTCGCGGTGTCAACGATCGCTATTGGATCGAACACCACTAGATCGGCGAACGCACCGTCGCGAACAAGACCACGATCCTTTAGCCGGAACTTTTCGGCGGGCATGCCGGTCATCCGGTACACCGCATCCGCGAGCGTCAGCAAACCGAGATCGCGAGAGTAGTGTCCGAGCACGCGCGGGAACGTGCCGTAGAGCCGCGGATGCGGCTTGGAGCCGAGCGCGATTCCGTCGGAGCCGATCATCGTCGAACAATGGCGCATCACCGTGCGCACGTCCGCCTCGCTCATCGACTCGATAATGACGATGAGCCCCATGCCATTTTCGCGCACCAGTTTTTCGGCGGCGGGTTTCGCGGGAAGGTCGAACTCAGTCGCGACCTGCTCGAGAGTTTTGCCCTCGAGTTGCGGCGCCTTGGGCACCGAAGCGAGCAGCACGTCGTGCGGCTCGACCGCGCCGACGCCGCCGCGCCCCTCGCCGAGCGCGTCGTTCTGCAGAATCGCTCCCAGCGCGGTCGAACCAGCGGTGTATGGATACTGGTCGGCGCTTACGTCGAGTCCGCGCGCACGCGCCTGCTCGATTAGCCCGAGCGATTCGCGGACCTTGCCCCAGTTGGCGCGTCCCGATGCCTTGTGATGCGAGATTTGCACCGCGACACCGGCCTGTTCGCCGATGCGAATCGTTTCGGCGATCGCGTCGAGCAGTTGTGCCGCCTCGTTGCGCATGTGGCTCGCGTACAGAGCGCTCGATCCGGTCATCGCACGCGCGACTTCGACAATTTCCCCGGTCTTCGCGTATCGTCCCGGCTCGTAGACCAGACCGGTCGAGAGTCCCGCGGCGCCCGCGTCGATCGCGTCCTTCAGCCAGCCGCGCATCATGTCGATCTCGGGCGCACTCGGTTCGCGCTGGTGTATTCCCTGCATCGCGGCCAGCCGCAGCGTTCCATGACCGACCAGCACGGCGACATTGAGGCTAGGCGGGTTTTGATCGATAACGCCGAGGTACTCGGGGTAGCCGGTCCACTCGGGCACCTTCGAATCGCCGAACATCGCGCGAAACATCACGCCCGCAGCGGGATTGGGGGCGGCGCCGAAGCCGCAGTTGCCGACCACGTCAGTGGTGACGCCCTGCATCACCTTGAAGTCCATCTCAGGCGTCACCAGCACTGCGTAATCGTCGTGGCTGTGAACGTCGATGAACCCGGGCGCGACGGCGCTGCCGGCGGCGTCGATCTCGACTGCGCCGCGTCCTTCGACTTTTCCGATTTGCGCGATCCGATCGCCGCGAATCGCGACATCCGCATCGAACGGTGGTGCGCCGCGGCCATCGAAGACGCTCGCATTTCGAATGACCGTGTCGAATCGCGGTTCGTTCATCGGATTTCCCTGTGCGCGCGCAGTCGCAATCAAAGCGCTGCGCCTATTTCTCGATCCTCAGCTGCCAGGTGTCGCCGCTCTTCTTCGAGTCGGCGACTGAATAGCCCTCAGCCTCCGCCGCGCGCGGAATGTCGCGGGCACCGCGCGGATCGTCGAGCAGCAGCTCCAGTACCTGGCCGTGCTTCATCCGCTCCAGGCGCACCTTCGCGTGTGCCCAGTTGAGCGGGCACTTCACGCCTCGCAGGTCGAGCTTCACGATCTTGGCGCGCTCCGCCACAGCTCATTTTCTATCACAGCGCCGGCGTGGCGGCCGCCGCCGCACGACGCGTCAAAGCTTCTTCTGCGTATCGCGCATTTCCGCCCATCCGACCTTCAGCGGCGCCACGTGATGGAACGTGATCCGGCGCTCGACGAAGCGCCACTTACCGTTCACGCGCCGGTAGGTGTCGTTGTAGAAGCCGGCGGCCATCACACTCTCGTTGTTGCGAATGAATCGCGCGTCGACGGTGCAAGTGCCGCGCGCGTCATCGCCCGAGATCTCAATGATGTGGTTGTGGATGAAAGGGACCGCGAGTTCCGGTTCGCGCACCGATGTCCGGTAGAACTTGAGCAGGTCGTCTTTGCCGCGCACCGGCTTGAAAGTCCCGTCGCGCACTTCGAGCAAGCCGTCGTCGGCAAACAGGTTCGCGACCTGCTCGCCCTCACCATGCGCGACGTGCCAGCAGTAGCGCGCCGTGAGTTCCTTGATCTCCTCGCGGTCGGCTAGTTCCTGAACGCGCTGCTCGATCGACTTGCTCATGTCGGTACCCTCGCTGGCATCCTTGGTAATGCCGGGCGCGATTGCCCAGCGTCCACCTTTTTCGAGTTTGAAGCGCAGCACCGGACACCCGGCGGGCTGCTTGTAGATCGATTTGAATGGCGGCTCGAGCTGATGCATGAAGTCGCGATCGCCCGGATAGATGAGCGTGAAGTCCGCACCGTTCTTTATCGTGATAGGACAAATCGGCGCGATGGTTCGCGTGCGCGCGATATCGATCATCTCGTCAATCGACGCGCACCGCTGGAGTTCGAGCAGGTTCTGAAGCGTTGGCGGCACGATCTGCTGCTTGCGCGAATGATAAAGAGCGACCGCGCGCGCGGTCGTCAGCCAGTCGCCTTGCGTAAGTTCGATTGGATCGTAGCTGGCGAGCTGGTCGGGCGGCGCAGCGGCGAGCACGAAGCGCGTATCGTAGCGTTTGCGCGCGTACGGCGGCGTGACGAAGCGCGAGAAGTAGTGGACGCAATCGAGAGCGAGCGTGAGACTTTCGCGCGCGACGATGTCCTTGAGGGTCACGCGATGCGCGCGGATGTCGTCGCGGTAACGTGCGAAACGTTCGCGCACCGCGGCATCAACGAAGCTCAATATCCGGCCGTCGCGGTACGCCAGCATTACGCCGGTCTCTTCGAATAGTTCGCGCACGCCTGCGACCCAGCAGGCGACCGCCTGCTCCCGCGCGAGGCCCTCGCCTAGCAAGCGTTCGATGTCCACGGGCGGGAGCGCCGACGCGCGCGATGCGAGCTCGGGATCAGCGTCCTGTTCATCGACTCCGCCGCCGGGAAACACGTATGCATCGCCGAAGAAATCCGCGCCTCCCGAGCGGCGCACCATGAAAAGCTCGGGCGCGCCGCCCGTCCCGCTCGGACGCAGCAACACGATCGTGGTCGCGTCGGGAGCGGGGCGTGCGATGGCTTGTGGAGCGGCGCTCATCCGTAGTGTTTCAAATTCAAGTAATACTTTAGGTTGGCGGCGCGGCCCTGACCGCTTCCCGCACCGGTTATCACGGCAGCTTTGCCGTTGAGCCTCATCACTCTGCTCCGAACCTGCGCGACGCTCGCCGGATGCGTTCGATCATTTCGCGGTGTCGAAGCGTTCGTGCGCCCGCTTCAGGAGCTGGCGCATCACCTCGGTGCTTTGCGCGCCCACGATGGGATAGTCTCCGATGAAGAACGTCGGTACACCGCTGACGCCGCGGCGGTTCGCCACCAGCGCATTGTTCTTGAGCTTCATTTCGTACTTTCCCGACTTGAGCGCGGTGTCGAGTTCGCCGGCGTCGATTCCCGATTCGGTCGCAAGCCGCGCGACGACCGCAGCATCGCCGATGTTATCGAGGTCATGGAAGTACGCGCGATAGACGCGCTCCTCGAACGCATCAGACTTGCCCACCTCGCGCGCGTACTCCGCAACCATCAACGCGGTGCGTGAGTTGCAGAGCACCGACGGCGGGCGCATCTCGAGACCGACCGCATCGGCCATCGCGGAGATCCGCTCCCAAGCGGACCGACGCAAATCAGCGCCTGAGCCTTCGCGCACCCTATCCGCCGAAATGCCTTCCGCCGGCCACTCCGGATGAATCTGGTAGCCGCGCCACTCCAGCTCGAATCCGAATTCGGGCTGAAGCCCCTTCATCACTTCGAACCCGATGTAGCAGAACGGGCAGATGAAATCGGAGAACATCTGGATTTTAAGCGCCATCGTTCCTCGCTCCCGACCGCAACTATAGGACCGCACGATCCACGCCGTCAAAAGCACATCGCGATGCGAACGGCGCTTCGTTTTCCGCCTCGATGCGCGTGTGTTACTTAGCTATCGCCGGGTCGCGCGCGGAGCGCTGCCCGATGCTTGCGCAGGAGTGATCAGATGTTCGTCGAAACTCTCAGACTCGACGGGAAAGCCGCGATCGTAACTGGCGCGGGACGCGGCCTGGGCCGCGCGATGGCCGTGAGGCTCGCCGATGCGGGCGCGGACATCGTCGCCGCGTCGCGAACCGTTGCGCAGCTTGAAGAGACCGCCGCCGAGGTGCGCAAGACCGGCCGCAAGTGCGTGATCGCGCCGACCGACGTGACTGATTCAAAAGCGGTGAACGCGCTGGCACAGAAGACCGTCGATGAGTTCGGCCGCATCGACATCATGATCAACAACGCCGGCGGCGGCGAGGACGCGCTCGGCAAGCGTCTCGAAGCGATCACCGACGAGGAGTGGCGCCGCGGAATCGACACCAACCTGACCAGCCAGTTCTACGGCTGCCGCGCGGTGATCCCGCAGATGCTCAAGCAGGGCCGCGGCAAGATCATCAACGTCGCGTCGGGCTACGGGCTTCGCGGCGGCAAGCAGAACTGGATGTACGCGTGCGCGAAGGGCGGAGTGATTCAGCTCACGCGCTCGATGGCGCTCACCTATGCGCAGAACAACATCCAGACCAACACCATCGTGCCGGGTATTTTTCCGCACAACGAACTGATGATGCAGTTCTTCAAGGGCGGCAAGTTCATCCCGATCGGCCGCGTCGGCGAGTCGTGGGAGCTGGGACCGCTCGCGGTGTTCCTGTCGTCGGACGCGTCGAATCACATCAGCGGCGAACTGATCGCTATCGACGGCGGCGGACTTGCGGGCGGAATCTCACCGACCGGCAGCGCGCCGGGTCTCGCGGGCTGAGGAGCGAATAGCCATGGCACAGGTGCTCAAGGATTTTTCGCTCGAGGGAAAAGGCGCGGTCGTGGTCGGCGCGGAGAGCGCGCTTGGGCGTGTCGCGGCGCAGGCGCTCGCCGAGGCCGGCGCGAAGCTGCTGCTCGCGAGCCAGGCGCCAGGCGCCGACGCGAAGCTAAATGATGCGCGCAAGGCAGTCGAAACCGCAGGGTCAAAGGCGATCGTCCGCGCGCAAGACGCGCACAGCCGCGCGGACCTCAGTGCGACCATGAACGCGGCGCTCAAGGAGCTCGGCCGCCTCGACATCGTGATCAACGCGATCGATGCGCCCTACTTTGCGGCGGCCGAGGCCTCCGACGATGGCGCATTCGATCGGGTGATCGGCGCAAATCTAAAGACCGTATGGCGATCGTGCCAGGAGGCGGGGCGTGTGATGCTCGCACACGGCGGCGGTGTGATCGTCAACGTCACATCGATTCTCGCGGAGCGGGGCGTTCCGAACGCGACCCTGTACTGTGCGGCGAAGGCGGGCGTGCTGAATCTTACCCGCGCGTTCGCGCTTGAATGGGCGCGCCGCGCAATTCGCGTCAACGCGATAGAGGTCGGCTGGTCCGATGACGAAGGCAGTCCCGCGGCTCGCAAGGACGAGTTCGGAAAGACCCTGCTGAAATACCTGCCGTACAACCGGCTGGTGAAGCCCGAAGAAATCGGCGGCGCTCTGCTCTACCTGGTGTCACCGGGCGCAGGATTCGTCACCGGCGAGTCGATCGCGGTGGACGGCGGCGTGCTCGCGCGCGTCTAGCGGTCGACGCCGCGTTACTTCTGTGCGACCGTGAACATGTAGTCGTCGCGGTCGTGCGCACTCCCGCCGGAATGATCACGCAACCTGCCGGTCGAATCACGTTCTTCGCTTGCCTAATGCGCGATGCCGTGTTTGTTTGAACGTCGCTTCGCACACCTTGGTACATGCGAGGCAGGTAGCATCAGAGCCGAGGTTCAAACACGCAATGGCACGCAGCGAGACCAGCGCGCACGAAGAAGTTATCGAGTATTCGAACTTCGCCTCGATCGTCACCGGCGAGGGCGACTGGATCGCGGGCGGATTCCCGCAGCCCGACGGGAGCTTCTGGCAGTTTCGCGAGCCGGGCGCGGTTGTGATCGTGCAGAACGGGTTCCTGCGCGTCGCGGCGGTCCCGTACACGCGCAAACACGACACCATCCAGTTCCTCGACAACGCCAAGCACATGTACTTCAGCGCGCGGCAGTTCGCGCCGCCCGCGCGCGGCGCGATTTCGTTCTCGCTCGACCTCGCCGCGACCATCGTGGGCACCGCGCCGCGCGACCTTTACGACGGCTTCGTTTCGTTCAACGTGCTCGACTTCACCACCGGCGCGGCGCTCGATTTCTTCACCGGCAACGACACCATCGCGACGGTTTACGGGCGGCTGCCGTTTCCCGGTGTGCCCGCCGCGCCCGACGCAGACGGCCCGAAGTACTTTTGCTTGTTCGAGGAAAATCGCGACGCGACATCTCCCGGCCAGCTCCACCATTTCGAGATCATTTACGATTCCGTCGCCGATCGAGTCACCTACCTCGTTGACGGCGCGGAAGTCCGCCGTTACTCGAACGTCCCGTTCAAGCTCGGACCGTGCACGCTCGCGCTCGGATTGATGAGCGAGAAGGACATCGCGCCCGGCAAGGGCAGCGTCTCGCTTCACGGACAGGGCGCGGTCGGCAAGTGGGGCAACATCAGGGTCGTCACGCGGGCCGCGTAGAATTCCGGCCGCCGCGCGCGACGCGCGGAGGATCGCGACATGAATGACTTTCCGGGCTTCGGGCACATCGCGCTCGTGGTGTCGAACTTCGATGCGTGCGTGCAGTTCTATGATCGTGTGCTCGGACATCTCGGGATGCGCCGCTACACGCGCGGACCGATGTGGACGGGATGGTGGGCCGACGAGTACATGTTCGTGATTGCGCACTCGGCGCCGAACAACGATCGATTCTCGCAGTGGCGCGTCGGGCTCCATCACCTGTCGTTTCGCGCGCGCAGCCGCGAAGAGGTCGATTCGTTCGCGTCGGTGTTGCGCGAGATCGGCGCGAAGATCGTACATCCGCCGCAAGAGGGTCCGTTCTGGCCGGGCTACTACTCGGTGTTGTGCGAGGATCCCGACGGCGTGCGCCTCGAGATGAACCATATCCCGGAGATCGGTTGGCGCGCGGTCGCGAACGCTGCGGACGCGTTGCACAAGAGCGAGAGCTGAAACTACGGGCGGTTGCGAATGTAACGAATCTTGAGCGGGTCGCGCTCGAATCCGTGGCGCGACATCGCATCCCAGAATGCGACCGCCCATGGATGATCGCTTTCGACGATCGCGGTGATTCGCCGCGCGCCCATCGCGAACAATGCAGACTCGGCCTCGCGCACCAGCGCCGCCGCGATTCCGCGCCGTCGATGCGACGGCGCCACCGCAAGCCGGTAGATGCTGCCCCGCCAGCCGTCGAAACCCGCGATCACGGTGCCGACCACTCGTTCTGTGTCTTCGGCGACGAATAGAGCCGCGTGGTCGTCGCATAGCACCTGCGCGATGGTGTCGGAGTCGTCAGTCACCGTCGGCGACGCCTCGGATTCGCGCCAGAGCGCGAGCACAGAAGCCGTGTCGGCTTCGCGCGCGCGCCGAATCGTTTTGCCTTCCGTCATGAACCGAGCGGAAAACTCAGGAGCAGACCGCCGTCGACGAGGACGGTCTGCGCGGTCAGATAGCTCGCGGCCGGCGAGCAAATGAAGCACGCGACCGCCGCGATCTCCTCCAGCGCAGGCAGCCGCCTGAGCGCCGATCGTTCCGAGGCGCGGCGGCTGAACTCTTCGAATGTCACGCCCACGTAGCGCGCGTAGATGTGGGCCGAGTCGGTATCCATGTAGCCGACGTTCATCCCGTTAACGGTGATTGCGCGCGGCCCAAGCTCGAATGCGAAATCTCGCACCATGCTTTCCAGCGCGGACTTCGCGGCGCCGAGTACGCCATGTCCGGGCAGGTAACGCGCCGAGTCGATGCCGGAGATCATCAAGATGCGTCCGCCGTCGCCCATCACCTTGGAGGCTTCCTGAACTGCCGCGAGGAATCCCCCGACGCTCAGATTGAACGTGCGCGCGAGGTTGTGGGTCTTCGAGTCGAGCAGCGGCTTGAATGCTGTCGCGGCCGCATTGGCGATTAGAATGTCGATGCGTCCGAACGCCCGCGCGGCTTCCCCCACCATCGCGCGCACCTGCGCGTCGTCCTCCAGATCGGCCTTGAGCAGGATCGACTTCGGCGCGATCGCGCGAACCTCATCAAGCGTACGTGACGCCGACGCTTCATCGCGGCGATAGTTCATCGCGACCGTCGCACCGAGACCTGCGAGCGCGAGCGATATCGCGCGGCCGAGCCCGCGCGTACCGCCGGTCACGAGCGCGAACTTGCCGTCAAGTCTGAACATGGGCGGAGTGTACCATGCACCGCGCGTCGTCAGCGGTTGCCGTAGAGGATGCGGCGCACGTCCGGTCCAAGCGCGGCGCCGTCCGCGCGAAGATTGCGGCGGTTGAACTCGGGATGCTCGACGCGCACCGTGATCTCTTCGTCGCGAAGATCCGCAGGAGTCGCGAACGCCGCCGTGCCGGTGCCGAGTGTGGCCGCCTCGCCGAGCACGCGGTCGCCACGTCCGACAACAGTGATGTGCGCGCCTTCGACCGGCGGCCGCTCGCCGTCGCGCGCGGGATCATTGTCGAGCACCGCGATGCGCAAGTTGCGCCCGTCGCGAGTGCGCTCACATTCCACCGCGAGGTCGCGAAGATAAATTATCGGCTCCGCGAACACGCCCTTGATGCCCGCCTTTTCAGGTTCGCGCGCCGGGTTTGCCGCAAGCTCGATGCGCTGCGCCGCCATCCCATGGTCCGACGTGAGCACGAACAGGGTCGAATCCAGCAGATTGCGTTTGCGCAACATGTCGAGCACCGTGCCGAGCCGCCGGTCGGTGCGGTAAAGCGATTCGCGGAGTCCCTCGTGATGCGGTCCGTAGTCATGGCCGGCGCCGTCGGTCAGGACGAATTCGTGCGCGACGAACACCGGCACGCGCTCGCCGCAATGCTCGAAGAGGTGCAGCACCTGCGCGAGGCCGCGCAAATCGACGACCTCCTCGCGATGCATCCCCGGCTTGTTGTCGGCCATCCAACGCGGACTGATGTCGTCCATCAGCGTCGCGGTGATTTCCTTGAGCCGTGCCTTGTCGCCGACGATGCGCCGCTCGAACGCAGCGTGGTCCGCGCCACGCCCCTGCGGTTCATGTATCGACGCGGTTACCGCGCCCGGTCCGCACGAGCGCTTGAACAGTTCATAGAGCGTCTCAACGTCGGAGTTCAGGTAGCGTTCAGTCTCGAAAATTCGTCCCTGGATGGGAACCGTCTCGCGACGCTCGCGGATGTGAAAGGTCGGGTTGACGATGTCGTGATGGCCGCACCATGCGCCCGTCAGAATCGTCGAATGGCTCGGCCACGTGATGCTGGGGAAATTCACGATCGAGCCGTGCGAGAGCATCGCGCCCCGCCCCACCAGCCACGCGAAGTTCGGTATCGCCGCGGGATTGCGCAGCAGGTGATAGATGAGTTCGGAGTGCGAGAGCCCGTCGAACAGCGCGAGGTAAACTCGCGATGGGCGCGCGCCGCTGTTTTCGAGAATCTCATTCAACACGCGGCCGTCCTGGCGGCGCAGATAGACCTGCGATTTTCCGCCGTGCGGTCCGGCACCCTCCGAAACGGGAAACCCCATCAGGTGCGCGATGGTCGGTGCGACGTCCACCTGCCGCGCCGCAACCTGATGCACTCCGGCGCGCACGCCCGGTCCGCTGAACACCAGCGGTGCGCGCGACTGCACAACATCCAACGCGCCGTGCTGTCCCGGCTGGATTCCGAATGCGAACGCCTTGGGGCTCACCATGAGGTCCGGCCCGCGCGGGCTGTCGAATATCTGCGCGATGCGCTCGTACGCGTAGGGATGGCTGAGCGCCTGCGGCTCGATGTACGCGTAGTTGGGATCGTTGCCCGGATTGCCGCTGCGCGCGGCCGCCGCAAGTTCTTCATCGAGCGTCGAGACGGCGTAGGGGTCCTGATTCGCGACCGGGTTCTCGCCGATCTGCTCAATGACGTCGAAGCTGAGCGCGCCCGATTCGTCCGCGTAGCGCTTGAAACGCACCATCCCGCGGCGCGACCACACCTCGTACGCGCCGTCGCGCCAGGTTGAGACGAGATCGGACTGCTCCGCGGCGGGTGATTCGCTGAGCAGACTCAGAATCGTGCGGTCGCCCGACTCGTATTGATTCGCATCCAGGCCCTGCCCGCCCGAACGTTCAGGTCCGTGCTCGCGCTTCATGAGTGCTTGGCTCCCGCGTGATGATTGCTAAAGCAGAACGCGCACGCAACGATTCGTCAACTGCGCGCAATTGCGCAGCGCCCGTTCCGCCGTAATAGTGGAAGGCCCTTGCGGGAAAGGCAAATCAGCAATGCCAGCAATCGAAGAAACCGCCGGCGAGTCGCGCATCGCGCGCGGCTCAAAAGCGTCGGGCAAACTCATCTTTCGCGGACCGGTCAGAATCGAGGGCGAGGCTGACGGTGAGATTACCGGCGACGAAGTTCTGATAGCGCAAAGCGCCGTGGTCAGCGCGCGCATCGACGCGGCGCGGGTCGTCATCGCGGGCACCTTCAGCGGCGAAGTGACGGCGCGCGATCGGCTGGAGTTGCTCGCGACCGCGCGCGTCGAGTGCACGGCTACGACCTCCATCTTCGTTCTCAACGAAGGCGCGCACTTCGACGGCGATTGCCGGATGCTCAAGAATCGCGCTGCGGAGTAGTGGCGGCGCCGATCACCAGAGCGGTGTGAACAACACCAGCCGCGTCTCGTTGCCGCGGCTGTCGCGGCGGCAAACGATTCGACCCTCATCGTCGATTTCGATTTCTTCCGACTCGCCCATGTGCGGCTCGAACAACCAGCGGTGCGCGTCACTCGCGCGCTGCCGGTAGGTTTGCTTCGGCGACGCCGCGACCAGCGTCGCGGCGTCAATCGTCGTGACGCGCCCGGTGAAGCGCGCCGCTGCGCGCGCGCGGATGTGCGCGATGATTATCGCCTTCATGATCACCAGGTCCGCGTCGATCTCGCGAAAGCGCCCGAGCTTCGCCTCGACGGAACTGCTCCCCGCGCCCGCGCTCACACTGCCACGCAGGACATCGTCAGCCACCTCATAACTCGCGGAACGCACGAACAGCCCGCGATGAGAGCGCACCGTGCACTTCCGCACGACGCCCGCGCTGTCCAGCTCCGTCTCGACCTCGTGACGATCCGTGGCGAACGCCCCGCGCCTCACGCCAATCATCCGCGTGCTCGTAAGTGTTGCCTGCTCCTGCGCGGTGACTTCGGCGCCGTGGCGAATCTCGTAGCGGTACTCGCCTTCAGGAACAAGCATGAAGAGTTCGCAGGATCGCTCGTATGCATCGCGCCGACGTCACGTTTGCTCACCGTACCGGCGCATTTGCCAATGGACAAGCTTCGCGACGCTCTGTTAGTGGGCGCGCAGGCTTGATTGGCAGCGCGCCACCTCGACGAGCGAGCAATCACCCATGAACTGGCAGGAACATTACCGCTCGCGGTAAAATTCAACCGAACAAGCGGCTCGCCTCGTCAAGCCGGGGATACGCGTCCACTTTCCGATCGCCGGCGGTTGAAATCGCGCGTTCAACGTCCTAGCAGGGTAGAAGACCGGCAACGCCTCGGGTGTGTCGCTGCGAATTGGCGAATGAATGCCGCCGAGCGGCCGGTTGTCAAATTTTCACTCCCATATGGCGTAAAATTCGACACTAGTATACTAATTGGATGTGTTGGAGTGGCTAAAACTAATCCATGCTTAAGGTCTGTTAATCTATCCGCATACGTGATACCTGAATACTAAATTTGATAGGGTTGGAAGTCATACGAGAAGCCTAGCAGGGTGTTGAGAAAAGCCGCGAGTTCCAAGCTGCCAACGAATTTGACCTCAACACCCTGCCTGAAAGTCGGCTGCCTTCCTAATCTTCTCCCCCTCCGGGGGAGAGGCGAGAGAGGGAGCAGGCTGTTGAAAATGCCTTTTTCAACAGGCTGCTAAGATTGCGATGGCGTCGCCCACCAAAGTAATGACCGTCAACGAGTTGGCCGAGTATTTGCGCGTCCACCGCTCGACGATTTACCGGCTGCTCAAAAAGGGCCAACTGCCCGGCTTCAAGATTGGTAGCGATTGGCGATTTAACGTCGAAGTAATCGACGAGTGGAGGCTGCGGCAGGGCCAGGGGCTGCTCGAAGAGGGTGCGCAGAAAAAGGGCAAGAGTTGAGCGACACCGCGCGGTCGCGCCCCGGGATGCGCCACTTGAGATTCCGACGTTGTTTCCGCGGCCGGCCGGCGCGTAGACTGACCGGCCGATGCCGACTGATATATCCCGCAAGACAAGCCTGTTCACCGAGTCGGTAATCCGCGAGATGACGCGGCGCGCGCTCCAAAGCGGCGCCGTGAACCTGGCTCAGGGATTCCCCGACTTTCCCGCTCCGTTGGAACTCAAGGAGGCGGCCAAGCGGGCTATCGACGAAGACTACAATCAGTACGCGCTCACGCACGGGTCGCCCAATTTCCGCCGCGCAATCGCAGAGAAGGCTCGCGCGTACAATGGAATCGTCTGCGATCCCGACCTGCACCTCACGGTGACCTGCGGGGCGACCGAAGCGATGGTCGCGAGCCTCCTCGCGGTAATCAATCCCGGCGACGAGATCATAATCTTCGAGCCGTTCTACGAGAATTACGGTCCCGACACGATTCTTGCCGGCGCAACTGCGCACTATGTCGCATTGCACGGCGCGGACTATTCAATTGACCCTGACGAGCTCGAGGCGGCATTCAGCGCGCGCACCAAGGCGATCATCATCAACACGCCGCACAACCCGACGGGCAAGGTATTCGCGCGAGCGGAGCTGGAGCTGATTGCGTCGCTATGCCAGCGGTTCGACACGCTCGCCATCACCGACGAGATTTACGAACACATCATCTACGACGGCGCGCGCCACATCTCGATTGCGACACTCCCTGGCATGGCGGACCGCACCATCACGATCAGCGGCCTGTCCAAGACATACTCGGTCACGGGCTGGCGGCTTGCTTACACAATCGCTTGCGAGCGGCTTACCTCGGCGATCCGCAAGGTGCACGACTTTCTGACCGTCGGTGCGCCGCATCCGCTGCAAGAGGCGGGAGCGTTCGCATTGCGGATGCCGGAGTCGTTTTACGCGGAGCTGGTCGCGATGTATACGCGCAAACGCGCGCTACTATTCGACGCGCTCACCGCGGCGGGGCTCCGCTGTCGTGTACCGCAAGGCGCCTACTATATCACCGCGGACATCGGGCATTGGGGCTTCAAGGACGATTACGAAGCGGCGGGTTTCCTGCTCGACGAAGTCGGAGTCGCATCGGTGCCGGGCTCGAGCTTCTACCATCGCGCGGAGTTGGGCCGGCAAATGGTCCGGTTCACATTCTCGAAAAGTGACGAGACGCTGGCGCGCGCGGCGCAGCGGCTGTCGAAGCTCAGCGACAAGCTCCGATCGCGCGCCCGATAATGTCAGTACGGCGGCGCATCGTGAACGAGCAGGACACCAACATCCATCCAATCGGCGCGAGCCAACGCCGGTAGTGAATTGCGCACAGCCGACGCCGACGTCAACTCGGGGGTTTGCCGCCGCGGAGCGCGCGCATCGGCGGGCGCTCGATGCCGCCGGAGATGTAAACCAGCACCGTCCATAAACATCGCGACCACGGATAGAGCGCAAGCACGCTTCCGACCGCGACCGCGCCGAGCGTGATGAAAAGCGTGAGCTGCGAGATGTTCATGGTCATCGAGATGACGAGCCAGACGGCGAGGAATGCGGCGGCGGCAAACACGTAGTCGAGATACATCGCACCCAGCGACTCGCCCGGGTCTTTCCAAAAGACGACGTGACAGTTGGGGCAGGTCGGATTCATGTGAAAGTGCGAACGGAACACCGCGCCGCGTCCGCACGAGGGGCAGCGTCGGCGCAGCGCGCGCCCGATCAATCTCCAAAACGGCTCTTGAGGCTTCGAGTCGCTACGATGGTGCGCGAGGTTGCCGCGTGGGCGTCCCATGATGGTTCCGCGGCTATTCGGATTCGGCGGTTGAAGACACGTTTTCAATTTTAGGCGCGAGCTTGCCCGGCTCGGACTCGAAGCCATCGGGCAGATCACGCACCGGCGTGATCTTTATGGCGATGACCCGGCCGTCGTCGAACTTCGCACGCGAAGGGCCCACACCACCGATGCGATTCATCAGGTAGCGCTCGCGGAAATCATCGAGGATCTTCTGAATCGCTGCGGCATCCTTGGTGATCTCGGCGTTGCCGATGAATGCGGGGCCGTTCTCCGCACCGATCCAGACGATGGCGGGGCTGCCACGCCCGATTCGTTTCGCCTTCCAAGTTGACGGCGATGTTTGAATCAGCACCGTGCCGTCCGCGCCGGTCGTAAACCAGACTTCCCCTGGGCGGCTCTGGTTGCCGTCTTTGCGCACAGTCGCGACGAAGATCTTGGTGGTTTTCGCGAGCGCGTCCGCATCGCGTTTCGTAAACTCCGCGCGCACGCCGGTCGCCGTCGCCGCGAATGCGAGCGCAAACAGTGCGAGCGCCAACGCGACGATCAAAGTCACATCCGAACGTTTCATCATGGCCTCGGCTCCATCCGCGAAGCTAACCTAGTCTCCAAGGTAACGCCGGCGCACGAAGACCTCGGCAAGGAACAACGCGAAAACAAGCGGCAGCACGTAGGGCTCCGCGCTTCGGTAAACCGTGACGGTCGCGCCGCTGCGTTTTACGATTTCACCGGCGGGCGCATCGAACGCGCCGCCCGTCGAGGTGGCAAGCCGTTTCAGCAGCGCGTAATTGGGCGAGTGGATGCGCAACTCGGCGGCATCGGCGGGCAGCGAACCGACGGAAGCGAACTCGCGCTGCAAGAGGACGCGCTCGGTGTCGCCCGCCTTGAGCATCAGGGTTGCCGCGTACTTGCCGCGAGGCAGCGGAACAACCTCGCCGAAATAGAGCGACGCGCCCGCCTGCGTCATCGGAACGTCAAGCGCCGTGCCGGCGCCGGTGATGCGGCACACGAGGTTGCTGACCGGCGCGGAGTCCGCCTTTTCCGCGTCGATGCGAACTGAGCCGTCGGGAGCGGCGCGGAGTTGCATTGAAAATGGCCCCGGGTCGCCGTGGCGCATCGCCCACGTCGCAAGCTGCGACCAGAATTCCGCGTAACGGTTCCAGCGAATCCAGCTGAGCGTCGCGAGCGAGTCAGGATCTGCCGCGAATACGGCGGCGCGTCCAAGGCCGTACTGCCATGCGGCCAGAAGCGGCGTGGAGACGCGGCCGCGCGTTACCTTGAGCGGCGCCTGTGCGCCATCCTTGAGCACGGTGGACGCGAAGTAGTCGATGGGCGGAATCTCATTGACCTCGATTCCGGCCAGAATCGCGCTGTGGCCGCCCGACTCGATGCGCGTGCGCCCGCCTTTGCGCCGGTTCATCGCCTCGCGCGTGAGACCGACCAGCAGCAGCGGCAGCTTCTCGATGTCCTGCACGCGGTAGAACGTACCATTGGTCGCCTGCGCAAAATCCTGGAGCAAGCGCAGGTTGGCAAGGTCGGGACCGATCCGGATCGTCGAGACGGGAATTCTGTCGCGCGCAAAGTCCGCGATGAGCGAGTCGTGGTCGTGGTACTGGCGGTTGGTGTCGCCGTCAGTCAGCAGAAAGACCTGGCGCACCGGGATTCCGCCGTCGAGAATCTCGCGCTGCGCGATTTCGAGCGCTTCCTTGAAGTCGGTACCGCCGCCGGGTTCGAGGCGCTCGATGCGGTTCTCGAGCGCCGAGCGGTTGTCGCCCAGCGGTTCGAGATGGGCGAGGACGTAGGGCTGCGAGTCGAACGCGGCCACGCCGGCGTAGTCCGTGTCATCGAGCTGGCGCAGCAGGGCAATCGCCGCGGCCTTGGCGTACCGGATGCGCTCGTTGTTGCGCACCGCCGGATAGCGCGAGTCGTAGCTCATCGAGTTGGAGCGATCGATGCAGAGATAAACCGCAATCGGCTCGCGCGACGGAGGCGGTGGCTGCACGCGGAAGGTCACGGGTAAAGTTTTTTCGAGCGTGCTGCCGCGAAACTTCTCATCGCGAAGCGCCTCGCCCGTGACGATCAGCCCTCCACCGAGATCGGCGACGTAGCGATTGAACGCCTGCTGCGCGCCCGCGGTCAATTCATCTGATGACACGTCGCCGAGCACGACGAGCTGATAACGCAAATAGTCGGAGGCGTTTTCCGGCAGGCCACGCGGCGACACGATGTCGAGGCGATAGTTGCGGCGCCGGAATGCACCGATCACGCTTTCGGGCGGCGCCGAGGAAACCACCAGCACGCGCGGCGGCTCGAGCACTGACAGTGCAGTTTCGGCGCGCGGGTTCACCGTGACAACCGGCTGCGGCGCGCTCATCTCCACGCTCATCACATAGGCGCCCGCGCGCTCGAAGCGGTAGGGCAGCTCGAAACGATTGAGGCCATGCTTCAAGCGCACGGACTGACTGCCGACCGGCGCACCGTCGCGCAGAAGTTTGAGATCGGCGTCAATGGGGCCGCCAGCCTGGCTCTCAATTCCGATGCGGAAAGCGAAGCGCTGGTCGGAACGCACCGAGCCTGGCGCATCGAGATCGATCAGCGCGATTCGTTCGGTCTCCGACCGCGGCGGCGCGAATGTGAATACGCGGACTCCTTCGTCCGCGAGCGCGAGAGTCTCGGCCTGCGCGTCGCCCTGCGTCTGGTTGCCGTCGCTCAGGAGCACGATTCGCTTTTCGCTTTCAACCGCAAAGAGCGCGCCTGCCGCGGTCAGCGCGGCGGCAATATCTGTCGCACCGGGATCGGCGCCGGCGCCGATTTCGCCCACCGTGCGCGGATCGGCCAGCGGCGCGAGCAGCTTCACATCGCGGCCGAACCCGAGCACGCCCAGTTGATCAACCGGGCCGAGTGATGATCGCAACGCCGCGACCTGCCGGCGCATCCAATCGGCCTGGTCGGGCGCAATCGAGCGCGACTGATCGATCGCAACCAACACGGAGAGATTTCGCAAAGCCGTGCTGGCCGGAACTCTCAGCCCCGCGAGCAGGACCACCAGCGCGACAAACAGCATCGCGCGCAACAGTCCGAGCGATACACCAGCCAACCACCGGCCATTCCTAATCGCCAGCGCTGCCGGCATCACGATGAGCGGCAACAGCAGGAGGAGCCACAGGACGGCCGGGCGACTAAACATGGCTCATCCCCCAGCGCGCCGCGTGGCGAAGCAGAATCGCCGACTCGACGGCGATCACCGCGATCACGAGTGCGATGAGCCAGGCAGCGAGCGGGCGCGGCTCGTTTGCGCGCGAGACCTCGCGCGCTCCGGCTGCCGAGGCGGCCGTACGCACGGCCCTGTCGGTGTCGGCTTTCTTCGCGGTGAGATTCGACTCGGCCGCGTCGTAGTAATTCGCGAGCACTTCGACCGTGGCGGCATCGGATTGAACTGCGTAGCGCCCAGACTGCAGCGGCCGCATGCGCACGCGTCCCCACTGGTCGGCGCGCGCAGATGTGACGCTCGCATCGGGCGCTGTGATTTTCGCGGCTCCGCTCGCGGGCACCTCGACGTAGGCGCCGGTCGTCACGATTCTGCTTTGCCGGGGCGCGGTGAGCCGTCGCACGACGTCAACGGTCGCGAGCAGTGCATCGAGCCGGTCGGGGTCGAGCAGGCTGTGATCGCGAACGTCGAAGGAAAGCACGCCGACGCGCCGCCCGGCATTTTCTCCCACCGCGGCGAGCGCGACCGCGCCCTCGGTAGCGCCGCCCGACCCGCTCACGACGGTATCCATCCACGGGGGCACGTCGATCACTCGGGCGGGCCCGAGCGCCAGAACGCCGCCATCGCGCGCGCGCATCCGCACGGCCGCAATGGAACGTTCGATCTTGACGTTCTCCGGCGAAAAATCGTCGCGCGGATAAATGTACAGCACCGACCTTCCCGCCAGTGAGCCGGGCGCGGAGTCGTGCACGACTTCGAGGTCGAACGGTTCGACTGCGGGATCGGACTTGAACTCGGCGGGGTCGGCCGCCTGGATGACGAAATTGGGATTCACGGCGAGGAGCACCCGCGCGAGATCATCGCGCACGCCGCGATCGGGTGAGAGCACCAGCACGCGGGTGCTCACATTGGCTGGCGCGTAAGCGAAGTGCACGTTGTCGGCGGCGAGCGCGTCGGCGGTTCGGATCCGCGCCTCGAGAAGACCGCCATGCGTGAGTGGACCGAACGGCACGACCAATTGTTCGCCGGGCGCGAGGGTCAGCGGTGCGCGATGTACCGATTCACCGTCAAGCTCGATGCCGAACTCGAGCAGCCGCGGCCGTGGCGCGAAGTTGCGCAACACCGCGCGCCCCTGCGAAGCGCCCGGCACACCGGGGTCGACCGACACTACCGCGAGATTGTCGTCGTTGCCGCCGACCAAGTGCATTTCCACGCGCGTTCCGGGATCCAGGCCCGCAAGCGCGGCCTCGGGCGGCCAGCGATCGGAGAAAATGTTCATCTCCGAAGCGTTGCGCGCACGCATCATCGCGGCGGTCACGGCGGCGGGCCTGACGCCGACTGCCATCGGGCGCAGCTCTTCTATCGCGTTGATGATCGCGTCGGCGTCGGTGGTGGGCGTTTGATAGACGCGCGCCTCGAGCGCGTAACCAACCACGGAGAAGCGGTCTCCCGGCGTAGCGCCCGCAACCAAATCGAGCGCCTCGCTCTTCGCCGTGTCGAGCCGCGTGCTGCCGGAATCTTCGGCTCCCATCGCCGCGCCGAGATCGAAGACCAGCGCCCGAGTGCGTCCGCTGCCCGCGGCCGGCGGCATCATCAGATAGAAGCCGGCGATCGCGAGCGTGAGCGCGGCGAGTGCGGCGGTCTCGAGCCAGAAGAGCGGATCCAGGCGCAGGTAGCGTACGCGTTGGACCGGCGCGGGCGCCTCATCGAACAGCATCAGACTCGAGACTTCGACGGTCGGCTGCGAACGCGCGCGCAGATAGATCGCAAACAGAATCGCGATGCTCGCTGCGTAGAGCAGGTTGAGCGGATTGAGAATGCCCACGGCTACCTGATGATGCCCAGCCGCGGCAGCTCGCGGGAGAGAATGCTCTCCAGATTTTGCGCGCCGAACGCCGGCGCGTACACGATGCCGCGTGAGCGGCAGAACTCGCTCAGGCGCGCGCAGAGAGCCTCGACCTTGCGACGGCACGCCGCGGCGAGGCCGGGGCCGAACACGGTCTCGCGGGTTTCACCGGTTTCCGCGTCGCGAACCAGATATAAACCCGGCGGATACGCGCCCTCGCTCTCCTGTTCGCCCATCACGTGAATCACTTTCACTTCATGCCGCGCGCCAACCAGCCGCGACAGAGCATCTTCGTAGTCGGTCTGACTGACGAGGAAATCGGAAATGACAATGACGACTCCCGCCGGGCGTCGCTCGCGCAGCAGCTCGTCGATGGCCGCGCCGAGCCGCGTCTCACCGCCCGCCTTCGCACGCGTCACGAACGGCTTGAGATCGACGTACGACTCGCGGCGGCGGCGAAAGATGGTTTTTTCGAGGTTCATGCGGCCGCGATGCGCACAGAACGTAGCGATGCGCGCGGCGTCGTTATCGCCCATCGCGATATATGCGAGCGACGCACCAAGAGCGAGCGCGAAGCCGAGCTTGTCGTCGCGCTGCGGAAAGGCCATCGACGCGCTCGCGTCAACGACCATCGTGATTTCGACCTGGCGCTCTGCGCGGTAGGTGCGGATGAGCAGGTCGTCGAGGCGCGCCATCGCGTTCCAATCGAGAAAGCGCAAATCGTCGCCCGGCGTGTACTCCTTGAAATTCTCGACTTCCAAGCCGAGTCCCTGGATGCGGCCGAGCGTGCGTTGGCCGGAGCGGACCGTGCGAGCGCGCTTGATGCCGAGCACCAGGCGGTCGAGTTTGCGGAGATAGTCCGGCTCGAACGCGCGCGCTTCGAGCATCGATGCAGCCTCAGGCGCGCGCCGAGCGCACGGTATGAATTACGCGCTCGACTATGTGGACCGCGTCGATGCCGTCGGAGTGCGCGGCGTAATTCAGCATCATGCGATGCGCGAGCGCCGGCACCGCGATGTGCTCGAGGTCTTCGCGCGCGACGTTGGCGCGGCCATCGAGTAATGCGCGCACCTTTGCACCGAGGATCAGCGCCTGTGCCCCGCGCGGGCTCGAGCCGAACGTCACGTAACGGTTGACGACTTCCTCGTGAATGGAGTCGGCGGTGTTGCCGATGAAGCGCGAGTTCTGCGGTTGCGACGCGCGGACCAGCCGGGCGGCGTACTGCTCGATGCTCGGCGGCGCCATCACTTCGCGCACCAACCGCTTGAGCGCCTCGACTCGTTCGGCGGCCTCGGCGACGGCGAATACGGGCTCGACGCCGGCTTCTTCCGGACCGGTGGTCGAAGAGATGATACGCGTGAGTTCGGACTCATCGGGAAAGTTGAGCCGCACCTTGAACAGGAACCGGTCAAGCTGCGCCTCGGGCAGCGGATAGGTTCCCTCCATTTCGATCGGATTGAGGGTCGCCATGACAAAGTATGGCGGCGCGAGCGGATAAGTCTTGCCGGAGACGGTGACCTGCAGCTCCGCCATCGCCTCGAGCAGCGCCGACTGGGTCTTGGGAGTCGCGCGGTTGATCTCGTCGCCCAGCAGGATGTGGCAGAACACCGGACCGGGCTGAAAGCTGAACTCGCGGCGTCCGTCCTCGCCGGTGAGAATCACGCGCGTGCCGGTGATGTCCGCGGGCATCAAATCGACGGTGAACTGGATCCGGTTGAAGCTCAGATTGAGCGCAAGGCCAAGCGTCTTTACCAGGGTGGTCTTGCCGGTGCCGGGGACCCCTTCGATGAGCACGTGACCGCCCGCGAAAAATGCGATGAGCAGTTCCTCGACTGCCTGCTCGTGGCCGACGATCATCTTGTGGACCTCGGCTTGGATGCGGCGGAAGGTCCGCGCGAAATCGGCCACGCTCAGGCCGTCCGCGGTGGCGGTATTCATCTTTCGAAGACTCGCTTTATCGTATCCCGATCTTCGACCGGCACCGCAGCGCGCGCGACCGGTTCGTCGGGGTGTTGCGTTGGGTTGAGTGGCGTGCGGACCTTGGGCGGCAGGAAGGAACGGCCCGCGCCCCGTGCGCCGGCGTCCATCGGGCGCGCCTCTATTGCGATTTCAAATCCCTCGCCGCCGAGCTTGGTCGTTTCGCGCCGTCCGAAGAGCGTTTCGGGTTCCGCACCGAGGCCACGGGCGATGCCGCCGGAGCCACTGTGCTCGCCTTGCGAATCGCCCGAACCGTCGCCGTTGCGACTGCTCCCGTCGTCGCCGGAACCTTCGTTGCCCAGTCCCTGCGAACCGAGCATCTCGCCGGACATCCGCTCATCGGCGCCCCGGCGTTTGGGCTCGGCGTCATATTCGGCGTCGGACTTCTGTTGCGCGTCGTATTCCTTTTCACGCTCGAACTGGCCCGCGCCTTCGTTTCGTTTGCGCGACGCGAGCTTGGCCCGATCGCGCGATCCGTCCGGCGGCCGGTTCGCCTCATCGCCGGAGTCGTCGAGCTTGAGATTGATGCGCGGGCGCCGCCGTTCGCGACCCGTAAGCTTGCTCTGGAAGTCGCTGCCGAGCTCGCGCGCTTGGTCCATCAGGCGGTCGAATGATCCCGGCGGTCCCTGCGCGAGACCCTCGCGCGCGAGTTTTTCCTCGAGCCTGCGCATCGTCTCGGCGTCGGCGCGGACTTCGACGCCATTGTCGAATCCCGGCTCGGCGGGACGTAGCTGCAGATGATCGAGATCGATCGTCACTTCGTTGTCTTTGTGCGCGGCCTGCGGCGCGGCGCGCTGCACCGTAAGGATGAGCGCGGCGGCCAGCGATGCGGCCACCAGCGAGGCCAGCAACGGATACAGAGTGCGCGAAACGCGGCGCTGCTCGATGCGCGCGGCTTCAAACTCGTCGCGGCGCGCAAGCGTATCTTCGATTAAGTACGACCACAGCGGACCGCGCCGTGGCGCGTCGGCCAGTTCGACCACTGTCGTCAGTCTTCCCTTCAACGCGGCCCTTTCATCGGCAACCGCCGCCGCCCGCGCCGCGGAGGCGCGCATCCGCCATGCGTGGGCCAGCGTTCGAGTCAGCGCGAAGCCTCCGAACAGAATCGCGATGGCGCCTCCCACCAGGAACGCGATCGGAGGCGCCAAATATGCGGCCACAAACACCGCAGCGACGGCGGCGATAATGATCGCCAGGCCCGCGAACATGCCATGCTGCCAAGCGAGCGAATTGAGGCGCGCGCGCAGTGACCCCACCTGGCCCAGGATCAGCCCGAGCTTTTCATCCGCCCGCGTAGGCTTTGAAGGAAGCGACATTTTCCAGCGCTGGGAGCGCCGGATCGAGGATAGTGTAGCCCCCGTGAGGGCGCAACGACGAATCTGGCGCGAGCTTTGAGAACCCACGCGGACGGCCCGCCTAGCGCGAGTGCACCACGCCCAGACGCGGGCACGCTTGTTCGATCGGACAGCGGGAGCACCATGGCGACACCGGCTGACAGAGCGTCTGCCCGAATGCGACCAGCAAGC
>CAYSCX010000029.1:10869-30275 GCA_964429575.1 uncultured Binatia bacterium (SeqCode) | reverse complement strand
AGTAACGGGGGTCCATCTCGATGCCTCCAGCGTGTGTTATCCGTCGTTCTCTAGCTGTATGCGGCGGGCGCGGTCCAGTGTCACCGAGCGCGTGACGTTGCGCCCGGTTGACTGCGGTGTAGAGTCGGAGCCGGCGCCTGATGCAGGTCAACGTCATAGTCGTCGGCGCGACGCGCGGCACCGAGGCGCTTACCTACGCCGTCCCGCCCGCTCTCCAAGCGCGCGTCGAGGCGGGCCATCGCGTGCTCGTACCGCTGCGCTCACGCAAACTGACCGGCGTCGTCGTCGAGATGGGGTCGGCGCTCGCGCCGCCCGGCGCAAAACTCAAGCCGCTCATCGAGGTCTTTGACGAACGCCCTCTCTTCGACCGTGCGCATCTCGAACTGATGCGCTTCCTGGCGACCTACTACATGGCTTCGCTCGCCGACGCGTACCGCAGCATCATACCGGCGGTCGCGCGCGTTGAGTCGCGCGTCACCTACCACGTCGCGACCGAACCCGATTTGCTCGCGCGCGCTACATTCTCGCCCGTCGAACGCAAGATGGTTGAATCGCTGGCGAAACACCCGATGACCGCGCGCCAACTCGAAAAGCGCGGCGCACCCACTGATGTCCGGTCTGCACTCGCTCGCCTTCAGTCGAGTGGGATCGTCGAGCCTCGCGACTCGACCCGCGGGCGCCATCGCGGCGCGCCGCAGACCGCGGTGATGCGCGACGGAGCTGACGCGGCGCCGGTTCGCGGTGCGAAGCAACGCGGCATTCTCGACCTACTTCGCGCGGCGGGCGCCGGCGGAATCGACCTCGAGGTTCTCGAAGAACAGATCGCGGGCGCGAAGGCCGCCATCAAGCCATTGGTCGCGCGCGCAGTTGTCGATTTGCGCGACGTGCCGCCGCCGCCCGCCGATCAGGATCCCTTCGCGAACGCCGCGACGCATGTGTTGGATCTCACCGACGAGCAGACCGCCGCGTGCCAGGCCGTGTACCCCGCGATTCGCGCGCAGAGATACGAGTCGTTTCTTCTGTGGGGAGTCACCGCGAGCGGCAAGACCGAAGTCTATTTGAGGCTTGCGGCCGAGGCGCTCGCGGCGGGTCGCCAGGCGCTCGTCCTGGTGCCTGAAATCGCGCTCGCCGACGAGATAGTCCGCTCGTTTCGTGCGCGCTTCGGCGCGCTGGTCGCCATCGCCCACAGTGCGCAAACCGTCGCGGAGCGCTGGGCGAGCTGGATGTCGTCGCTGCGCGGTGACGCCCGCATCATGATCGGTCCGCGCTCCGCCATCTTCGCGCCGCTGCGCGACCCCGGCGTGATCGTCGTCGATGAGGAGCACGACGCCGCATACAAGAACGAGGAGGGCATCCGCTACCACGCGCGCGACCTCGCCGTCGCGCTCGGATCGTTCGCACGATGTCCGGTGGTGCTGGGGTCCGCGACGCCGTCGGCGGAGTCATTCTTCAACACGCGGCGCGGACGTTACCGGATGCTCGCGCTGTCGAGGCGCGTCGGCGACCGGCCGATGGCGGAGGTCCAGATCATCGACTTGCGCCGCGAAGCCGCCGAGGCGCGCGAGCGCCAGACCCGCGCGCCAAAAGCCGGCGCAGTCAAGTCCACCGAGCCGCCGGTGCCGCTATCGCGCGCGCTCATCGACGCGCTGCGTGAAAATCTCGCCGCTCGCGGACAAAGCATGGTGTTCCTCAACCGCCGCGGCTATCACAACTTTCTTCAGTGCCAGATGTGCGGCACCGTGATCGCATGCGAGAACTGCAGCGTCGCGATGACCTTCCACATGCGTGACCGCTCGCTGCGCTGCCACTACTGCGCAGCGCGCATCGAGACTCCCGATTTGTGCCCGTCGTGCGGCGGCTACGGCTTGACCGGCCAGGGTTTCGGCACCGAACGTTTGGTTGCCGCACTCGCGCAATTGCTCCCCGACGCGCGCATCGAGCGCATGGACAGCGACACCAGCGGACGGCGAGGCGAACGCGCGCGAATGCTGGCGGCGCTCAGAAACGGCGAGACCGATATCCTGGTCGGCACGCAGATGATTACCAAGGGCTTCGACTTCCCGGGTGTGACGCTCGCGGCGGTGGTGCTCGCGGACCTCGGCCTCAATCTGCCTGACTTCCGTTGCGCCGAGCGTACGTTTCAATTGCTCACGCAGGTCGCGGGGCGGGCGGGACGCGGCGATCGGGCGGGCCGCGTACTCATCCAAACCTACGCGCCGAACCACTACTCGATTCGCGCCGCACGCGACCAGGACTTCGCCCGCTTCATGCGTCGCGAGCTGACCCTGCGTCGCGAGTTCAGCTATCCGCCGTTCTCGCGGCTTGCGATGGTGCGTGTCGAGGGACCCGACGGCGCGCGCGTGTCGCGGATTGCGGCCGATGCAGCGAAAATTCTGAGTCGTAGCGCCGATACCACGGGCATCAAGGTGCTCGGCCCCGCCCCCGCGCCGATCGAGCGCATCAAGCAGCGCTGGCGCTGGCAGATGATGATAAAATCAAACGCGATCGCCCCGATGCGAAGCGCTCTGGGAGCCATGAATTCGGCGCTCAAACCCCTCGCCGAGCGCGACGGCGTGTTCTTGATCATCGACATCGACCCGGTCCGCATGATGTGAGCGACACTCGCATGAGCCACACGCATCCGACGCTCGCAGTGCCCGACCCCAACCGCACTGTCAACGTAATCACGCACGATGGTGCGACCATCCGCGTGCGCCAGCATGGCCGCGTCGGCGCGCCGCGCATCGTGCTGAGCCACGGCAACGGGCTCGCGATTGACGCGTACCTGCCGTTCTGGGGGCCGCTCTGCGATCGCTACGAAGTTGTCGTCTTCGACTTTCGCAACCACGGCCAAAACCCGCTTCACACCCTCGAAGGCCACAACTGGCAGAACTTCATCGTGGACATGGAGCTGCTGTTCCAGACGATCCAGCGCGAGTTCGGCGCAGCGCCGACCGCCGGAGTGTTTCATTCGTTGTCCGCAGTGACCGCGACGCTCCACTCGCTTCGCTACGACGACCGATGGCGCATGCTGGTGCTGGTCGATCCGCCGTTTTATCCGCGCGACGGCCATCCGCTCCTCTTCTCGCAACACTCCGACAAGAACTCGCTCGCCGAACGCGCGCTCCGTAGAGCCGAGCGTTACAAGACCGTTGAGGAGCTGGCGTACCAATTTGCGACGCGCGCGCAATTTCGCCGCTGGGTTCCGGGCGCCGCCGGCCTGATGGCGCATGCGACGCTGCGCCGCGACGATCAAGGCGGCGGCTGGACGCTCGCGTGTCCGCGCGAGTACGAGGCGAAAATTTTCTCGAGCAACGCCGACCCGGAGCTATGGTCGCGGCTTGGTCAACTCAAAGTTCCGGTGAAACTCGTCTGCGGCGATCCCGACATTGACGACGTGATGCCGCCGGCGCTGATCGGCCGCGCGATCGCCCAGGAGCACTCGATCGAATACGAGGCGATTTCTGATACCACGCACTTTCTTCAGATCGAGCGCCCCGACGAATGCATCCGCGCCGTCGAATCGTTCCTGCGCGCGCACGGCTTCATCACGTGAAACGCCGGTTTTCTCGATTACCTCTCCCGTTAATTCACGGGGGAGAGCCTGCCCTGAGCCTGTCGAAGGGCCGCCGGTCGCCGAGCTCCGAGCGCGGTGCGCACCGCAACTTCACCCGACCAACGGCAGCGGGTTCCCGCCGAAGCCTCACTTCATGTTATTGGGTGTCGCGGCTCGCGACCGGCGGGTGAGGGTGCGTGATCCATGACACGCATCGATCTTTCACCGTGCACCGCGCCTTTCGACCACCCGCTCGCCTTTGGTACATTCTTCAGAGCATTCCGAATTGCATGGCCATCCTCAAAATTCGCAAGTTCCCCGACCCGGTGCTGAACGAACCGGCGGCGCCGGTTGGAAACATCGACGGCGCGGTGAACTCGCTGATCGATTCGATGGCGCAGACCATGTACGCCGCGCCCGGCGTCGGTCTCGCCGCGCCTCAAGTCGGCGAGTCGGCGCGCATCGCGGTGCTCGACACCAGGCACGACGATCCGGGAAAGCATCTCCTGAAGCTGATCAACCCGGTGATCGTCGAGGCGGACGGCGAAGTGATCTGGGAAGAAGCTTGTCTCTCGGTTATCGACTACACCGCCGACGTGAAGCGAGCGGCGCGCGTACTGGTGAAGGCGTGGACACCCGACCAAAAGGAAATCGAGATCGAAGCCGAGGACTTGCTCGCCGTCGCGCTGCAACACGAAATCGATCATCTCGACGGCAAGCTCTTCATCGATCGCATCTCGCGCATCAAGCGCGAGCTGTACCGCCGCAAACTCAAGAAACTGATCAAGGAGGGCAAGGCCGATAGCGAGCGTCCCTCCGCGATCCGGATCTGAACCAGCGCCGCCCTATCGCATAGTCTTCATGGGCACGCCCGCGCTGGCGGCCCACATTCTGGAGCGGCTCGCCACCGCACGTGCAGAGCTATGCCGCGTCGTCGCGGTGGTGACGCGCCCCGATGAGCCTCGCGGGCGCGGTCTCAAGCTGGAGCCGAGTGAGGTTGCCGCGGTCGCGGCGCGCCGTCGCATTCCGGCGCTCAAGCCTGGGAAGATTCGCACCCCGGATTTTCTCGCCGAACTCCGGTCGTTCGACCCGGACCTTCTAGTCGTCGCAGCGTACGGCCGCATCCTGCCGGACTCCTTGCTGGACGCCGCGCGCATCATGCCGATCAACGTTCACGCGTCCTTGCTCCCGCGTCATCGCGGCGCATCGCCGGTTGAGGCCGCCATTCTCGCGGGCGATGCCGAGACCGGCGTTACGATCATGCGCGTGTCCGAAAAGATGGACGCGGGCCCGATGCTTCTGAAGCACGCGATTCGGATCGCGCCCGACGACACGCAGGGGACGCTCAAGCAGAAACTCGCCAGGCTCGGCGCGGACGCGCTGATCGAAGCGCTGGAAGGTCTCACGCGCGGCGAACTCCGCGAGCAACCGCAGGACGAAAACCTTGCGACTTACTGCGCGCCAGTCAAGAAGTCCGATTCGATAATCGACTGGACATCCGGCGCTGCGCATATCGAGCGCATGACGCGCGCATATGATCCGTGGCCGGTCGCGCGCACGACGCTCGGTGGCGCCGAGCTCCTCATCTGGCGCGCCGCGGTCCAGGACGCGCCCGCAACCGGCGCGCCGCCGGGCACCGTGGTAGCGTTGAAGCCCGTACCGATCATCCAGTGCGGAAAGGGCGCGCTGCGGCTCCTGGAGGTGCAGGGCGCAGGGCGCAAGCGCATGGCGGCGGCGGACTTTTTCCGCGGCCGCCGCATCGGCGATGGCGCTCGCCTCGGCGCATGACGACGCGCGGTTCAAAGTCCGAGGCGCGGGCGCCGCGCGCAGCATCGCCGGCAGGCCTCGACGCGCGCGAATGCGCGCTCGACATTCTGCTCCGCGTCGAGCAGCGCGGCGCATTCGCCGACGTACTGCTCGGCGCGCGCCTCACCGCATTCAATGCCGCCGATCGCCGGCTCATCACGCGGATGGTCCTGGGCACGCTCGCCTGGCGCGGCCGTCTCGACTACGAGATCGAACGCCTCGCGGCGCGCCGCCTCGCTACGCTTCAACCGGCGGTGCTCGCAATTTTGCGCCTCGGCATATTTCAGGCGCGCTTCCTCGATCGCATTCCCGTGCATGCCGCGGTCGACACGACGGTCGAACTTGCGGCGCGGCGCGCCGACGCGCGCAACGCCAAGGGACTGGTTAACGCAATCATGCGCCGTGCGTCGCGCGAGCAGGTCGAGATGCCGGCGCGCGAGCCGGATCTTGCCGGGTACCTTGAAGTCACGTGCTCGCATCCGCGCTGGCTGGTCGAGAGATTCATCGAGTGGTTCGGCGCCGCGGATGCGCAGCGGCTGATGCTCGCGAACAACGAGGCGGCGCCCAACGCGATTCGTCTCAATCTAGCGCGCGCGTCCCGCGAGGAACTGCTCGCCCGACTTTCTGCCGACGGCATCGAAATAGCGTCGTACGGCCGCGCGCCCGAGACGCTCATCGTTGGCGGCGCCCCGCCGATCGACTCGGAATCGTACCGGTCGGGGCTTTTCCATGTGCAATCCGAAGCTTCGCAGCTCGTTGCGTGGCTGCTCGCTCCTGAAGCCGGGGCGACGGTTCTCGACTGCGCGGCTGCGCCCGGCGGCAAGGCGACGCATCTCGCAGAACTGGTCAGCGCGCGCGGCCGCGTCATTGCACTCGATCGCAACTTCGCAGGTCTTCGTCACGCGCGCGAACTCGCCGAGCGGCTCGGCCACATCAACGTTGAATTTGTGAATGCGGACCTTACGGCCTCACCGCCGCCGCTTCGCGCGGAACGCTTCGACTACGTGCTGCTCGATGCTCCCTGCACCGGCCTCGGCACTTTGCGCGAACATCCCGAAATCCGCTGGCGTCTGAAACCCGCCGACATCGACCGGATGGCGTCGGTCCAGCTTCAGTTACTCGAGAGCGCGGCGACGAACGTCAGGCGTGGAGGCGCGATCGTGTATGCCGCGTGCAGCGTCGCGCCGCCGGAGGGCAGGGGAGTCGTCGATTGCTTTCTCGCGTCCCATCACGACTTCGCGATCGATCGCAATCCTCCCGCGCACGAGATGCTGAGCGAATTGCTGGACGCCGACGGTTGCTTGACTACCCGGCCCGACTGCGGCGGCCTCGACGGCTTCTTCGCGGCTCGATTGATTCGAAATTGAACGGAGGGATCCATGGACCTTGCCGAACATTGCCGCGCGATGGCGCGATACAACGCATGGATGAACCGCAGCATCTATACGATCTGCGCGGAACTTTCCGACGCGGATCGCAAGCGCGACATGGGCGCCTTCTTCCGATCCATTCATGGCACGCTGAATCATCTGCTGCTTACCGACAGTGTTCAGCTCGGCCGCTTCATCGGCGCGGATCGCACGAAATTGCTCGACGACGGTGGAGCGCCAATCGTGATCCGTGCGCTGGGTCAGGAGCTGTACGCCGATTTCGCGCGACTGCGCGCCGAACGCGAAAGAAATGATGCGCTGATCGAACAGTGGACGATATCGCTCACCGACGCCGAACTGTCCGGCCAGCTTCGCTATATCGCAATGGCGGACGGACGCGAGCACGAACATCGCAAATGGTGGGCGGTCGTTCACATGTTCAACCACCAGACGCATCATCGCGGTCAAGTGACAGCGCTTCTCAAGCAACTCGGCCGCGACCCCGGTGTAACCGACCTCATGGCGTTTCTTCGATCCGAGGGTAAGAGCGCGTGAGCAGCCGCCCTGTGCATTGCGCATCGGATGCTGATTTCGCCGCGCCGGTCGGCCGCGCTACTCTTCAAATATGGGGCGCACCGACAAAATCGCGCCGTCGATACTATCGGCGGACTTCGCGCGGCTGGGCGATGAGATTCGCGCGGTCGAACGCGCTGGCGCCGACCTGATCCACTTTGACGTGATGGACGGCCACTTCGTGCCGAACCTCTCGATCGGCGTGCCGGTGCTCGAGTCGGTGCGCAAGATCACCAAACTTCCGCTCGACGCGCACCTCATGATCACCAACCCGCAGAACTATCTGGAGCCGTTCGTGAAGGCGGGCGCCAACTCGATTTCCGTTCACGCCGAGGTTTGCGCAGACATACCGGCGATCGCGGCGCGGATGCGTTCGCTTGGCGTGCGCGCGTCGGTCGCCATCAACCCCGAGACCGCGGTCGATCGCGTGCTTGGGGCGGCCGAGCATCTCGACATGATTCTGGTGATGTCCGTGCATCCGGGCTTTGGCGGCCAGGGATTCATTTCAGGCGCGCTCGACAAGCTCCGCCACATCCGCAAGGAACTCGACCGCCGCAAGCTCGAGGTTGATCTCGAAGTGGACGGCGGTGTGAAGCTCGACAACATCGCCGACGTGAAGGCGGCCGGCGCCAACGTATTTGTTTCCGGCTCCGGCATCTTCGGCCACCCCGACTACGCGAAGATCATCGCGAGTATGCGCGAGCGTCTCTCGCGCGCCTGAGTCCGCGCGCCGCGCCTTCCAACGTTCCAAGCCCCGATGCTATAAACTCCTTTCGCCTTGCGGCCGCAACGTTCAGGTAAACGACGGGGTGTAGCTCAGCATGGCCAGAGCACTGCGTTCGGGACGCAGGAGTCGCTGGTTCAAATCCAGTCACCCCGACCAACCATTCGAGAGTGAGCCCGGCACTTGTTGATCATCGCCCCTCTCGTCATCGCCGCGTATCTGGTCGGATCGATCCCCTTCGGGGTGATTGTAGGACGGATGCGCGGCTTCGACCCGCGCGCGGTCGGCTCCGGCAACATCGGCATGAGTAACGTCGCGCGCGCCGGCGGAACTACCGCCGCCGCTCTGACCTTCCTCGGCGACGTGCTCAAGGGCGCCGTGCCGGTCGTCGCCGCGATGTGGCTCGGCTTGGGCGCCAACGCCGTGCTGCTCGCGGCGCTCGCGGCGTTCCTTGGGTCGATCAGTTCGGTCTTTCTCGGCTTCCGCGGCGGCAAGGGCGTGTCAGCCGCCTTGGGCGTGTGGATCGTGCTCGCGCCGCTCGCGGTGCTGTTCGCGCTGGCAGCATTCGGGATTGCCGTCGCAACGACGCGCATCATGTCGGTCGCCTCGATGAGCGCGGCGATCGTGATGCCCGCCGCTGTCGCGATCCTGGGTTTTCCGCGTCCGTACGTCTTGCTCGCGATCGTGATTACTGCGCTGGTAGTATTCCGATTCAAGGAAAACATCGGCCGCTTGATGCGCGGGGAAGAGCCGGTTTTCCGTGCGGCCAAGACCGGGAACACTCCCGGGTAGTGCCTATCGTATAGCCGTTCGCCCGTTGCTTGAGCATCGAACCGCCCCTCTCAATCGCGAATCCCTGTTATGACACGCCAGAGTTCTGGCATCCGCTTTGCTCGCTGTCTCAGCGACGGGCGGCGAGCCCGAGCACGCCAATTGGAGGAATCTTCGGGGCGCGCTATATCTGGAGGAGGCGGTGAGTATGCCTCGGCACGCTCGGGGCGCCGCCACACCAAGCGTCCGATACGGGGCCGAGGGAATCGATATGAAAAAGGTCGAGGCGATCATCAAGCCGTTCAAGCTCGATGAGGTCAAAGAGGCGCTGTCGAGCATCGGCGTCCAGGGATTGACGGTGACCGAGGTCAAAGGCTTCGGGCGCCAGAAGGGCCACACCGAGTTATACCGCGGCGCTGAATACGTCGTGGATTTCCTGCCCAAGGTGAAACTCGAGATTATCGTCTCCGACGAGCTCGCTCCGCAGGTCGTCGAGACCATCGAGCGCTCCGCGCGCACTGGCCGCATCGGCGACGGCAAGATCTTCGTGATGCCGATGGAAGAGGTCGTGCGCATCCGCACCGGCGAGCGCGGCTCCAGCGCGCTGTAGACGGCCGAGCGCATCACCACGCCGCGTCGCTCAGCCGGCGCGGATGTAATCGACCGGCCGCAATGCGCGGCCCATCGCGAGCCAGAGGCCGGCCCGCGCGTAGAAGCCAAGCTCGCGCCAACGGCGGCTCCAGTTCGCGGCGAATCTCCGCGACAACATGCCGCTCACCGGAAAACATCCCGCCTCGTACAGATCCATCACCGAGTTGTAGATGTTCATGTAGCGAAGCGCCTTGCGCGTGCGCAGGTGATAGTGCACTCGCTTGCTTGCGGAAAACGTCGAGAACATCTGTTTCTGGCAGCAGTCGCGCAGTACCGCCGCATGCATGTCGATTCGGAAGTCATGCGCGGCATCCGCCCCGGCGTGTTCCGTGATGCTGCGCGCGCTAAAGTCCACCAACCAGTTCGCCTCACCGTTTCCGGTCACGTGAAACATCACCCGTGCGGGCATCAGCAGGCGAAATCCGATCGGGAGCGCCGCAAGCAAATCTAAAAAGTACGGTTTGAAGCTCGCGAAGTCCGGCGCCACGCGGTCTTCCCGCTGGTACGTTCGCTCGAGCTTGCCGCGGTATTGTTCGGCAAGTTCGTCCAGGTGGCCGTCGCGGTGGGTGTAGTAATCCTCGGGCGCGATCTCGAAGCCGCGCTCGGTTGACCACGAATCGCCGGCCAGCATTACAACGCACTCGGGCGTGCCTTGCCGGTTGCGATCGAAATACTGCTTCACCTCGTGCGGCAGCACCACCGTATCGTTGAAGCGGCAGGTCTCGCGATGCAAAAAGCAGTGATTGCTCGCGAACGGAATCGCATAGCGTGCATTGACCGCTTCAGCGAACACCAGGAATTCCTCCAGGTAGTCCTCGCGGCTCCGGTGCGTCAGATGGTCCGGGAATTCGGAAGACACGCAGTAAGGGTAGGGCGATGCGCTCGAATAACTCTTGAGCACAAAGTCGATGCGCTGATGACGGCGCGTGACCTGCCGAAGCGGCGCGCCCATCAGTTTGCAATCGTTGGCGTCGAGCAACACCACCTCGCCCGTGTCCACCACCAGCGCGCTGTCGAGTGTGGGGCCGAACTGGTAGCTCGTCAAAACCAGTTTGCCGCCGACGCGATATCCTTTGCCGTGCGTCATCTCCCGCACGTCGCTGAATCCCATCGACGCGAGATCCTCGACCATCCGTCCGAAGTACGCGCGGGGCGCCAGCACCGGCGTCTTGCGATCGAACCGCCTGAGCGACACGCCGTGAAAGTGGTCCCGGTGCAGATGCGTGACGTAGATGAAATCGGGTCGGAGCCGGCGGATAAGTTCGCGAGGCGGCGGCGGATAGTTCCACCACGACCGCCAGTAACAGCTTCCCACCAGCCAGGGATCGATGACCAGACTCAGCCCGTCCGACTCGACCTCGAGTCCCGCGTGGCTGAGGATGGTAAATTTCATTCAGAGCCGCTGCTGCCGACGCCGCCCCTGCGTGCTCATCGGTCTATAGCGCGGCTCGCTGCGCGGTTCCACGATGCTAGTGGGGCGGGGCAACTTGCTTGGCGGCGCGACAGACCGCTGCTAGTGTACCGTCCCTCAAATTCGTTGAACCAATTGAGCTGGCTTGGTGTCATTCTGAGCCCTTCGCCTTCTGTCATTCAGAGCGAAGCGAAGAATCCCGGTTTCCGGCTCAGGGTAAACTCCGCGAGGAATCCCGGATTCCTGCTCAGCATGACAAACCTGTAGTCGCGCAGAGTTAAGCGAGTTATGTGCGGGACACCACACTAGCGCAGCTCGACTTGCGCGCGCTTCGATCGATCGCCGCTTCCCCCCGGCCGCGCAGCGCTACTACCCGCGCCCGTTTGCACCGACGCCGCGGCCGAAATCCCACTTGCCGCCGCGCTTGAACTCCCGCAGGATGCGCCGCGACACAACCATGCGATGCACCTCGTCGGGGCCATCGTAAATTCGTGCGAAGCGCGCGTGGCGGTACATGCGCTCCAGCGGCGTGTCACCCGAAACGCCCATAGCGCCATGGACTTGAACGGCGCGATCGATAACGTCGTGCAGCACCTTGGCTCCGAAGAACTTGATCAACGAAATCTCGACTCGCGCTTCGTCTCCTGAATCGATTTTCCGCGCGGCATCCAGGGTCAGCATCCTGCACGCCTGAATCTCGGCCGCCGAGTCCGCGATCCAGTTCTGAATCGTCTGCTTCTCCGCCAGCGGACCGCCGAACGCATGGCGCGAGAGCGCGCGCTGGCACATCAACTCGAATGCCCGCTGCGCCTGCCCGAGCCAGCGCATGCAATGATAAATGCGTCCCGGGCCGAGGCGCTTTTGCGCGATTTTGAAAGCCTGCCCGCGCGGGCCGAGCAGGTTGGTCAGTGGCACGCGCACGTCGTTGTAACGGACTTCGCAATGGCCGCCCGAGGTTTCGCCCATCACCGGCACCACGCGCACGATCTCGAATCCCGGCGTGTCGGTCGGTACGACGATCATGCTGAACTTCTCGTAGGTGGGCGCGTCCGGCTCGGTCACGCACATCACGGTCGCGAACGCCGCGCGGTTGGCGCCGCTGGTAAACCACTTGTGCCCGGTGATTACCCACTCATCGCCGTCTTTCACCGCGCGGGTGCGCAAGCCGGTCGGGTCCGCGCCCGACACTTCCGGCTCGGTCATCGAAAAGCACGGATAGATGTCGCCGTTGACCAGCGGTGCGAGCCAGCGCTTTTTCTGCGCTTCATTTCCATACAGATGGAGCATGGTCGCGTCCTGCGCTGAATGCGTTCCCAGCCCCGCGATCGCAAAGTCGCTGCGTCCGACGATCTCGTTGACGAACACATACGGCATGAACGCAAGCCCGCCGCCGCCGATCTCCTTGGGCAGGCCGAGCGCCCAAAGCCCTCGCTTCTTGCACTCGGATTGAATGGAGCGCAGCAGGCGGCCCGACTCATCGTCGCCGCGCTCGAGAACCTTTTCGTTTGGATAGATGAACTCGTCGATGAAGTCAGCCACCCGCTTGCGCAGGCTTTGAACTTCCGGCGAGGATTCGACATCTTGCACGTTCATCGGGAGACCTCCTGCGGACGTGGCGTTGTGCGCGCAGGAATCGTTTCTGCGCGCCGCGATTGCTGAGGAGTCCTGCTTAGCGCGGCGCGCGGTGATCCGGCAAGCGAGCCGCCGTGGGGCCAGAGGTGCTCGAACGGGAGCAGACTCGCGCGAGTAATCCGGCTCGGTCTCTATTTCCGTCGGTTTCTAAACAGAACCCTTCGAGATTAGAGGGAGAGGTAGCGACTGAGGCTCTAGCAGGGTGTTGAGAAAAGCCTCGAGTTCCAAGCTGGCATCGACTTAGCCCTCAACACCCTGCGTGAAAGTCGGCTGCCTTCCTCATCTTCTCCCCCGGAGACACGAGACAGGGAGACGCGAGAGAGGGAGCAGGCCGTTGAAAACGCCTTTTTCAACGGCCTGCTCCCTGGCTGCGTGCACGTCTAATCGACGCTCGCCTTCGCCACGAATCCTTGCGCCCCTTTGTTCGGCCCGTCGGTAATCTCGATTAGGTACCCCTGGTCGCTCGTTCCGACGATCCTGATTGGTGTGCCGCCGTCAACCTGCTTCGCGACGAAGTTCTTGCCGAGATCGCCCAACATCCCGGCGACTCCGCCCGAACTTTTGAGCTTCAACATTTGAGTGTATGAATCCTCGGTCGGATACACCGCGACTGACTGCTCTCCCGCCGGTGCGACCAACTTGTGTCCGCATCCAGCGAGCGCCAGCGCCGCCCCGATAATGACGGCGCAAATGATGATGACTTTGGTCCGCATTCCACCTCCCGGCCGACCAAGTGGTCGGATGTCCCCTGACCCTCGCGTTTTAACATGCGGTCGCGCCCAGGTTAAGTACCCGTTTGATTTCGATTGCTTGACATTCGCGCGCATCGCCGCGTCCTTGCCAAGCAGGGCGCCGGCGTGATTGCTGACCGCATCGTACCTGGATAGCTTTTTCCGCATCCTGCCAGCGCATCGTTAGCAACGCCGCGCTCATCTCGTCTTATCTGTCGTTGTGCCCGAGACGCTGACTCAACGCTGAACCGATCGGCCGATTCTTGCCGCGTGGCTCGCGACACTTCGATTGTCCGCATCTTTTAGCCGCCAATTCTCGCCTTAGTGCGATGGCATGTTTCATGCGCATCGTGTCGCTGTCGGTGGGGGATCTCGAGTGATGTGGCGAGTGGCGACCGTCGGGAGTGGGCTGAAGCAAGCGCACTCCCGATGGCAGGGCGGACGCGTGTTCGCGCGCTCGAACCACGCCCGAAAGTGCATACGCTACTTCAAATACTCGTTCACGATTAAATCGCCACTCATGTCGCCATTGTTGAGGTCAAGTATGCACACGCGAGGTACGCAAAGATCGCGCGGGCGAACGATCGTCGCGGCGGCCGCGGTCGCCCTGATGTGCGCGCTACCGGCCGCATCGGCGCGCGCGCAGACCGCGCACCTTACGCTGGCTGCGGCGAGTGGACCCCAGTTGCACGAACGCGAGATGCAGCCGCTGTGGGTCTGCAAGGGCGACCTGCCACCCGAAGGCCACGCGATTACTGCAACCGGCCCGGGCCGTGACTGCGCGGGCGAATGCAACGGGCTCTACGCCGAGCCGCTACGAGACCAGATGGTCATCTGCCAAAACCAGCCGGTCCCGGACGACTTTGAAGTGGTGGGCGATGCGACATCGCCGCGCTGTCAATGCGTCGCTGCGCGCGAGAACGCACTCGTGATTCGCCGCCGAATCGCAGAACCGCAGTACTGAGTATCGGGTTGTGCGCCGTCAGGTCCGAATGCGTGAGGGGTAAGCCGTGCGATCGCCAGGAATAGGTAGTCGAAAGCGAATCCTTTCGTCGATTGCTTTGGCCGCGTCGGCCATAGTGTGGTTATGCACGAGCGGCGCGCTCGCGCAGAGTGACCGCGGCGCTGATTCCGGGGCTTTGCAAATCGACGAGCTCTGCAATCGAATCGGCGCGAAGGGCATCGCTCCCGCCGATCTCGAATCGTTCGCGCAGTCACTCGGCATTCCGAGCTCGGAAGTCCCGCGGCTGAGGGCGTGCGCACAGCAGGGCGCAAGTCCATCCGCGAGCTCTCTCAACCCCGACTCCGAACCACCGGGCCTTGACCAGCGCCCGCCAGCGCCGTCGAATGCACCGAGCGAGGCGCTATCCAACATCGAACGCGGATTCACGCAGCTTGCCGACCCGGGCCGGTTGGTCGAGACGCCGGAGCCGCTCAAGCTTAGACAATTCGGCTACTCACTGTTTGCGTCGAAGGTCTCGAGTTTCGCGCCGGTGGACAACGTCCCGGTCGGCGATGACTACACCATCGGGCCCGGCGACGAACTGAACTTGCTCATGTGGGGACGGGTCAACCAGACCGTCAGGCTCAAGGTGCAGCGCGACGGCTCGATCCTGGTTCCGGAGCTGGGGCCGATGCAGCTGGCGGGGCTCAAGTTCGGGCAGGCGCGCGACCTGCTCGCGAGCCGCGCCGGGCAAATTACCGGCGTGCAGGTCGATGTGACCATGGGGCGGCTGCGCACCATTCAGATCTTCGTGATCGGCGAGGTGAGCCAGCCGGGCGCATACACGGTGAGCTCGCTTGCGCGCGTCTCGAACGGGCTGATCGCCGCCGGTGGAGTGAGCAAAGTTGGCAGCCTGCGCAGGGTGGAGCTGCGGCGGGGCAACAGCATCGCGCGCGTGATCGATCTGTACGACCTGCTGCTGTACGGCGACACGGCCAACGATCTCGCGCTGCAACCGCAGGATGCGATTTTCGTTCCGGTCATCGGCGCCGTCGCCGGCGTGGTTGGCGACGTCAAGCGCCCCGCGATCTATGAGCTGACCGGCCGCGGCGCGACTCTCGACGGGCTGCTCAAGCTCGCCGGTGGAACCACCGCATTCGCCTATACGCATCGAATCCAGGTCGAACGCATCGAGAATCACCAGCGGATGATCGCGCGCGACGTGGGGCCGGGCGAGTCAGGCGCCAACGGCTTTGCGGTTCACGACGGCGACCTCGTCAGGGTCTATGCGGTGCTGCCGCAACAGAACGACGTGGTGTACCTCAAGGGCAACGTGCGGCGCCCCGGAACCTTCCAGTGGCGCCAGGGGATGCGCGTGAGCGACCTGGTCCGCATGGGCGAGGGCCTCGCGCCCAACACGTTCCTCAAGTACGCCGTGGTGCGTCGCAATGACGACGTCAAGAACCGCGCCGAAATGGTCCCGGTCGATCTCGAGAGCGCGCTCGCCGCGGGAGGTGCGGGAGCGTCGGACATCAAGATGCGTCCGCGCGACGAACTCATCGTGTACTCGGAATCGGAGCTCGCCGAATTCCCGACCGTGCGCGTGGTCGGTGAAGTGCGCAAGCCCGGTATCTATCCGCTCACCGGCGGCATGCGAGTGAGCGATCTCATTTACCGCGCGGGCGGCCTCGAGAGCAGCGCGTATCAGGAGCGCGCGGAACTGGCCGCGACCCGGGTCATCGACGGCGCGCACACCGTGCGGGTGAACTCGCAGATCGATCTGCGCTCGGCCCTGTCGGGGTCGCTCAACGCCAACCGCGCGCTCGAGCGCGACGATGTGCTTTTCATCCGGCGCGTCCCCGATTTCCATCTGCCGTGGATCGTCACGGTCAGGGGCGAGGTTACCTATCCGGGACCGTACAGCATCGCCCAAGGCGAACGCCTGAGCTCGGTGCTGCGCCGCTCCGGCGGCTTTTTATCGCAAGCCTATCTGCCCGCCGCAGTGTTCACGCGCGCATCGGTCAGGGAATCGCAGGCGCAACGTCTCAAGGAAGCGCGCGCGCGGATTCAGCAGGAACTGGCCCGGCTACAGCTGATGCCCACAGCGGCCGGCGCCAAGGAAACCGCGAACGCGCCCGAATTGGCGATGCTTCAAAAGGCGATCACCACTTCCGAGGAGGTCCAGCCGCTGGGGCGCATCGTGCTCAGACTCAAGCCGCTCGACCAGCTGCCGAACTCGCCCGATGACGTCGAACTCGCTGACCGCGACGAGCTGGTGGTTCCCAAACGTCCTGCGTCGGTGAGCGTGCTCGGCCAGGTGTACAACCCGACCGCGCTGGTTTACGAGACGCATCTCACCCTGCGCGATTACCTGTCGCGCGCTGGCGGGCCGACCAACCTCGCCGATGATTCGTCGATCATGGTCATCCGGGTGGACGGCTCGGTGCTGACCGAGAACGGTTTCATGCAGAACCGCAAATCGACGATCTTTCCGCTTCTGCCGCTCGTATCAGCGGGGCTGATGGACGCGCGGCTCGGGCCGGGAGACACCATCTACGTTCCCGAGAAGCTCGTGTTCGTTGACAACGTTGAGTTCGCGAAGGACATCGCGCAGATTGCCGCCAATGCCGCGGCCGCGCTTGCGACCGTTGGCTTGCTCGCCTTCGCGAGCTGAGAATTGTAATTGCGCGCCGCACTACTGGCCGTCGCCGTCGCGCTATTGACGGCCGCCATCTTGTTCGCGGCGGCGCCGTATTCATGGGCTCGCGATGGGGCCATCGCGAGCGGAGCCGCAGTCGACGTCGCGGCGCTCAGCCGTTCGGTCGGCTGGCTCTACCAACTCGATCCCGACTTGTTGCTGGCGATCGCGCGGGCAGAGTCGGGCGGCGATCCTCGTGCGGTCTCGCCCAAAGGCGCGCTCGGACTGATGCAGCTGATGCCGGCGACGGCGCTGCGACTGGGCGTGCGCAATCCGTTCGATCCGGTCGACAACATGCTGGGGGCCGCGCGGTTTATCGCCGAACTGAGACGCTCGCCCGCTGCGACATCAGATGCGTCCCTGGTTCTGATACTCGCGGCGTACAACGCCGGGCCGGGCGCGGTCGAGAAATACGGCGGCGTGCCGCCGTACGCCGAGACGCACCAGTATCTTCGACGGGTGTTGCGAGACTACCTGCGCACCGAGGGTCGCGCGCAGGCGACTTTCGATGCGAAGCGTCCAGCGCTGCGGCTTCGCGGTGGAAAGGTTGAGGTTGCGGAGGATCCGCATCGACAGCTTGCCGAGCTGCGGCGGCGGCGGGCGAATGCGCTTGAGGCGGCGCGGATACATCGCGAGAAGGGGGCGCTCGCGTGGACATCGATGCAGCCCTGAGGCGTGCGGGCTGGCGGCGGGCAGTCGCTGCGATTGCCGCTGCGATCATTTTCCGGGCTGCGTTCGCAACGAATGCGGGCGGCTCGACCTACGTCGTCTTTCTGCCGCTCGACAGTTCCATCTACGACGAACTTGGGACGCTCGATTCGCTTGGCGTGCTCGACACATACCTGCCGGAAATAAAGCCAATCGCGCGGGTCGAGGCGGCGCGGCTGGTGCTGGAAGCGGAGCGCAATCTCAGTGAACGGTCCGAGATCGATCCGGACTCGCCGTTGGTGCGCGCGACGATCGGCGCGTTGCGCGATCAGCTCGACGAGGAGATCGAGTGGCTCGAGAACGACCGCGAGGACAACCCGCCCAAGCTGATCGCGCGGCCGTTTGATCGAATCGAAATGCAGTACGTTTTCTCGCGCGGACCCAGACAAGTGATGCGGACGCCCGGCGGCACGGTGGGAATTCAGGCGTCCGAGGGTTCCCCGCTTTGGCCCGACAACGACGGGCTGCCGACGTCGCCGGGCAGCAATGAGATCGTGAGGATGCGTGGATGGGCGGGGGCGCTTGGGTTTCTCGCGGCGTATGGCGAGGGGGCGGTGTCGGGACCAATCACGCGTCCGACGACCGGGCCGGCGAACTCGAACGCAAGCCGCATCGATTTGGTCAACGGCGAGGTGGTCGCGAGTTTCGGCAAGCTCGCGATTTCATTCGGGCGCGGCGAAATGGCGTGGGGCGTGGGGCATTACGGATCGCTCGCGCAGGGCGCCAACGCATCGCCGTTCCCGGCGCTTCGGATTCAGAACGTTCATCCGATGCGTCTGCCGGGACTCCTCCGATACTTGGGGCCGTTTCGGTTTCAGGCGTTCTTCGGGCAGCTGGATGGCGCGCGCCAGTACGCGCATCCGTGGATCGACGGCCAGATTCTCGCATTCAAGCCTCTGCCCGAATTCGAGTTTGGGCTGACCCACGCGATCATCTTCGGCGGACGCGGCAACGACAATTACAGCTTGCTTGGCTTGCTCGGCCGAGCCACTGGAGTTGCGACCGGCAGCGTCGCGTCGGGCAACACCAATTCGCGGGCGGGACTCTATTTGCGGCTGCGGGTGCCGTGGCTGCGGGGACTGGAGCTCTACCAGGAGCTGATCGGCGAGGACAATCTGACCACGGAGATCCCCAGGGTGGGAAGATTCCTGCCGGGCATCTCGGTGTCATTCCAGGGCGGTGCATACCTGCCGCGGGTGACGCGAGACGGGCGCACTGACTTCCGCCTCGAGTACGCAATTCTGGAGCCCAATTATTCCACGCACAGCGACTCGCTCTATTGGACCAACTACGACCTGCTGATGGGCCATCCGATGGGCCCCAACTCGTCGCGGGTTGACCTCAAGTTGGGGCGCTGGTTCGGCGAGCGTTACAAGTTGACCGCCGGACTCTCCTACACCGAGCGCGCGCCGTGGTTGCTGACGCGCACTTCGGTGGGCGCCAACAAGGAGCGCAGCGGCGGCATCAACCTCGAGCTGTGGCGGCTTCCCGCGCGGTTCTCGAGCGCAAGCTCTACGATAGCCGAGCTTCGGGTGCGCGGCGCGTTGGAGGTGGTTGACAACATGAATTTCAGCGCGCGCACCTCGGTGCGCGCGCTGGTGGTCATCTCAGTCGGCATCGATCCGGGTTGGGGACGCCTCACGTGGCAATAGCGCGGCGCCACGAGCGGGCGCCGCGAAACGGCGACGGCGGCGCGGCGATTGGCGCCCATGAGGTCGAGGGCGAGTCGCCGCAGCTGTGGCGCGGCACGCCCGAGGTCGATCTCGCCGCGTGGCTTTCAGAACTTGCGCGCGCCTGGCGGATGGTTGCCGCGGCTGGCGTGGCGGCATTCT
>CAYSCX010000029.1:0-10769 GCA_964429575.1 uncultured Binatia bacterium (SeqCode) | reverse complement strand
TCAGAACTTGCGCGCGCCTGGCGGATGGTTGCCGCGGCTGGCGTGGCGGCATTCTTCGCCGCGTGGCTGATCGCATCGTTTGCGATGACGCGTTGGTACCGCGCCAGCTCGATCGTGCGTCCAGGCACGGCGCCGGCGGTGCAGAACCAGCTGCTCGGGATGATCGGCGGGGCGGTCGCTCCGGCGATGATCGCCGGATTGGGAGGTCCGCAGGCGGGCGACGCGCAGGAATACGTGACGATCCTCGAGAGCTTCGGCTTCACAGTCGCGCTGGTGCGAAGGCATCAACTGGCGCCGACGCTGCTGTCGCGGGCCGAATTGAACGGTGGCGAGTTCGCGATGTCGCGCGAGCTGCAGTGGGCGGCGCACAACGCGATGAGCGCGCGGTTTGGATGCGATTATTCGGCCAAGACCGGCAATCTTACGCTCTCATACAACGACCTGAATCCGGAACGCGCGCAGCGCGTGCTCGGCTACTACGTCGATGGACTGCGGGAAAAGCTGCGCCAGCGCGAGATCGACGACTCCAGCGCGGCCGTCGCGACCTTGCAGGAAGAGGTCCGCGCGACCTCCGACACGTTGCTCGCGCAGAATCTTTACGAGCTGATGGCAAAGCAGCTGCAGCGCAAGAAACTCGCGCAGGTGCAGGCCGACTTTGCATTCACGGTGCTGGAAGCGCCGATCGCATCGCCCCGAGCTTTCTATCCGCGCCCGCTATTCACCTCGATTATCGCGGCCGTGCTCGGCGCGCTGGCGGCGTGGGCAGTCGCGCTCGTGCAATCACGCCGCCGCCGAAATGCCAATGAAGAACCGGTCACCGAACGCGACGGCGGTCCGGCGAGTTGGTCGTAGCGCGTCGCCCGGTGGAGATCTCATGCGCGTTTTGATTCTTGGCATCAACTACTGGCCCGAACAGACCGGGATCGGGCCGTTCACGACCGGCCGCGCGGAGCATCTGGCCGCGCTCGGGCACGAAGTGACGGTGGTCACCGGGTTCCCGTATTACCCGGCATGGCGCGTTGCGGACGGCTATCGGGGGCTGCGCGTGCATCGCGAGGAGCGCGCGGGCGTTCGGATATTGCGGACCTGGCTGTGGGTGCCTCGCCGCGTCACCGCGCTTTCGCGGATTATCCACGAGGGTACTTTTCTCGCATCGTCGCTGCTGCGCGCGCTCGGCGCCGGCGCAAGGCCCGACGTGCTGCTGGTGGTTTCGCCGCCGCTCAGTCTCACGGTGGCCGCGATCGCGTTGGGGCGCGCGTGGCGCCGGCCGTTTGTGCTGCTGGTGGAGGATCTGCAGCCCGACACCGCGCTCGGACTCGGGATGCTCTCGAGCGGCGCGTTGGCGCGCACGCTCTTCGCATTGGAGCGAAGTGCGTATCGCAACGCAGCGGTGGTCGCGACGTTGAACGACGCGATTCGGCGCCGCGTGATCGCCAAGGGCGTGGCCGCGGACAAGGTTGCGATCGCATCGCACTGGGCGGAGCCGGGCCTGTTCACGATTTGCGATGAATGCGACGGAGCGCGCTTTCGGCGTGCGGCCGGTCTCGGCCGCGAGTTCATCGCGGTCCACGCCGGAAACATGGGCGTGAAGCAGGGACTGCAAGTGATCGTGGACGCCGCGGCATTGACGCGCGAGCGCGAGCGCCTGCTCTACCTGATGGTCGGCGACGGGGCGATGCGCCCGGCGCTGCAGCAAAGGATCGACGGGGAACGCCTCGCGAACGTTCGCCTGCTGCCGCTTCTTGCGCGCGAGCGGTTTCGCGGCCTGCTGGCGGCATCGGAGCTCGGGCTGGTCACCCAACGGCGGGTGGTTGGCGACAACGTGTTTCCGTCGAAGCTGGAGACGCTGATGGCTGCGGGGCGCCCGGTGGTGGCATCGGTCCGCCACGACAGCATGGCCGCCCGGGTGCTGAATGAGTCGGGCGCGGGCACGGTGGTCGAGCCCGAGAATCCGCACGCGCTGAGCAAGGCAATCGTGGGACTGATGCACGATCACGCGCGGCGCGCGGAGATGGCGCGCCGCGGGCGCGAATACGCGCGCGAGGTGTGGGACCGTTCGCGCGCCTTGGACGGCTTCGCGGCAGTGCTCGAAGGTGCGGCGCTATCCGAGCGGCGCGCGGTGCGCGCTCCGATTCAGCCGGCGGCTCCGGTTGCGATCGACGTTGCGCCATTCCAACCAACCCTTCGCGTAAACCCCCGCGCGCGGACTCACGCGATCGCCGCTCGCACCGCGTTGCAGCGGACCGCGGCGGTATTCGGTTTCGGCAGGGAGCACTGATGGAACGGCTGTGTCAGCGGCGGATTCTGGTGACCGGCGCCGGCGGATTTCTCGGCGGTCACCTGATGGAGACGCTCAAGCGCGCGGGCTGCACTCAGATCTTCGGACCGCGTTCGTCCGATTACGACCTCAGATGTCCGCCGCAGGTGGCGCGGCTTTACTCCGACACGCGTCCGGAAGTCGTCATTCATCTGGCGGCGGTGGTCGGCGGAATCGGCGCGAACCGTGCGAACCCGGGCCGGTTTTTCTACGACAACCTGATCATGGGTGTCGAGTTGATGGAGCAGGCGCGCCGGCGCGGGGTAGCGAAGTTCGTCGCGCTCGGCACGGTGTGCGCGTATCCGAAGTTCACGCCGGTGCCGTTTCGCGAAGACGACCTGTGGGCGGGATATCCCGAGGAGACCAATGCGCCATACGGGCTCGCGAAGAAAATGTTGCTGGTGCAGGCGCAGGCGTACCGCCAGCAATACGGCTTCAACGCGATCTACCTGCTGCCGGTGAATCTGTACGGTCCGCGCGACAGCACCGACCCGGCGTGCTCGCACGTGATTCCGGCGCTGATTCGAAAATGTCTCGATGCGAACGACCTCGGCATGCGCAGCGTCAACGTGTGGGGAAGCGGCGAGGCGAGCCGCGAGTTCCTCTACGTCGGTGACTGCGCGCGCGGGATCGCGCTGGCGGCGGCGGGTTACGACGGCGCCGCGCCGGTCAACCTTGGGTCGGGACGGGAGATCAGTATCCGCGAGCTTGCGCAACTGATCGCAAACCTGACGGGTTTCGACGGGGAGTTGGTTTTCGATCGCTCGAAGCCGGACGGGCAGCCGCGCCGGTGTCTCGACGTTTCGCGCGCGGCGCGCGAGTTCGGGTTTCACGCCACCACCGGGTTGGTCGAGGGGCTCAAGCAGACGATCGTCTGGTTTCGGGACGCGCGATCCCGCGGCCTGGCGGCGTGAAGGGGGAAACGATGTCAGAAGGTATCGCCAACGGAAGCGAAACTACGCTGCGCGCGTCGGGCGGCAGAGCGCAGAACCAACCCGCGCGGGTGGCGCTGATTGCGGGCGCGACCGGACAGGACGGGTCGTACCTTGCGGAGCTGCTGCTCTCCAACGGTTACCAGGTGCACGGCATCATGCGCCGCAGCTCGAGTTTCGCGACCACGAGGGTGGATCACTTGCGCACCGGCGTGGACGTCGAGCAGCGCGAAGGCGGGATGCAACTTCACTACGGCGACCTGGGCGACGCCACCGGCCTGCGCCGCATCATTGGCCAGGTTGCGCCGGATGAAGTTTACAATCTGGCGGCGCAGTCGCACGTGCGAATCTCGTTCGATCAGCCCGAATACACCGCGGACGTGGTCGGCATGGGCGCGCTCAGGCTGCTCGAAGCGGTCCGTGACCACGCGGCGCAAAGTGGACGCGCGATGCGCTTTTACCAGGCCGGTTCATCGGAGATGTTCGGGCGCGTCGCCGAGACTCCGCAGCACGAGACGACGGGCTTCCATCCGCGCAGTCCGTACGCATGCGCCAAGGCATACGCGCATTGGCAGACCGTCAACTACCGCGAGGCGTACGGGATGTTCGCGGTCAACGGGATTCTGTTCAATCATGAATCGCCGCGGCGCGCAGAGAACTTCGTGACGCGGAAAATCACGCGCTCCGCCACCCGCATCAAGCTCGGACTTCAGCGCCGCCTCGCGCTCGGCAATCTCGACGCGCAGCGCGACTGGGGATTTGCGGGCGATTATGTCCGCGCGATGTGGCTGATGCTTCAGCAGCCGGCGCCCGATGACTACGTAGTTGCGACCGGCGAGACCCACTCGGTACGCGAGTTTCTCGAGCTGGTTTTCGAGCGCCTGTCACTCGACTGGCGAAAGCACGTGGACTTCGATCCGCGCCTGATGAGGCCATCCGAAGTGGAATTTCTCAACGGCGATTCGTCGAAGGCGCGCCGCGTGCTCGGCTGGAAGCCCACGGTCGGATTTGAACAGTTGATTGCGATGATGGTCGACGCGGACCTGGAACTGGCAAAGCGCGAGCGTCGCGCGATGCAATGATCCGCCAGCGCGAACAATCATTTGCGCGCGTGATGATGGCGCTCGACGCTGCGGCGCTGGTGCTTGCATTCGCCGCCGCATACGAGTTGCGCGCAACGTTGCTGGCGCCGCGCTACGGCGCGCCGGGCCCCTTTGCCCACTACGCATGGCTCCTGTGGCTGGTGCTTCCGGTCTGGTTGGCGGCGCTGAGGTTGGGGGGCCTCTACCGGCCGGCGACCTGCGCGAGGGCGTGGCCGATGCTGGGGGCGCTGGCCGCGGCGCATCTGCTCGCCAGTCTCGCGTTGTTCGCGACGATGTACCTGGCGATGCGCGCCGACGTGAGCCGGCTGCTGCTCGAGGCGTTTATTGCAAGCGGGTTCATCCTGACGGCCGCGGTGAGGCTCGGCGCGCGGCTCGTCATGGGATGGTCCACGGAGCGAACCCGGGTGCTGGTCGTGGGCGAGCGCGACGCGGCGCGCGGATACCTTGCGATGGTCAGCGATGAGCTGCATCGGAGCATCGCAGTGGTTGACGTGGTTGCGCCGGGCGCGTGCGCGCAGCTCGCAAACGGATCGGCGCGAAACGGCGGCCGTGCGGGACGCGAGCAATGGTCGGCGGCGTTGGGGCGATTCGTAATCGATGAAGTTGTCGTGGTTGCGCAATTGGGCGAGGCGTCATCGTTCGCTGCGCTTGCCGCCGCTGCTGCGGAACGGGGCCTGGTGTTCCGGATGTTGGTGACGATGCCGGGGTCCGAAGTCGGACAGTATCAGTTCGAAGACTTGGGCGGCGGTTTGTGCCTGATTTCGCTCGAGACGGTGCCACACGATGGGTTGCTGCTCGCGGCCAAACGGGCGGTGGACATCGTGGGCGCGCTCGCCGGGCTGATGCTGTGCGCGCTGGTGCTGCCGTGTTACGCATGGCGGCTTTCGCGCGAGTCGCCGGGACCGGTGTTATTTCGACAGGAGCGGCGCGGGCGAAACGGGCGGCGCTTCATGCTCTACAAGTTCCGCACCATGCATCCAGACGCCGAACAGCGTCTGCCCGAACTGATGGCGCGCAATCAGATGAACGGACACATGTTCAAGATGCGCGACGATCCAAGGGTGACGCCGAGCGGACGCTTCATGCGCCGCACTCATCTGGATGAGCTGCCGCAATTTTGGAACGTGTTGCGCGGCGAGATGAGCCTGGTCGGCACGCGGCCGCCCACGCCGGCGGAGGTTGCACAGTATCGCTCCGGTCATCTGCGCCGGCTCAGCATCAAGCCGGGCATCACCGGGCTTTGGCAAGTCAACGGCAACGGCGCGGTGAACGACTTCGACAAGGTGGTGAGGCTCGACTGCGAGTACATCGACAACTGGTCGCTATGGCTTGATGCGAAGATCATCGGCAGGACGGTGACCAAGGTAGTGAGCCTCGGCGGATGGTGACGGAGGGCAGCGGCGGGAGGCGGGTGTCGTTGAAGGTGGCGCGAGTCTGCGAGCACACCTTTCTGACCAGCCCGCTCGGCGCGCATTCGATGGTCGTGGACCTCGGAGCGAATCTCGGCGAGTTCACGCGCCACGTCGTCGGGCGGTTTGGTTGCCGGGTCTTGGCGGTAGAGCCCGCGCCGGAACTTTGGCCAAAGCTCCCGCGTTGCGCATCGGTCGATGTGCTCGCGGTGGCGATCGCCGGCCACAACGGCGTGCTTTCGTTGAAGGTGCACGCGACCCGGTGTCCGAGCGCGTTGCACGCCATTGACGCGGGCGGGCTGATCGGCGCGCACCAGGTGGAATCGGTAAGTTTCGGCGAGCTGCTTCGGCGCGCCGATGTGGAACGGATCGATCTGGCGAAGGTGGACATCGAGGGCGCGGAAATCGCGATGTTCGACGGAGCGAGCGATGAGGAGTTGCTGCGCGTCGCCCAGTTTACGGTCGAGTTCCATGATTTCTTGTTCCCGGAGCTTCGATCTGACGTCGCGCGAGTGAAGGCGCGGCTTCGCAAGCTCGGCTTCGCGTGCATCAACTTCTCGCTCGACAACACCGACGTTCTATTCATCAACCGCCGCCTCCTTCGGGTCGGAGCACTCAGCTACACCTGGCTCAAGTCGGTGACCAAGTACGGACGCGGCGTGGAGCGGCGTCTTGGCGCTCGCGCCCAAGCGTGCGCGGGCGGACTGGCGCGCTGAGCCGCGGCGCACCTGTGCGATGCCGAAATTCGGCTCAAGCGTCGCGCTCACCTTGGGCGCTAATGCTCTCATCGCGGCCGCCGGGCTTGCGACCGGAGCAGCGGTTGCCAGAATGCTCGGTCCGCAGGGGCGCGGCGAGCTGGCAGCGATTCAGCTCTGGCCAAACTTTCTCGCCACGGTCGGAATGCTCGGGATGCCCGAGGCGCTGGTGTACTTCTCGGCGCGCGACCCTGCCCGCGCCTCGCGCGAGATGGCGAGCGCAGTCGCCCTTGGGCTCGCCGGATGCATCGTGCTGATGGCCGCCGGGTACTTTGCGATGCCCATGCTGCTCTCCTCGCAGGACCCCGCGACGGTGGCGGCATCGCGCTGGTACCTGCTGATCGGAGTCGGTTACGCATTGGCCACGATTCCGCATACGGTGCTGCGCGGCACAGGTGATTTCGCGTGGTGGAATGGGCTCAGATTCGTTTCGTCCGCGGTGTGGGCGGCGGCGATCGGTGCGGCATGGTGGTCCGGACGGATGACCGCGGAATATCTCGCCGCGGCGAATCTTGTCCTGATGCTCGCGCTCGGAATTCCGGCGACCGCACTCGCGGTCTTGAGGCGCATTGCCGGGCCGTTCGTCCCCGACGTCACGATGTGGCGGCCGATGCTGCGCTTCGGCGTGCCATCGGCGCTCACCAGCGTCCCGTACGTCTTGAACTTGAGGCTCGATCAGATGTTGATGGCGGCGCTGTTGCCGCCGGCGATGCTCGGGCTGTACGCGGTAGCGGTGGTGTGGAGCATGACGCTGAGCCCGCTGTTCAGCGCGGTCGCGGTGGTGTTCTTTCCGCACGTGGCGTCACACCCGGAGCGCCGGGCGCAGGTGCGCGCATTCGTCGAGGTCGCAAGGCTCGCGGGCGGGTTGACGCTCGCTGCGGGGCTCGGCGCCGCCGCGGTAACCCCATGGATGCTTCCCGCGATATTTGGCGAGGCGTTCGAACCGGCGCTCGACGCGGCGATCATTCTCATGTTCGCCTCCGCGCTGCTGGGTCTGAACCAGGTACTCGAAGAGGGACTGCGCGGGCTTGGTGCGCCCGTGGCGGTGCTGTGGTCCGAACTCGGCGGTCTGGCAGTGACCGCGCTCGTCCTGCCGCCGTTGCTCCGTTCCTACGATATCGTCGGCGCCGCGATCGCATCGCTGACTGGTTATGCCGCGGTCGCCGCTCTGCTGCTCATCTGCGCGCGGCGCGCGAGCGGGTGCACGGTTATCGACATGCTGGTGCCGAGCGCGGCTGAGCTCCGCATCGCATGGCAGCGTATCCGCGCCCCGGTCTGAGATTGGCTTTGCACCAAGATCAGCAGCGCCCGGACGCCGCCGCGGGCGAAGTCCTGCTTGCCCATCCCGGCACGCAGCATTCTTACGAAACCGCGCTGGGCCTCGAAGACGCGGGTCTGCTCCAGTCCTTCGTGACCGGCTTCTACTACGACCCCAATGGATTCCTCGCGCGCATGCTGTCGATGTTGCCGGCGCGCCTGTCGCGTCCGCTCGAGCGCGAGTTGTTGCGCCGACATCGACCCGCCCTCAGCGCCGCGCACGTACGAACCATGCCCGCGCTTGAGCTCGCCTTCGTCGCGACCGCCCGGCTACCCGGGTCGCGGCGGTTTGCCCCGCACGTCATGCGATTGCGCAATCGGCGTTTCGAGCGCGCGGTCGCCGCGATCATCAGGCGTGAACGGCCGGCCGCCGTCGTGTGCCCGGACTCGTGCGCACTGGCGCCATTCCATGCGGCGCGCGAGGTGGGCGCGCGCTGCGTGCTTGATCAATCCATCGCCGACCAGCGCACTGGCCTGCGCATCCTGCGCGAGGAAGCCGAACTGTGCCCTGAGTTCGCGGATACGCTGCAGCTTGCGCAGATCGAAGCCTTCGCACTCAACTCGTCGCGCGAGCCCCACGCCGCGGATCGCATCGTTGCCGGATCGGACTTTGTCCGCTCAACGCTGATCGACAATGGCGTCGATCCATCAAAGATCACGGTGGTGCCGTACGGCGCCGATACGTTGTGCTTCCGGCCGCCGCCTCCGCGCAGGCACGCTCGCATAGTCCGCGTGCTGTTCGTGGGACAACTCGGCCAGCGCAAAGGCATCAAGTATCTGCTCGAGGCGGTGAAGCGGCTCGACCGTCGCGACCTTGAGCTGGTCGTGGTCGGAGACCCGGTGGGCGGTACCTCGGGACTGATGCGCTATCGCGGCCTGTTCACGCACGTCACCGGGGTGGCGCACGCCGAGGTGCATCGCTGGTACCAGAGCGCCGACCTGTTTGTGTTGCCGTCGTTGTTCGAAGGCTCCGCGCGAGTTACCTACGAAGCGCTCGCATCGGGTTTGCCTGTGATTACCACCGCCAACAGCGGAAGCGTGGTGCGCGACGGCATCGACGGCTTCATCGTGCCGATTCGCGACGTCGATGCGCTCGCCGCGAAGATCGCAGGGCTGGCCGACGACCGGACGCTGCGCGAGCAGATGGGCCGCAATGCGCGTGCGCGCGCTGAGCAGTTCACCTGGGCGCGCTACCGCAGGTCGATCGCCGCCGTGGTCCGCGGCGAGCTTGGCTTGGACCGCGATGCGCCGGCCTGCGCGCATGCGGCATCGCACTGATCGCATGCGTTCGTCGGTTTCGGTTGGCGCAATCAATCGCGGGGACACGCGCGTGCGCGGAGATGCGATCGAACCGCGCGGTCTTCCGCATCCGCTGCCAACTGCGATGGCAGCAGCCGCGACCGGGGTTGTCGCGGCATTGGTTCCGCGCGAGTTCGCATACGTGTTTGCGGCGCTTGCTGCGGCTGCGGGCTTGATGGTCGTACTGCTCCGATGGCGAAGCGCATTGATGGCCGCGCTTGCATATCTGCCATTGGCGGGCGTGGTGATTCTCGCGCTCTCGCCGTCGAAGCTGCCGCTGCTCTTCAAGGATGTGCTGTTCCTCGCCCCGGCATATGTGTTGTTCGCGCACGCGCTGATCAGCGGGCGTGAATCGCTCCGTGGCTTTCCGCGCGCTCCGGTTGGCTTGATGTGCGCGCTGGCGGTGCTGGTGGTGGTGCAGATGCTCAACCCGGGCGTGCCCAGCCCGATGGTTGCTCTTATCGGTCTGAAAGTCTGGCTGTTCTACATCCCGCTGATCTTCCTGGGCTACGCGATGTGTTCCGACCAGCGTGACCTGGTGGTGCTGCTCCGCCTGCTGGTGTCATTGACCGTGATTCCCTGCGTGGTGGGAATCGCGGAACTGATGCTGACACTATCGATGGGTTATCAATTCGCGATGGAATCCATCTACGGCGGGGCCGCCGGCGGCGTTACGCAACAGTTCGCCCAATTCGACGTCGGCGAAGTCGGACTCCTCGCGCGCATCCCCGCGACGTTCACCTTCGTTACTCAGTACTTTGGCTTCACGCTCGCGATGATCGTGCCCGCATACTCCTTGATGCATCTCGATGCCTCGGCACGCTGGCGAACGTTCGCGCTCGGGGTGCTCGCGCTCGACGTAATCGCATGCCTCACCTGCGGCGCGCGCAGCGCGTTCGTGTACCTTCCGCTGATGATGGCGCTCATAGTGCTGCTCGACCGCAGCCCGGGCGCGGTGACGCTGGCCCTGGTGCCCGCAGTCGCATTGGCGGTCGGCGCAGTGATGTTGCTTGGCGTGGATTTCTCGGTGTTGTACTACATGGTCTGGGAGCTTACCGGCTATTACGCGACCGAGCTCGCGTACGGGGCGCTGGCAAGTTCGATTTCCCAGTGGCCGTTGGGTGAAGGCACCGGCGTCAACACCGGCGCCGCGCGTTATGCCTTCGCGGACACGGAATCGTTCATCGCAATCGAGAATTACTATGCCAAAGCAGTGCATGAACTCGGTGTGGCCGGATTGCTGCTGGTCGCAGGCCTGTTCGCGTCTCTGATCGCGGCCGGATCCCGGGTCCGTTCCACGCTCCGCGACACGGGCCTGCACTCGTTCGCCGCCGCGCTGCTCGCGTTCATCATTACCATGTCGATAACCAGTCTCAAGGGATGGCAGTTGGATCTCGATCCCATCAACGTTTACTTCTGGGTCTTCGCCGGCGCGCTGCTCAAGCTCCCGGCCTTGGAAAATGTCCGCGGCGGCCGCAGTCACCGCGCATCGACCGCTCTCCCACCATGTGCGGAATCGCCGGAATTGTAACTACTGCCCGCGTCCCCGGACTCGACGACGCCATTAGGCGGATGATCGCCTCGCAGTTCCATCGCGGCCCCGACGACGGCGGCACAGTCGTGCTGGGTGATGCCGA
>CAYSCX010000028.1:0-30873 GCA_964429575.1 uncultured Binatia bacterium (SeqCode) | reverse complement strand
GCGTCACGCATTCAACATCAAGTACATCCTGGTGACTCCCTGGATTAACGTCTAGTGCCGTTCCAACTATTTTTACCGAAGACGCTAGAACGCTGCCCCGAGGCAGGTTGGCAAACTTTCCCACGTCAGTTAGCACCAACAAGTTGGAACGGCACTAGCAGGGTGTTGAGAACGTCACGGAATACCAAACTCCTCGATGCTGCGCGTTCAACACCCTGTTAGGCGCTGCCCGCTCGATGTTCATCTTCGCTAAAGTGCTGCAGGCGCTCGGATGCGCCGACGTAGGCTTCGCGCTCTTCGTCGGCATCTCGCAGAACTCGCTGGCCAGAGAGTTCGAACTCACAGGCATAGGAATCCTCGTCTTCGCTGTTGGGTACGCGGTGGAGGCGCTGGCATCGCGCCGCAGTTGACGGGTGCGCGGCTGACGGCCGGACTGATCGGACGCAGGGCAGGGTAGGGTAGATGGCAGGCAGACCGGGGCTCGATCCCGTCGAAGAAGGCAAGTCGTTCAGCGCGTTGTTCGTGCTGATGGTCGCGCTGCTGCTGGCGGTCGCGGTCTGGTCGATTTGGGACGACAACATCTCGCGCCGTCCGTGGAAGCAGTATCAGGTCGAGTTCGACCAGCTTGCCTACGACAAGTACATGCAGCAGGCCGCCGAGGAGCAAAAGCGGCTTTTGGACGATCCCGAGTATCAGCGCGTCACCAAGGAACTCGCCGAAGCCCAGGCGCACCTGCGTTCTGGAGAAAACGCCCGCAAGCTCGCCGCGTTGCAGGACAAACTCGCGGCGCTCAAAATCGACCTGGATGATCGCGATCAAGACATGCGATTCACCAAGTCCTTCCTGACCGAGCGCTGGTATTTCTACAATCGCGCGATTCAGGACAAGCAGGATCCAACCCCATTCAAGCTGCGGATCGATCAACTCAACGCCGACCTCGAACGCGAAACCAAGGCCGTGGACGAAGTCCGCGCAAGATACCAGGCGGTCAAAGACCAAATCGATCAGCTCCACGCGCGAGTCGAGAAGCTCACTGACGAACTTCGCACACTGACCAAAAATCACACCGACCTCATCGAGCGCGCTGACACCTGGATGGTGCCGGTGAAATTCGGCGGACGCGTGTTGTTTCGCTATCCCAAGATTCCCAAGATTCAACAGACTGTGCTCGAGGGATTTGAGCGCTCCGGATTCGACCAGGCGGTCGCGCGCGTCGATCGTTGTCAAAGCTGCCACGTCGGGACCGACAAGAAGGGTTTCGAAGACGCCCCGCAGCCATTCCGCACCCACTCGAACTTTGATGCGATAATCGGCAGGCACCCCGCCGACCGCATCGCCTGCACGCCCTGCCACGAGGGCCAGGGCCCGGCGGTGAACTCTCCGGCGGCCGCGCACGGATTCGTCAGCCACTGGGAGCATCCACTGTTGCTGGGCGACAAGATGCAGGCGCGATGCATCAAGTGTCACATCGACGTCGGTTCGTTGAGCAACGCCTCGGGCGAACAAATCGCGCCCAACTGGGTCGACGGAGAGCGCTTGTTCGAGCAACTCGGTTGCCAGGGATGCCATCTGGTCCAGGGTTACGACAACCTGGCCAAGATTGGCCCGTATCTGAAGCGCGCCTCCGCGAAGCTCGACCCGTCGTGGACGGTGCGCTGGATCGAAAACCCGCAAGCATACCGCCGCCATACCCGGATGCCGAACTTCCTGTTCACGCGCGAGCAGGCGGTGGACGTCGCCGCTTACATCCTCAACGGCTCCAAGCAGCAGAGCGACGAGTGGCTTGGCTCGCACCCCGAGCCTGCTGCCCTCAAGAGCGCACTCGGCGACTCGGGAATGATTGAAGAAGGCAAGGGTCTGTTTGAATCTGTCGGGTGCCTCGCATGCCACACAACCGAACCGAACCAGATTGGAACGCCGGTCGGCTCCGACAAGGATTTTAAGCCCGGCGACGCGCGTACCACGAAGAACTTCGCGCCCAACCTGAGCACCATCGCGGAGAAGACCAGCGCACGATGGGTCTACTATTGGATCAAGGATCCGCGCGACTACGCGGCGCATCCCGCGATGCCTTCGCTGCGTTTGATCGACCGTGAGGCGCTGGCGCTGACCGCCTATCTCTCGACGCTCGGGGAGAAAAAGGAAGACCCGGCGGTCGCCGCTCAACTCGCCGACCCCGACAAGGTCAAGAAGGGCGAGGCGTTGGTGCGCAAGTATGGATGCTTCGGCTGCCATGAAATCGAGGGGATGGACAAGGAGTCGAGAATCGGCGTCGAGCTGACCGCCTTCGGCTCCAAGCATCTCGACGAACTGTTCTTCGGCGATCGGACCGACATCCCGGAAACCTGGGACAACTGGACGTTCCACAAGCTCCAGGAACCGCGCATCTATGCGACCGGGGACGTCGAGCAGTTGATGCCGAACTTCTATCTGCAGGATGCCGACATCCTGAACATGCGCGTGTTCCTCGCCAGTCTTACCGACGCGAAGGTGCCGGAATTCTTCCGCTCACCCGGTACCGACCGGCAGCGTGACATCGTCGATGGCCGCCGCGCGGTGAACTACTACAACTGCGCCGGCTGCCACCAACTCGAACAACGCGGCGGCTACATCCGGCGCTACTATCCGGGTGACGAGGTCGCCTTCGCGCCGCCGATTCTTGAAGGCGAGGGCGCCAAGGTGCAGCCGCAGTGGCTGTTCGGATTCCTGCAGCATCCGACGCCGATTCGTCCGTGGCTCAAGATTCGGATGCCGACCTTCGGATTCTCCAACCACGAAAGCGACGTGCTGGTCAACTACTTCACCTCGCTCGCCAATCTGCAGGTGCCCTACGTATTCCTGAACACCGGCACCATCCCGCTCGACACGCTGCACGCGGGACAGAAGCTCATGTCGCCTGATTACTTCAACTGCTTCTCATGCCATCAGCAGGGCGACCGCAAACCTGAAGGTCCGCCGTCGGGATGGGCGCCAGACTTGAGCCTCGCGTACCAGCGTCTCAATCCGGACTGGGTGGTCGATTGGATCAAGGATCCGCAAAAACTACAGCCGGGCAGCAAGATGCCGCAGTACTATCCCGGTGGGCCAGACGATATTCTGGGCGGCAACGAAGACGCGCAGATCAAGGCGCTTCGCGACTACATCTTCTGGCTAGGCCAGAATCCGGGCCGGCCGCTTCCGTCCCACGTCGCGGGCGAGCCAACCAGGTTGAGTAAACGATAGCCGAACATGGTCTAATGCAATGTGGCGAGTAATCTACGCGCCGCCTTATCCAGGAGGGAGATCGAAATGAGACGGTTTGCAATTTTCACGGCGGTTCTCGCGGCAGTGGCGATCTGTACTGTCGTGATTTGGCGTGCGACTACGTCGGCAGCGGCAAGCGGCGCCATCACCGGCACCGTCAAGTACGCCGGCACGCCGCCGCCTGCGAAGAAACTTGACATCACCAAGGACAAGGCCGTCTGCGGTCTGAAGCCGCATCTGGATGAAACTCTCGCGGTCGGCAGCGACGGCGGAATCAAGTACGCGGTGGTCGTGCTCAAGGGCGTCAAGGGAGCGAAGCCCACGACGATTGATTACGATCAGAAGGGATGCGTTTACGCGCCGCGCGTGATCGCATTCCCGGCGGGTTCCAAAGTGAACATCAAAAACGACGACGGAATCCTGCACAACATCCATTCGTACTCCACCAAGAATCCCGCATTTAATCTGGCGCAGCCAAAGTTCAAGAAGGTGATGACCGTTGAAGTGAAGCAGCCGGAGATCATCAAGGTGACTTGCGATGCACACGGCTGGATGATGGGGTGGTGGTACGTCACCGATTCGCCGTACTTCGCGGTCACCGATGAGAAGGGCAATTTCACGATCAAGGGTGTGCCGCCTGGCGAGTACACCGTAGAGGTGTGGCAGGAGAAGCTCGGCACTCAAGACCAGAAGGTCAACCTCAAGGCGGGCGACACCGCCAAGGCGGACTTCACGCTCAAACCGAAGAGCTGATTGGCTGATTATCTGCCGGGCCGGCATCGGCCGGCCCGGTTTTTCTTGCGATCGCCCGTCGGTTCAGTGTTCACGCTCGACAGATGATCAAACGGCTCGACACGCTGGACGTCGCAACATCCGATCTCAGCGACGCGGCGCAAATATACCGTCGCAATTTCTCGTTCGCGGTAAAAGCATCTTCGGACGGCCGCAGCGCAATCGTCACGGTGGGCGACGCCGAAATTCGGCTTCGCGCCGACGCGGCCGCCGCGCAGTTCGTCGCTCAAAACGGCGAAGGGATGTTTGGGCTGTGGCTCGAAGCCGACGACGTCGATGAGGTCGTCGCCGCGATGAAGAAGGCGGGACATGAGACTCCCGCCCTGCGTGTCGAGGGGGGAAAGCGCGTGCTCGCGATCGATCCGAAGATCTCGAATCAGGTCCCGCTCTTCATCTTCGACCGCAAATCCTAGCAGGGTGTTGAGAAGAGCCTCGAGTTCCAAGCTGGCATCGACTTCACCTCTGCCGTTCCTTCGCGAACTCGCTTTCTGTCCCCTCTCCCTGACTTGGGAGAGGGTGAGGGAGAGGGCACCATCCTCACCTCCCCCTCCGGGGGAGACGCGGGAGAGGGAGCAGGCTGTTGAAAATGGCTTTTTCAGCAGCCTGCTAGACCGCTTCGCGCGTTATACCACTTCCTCCACGAACGCGCTCCGCACAACTTCCTCCAGCTTGCGCGTCAGTTTAGCGCGGTCTCGGCTGGTAAGCCCCTCGGCCGGAATCGGCGCGCCGATCGTCATGCGCATGCTCTTGCCGGGCGTCACGACCTTCGCTCCGCGCGGAAAAAACGCGCCGGTGCCGCTGATCGCAACCGGCACCGCCGGCATCTTCGTCAGAATCGCGATCCAGGCCGCGCCGCCGTTGAACTCATGCACCCGGTTGTCGCTGTAGCGGTGCCCTTCGGCGAACACCACGATGTGATAGCCGCGGCGCGCAACCTCGAGCGCCTTGCGAATCGCCTTGCCCCCTGCCTGCCGATCGATGACCACGTGGCCGACACGCCTCAGCGTGTAGCCGATCACCGGAATCTTCATCAGTTCCTTCTTTGCGACAAATCGCGCCGCGCCCGGCAAATAACCCACAATCGCGAAGATGTCGAAGAAGCTCTGGTGGTTCGCGACCAAGACCCACCTGTCGAGACCCTTGAGGTTTTCGAGTCCGCGAATGTCGATGTGAACTCCGCAGGTTCGAATCAGCAGCTTGCCCCACAACCGGCAGAGCCAGTTGACCACTTCAACCTGGCCGGCCGTCGCGAACGCGGCGGCGATCAGCGCAAGCACCGCGGTGTAAAGCACACAGATCACCGTCGCGGCGATGCCCCAGCACAGGTTCAGGAATCCGCGCTGCGCCGGCGTCGCGAGCGAACCCGCTTCGACGTGGTTCGGCATCGGCTGCATTATACGTTGACCCGCAAAAATTCTGATAGCCTCGACTGCGCGCGCGACGCCGCGTTGACTACCTCCAATGTGGTTGGTACACGAATATCAGTAGCACTGTTCGAGCGGGCCGGCGCGCGCGCGGCATTCAGGATCAACCATGGCTGGCGGCGAGAGAATCACCGGATTTCAGCAGTTCATCAGCATCCTGACGCTCCCTGACAACGTGCCCATCGTCGCGATGCTCGTCCTGGTGCTCTTCTTCACCTATCTCGCCTTCCGCCAGGCGCGCCGCAATGATCAGCTGATAGAGCACGGCCATCGCGATCAGATCATTGATGAGATGCGGAAGTAGCGCCGTGCGGGTGCCGCTGGTTCGGATAACCGCGCAATGCCGTTTAACATAATCGCCGAGAACTGCACCGGTTGCAGCGCATGTGAGAAGCGCTGTCCCACCGGCGCGATATCGGGCATTGCGAAGACGATGTATTACATCGATGCGGCGCTGTGCATCGATTGCGGCGCGTGCGGCGTGATCTGCCCCGACGACGCGATCATGGACAACAAGGGCGTCATCACCCACGTGCTCAAGCGCGCAGAGCGCCCCGTCGCCGTTGTCCATCCTGACAACTGCAATGGCTGCGGCGTGTGCGTCGATGTCTGCCCGTTCGACTGCATCTCGCCCGCGCCCGAGAACACCGCAACCTATCTTGGCAAAGTCGTCGTCAACGAGAAGACCTGCGTCGGATGTTTGCTCTGCGAGGAAGTCTGCGGCTGGGACGGCATCTATATCATGCCCACCGCGGAGAAGGACGAATTCCTGAGCGCGCTCGGCTACTCGGCGACCGGGTGAAGTCGCGAGATCAGAGCACTCCGATCTGTTTTCGATGAGCCGGCGTGTTCGCCGGCTCTTCCACTTTAGGCGCCGTGCAATGAGCACCATGTGGCGCTCGCTGATACTCGCCGTTGTGGTGCTTTCACCGATATTCGCGTCGATCGATTGCGCGCTGGGCCAAACCGGCAACCACACTGGCGCGCTCACCGCATATCAGGCGTGCGCGGATATTCGGGGAGCGCTGAGCGCGCTGGCGAAGGCGGAGCGTGAGCAGGCGCTCGCGTTGTCATTGAATCGGCCGGGAAGTTCGACGGCCGCTATCGAGATTAAATTGAATGATCTGCTCGCGCACACGCAACAGTTGCGCGATGCGCTCAAATCCGCGCGAACCAGCGGCGCCGCCCGAGATCCGCACCTGGAGCAATGCATCGCGGCCGGCTTCGGTGCCTTAGTCGATGCTGAGAAACTGAGTTCGGACGTACAGGCGATCGTGCTCGAACGTCGCGGGTACTCCGGCGAATCGCGCGCTCTTACGCCGCCCGCGAGTCCGCCTGCCCGGCAGCCTGGCGGCCGAGCCGCTCCCGTCGCGCCCGCTCCCGCGGCGCCAAGATAGCCGCAAGCGCGACAACCAAAAGCGCAGCTTGCGCTGTCACACCCTCGAGCGTCGGGTAGATACCGAGCACCGGAATTTCGGGAACGTGGTCGATGAAGGTCGTCCGGATGATTTCCGCTTCCTGCCAGGCTGCGATCCCTTCGCCCACGAACACCACCGCGAGCCCGTATAGAATCACCGACGTAATCGAAAAGAATGCGTGAATCGGCAGCCGGAACGCCGCGCGCCTCAGCACAACGAATGCGGTCACCAGTGCGGCGGCGCCGACCGCGATTCCTGCCAAGACCGCGCGTGTCTCGCCCGGCGCCGTTGCGCCCATCACCAGCGATTGAATGAACACTACCGATTCAGCGCCTTCGCGGAACACCGCCAGAAACGCGGCGCCGCCGAGCGCCAGCGCCGGAATCGCCGCTTGCTTGGCCTTCTGGACTCGCGCGTTGATGAACTCGCGCCAACGATCCGCCTGGCTACGCGCGGTCAGCCAGGAGCTTACGTAGAAAAGCGTCGCTGCCGCGAGCAACTGGAATGCGCCCTCAAACGTGTGCGTGGTCTGATCGCTGATCAGGTAGTTGACCACCCACGCCAGCGCTATGCTCAGCGCAACCGCGATGAGAGCACCGCGGTACACGTCGCGCTCGCTGCGCGCGCGGCCGATCTCGCGCGCACCCGCCGCCAACGCGACCACCACCAACATCGCTTCCAAACCTTCGCGAAAGATGATGCCGAGCGAGTAAAAAAAATAGGCGGCGAGGGTATCGGGCACGGGTCGTTCTCGTTGAAAATGATTCTCAATTACAATTTACCGGCGCGAGCCATCCACTGTCAACAGAATCCGTGCGCCGCTTTCGCCCTGCGGCTTGCCCCTTCGCATACGCGGGAGTAACTTCGGGGCTGAAGCGGGGCCGCCGCGATTCCGCGCGTCCGCCCGCTTCAAGTGTTTTCTGGGCTCCGGGACACGCTTGGTGCGGAGAATCGCCTCAAGGGGCGCCGGTTTCGGGCCCAAGATGCCTAATGCGCTGCATCTACTGCCGAAAGCACGCCGGACTGATTCGTCGAATCTGCCCGCCATGCCGCAAGGTCGTTTCAATCGTCGAGCGCGCCGCGGGCCAGGTCGGTCTCGCCGACTTGGTTGATGTGTTCTTCGCCGAAGGCCTCGCGCGCGAACAAGTCGACGCGGTGCTGGACGCGCAAATGGGCGGCCAGCCGACGCTGCGCGACCGCCTCACCTCCGACTTGGCGAACGTCTTGATGCGCGGGCTCGGGATGCCCGGACGCCAGTCGCCCGAGGACGTGCGGAGAATCCGCGAGTCGTCAGAGGCGGGGCATGGCGAGGGAACCTGGGTCGGTGGTCAGAAGCCGCCCGGGTCACAGGTCATCGCCCCTTAGCAGGGTGTTGAAAAACTTGGAAAATATCGGCGCGGTTCCGGCGGTGCGTTCAACACCCTGCATGAAAACTGGCTTCTTTCCCCAATCTTCTCCCCCTGGCCGGGGGGAGATAAGAGAGAGGGAGCAGGCTGCGAAGCATTTGTCCGCAGCCTGCTAGGGCGGAATTGGCCGCGCGATGGAGAAAGACCGCAGCGATTTCGCCGTCATGAACCGGATGATCGATCACGTCAGGCTCCTCGTCGCGGTTGACGATGAGGCGCTCGCCGTAAAGAAAAAGCTCGAGGTGCAGGCGATTCTGAAGGACTTTCAATCTCTGCTCGCCGCGCCCGACGATCAGCAGGAGCGCGGCCGAATCCGCGGCTACTACCAAATCCTCTGCCGGGAGCTTGCCGACGAGGCGGACTGCGCTGCGTTGTTGAGCTCGCTGAAGCATTACATTTCTTTCATCTGAGGCGGGGAGGCGCGATGCAGATCAAGATGGTTGGTGTGGTGGGGGCGGGGCAGATGGGCTCCGGCATCGCTCAAGTCACGGCGCAGGCCGGAATCGAAGTCGTAATGCACGACCTCGCGCCGGAGTTTTTGAAGCGGGGAATCGACGGCATCGGACGCAACCTCGATCGCATGATCCAGCGCGGCCGCTTCAAACCTGAGGATCGCGACCGCGTGATCAAGCGCGTCCAAACCACGACCAACCTCGAAGATCTCTCCCGCGCGGATTTCGTCATCGAAGCCGTGGTCGAGAACGAGGATGCGAAGATCGAACTGCTCAAGAAGCTCGATCATGTGTGCCCGCCAGAAGTCGTGTTCGCCTCCAACACCTCATCGATCTCGATCACCAGGATGGGCGCGCGGACCAGCCGCGCCGACCGCGTCATCGGCATGCACTTCATGAACCCGGTGCCGGCTATGAAGCTGGTAGAGATCATCCGTGGCCTCGCGACTTCCGATCAGACCTTCGAGCAGACCCGCGCGCTGGCGGAGCGGCTCGGCAAGAGCACCATGACCGCGCAGGACTTCCCCGGCTTCATCGTCAACCGCGTGCTGCTGCCGATGATCAATGAGGCAATCTATACGATGTACGAGGGTGTCGGCGGCGTGACCGACATCGACACCGCCATGAAGCTCGGTACCAACCAGCCGATGGGGCCGCTGGAACTCGCCGATCTCATCGGACTCGACACCTGCCTCGCGATCATGGAGGTGATGCATCGCGTGCTTGGCGATGACAAGTACCGCCCCTGCCCGCTGCTTAAGAAGTACGTCGATGCGGGCTACCTCGGCCGCAAGACCGGCCGCGGCTTTTATCAATACGACAAACAGGGCAACCCGATTTCGCCCGCGCAATGAGCGCGAATGGAGGACGGGAGATGGCAGTAAAAGCATTCATTCTCATCGATACCTCGCCGGGTAAGGCGCGCGACGTCGCGCAGAAGTTGCGCCAGGTGCCGGGCGTCTCGCTCGCGCACGCGGTCACCGGGCCGCACGACATCATCGCGGTCGCCGAAGCCGCCGACGTGACGGCGCTGGGTGAGTTGGTCGTGCAGAAAATTCAGAGCGTCACCGGCGTGAACCGCAGCCTCACGTCGATCGTCGCCGACTGACGGAGAAACCTTTGCGATCGCAACATCTGCATCGGGATGTGTGGAGCGATGGCTGAACTACCTGTCGTCAAACGGCTCCGAAAGGAGCAGGAAACCCTCAAACGCGAGCTGACTATCGAGTTGCCCAAGGAACTCGAACGTGCCCGCGCGCACGGCGACCTCTCGGAAAACGCCGAATGGGCGATGGCCAAGCAACGCCAGGAATTCCTGCGCGCGCGCCTGTCCAACCTCGAGGCGCGCATCGCGGAACTCTCGATGCTCAACCTCGATTCGATCCCGCGCGACACGGTTGGCCTCGGAAGCCGCGTGCAGCTCGATGACCTCGATGAAGGCGTCCAGGTCGAATTCGAAATTGTGGTGCCCGAGGAGGTTGACGGCGCGCAAAATCGCATCTCGCTGTCATCGCCGGTCGGCCGCGCGCTCATCGGCAAGACCGAGCAGGACGATATCGAGGTTCAAACGCCCAAGGGCAAGCGCTCCTATGTGATCTTGCGGCTTACCACGATTCACACATTGATCGAGCGCGAGAACGGCACCCCGCAGGCGTCCTGAGCGCGCGAGCGCCGCCGCGATCTATTTCTTGTTCAGTACCGCGATCTTAACCTCCACCGTTTTGCCGGATTCGATTTTGATCGGATCGCCTTTGTCGCCGCCCCAGAGCGTGTAATCGCCTGGCTCGGTGCTAAACATGAATTTGCCGTTCGCATCGGTCGCCACACTCGCGACCCTCGCGCCGTCATCCGCATCCATCAACGTCACGGTGTGACCTGCGATTGGCTGGCCCGATTCGGGCGGATCGCCGTAGACCTTCACGACGTACGCGGTGCCGGTAACGGTTCCATCCGCGGCCGGCGTGAACAACGCGCAGGCCGAGTGAACCAGGCAGAGCGCCACGATTACCGGAATTGTCGATCTGCGTTTCATCCGTCTCTCCTCCGTCGTAGGGGCGCACAGGCGTGCGCCCTTCTCTGTCCACTCTCCCTGACTTGGGTAAGGGAGAGGGAGCGGGCGGTTGAAATCGCTTTTTCAACCGCCTGCTAGAGCAGGATTCGACACATCGTGAACCGACTCACCACAGCAAGACAATGCGCGCGTTTGACAAATCTTTCCCACCCAAGTAGCTGATTGCTCCGAAGACCTATCTGCGCCTCGGTTGAGTGGAGGAGCGCCGCGGTGCCTCAGGGGGATGCCATGGTGTCACCTCGCAGCTCGGTTGCGGCGGCGAGCGCGTTCGCTGTCGCGGCGCTTTCGTTCTTCGTAGCTTCTGCATCCGCATCAGCGGCCGATCGCACCGCACCGGCGACGGCACAGACGAAACCCAAGCTCGCTGCGACCTACGCGAAGCTTCCGCTCGCGTTCGAGCCTAACCAGGGGCAGGCGGTGGACGAGGTGAAGTTCATCTCGCGGTCGCGCGGCGCGAGACGCTCTACCTCACGCGCGACGAAGCGGTATTGGTGCTGACCAAGGCGAGCGTGCCGGATTACAAGCAGCTCGCGTCGTTCGGGATGCCGAGCGCGCAGCTCAAGAACAGCACGTTCAAGATGCCGGAGCCGAAGGTCGAGGGCCGCGCGGTGCGGATGAAGTTCGAGGGCGCGGCCGAGAGCGTGCGCGTCGAGGGCGTCGATGCGCTGGGCGGAATCTCGAACTACTTTATCGGGAGCGATCCGAAGAGGTGGCGGACCGGGATTCCGAACTTCGCGAAGGTCAAGTACACGTCGCTCTACCCGGGAATCGATCTCGTCTTCTACGGGAACGAGCAGACGCTCGAGTATGACTTCGTGGTGGCACCCGGCGCAGAGCCGAAGGTGATCAAACTTTCGTTCAATGGTGCGGACAAGGTCGAGTTGACCGAGAAGGGTGATCTGATTGTGCACTCTGGCGGTGAGAAGCTGACGCTGCACGCGCCAGTCGCGTACCAGGAGATCGACGGCAAGCGCGCCACGGTCAAGAGCGCGTTCAAGCGGGTTGCGGCGTCAGAGGTCGCATTCGAAGTCGCGAACTACGACCGGAGCCGCGAGCTGGTCATCGACCCGACGCTGGTGTGGGCGACCTACGTAGCCGGCAACTTCCTCGACATTCCGAACGCGATCGCAGTGGGGCCCTTCGACAACCCATACATCACGGGGTTTACCTGCTCCGGCAACTTTCCGCAGACGGTCGGCGCGGGTGCGCGGCTCGGCTGCGACGTGTTCGTGACCAAGCTCGATTCGGTGAATACCAACCGCATGTATTCGGCGGTGATCGGCGGATCGGCGTTCGACCAGGCGTTTGGGATCGCGGTGGACGGGGAGGGCGCGGCGTATGTCGCGGGGCGGTCGTTCTCGAACGACTTTCCCGGCGCCGGTCCAAGACAGGGCGTCTTCGATGCCTTCGTAGCGAAACTCGATTCGAACGGCCTGCTCGTGTGGTCGAAGCTACTGGGCGGCTCGCAACCCATCGCCAACATTCTCGGCCTTGGCTGGACGCAGGCGCTCGGGATCGCGATTCCGCAAGGATGCCCATCAAACTGCGAGCCTTACATCGCGGGCCAGACCACGGTGACGGATCTGCAACCGGTGAACGCGTTTCAGGCGGAGGCGGCGACACTGTTGAGTGCGTATCTCACGAAACTCAGCGCTGACGGTACACAGATAACGTATCAAACCTATTTCAACGGGGCTGGTCCTTCCTGGCGCCGTGAACCGGCGAACGACGTCATCGATTTTCACAGGGGCAAACCGGAAAATGGCGACGGGGACGCAAGCTGGGCCAATGGCATCGCGGTAGATGGTCAAGGCAAAGCGTATTTGACGGGGGGCGCTAACATCGCGACGCTGGACACGACACTTGGAGACCCGTACAAGGGCACGACGGATGGCTGGGTTGCGAAGTTTGATCCCGGTGCGAGCGGGGCGGCATCCAGGCTGTGGGCGACCTACATCGGAGGAAGCGGCTACGACCTCGCACATTCGATTGCGCTCGTGCCGGGCTGCGTATCCGATTGCGACTCGTACATCACCGGCGAGACGTGGTCGCACGATTTCCCGACCACGGCGGGCGCCTACCAGACGACATTCGGCGGCTTTCAGGATCAATTTGTAACCAAGGTCAACCCGCTTGGGGCGATTACATACTCGACTTATGTGGGGCGCGCGACGGGCGACTTCGCAAGGGCCATCAGCGTCGATACGTCGGGGGCCGCCTATATTACGGGAACCAGCACCTTCGTCCGTACGGGTATTTCCTACCCGCAGATCCAGCCCCTGCAGGAGGGAGGGCAAGCTCCCAACGGAATCCTGCTCAAGAGCACCGATGGTGGGATGAACTTCTCGCCCGCCGGCGGCGTCAAATTCGCTCCTGGCCCGGACAATGTGAGCGCCATTCTGCTAAACAATCTGGTCATTGATCCGGTCAATCCGAACATCATCTATGCCGCAACATTGCGCAGCGGCCTGCTCAAGAGCAGTGATGGGGCTGTGACGTTTGCTCCGACTGGGATCACCGCCGGCGAGATTCCGAGGATCGTGGTTGATCCCAACGATCCGCAGATCGTTTACGCAGGAGTGGGTGCGGGCGTGCGCAAGAGCACTGATGGCGCCGCAACCTTCGGCGTTGCCACACTCGGTGAGCCGGTATGCGCGCTCGCGCTCGATCCGCGCACGAATCCGTCCACGCTCTACGCGGGCACTTGCCGCGTAGGCGCAGGCGGCGTTGGCGGCACAGGACGTGTGTTCAAGAGCACCGACGGCGGCGCGAATTTCACGGCGTTGCCGGGACTGCCCGATCTGGCGAGTGTGTTTGCGGTCGCGGTCGATCCCAACGATGACGCCATTTATGCGGGCACCAGCAGCGGTTTGTTTATCGACGCCCCGAGGCTCGGGGCCTTCACGCCGACCGCGGCCATGAGCGTCGGCCGAGCGTTTTTCGACGCTGCCGTCCTCCCTGATGGACGCGTGTTGGTGGCGGGCGGAACCGATCTCGAACGGGGCACCGTATTTTCTAGCGCGGACGTGTACGACGCTTCTGGAGGGACATCTACTCCGGTGAACGACATGACCACTGGGCGCTGGTTCCACACGATGACTGCGCTCACCGATGGACGAGTGCTTGTTGCGGGAGGGGTCGGCCCAGGTGCAAATACGACCGCAGAACTGTTTGATCCCAGCACCGGGTCGTTTCAGGCGACCACCGGCAGCATGCTGAACGGGCGAGTCGCACATACTGCTACGCTGCTCGGCGACGGCAAAGTTCTGGTCACAGGGAATGTAGAACAGGCTGCGCTGTTCGACCCTGTTACAGGCACATTCTCTCTTACGGCCGGCGCGGCGTCCGTCGCGCGCTCGTTGCACACTGCAACGTTATTGCAGGACGGCAGCGGCAGGGTGCTCATCACTGGTGGGCAAGCTTCTTTCGGCGGAGAGACCTATAAGTCCGCCGAGCTATATGACCCTGCGACAGGTTTGTTCGCACCGACGGCGGGCGAGATGAACACACCGCGTGCGTCACATACCGCAATTCTTCTAGGGGACGGACGCGTTCTAATCGCAGGAGGCGGTGAATGGTGCTGCAGGCCCAGCCAAGCTCCCGCCGAAATCTTCGATCCGACGACAGGAACGTTCACGCCTACCGGAAATATGCGTGTCCCTCGTCTAGGCCATACTGCGCGTCTTTTGGCGACCGGCGAAGTGCTAGTCATCGGCGGACACGATGGGAGAACTTTGCCCTGGCTGGCCGAGGTATATGACCCCTCGACAGAGAAATTCTCGGCGGCTGCCATAGCGGTCGACCATTTTCTCGCAGCTAGCGCCCGTCTGACCGATGGTCGCGTGTTGGTCGCGGGAGGGCATAGGGGTTCGTTTCCCACTCGGGCAACCGCAGAGATTTTCGATCGCACGGCAGTCGCCCCCGAGGGCTTTCAGCGCACCGGTGTGCACTTCGGGCCGATATTCGACGTGAAAGTTGACTCCACTACTTTCCCGGCGACAGTGTACGGCGCGACCTTCGCAGGTGCCTTTCGCAGCTCGCAGCGATTCCCGTTCACGGAGTGGATAAATTTCCTCGGCTCGCCGCACTTCTCGCTTGCGCTGGATGCGTCAACCACACCGGCGACGCTCTACGCCGGAAATCAGAACGGTGAGCTCCTCAAGAGCACGACGCGCGGGAATACCTTCACTATCCAGAGATTGGCCGGTTTCCGAACGACCAACTTGGTCGCCCTTGCCGCGCCGGCTTCCGCTCCCGGCACTGTATATGCGGGCTTGCACGAGGAGCACGACGCCGTCGTCTCGAAACTGAGCGCAGACGGTTCGCAGTTGTTATTCTCTTCGTGGCTGGGCGGCTCGCGCGGCGATTTCGGGCAAGCAATTGCGCTCGGCTCGGCTGGCCATCCCTACGTGACTGGTGGAACGTCTTCAGCGGACTTCGGCTCGGCTGCCTGCGGCGTCGGTGTTGACTGCGTGTCGTTCGAGCTGCTCGGTCAGGACAACGCGTTCGTCGCCAAGCTGCCGAACACGCTCGGCAGCGGGACCACCCAGATCGGCTCCAACACGACCGTGACGTTCACCACCGTCACCACCGGCGGCGAGACCACCCTGACCACCTCCACGCTCGGCCCGGCGCTGCCGGGCAACCTCGCATTCGCCGAGCCGGGAAATCCCTACTTCGACATCGCGACTACCGCCACGGTCTCGGGGACGATCACGGTCTGCGTTGACTACGTTCCGGCGCAGTTCGCCGATCCCAACCAGCTCACGCTGCTCCACTTCCAGAACAACGCGTGGGTCAACGTCACCGTATCGAACGACACGACCAACGGTCTCATTTGCGGGCAGGTCGCGCGGCTCTCGCCATTCGTACTCGTAATTGGCAAGCCGCAACCCGTTGGGATCATGATTAAGCCGCCGGCCACGCCGCCGGTGCCGATCAACATCGGGTCGTCGGGTGTGATTCCAGTCGCCATCCTCAGCAGTGCGACCTTTGATGCGACCACGGTCAACGCGTCGAGCATCAATCTCAACGGCGCGAATGTGCGGCTCAAGGGCAAGGGTAGCTACCAGTGCAGCAGTTCAGACGTAAACGGCGATTCGAGGAACGACTTCCTCTGTCAGGTGCCGACCGATCAGTTCCAGCTGATCCTCGGTACTGACACCGCCGTGCTGACCGCGGTGACGTCGAGCAATACGCCGATCCAAGGCCAGCAGCAGGTCAACGTGGTGCCGTAGTAGGCGCCCTCTCTCGGTGCGCGTGAGCTTCGCTCACGCGCACCGGCCTCTCCCAGGACAGGGAGAGGCACAGAAGGGCGCACAGCCGTGCGCCCCTACGTCAGGGCGGGAGAGGCGAGAGAAGTCGGCACCGTCGCTCCGGCGCCGTCGCGCTCAGTCCTTGAACATCGACTCGATCTGCCCCTTGTAGTGCTCCATCACGATCTTGCGTCTGAGCTTCAACGATGGTGTCAGCTCGCTCGCCTCCTGCGTGAACGGCTGCGGCAGCAGCGTGAACGTCACAATCGCTTCGACGTCCGAGAGTTGCCGGTTCACCGCGCGGATCCGATCGTGGAAAAGCTTGCGCAGCTCCGCCGATTCGCAGATCTTGTCGTGCGGCTTTTCCGCAAGCCCGTTCTGCTTCAGAAAGTCGGTGAGGCTCTCGAAGTCGGGCACCAGCAGCGCCGCGAGGTGCTTGCGACGGTCGCCGATCACGCACGCCTGCGCGATGTACGCGTCACTCGTCAGCTTCATCTCGAGGTTCGCCGGCGAGACGTTCTTCCCGCTCGACAGCACGATGATTTCCTTTTTTCGATCCGTGATCTGGATGTAACCGTCCGCGTCGATGCGTGCGATGTCTCCGGTGTGCAGCCAGCCGTCCGCGTCGATCGCATCCCGCGTCTCCTGCTCGCGCTTGTAATACCCCTTCATCACGTTGGGCCCGCGCACCAGCAGTTCGCCGTCGGTCGCGGTTTTCGCCTCGACGTGCGCAAGCGTCCTTCCCACGGTGCCGATCTTGTTGCGCCCGCCCAGCAGATTGACCGACACGATCGGCGCGGCTTCAGTCAGACCGTAACCCTCGACGATCGGCACTTCCGCCGCCGAAAAGAACCGATTGATCTCGACCGGTAGCGGCGCACCTCCCGAAATGAGATAGCGCATCCTTCCGCCGAACAGGTCGTTGATTCGCTTGAACACGACCCTGCGGAACAGCGCCATCGGCGCCGCCAGATGCACCGGCACCGCGGCGCCGCGGTTGCGATGCTCCGCGGCGCGCCCTCCAACCGCCACCGCCGTATCGAACAGGCGCCGGCGCAGCGGCGACGCCTTCTCAATCGAGCGCAACACGCGGCTGTAGATCACTTCGAGCAGCCGCGGCACTGTGAGCACCAGCGTCGGCCGTATCTCGAGCAGGTTCTGCGGAATTTGCCCGAGCCCCTCGGCGTACGAAATCGTTCCGCCACCCATCATCACGGCGTAGTAACCGGCGGTTCGTTCAAATGAATGCGCGACCGGAAGGAATGAGAGCGTGATGTCGCTTTCGGTGATCGTCAGGGCCGAGAGCGCGTCCTCGCAATTCGCAAGGAGGTTGCCGTGTGTCAGCACCACGCCTTTCGACGGCCCGGTGGTGCCCGACGTGTAGATGATCGTCGCGAGTTCGTCGCGGCTGCCCTCGATTATCCCGCCCGGCTCCGCCGCGCTCGCCGACGCCAGCGTCATCACCGCCGGACCGCCGTTGCTCGCCTCCTGCGGCTTGGCGTCCGGATGCATCGCGATAATCCCGCGCATCTCGGGAAGCTCGCGCGCCAGTGAAAGCAGACGCTTCACATGCTCCTCGCCGTTCGCCGCGACGATGCACGCTCCGCAGTCGCTGAGTACGTGGCGCGTCTCGTCGGCGGCGCTGGTGGTGTAGAGCGGAACCACCACCGCGCCCAGGCCCAGCGCCGCTTGATCGACAATCACCCACTGCGGGCAATTGTCGGAGAGGATTCCGACCCTGTCGCCAGCCTTTACACCCAGCCGTGCCAGCCCCGCGCGCAACCGTCCGGCGGCATCAGACACCTGGCTCCATGACTGATCGACCCAGGCGCCCCCGCGCTTGTCGCGCACAAACGCCCGCGCACCATACTTTTGCACTTGCCGCTCAAAGAGCTGGGCTAACGTAGCTGGACGATCATGCATGCGCGGTCGCGACCTCCTCGTCGGTTCGAAGCGGCGTCATGCGACTTGTAGCCGAAAGATACAACGACGGCCAAACGTAGTTGCCGAGCGCCGCGCGGCGGCAGAATTGGCCGCCTTTTGGGCGTCGCATATCTTCGTCCGGCCACCAGGTTACCTCCGCTGATGCGGCGGCACGTCAAAAGGGACGGGTCGGCGAGAGTTCCGCTAAAACACTGGCAAATCGGCCGGACCGTTGATACGATGCGTTAGCTGTAGTTCACCCCGGGGAGCGTGATCTTTCATTTTGCTAATGTTCCGTCCGATGCTCATAATGGCGTCCGAGGTATGTGTCGGGGGCGCGAAGGCGCGCGCGGGCACCTCGCTTTGACGGTGGCATCGATGCAAACTGGCGAGCATTTCACCGCGCGCGCAGGGTAAGAAACAGATGCTCGAACATCTCTGGTTCCCGCATGACATCTCCACCTTCGGACCGTCAATCGACTGGCTCTTCCTAGTCATCTTCTGGATCACGGTGATTACGTTCCTCGCCGTGTTCCTCACCCAGATCACCTTCATGTGGCGGTATCGCGCCCGCCCCGGCCACAAGGCGAGCTACATCGAGGGCAACCGCAACCTCGAGTTCGTGTGGACTGCCGCCACCGCGGTGATCATGGTCGCGCTCGCGTTGATGAGCAATTCGACCTGGGCCGAGGTCAAGCAGCACGGACCGCCGGGCGACGTCTTCTACAAGGTCGCCGGCAAGCAGTTCAATTGGGAAATCACCTACCCGGGACTCGACGGCAAGCTCGGCTCCGCCGACGACTTCGTCATGGACAACGACCTCCACATCCCGGTCAACAAAGTCGTGCGCATCGAGCTCGAGGCCAAGGACGTCATCCATAGTTTCTTTGTGCCGAACCTGCGCCTCAAACAGGACGCGGTGCCCGGCCGCAACATTCAAGTATGGTTCGTGGCCAAGGAAACCGGAAAGTACGAGATTCCCTGCGCTGAGCTGTGCGGATTTGGCCACTCGGGAATGCTGGGCACGCTGATCGTTCAGTCAGACGCTGAATATCAGCAGTGGATGAAGGAGCGCGCGAGCGGCGAATAGACCGCGGCTTTCGATGCGCAGCGCACGGCTTCGCAAGAACAGACGAGAGAGAAATCGACGATGAGCAGTACGGCGGCAGTCGCACTTGAACACGGACACGGCGAGCACCACGAGCTCGGGTTCGTCCGCACTTACATCTTCTCGACCGACCACAAGATGATCGCGCGCCAGTTCCTGTTCATGGCGCTCTTCATGATGGCGATCGGCGGGCTGATGGCGATGCTGGTCCGGTGGCAGCTTGCGTGGCCCGAAACCGCAGTCCCGCTGATGGGCTGGGTGCCCGAGCCGACCATGTACCAGGGCATCATCCCGCCCAACACCTACAACGCGTTCTTCACGATGCACGCCACCATCATGATCTTCTTCGTGGTGATGCCAATCCTGATCGGATGCTTCGGCAACTTCCTGATTCCGTTGATGCTCGGCGTGCGCGACATGGCATTCCCAAGGCTCAACATGTTGTCGTTCTGGATCGGCGCCGTGGCCGGCGTGCTGATGATCGCGTCGTTCTTTGTGCCCGGAGGCGCGGCCGCGGCGGGTTGGACGTCGTACACACCGCTGAGCGCCGTGTCCATCTATACCGGCGTCGATTGGGGTCAAAACCTTTGGTGCATGAGTCTGATCGTGCTCGGGATGTCGTCGCTGATGGGCGCGATCAATTACATCACCACCATCGTGAACATGCGCACGGAGGGAATGTATTTCTTCCGGATGCCGCTGGTCATCTGGTCGCTGTTCATCACTGCGATCCTGCTGCTCCTCGCGCTGCCGGTGCTGACCACCGGACTCGCGCTGTTGCTCTTCGACCGGATGGCGGGCACGCACTTCTTTCTGCCGAGCGGCGGCGGCGACCCGCTGCTGTGGCAGCACCTGTTCTGGTTCTTCGGCCATCCCGAGGTTTACATCATGATCCTGCCCGCGATGGGCGTTGCATCCGAGATGATCTCGACGTTCTCGCGCAAGCCCATCTTTGGCTATCGCTCGATGGCCTACGCGATGGCCTCGATCGGATTCCTGTCGTGGGTCGTCTGGGGCCACCACATGTTTCAGTCGGGCATGGATCCCGCGCTCGGCACCGGGTTCATGCTGACCACCATGATCATCGCGGTGCCCTCGGCGATTAAGACCTTTAACTGGCTCGGCACGCTCTACAAGGGAGACATCCACTACACCACGCCGATGCTGCATGGCCTCGCGTTCGTCTCGATGTTCGTCATCGGCGGGCTGTCGGGCATCTTCATGGCATCGACGCCGGTGGACATGTACATCCACGACACCTACTTCATCGTCGCGCACATCCACTACGTGCTGTTCGGCGGCAGCCTGTTCGCGATTTTTGCCGCGATTGTTTACTGGTTCCCGAAGATGTTCGGAAAGCTGATGAACGAGACGCTCGGCAAGATCCACTTCTGGATCACCTTCGTCGGATTCAACTGCACGTTTTTTCCGATGCACATCCTCGGGATGGGCGGGCACATGCGCCGCATCTACAACCCGATGCAGTATGATTTCCTGAAACCTCTGCAGGGCATGAACGAATTCATCACGATTAGCGCGCTGGTGCTGGGTGCGGCGCAGATCATCTTCCTCGCCAACTTCATCTACAGCCTCGCGCGCGGCAAGAAGGCCAGCGAAAATCCGTGGCATGCGAACACGCTCGAGTGGACCACGCCGTCGCCGCCGCCGCATGGCAACTGGCCCGGATCGATTCCCGTCGTGTATCGCGGGCCGTACGAATACAGCTCGCCAGAGTCCGGCGACCGTGACTTCCTGCCGCAGTCCGAGCGGCTCGGGCATGCGGCTGCCGCCGCCGACTGATGGGCAACTGACTGAGTTTCCGATGTCCTCAGCACCATCGGCGCAACTTGCGGCGCCACCTGCGCTGCATCGATTCGCGATGTTTCTCGTCGCGGCGGCGTTTGCGCTGCTCTTCGCCGGCGGCCTGGTGACGACCACCGGTTCCGGGCTCGCGGTCCCCGACTGGCCGCTTGCGTACGGCCAACTGGTCCCGCAGTTCGAACACGTTGGAATTGTTTACGAATATACGCATCGCGTGGTCGCCGGCATTGTTCTGATACTGACGCTCGGCCTTATGCTCTTGGCGCTCAAGGTCGAACCGCGGCGCTGGGTGCGCAACCTCGCGATCCTCGCGATGGGTCTCGTGCTGGTGCAGGCCGTGCTCGGCGGCATCACCGTGCTCTTCGAGTTGCCGCTTGCGATCGCTGTGACCCACGCAGCAACGGCACAGGCATTCTTCTGCCTGCTCGTCGCGCTCGCCGTGTTCACCAGCGGCCGCTGGGCGGCCGCGGAACTCGAAATCAAACCGGCTGTAACGCCTTCGCTCACCACGCTCGCCGTCATCACGACCGCCGTGATTTACGCGCAGGTGCTGGTGGGCGCATTGATGCGGCACATGGGTGCGGGACTCGTGATTCCTGACTTCCCACTATCGTTCGGACAGATCATCCCGCCGTACTTCGACCAATTTGTCGCGGCGAATTTCGCGCACCGCTGCGGCGCGATCGCGGTCGCAGCCATGGTCATTTGGCTCGCCGCGCGCACCCTGAGGGACCATGGCGATCGACCCTGGCTTCGCCGGCCCGCTCTCGCACTGCTCACGCTGCTCGCCGTGCAGATAACGCTCGGCGCATTGACGGTGTGGACGGGCAACGCTGTCCTCCCGGCCACGACTCACTTGGTCATCGGCGCGGCGCTGCTCGCGACCTGCCTCACGTTGACGCTTCGTTCTTATCGCCTGTACGGACTCTCGCACCCCAGTGCGATTGCCGATGACGCTCAGCCGCGCGGTCAGCGGCGGCGCGTCATGCACCATGGAGTAGCCGCGTGACCGTTCGCGCCGCCACTATCGAAGCCAGCGTTTCGCTCGCGCGCGGCCGCGTCGCCGATTACTTCGCGCTCACCAAGCCGCGAATCGTGGCGATGGTGCTGGTGACGACGCTCGCCGGTTACTATCTCGGCGCGCACGGCCGCTTCGACTTCGCGGTCGCACTCAATCTCGTAATCGGAACCGCGATCGCGGCCGGCGGTACGCTCGCATTGAACCAATACTTCGAACGTGAACTCGATGCGAAGATGGAGCGCACGCGCCATCGGCCGCTGCCCGACGGACGTATGCGGCCCGTCGAGGCGTTCGTCTTTGGCCTTGTCGCGACCGCCGCTGGCTTCGCATTCCTGTGGATTGCGGTGAATCTCTTATGCGCGTTCGTCACCGCGGCGATTTCGGTGGTGTACCTGGTCGCGTACACGCCGCTAAAGCGCGCGTCGTGGCTCTGCTGCATCGTCGGTGCGGTCCCGGGTGCGTTGCCGCCGGTCGCCGGATGGGCGGCCGCGCGCGGGACTCTCGACCTCGAGCCCCTGCTGATGTTTGCGATCATGTTCCTGTGGCAGGTGCCACACACGCTCGCGATCGGAACGCTCTGGCGCGACGACTTCGCCCGCGCCGGCGTGCGAATGCTTCCGCCCGACACCGCGCGCGGCAGTCTCACCGCTGCGGTCATCATCGGAACCTGTATCGCGCTAATCGTGATCGGCGTGCTGCCGGCAGTGCTCGGTTACGCTGGCACCGCGTATCTGATCGTCGCGGCGGCGCTGGGAGCCGCGATGCTCGTGTGCGCCATCGCAATGATCCGGGCGGTGGACAACGCGGCGGCGGCGCGCCGTGTTCTCTTTGCGTCGCTGGTATATCTGCCGGTGGTCCTGCTGGCGCTGGTGCTGGACCAGCTGTAGGGCGTCACGATGGCTTTCAAAGCGATGTACGACGATTCGCACGAACGCAACCGCCGCACGCTCCTCGTCCTGCTTGGCGTTGCGGCCGCGCTGATAGTGATTTCGCTGTTTGTGGTGTTCACCAGGCACTGACGTGGCATCCGGCTCGAGAGCATCGGTCTCAAAGGTTCGCCCGCTCGCACCGCTGCGGCGCGCGCATTCGCAGGGCGGCGGCGTGCGCGGCGACGAAGGCCGCCGTCCATTTATTTCCAACGCGATGCTCGCGATCGTGATGCTGATCGGCGCGGAGATGATGCTGTTCAGCGGGCTAATCGGCGCCTTCCTCGTGTTCCGCTTGCAGGCCGCGTTCTGGCCGCCACCGGGACTGCCGCAACTGCCGATCGCAGTCACGACGTTGAACACTTTCGTTCTGCTCGGCAGCGCCGCCACCATGTATCTCGCGGTGCGCGCGGTGCATCAGAGTCGCCAGCGCCTGATGCGCCGATGGCTCACAGTGACCGCGCTGCTCGGCGCGGCGTTCCTTTCGATTCAGGGCTCCGAGTGGGTGCGGCTTGTCTCGCACGGGCTCCGCCTCAGCAGCGGCGTCTACGGCGCAACCTTCTACACGCTCATCGGATGCCACGCGGCGCACGTCACGGCCGCGGTGATCTGGCTGTTGTTTGTTCTCGGCGCTGCGATGCGTGGCCGTTACAACGCGCGCAATGCGTCGGGCGTCGAGGTCGCCGCCGTGTACTGGTACTTCGTGTGCGCGGTGTGGCCGCTACTGTTCGTGCTGGTTTATCTATTGTAGATTGAGGACGCATGGAGAGACCCAAGCGTGAAGAATCTCAGTAGGCTGATAGCGAGTGCGATGGCTACCGCGCTGTGGCTCGCTCCGGACATTGCTCGTGCGTGTGCATCGTGCGGCATGGACGCGAATGATAAATCCGCCGCCGCGTACAAGACCAGCGTGCTCGCGATGCTCGCGGGCCCGTATGTGACGGTGCTCGGCGTCGGCGGCTTTCTCTATCTGGCGTGGCGGAAATCGAAGCGCGAAACCCAAAGCGACGACCGCTGATCGAAACCACTACCTGACGACGGGGATAGGACTGATGAGCGAGGCTGCCGCAATCGAAACCCGCGCGCCGGCCGGCATGGACCGGACCGAACCGCAACTTACGCCGGGTAACACCGGCAAGCTCGGCATGTGGATCTTCCTGGTCGGCGACGCGATGACGTTCGGCGCCGCAATCGCCGCCTATGGCGCGCTCCGCATCGGCAACGTTAACTGGCCGCGTCCCTCGGACATTCTCGGCATCGACACCACCGCCTTCATGACCTTCGTGCTGATTTGCTCGAGCCTCACGATGGTCAAGGCGCTGTCAGGCATCCAGCATGGCAACGTCGCGCAGCTAAAAAAATATCTCGCCTTGACGGTCCTTGGCGGGCTGATCTTTCTCGGCATGCAGGCCTACGAATGGACGATGCTGATCGGCTACGAGGGTCTTTCGATCAAGACCAGCCTGTTCAGCGCGACCTTCTTCGCCCTCACGGGCTTCCACGGGATGCACGTGTTCGGCGGCGTCTGCTACAACAGCACCATTCTCGCCAATGCGATCCGCGGTTATTGGCCGGGTGCGAATGCGAAGATCGTTGAGATCGCCGGTCTCTATTGGCACTTCGTCGATCTCGTGTGGATCCTGATTTTCACCTTTGTTTACCTGATCTGACCAGCAGGCGCTGACACAGCGAAAAGGCAGGGACGGATAACCCGCGATGGCTCAAGAAGCGACAGCACGATACGGCGATGCGCCCGCTCCGATTGCGATGGATCATCCGGAGCCCAACTACTTGGCGGTCTTCATCTACCTGACCATTCTGACCGCGCTCGAACTGGTCGTTTACTACATGCATCTGCCGAAGACGCCGATGATCGCATTGCTGGTCGCGCTCGCGTGGTCGAAGGCAGTTCTCGTCGCGATGTACTTCATGCATCTCGCCACGGAGAAGCGCACGCTCGCAGTCATCGCCGTCGTCCCGATCCTCTTGGTCACGTTTGCCTGCTTCATGCTCCTGCCCGATCTGACCTCGCGGCCGTGGGCGAGCACTCCGATGCACCAGCAGATCAAGGCGGAGGCGCACACCTCACCTGAGAAGTAAAGCACGTGCGCGATGCGCGCTCGCCTCAGCGCGCGCTCTCTGAACTTCCCCGGAGGCGGATCTGACCAGTGTTCTACACTTCGCTGGCGCCGCTTAACGCGACCCTCAATGCGATCGCGGGCGTGCTGCTGCTCTGCGGCTTTATCCTGATTCGACGCGGCCACGTACGCGCCCATCGTGCATGCATGGTGGCGGCGGTATTCGCGTCGACGGGCTTCCTTACCTCGTATCTCATCTACCACTACCACGTCGGCAGCGTGCCGTTCGGCGGTGAAGGATGGGTGCGCGCGCTTTACTTCGTAATTCTCATCCCACACGTGACTCTCGCGGCCGTGTTGGTGCCGCTCGTTTTCATCACGCTCCGCCGCGCGCTCGGGGGGAACTTCGCCGCGCACCGGCGAATCGCAATTTGGACCTGGCCAATCTGGATGTATGTGTCAGTAACGGGCGTGATCGTTTACGTGATGCTCTATCATCTGTACCCGTCCACATCGCCTGGCGGGTGACACCGCAATCTCTTTCCCTTCCCCCTTGAAAGACCTTTGCGTAACTCAGCTCCAAGCTCGAATTGTGTCTGCCCGTAGGGGCGCATCGCGATGCGCCCTCTCCCTCCTCACCTCTCCCCGGGGGAGAGGTCGCCGGTCGCCGAGCAACGCGAGGCAACCGGCGGGTGAGGGTCGTTCGTCGCTTGCCACCCGCCTCCCTCTGTCATTCAGAGCGGAGTCTGCGAAGCGAAGAATCCCGGTTCTTCCAGCGGGCCTTTGTGTCCCCTCTCGCTGACTTGGGAGAGAGTGAAGGAGAGGGCGCAACTTCACCCCGACCAACGGGAACGATCCTCCAGTCAACCTTCGATTTCCTGCTTTTGGGAGTCGCGGCTCGCGACCGAACGGGAGAGGGCGAATGTTTTCCCCCTCTCCCGTTATTTCACGGGAGAGGGTTTAGGCTGAGGGTGAGGGGGCAGGTTCTCTTGCCCGCTACGCCTTAGCGCTTGGACGGCTCGACACCGCGTCGTACCAGCGTTTCAGGTTGGTCTGGTTCGGCTGGATCTTGATGCCGGTCGTTCGTCCGAAATCGATCCCGATTAGCGCCGTGATATCGGCGATCGTGAAGCGATCGCCCGCGATGAACTGGCGCTTACCCAGTTCCGAATCGAGCCATTCAAGCTGCTTCACCGCCGCGTTCTTGCACACTTCTCCGTACTCGGGGACCTGCGGGATACGGCCCTTGAAGAACTCGCTCGTGTTCCGGAAGGCGCCCGCAGTGTTGCTCAACAGATTCAATTCCATGCGGCGCTGCCACATCTCGATCTGCGCGCGCTCGAGCGCGCCCTTGCCGAGCAGGTTCGGCTCCGGCTGCTGCTCCTCGAAGTAGCGGCAAATCGCGACTGACTCCGCGATGAACGTGCCGTCGTCGAGTTCGAGCACCGGGAGTCCGCCCATCGGGTTCTTCGCAAGGAACTCGGGTTTGCGGTTTGCGCCGGAGGCAATATCCACCGTTTCGTAGGGAACCTTGATTCCCTTCTCGGCGAGGAATACGCGCAGCCGGCGGGGATTGGGAGCTTGTCCGAAATCGTAGATTTTCATAGCGGCTTGACTTTAGGTCCGCCTGCGCCCGCCAGTCAAATCCCGCCGGCTTCTGTCCCCTCTCCCTCTCTCTCCTGTAGGGGCGCACGGCTGTGCGCCCTTCCCCTCAACCAACCCGACCAACGGGAGCGGCTCCTCGCCGAAGCCTCACTTCATGTTATTGGGAGTCGCGGCTCGCGACCCTCTCCTTCAGAAACTCTCGTACCGCCTTGACGAATGTCTCCTGCTGCTCGTACATCAGCATGTGCCCGGCCTGCTTGATGGTCTGGGCCTTCGCGTTCTTGATCCGGCTCGTGAACTCCCTGGCGTAAACTGGCGGAATCAGCCGGTCCGACTCGCCCCATAGCACCAACGTCGGCGCGCTGATTCGATACGCGCGCTTCTTGAGCCCGCGGTCAGGCAGGGGCCACAGGAACTTGCTCGCGACCGCGAGGCGCTTCACCCGCTCGACGTACATCGCCTCGAGCAACTTGAAGTCCTCGGGGATCGCCGTCATCAGCTGTGCCGCTGGCGACTTCGGATCGTGAAACAGAAGTCCCGCCATCTCGTCGAGCTGCGCCGCGAACACGTCGGGAATCGGATGCTCCTCGAGCCAAAACCCGGCGGCGCCAACCAACACCAGCTTCTTCACCCGCTGCGGGTTTTGCGCAGCGAGTTCTGCCGCGAGCATTCCGCCCATCGAATGGCCGACCACGTGCGCCTGCGCGATTCCCAAATCGTCGAGCAGCTCCTGATAGAACAGCACCGCGTCGAAGACATCGTCGATGTGCTCTCCGCCGGTCGATTCGCCGTAGCCAGGCAGATGCGGCGCGACCACCTTGTAATCGCGTCCCAATTCCTCGAGGAACGGTTCCGACGGCATCAGCCCGCCGGCGCCGTGCAGGAACAGCAGCGGCTCGCCGCCGCTCCCGTAGCTCTGCAATTCGACGTTGAATCGTCCATTCTGTAGCTTGCGCATCGTCGTCATTTTGCGCTCCGCGCCTCGGCCGCGATGGTTGCGCCCGCGCGGGTCTTGCCGTTGGGCTCTTCGCGCCCCTCGAAGCTCAACTTCGCCGGCAACGCGCGTTCGCCTGCCGGGAGCGGCTTGGGCGACCAGCGATCCTCGTGCTCGCTCCACAGGTCGCGCACGTACGGCATCACTTCCTCGGCGAACAGCTGGGTGTTCTTGCGCACCAGTTCCGGCGGCATCGACCCAATCTGCATCAGCAGCATCAGGTGACCGCAGCGCAGGTGCTGCATCGCCTCGCGCAGCCGCTCGCGCACCGTTTTCGGCGAGCCGCCGATGACGTAGCCTTCGTCGATGAAATCGCGCCACTTGAGGCCCTCGCGGCGCAGCGTGGCCTGCTTGCCGAACTGGCCGAGCAGGCCCGCCTTGATGGTTTTCACGGTGCGGTATCCGGGCGCATCGGCGAAGCCGTTATGAACGTGCAGGCAGCGGTTGTAGAAGTAGTCCATGTGCGGAGCGTAGTCCTTCTCCGCCTGCGCATCGGTCTCCGACACCGCGACCACCTGGGCGAAGCCGAGGCTGTAAGGATTCAACTCCTTGCCCTTGTTCGCCATCACTTCCCAGTAGCCGTCGGCAACCTTCTTGCCCTGCAGGTAACCAAAGAACGAAAGGAAGCTGTACTGGTAGTCGTGGTCGGCGACGAAGTCCCACGTCTCGACCGACCCGCCGCCCGGGACCCAGATCGGCGGATGCGGCTTCTGGATAGGCTTGGGCCACAGGTTGACGTAGCGCAGCTTGGTGTACTTGCCGTTGAAGGCGAAGACGTCGTCTTCCTTCCACGATTTCACGATCAGGTCGTGCGCCTCGTAATAGCGCTCGCGAGTCTCCGCAGGCACTACGCCGTAGCAGAAGTTGATGTCCATCGAGGTGCCCACCGGGAAGCCCGCTACCAGCCGCCCGCCGCTTATCACGTCGAGCATCGCGAACTCTTCAGCCACGCGGACCGGCGGGTTGTAGAGCGCGATCGAGTTGCCCAGCACGACCAGGTTCGCGTTGCGCGTGCGCCGCGCCAGTGCCGCCGCCATCAGGTTGGGCGACGGCATCATACCGTACGCGTTTTGATGATGCTCGTTGACGCCCAGCCCGTCGTAGCCCATCCGATCGGCGAACTCGAGTTGGTCGAGATAGTCATTGTAAAGCTGGTGGCCGAGCTTGGGGTCGTAAAGGTTGCGCGGAATATCGACCCACACGCTCCTGTACTTGTCCTTGAAGTCATCCGGCAGGAACCGGTACGGCATCAGATGGAACCATGTGAACTTCATGCGCTCTCTCCTTTTCGGCCGGGGCTTGCGCGCCAACACCTACGCGGGGGCCGGGGCTGTTTCCTCTCGATCTTCGTGACCGCTTAACTTTGATCGCACGCGCTTGCGCGCGCCGTTCGTACCATTGGGATGATGTGGCTGCGATGCCGCCTTGCCATTGCGCGCCGACGCGAGTCCCGCCGCGGCGAGATGGTACTCGAATGCTTCCTCGACGAAGTGCGACGGGTCGAGTCCCGTAACGCCACGGAACCAGCCGTCATCGCCGGTCAGCACGAACGCGCCGTTTAGCGTCGCCCATAGCACCGACGCGGTCTTCGCGCCGCCCGCACCGCCCGCGCTTTGCGGGAAGACCCGGCTCACCGAGTGTTCCCACAGTCCGAATATCTCGTGCGCGAGCGACATCACGCGCCGGAAGTTGCGCTTCTCTGCGGGGCGCTTGAGCCGGTGCTGAAGTTTCTCCCACACGACGGATTGCTGCGCCAGGAACAGCTCGCGCGACTCTCGCACGTAGTCGAGATACGCATTCGCCATCGCGCGCAGCTCATCGAGCGGTTCGAGCTTGCGCGCCTGAATCTCCACGTAACGCGCGCGCAACTGCGCACCGCGCTCCGCGATTAGACTGAGGAACAGATCGTCGCGCGACGCGAAATATAGGTAGATGGTGCCGACCGCGACCTCGGCCTCGCGCGCGACCATCTCGATAGTCGCGCCGTCGAGTCCGTTGCGCGCGAACACGCGCGCCGCCGCCGCGACCATCGCGTTGCGCCGCGCGCTGCGTTCTCGTTGGTGCCGGTCGCGTACGCTCATTCGGACCTGAGCTGAACCTTCATTCAGTTTCTGAACAATTGTTCATACCGTGCGTGCCGCCCGATTGTCAAACCGTCGCGCACGCGGCCCCGACCTGCGATATTCTGGCGGCGCGTCGCGACCGGGAGCCGCCCTCCTGAACGCCATGAATCCTGATCAGCGCCCAACCTTGCCGGTATTCGAGATTGCGGCGCAATCGTTCTCGATGATGATGAGCCGCACGGGGCCGCTCGCGCAGGCGGCCATTGTGCCCGCCGCCATCACCCTCATCAGCCAGATCGCGTCCGGCTATCTCGCCGCCATCTGGGGCGCCTTCTGGCTGAATTGGGCGTGGTATCTCCCGTATGTGATCATCGTGACACCGTTCGCGGTCGCATGGACGCGAATCGTCCTGCTCGGCTCGACCGCTGAGCCGGGTTCATTCGTACCGCGATTTGGATCGCGAGAATTCACCTATCTCGGTGTCTCATTGCTGCTCGCGCTCGTGACCTTCGGCGTGCCGCTCGGCGCCACCCTGATTCTCTTTTCGTCAGATCGCTTCGGCGCCGCCTTCGGACCGCTCATCGTGCTCGACACCGTGATCGTGGTCCTTGCGATCTTCACCGGCATGCGGCTGTCTGTTGCGTTGCCAGCCGTTGCCGTGGACCGATTCGGCGGCTTCGGCGCGGCCTGGCGCCAGACCGAGGGCATGGCGCTGCGCATCTTGGCGATCAATCTCCTCATCATAGTTCCGATCATCATCGCGCAATCCTTGTCTTTGCGGATCGCGTCTTTGCTCGGCGTCGAGCTGCCGTCGCTCATCGTCCGCGCCGCGATCGAGGTGACTTTCACCTTCATCGCCGTTGCCGGGAACGTCACCGGCACGGCACTCGCCTACCAGCGCCTCACACGCCACACCGCCGCTCTCGCCTCATAACGCCGTCGCCGATTCGTATTGACTCTCGCCCGCACCGGCGTAGTGTGACTTTCTGATTCGTCCGGGGAAGCCGGTGAAATGTCGGCGCTGCCCCGCAACTGTGTGGAGAGCACGTGCTCTCCGAGCCAGATAACCGGCCGAATCGACGGAGCCGCAACGACCTTCGCGGGTGAGGTCCAGTGTCCTGCAAATATCTTCACGACCAACGGGAGCGTTTTCCCGCCGATGCCTCACTTGATGTTATTGGCCGTCGCGACTCGCGACCGGCCCCGCGCGCCGCGCCTCGACATGCCGCAGCGTTCACCGCATCTGTGCTCGCGCACGCGGCGTTGCTCGCCG
>CAYSCX010000027.1:0-32187 GCA_964429575.1 uncultured Binatia bacterium (SeqCode) | reverse complement strand
GCCGGGCCAGTAGCTCCAACTGGACAGAGCATCGGACTCCAAATCCGAGGGTTGCAGGTTCGAATCCTGCCTGGCCCGCCACGCTCAACCCGGATGCTTGAATGGAACACGCCTTATGGATAAAATGAAAAGTTACCTCCAGAAGGGCGTGAGCTTCGTTCAAGAGGCGTGGACGGAGCTTGCCAAGGTCCACTATCCGTCGCCCAAGGAGACGATGCAGGCGACCATCGTGGTCGTGATTCTCTCGCTCGTGATGGCGGTGTGGCTGGGCGTCATCGACTACTTGGCGACGATGGTCGTGCGTCAGCTCCTGAGCTAGCTGGGGCGACGCGCGCCTTTAGAGACTGAAGACCGGATCCGATGGAAACCACTCCCGACGGCGAAGTGCGCAAGCAGGAATCAGCGGCGCTTGCGGAGCGAGTTGCGCCCGCGTCCACGGAAGCAGCGGCCGCGGATCGCGGCGCGATGAAGTGGTACGTGGTGCACACTTATTCGGGCTACGAGCAGAAGGCCAAGGCCGCGCTCGAGGAGCGGATCAAATCGCTCCACATGGAACACAAGATGGGCCAGGTATTGGTGCCCATCGAACGGGTGCAGGAACTCGGCAAGGGTGGCCAGCGCAAAATTTCGAGCCGCAAGTTCTTCCCGGGTTACATCTTCGTCCAGATGCTTCTCGACGAGGAGACCTGGCACATCGTCAAGAACACGCCCAAGATTACCGGCTTCGTGGGACACGCGACGGAACCGCCCGAAGTGCCGGAGTCCGAAGTTCGGGAGATTACGCAGCAGATGGAGGAGGGCGCGCTTCGGCCCAAGCCGAAGGTGCTCTTCGAAGTGGGCGAGGCGATCAAGGTCGTTGACGGGCCGTTCCAGGACTTCAACGGCACGGTTGAAGAGGTCAAACCCGAAAAGGGCAAGGTCAGAGTTTTGATTTCGATTTTCGGGCGCGCGACTCCGGTCGAGCTCGATTTCGTTCAGGTGGAGAAGGCGTAGAGCAGCGCGTCCGGCCGCCGAGCGGGGGCCGCGAGGCGGTAACGCGACGTGGTCGTGCAGTTGGCCGGTTCGGAGACTCAAGGCAAGTGGCAAAGAAAGTAGTCGGCCAGATCAAGCTACAGATTCCCGGCGGCGCGGCGAATCCGTCGCCACCGGTTGGGCCGGCGCTCGGCCAGCGCGGCGTCAACATCATGGAGTTCTGCAAGCAGTTCAACGCGCAGACCCAGAACATGGCGGGGCTGGTCGTGCCGGTGATTATCACCGTGTACGCGGACCGCTCGTTCACATTCATTACGAAGAGCCCGCCGGCGTCGATACTGTTGCTTCGCGCCGCGGGCATTGAAAAGGGCTCTGCGACGCCCAACAAAACCAAGGTCGGCAAGGTCACGCGCGCGCAAGTCGAGGAGATCGCGAAGACGAAGGTCAAGGATCTCACCGCCAAGGATGTCGAGGCGGCGATCAAGACGGTCGCCGGGACCGCGCGCTCGATGGGTATCGAGGTCGAATAGCGAGGGCGAACCGAGATGGCGGGAAAGAAATACAAGGAAGCGGCGAGCAAGATCGATCGCGACAAGCGTTACGAGCTTTCGCAGGCGATCAGCCTCCTGGTCGAGAACAAAGTCGCGAAGTTCGATGAAACCGCCGAGATCGCGATACGCCTGAGCGTCGATCCGCGCCAAGCCGACCAAAACGTGCGTGGCAGCGTGGTGCTTCCCAACGGCATCGGCAAGACCGTCCGCGTCCTGGTGCTTGCCAAGGGCGACAAGGAGCGCGAGGCGCGCGAGGCGGGCGCCGACTTCGTCGGCGGCGAAGACATGATCAAGAAGATTCAGGAAGAGAACTGGCTCGACTTCGATCGTGTGGTCGCCACGCCCGACGTGATGTCGCTGGTCGGGAGGATCGGCAAGATTCTGGGCCCTCGCGGCTTGATGCCAAATCCCAAGACCGGCACGGTCACTTTTGACGTCGCGAAGGCAGTCACCGAGGCGAAGGCGGGCAAGGTCGATTTCCGGGTGGACAAGGCGGGAGTCGTGCATGCGCCGATCGGCAAGCTGAGCTTCGGCGCGGAGAAGCTCACCGAGAACGCGCAGGCGCTGCTCACGGCGATCGTTCGGGCGAAGCCGGCGAGCGCCAAGGGGAATTACGTCAAGACGGTTGCGGTGACTTCGACGATGGGTCCGGGAATCAAGATCGATACGACCGCGGCGACCAAGGTCGCGGCCGCGGCGTGATGGCCGAGTTGTGAAACCGGCGCGGTGAGGAAAGTGGTTCGATGAGAAGGGATCAGAAAATCGCGGTGGTCGAGCAGCTCAATGAGCGGTTCGCCCGCGCCAAGATGGCGCTGCTCTCCGAGTACCACGGCATCACCGCCGCGGAGTCCACGGACATCCGGCGGCGGTTGCGCGCGGTGCGCGGCGAGATTCGGGTCGCGAAGAACACGCTCATCCGGCGCGCGATCAAGGGCACGCGGTTCGAGAACCTGGAACCGAAGCTCGGCGGTCCGGTCGGACTCATCCTGAGCTACGACGATCCGGTCGAGGTCGCGAAGACCGTCAGCTCGCTGCGCGAATTGGGCGAGCGCTTCGTGGTGCGCTGCGGCGTGCTGGAGGGGCAGGAAATCACCGCGGCGCAATTTCAGGCGCTCGCGACATTGCCGCCGCGCGAGGTTGTGCTCGCGCAAATGCTCGGTGTCTTGCAGGCGCCGGCCACGCGCCTGGTCAGGCTGCTCAACGAACCGGCGGCATCGCTGGCGCGTCTGGTTGATGCGATCGGAAAGAAAAAGGGCGGCGCCGAGGAAGCATCGTAGGACGGGCAACTGGCGCAGGCATCATTAGCTATTGAAACAAGGCGCTCCCACATCACCCGCGGGCGCGACGAGGAATAGAAGGAGAGTAGGGAAATGTCAGAAGCACAGCTCAGCCGCGATCAGGTAAAGGACTACCTCAAGAACCTGAGTCTTATCGACGCGGCGGCCCTGGTTAAGGAGCTCGAGGAAGAGCTTGGTGTGTCGGCGGCGGCCCCGATTGCGATGGCAGCGGGACCGGCGGCCGGCGGTGGTGCTGCGGCGGCGCCAGTCGAGCAGGACGAGTTCACGGTCATGCTGACCGGCGCAGGCGACAAGAAGATCCAGGTGATCAAAGTAGTGCGCGAGCTTACCGGGCTTGGCCTCAAAGAAGCGAAGGACCTTGTCGATGGCGCGCCCAAGGCGGTGAAGGAAGGCGTGAGCAAGGCGGAGGCGGAAGAGGTCAAGAAGAAGCTGGAGGAGGCGGGCGGCAAGGTGGAGCTGAAGTAGCTGGGGGCGGCGAGCTTTTGGTCCAACGGTTTCGGTCCGGAAATTTCATCGCGAGCGGGAACGTCCCGCCGCAGCGAATTTGAAATCGCGGTTGCGGATGCGGGCAGCGCCCGTGGGTCCGCGGCCGACGACGTTTCACGGCGCGCCCGACGGCCGGGCGCGCGCAAAGTGGGGTAGCTAAGAATGGCTCAACAGCAGCGGGTCACGAGCAACTTCCGGCTTCGGCGTTCATTCGGGAAGATCAAGAAGATCATCGACATCCCGAACCTGATCGAGATCCAGAAGCGCTCATACGACGAATTTCTGCAGAGAGACGTAACGGTCGAGAATCGCCAGAACTCGGGACTGCAGGCGGTCTTCAAGTCGGTTTTTCCGATCAAGGATTTCAATGAGACCGCGTCGCTGGAGTTCGTAAGCTACGAACTTGGGACGCCCAAGTACGACGTCGAGGAATGCCATCAGCGCGGCATGACGTACGCGGCGCCGGTGAAGGTCAAGATTCAACTCGTCATCTGGGACGTCGAGAGCGGGCGCCGTTCGATCAAGAACGTCAAGGAGCAGGAGGTCTATTTCGGCGAGATTCCGCTGATGACGGGCAACGGCACCTTCATGGTGAACGGCACCGAGCGGGTCATCGTCTCGCAGTTGCATCGTTCGCCCGGCGTGTTCTTCGAGCACGACAAGGGGCGAACGCATTCCACCGGGAAGCTGCTCTACTCGGCGCGGATCATTCCGTACCGGGGGAGCTGGATCGACTTCGAATTCGATCCGCGCGATGCGCTGTACGTGCGAATCGATCGTCGGCGCAAGTTCCCGGCCACGGTGCTGCTGCGGGCGCTCGGGATGACCACGGAAGACCTGCTCAATTACTACTACCCGAAGGACGCCATCCTGCTCGACTCCAAGCAGCTCGCCAAGGAGTTCCGGCCCGACCAACTGCTCGGCGCGAAGGTGACGCGCGACGTCAAGGATCCGAAAACGGGCGAGGTGCTCGCGCGCGAAGGCCGCAAGTTCAACAAGGCGGCCGTGCGCGCGATGGAGGCGGCGAAAATCGCCGAAGTGCCGATCACGCTCGACGAAGTGGTGGGTCTGGTCTCCGCGCACGACTTGGTGGACTCGAATACCGGCGAGGTGCTGGTCCAGACCAACGAAGAGCTGACCGAGGAATCGATCGACAAGCTCAAGGGGCGCGGGGTCAAGAAGATCGAGGTGCTCTACACCGGCGACCAGCCGGGCGGAGGGCCGCTGCGGCTGACGCTCGCGCAGGACAAGCTGTCGACTCCCGAGGAGGCGATTGTCGAAATTTACCGGCGGCTGCGTCCGGGCGATCCGCCGACGCCGGAAACGGCGACGACCTTCTTCAACAACCTGTTCTTCAATCCGGAGCGCTACGACCTGTCGAAGGTCGGGCGGCTCAAGCTCAATCACAAGCTCAAGCTCGACGTGCCGCTCGGGCAGGGGACGCTTCGCCGCGAGGACATCCTGGAGGTGGTCCGCTACCTGTTCGATCTGAAGAGCGGGATTGGCCAGGTGGACGACATCGACCACTTGGGCAACCGGCGCGTGCGCGCGGTGGGCGAGCTGGTCGAGAACCAGTTCCGCATCGGACTGGTGCGGATGGAGCGCGCGATCAAGGAGCGGATGAGCCTGCAGGACATCGAAACGCTGATGCCGCAGGAGTTGGTGAACTACAAACCGGCGAGCGCGGTGATCAAGGAATTTTTCGGATCGTCGCAGCTCTCGCAGTTCATGGATCAGACCAATCCGCTCTCGGAGATCGCGCACAAGCGCCGCCTTTCAGCGCTGGGCCCCGGCGGTCTCACGCGCGAGCGCGCGGGGTTCGAAGTCCGCGACGTGCATCCGACGCACTACGGGCGCGTTTGCCCCATCGAGACGCCGGAGGGCCCGAACATCGGGCTCATCGCCGCGCTTTCGACCTACGCACGGGTGAACGAGTTCGGATTCATCGAGACGCCGTATCGCGTGGTCGAAAGCGGGCGGGTGTCCGAACGAATCGTGTACCTCTCGGCGCTCGACGAGGAAGACAAGGTAATCGCGCAGGCGAATGCGCCGATCGACGCGCACCTGCGATTCCAGAACGAGTCGGTGTCCGCGCGGATCGGCGGCGAGTTTACGGTCGTCCGCGCCGAGGACGTCCAGTACATGGACGTTTCGCCGAATCAGCTGGTATCGGTTGCGGCGTCGCTGATTCCGTTCCTCGAAAACGACGACGCCAACCGCGCGCTGATGGGCTCCAACATGCAGCGCCAGGCGGTGCCGCTGCTGCGCACCGAGGCCCCGCTGGTCGGCACGGGACTGGAAAGGACCGTGGGGCGCGATTCAGGCGTTACCGTGATTGCCAAGCGCGACGGAGTGGTGGAGAGCGTCGATGCGGAGCGCATCGTAGTGCGCGCCGATCGTCAAAGCCGCGACCCCTACGATGCGGGCGTCGACATCTACAACCTCATCAAGTACCAGCGCTCCAACCAAAACACCTGCATCAACCAGCGTCCGGTGGTGCAGAAGGGGGAGCGCGCTAGGGCGGGTGACGTTCTGGCGGACGGGCCGTCGACGGACGTGGGCGAGTTGGCGCTGGGGCGCAACACGCTGGTCGCGTTCATGCCGTGGGGCGGTTACAACTTCGAGGACTCGATCCTCATCTCAGAGCGCGTGGTCAAGGAAGACCTGTTCACCTCGGTGCATATCGAGGAGTTCGAGTGCGTCGCGCGCGACACCAAGCTCGGCCCCGAGGAAATCACGCGCGACATTCCCAACGTCGGCGAGGAGGCGCTCAAGGACCTCGACGCGTCGGGCATCATTCGAATTGGAGCTGAAGTACGTCCGAGCGACGTTCTGGTCGGCAAGATCACGCCCAAGGGAGAGACTCAGCTTTCGCCCGAGGAAAAACTCCTGCGCGCGATCTTCGGCGAGAAAGCGGGCGAGGTGCGCGACACCTCGCTGAAGGTGCCGCCGGGAGTCGAGGGCACGGTTATCGACGCGCGGGTCTTCGCGCGCCGCGGCGTGGTCAAGGACGACCGCACGCAGGAAATCGAAGTGCTCGAGGCCGAGCGGTTGAAGCAGGACGAGGGCGAAGAGATTCGCATCATCCGCCAGGAAACCCTGCGCAAGCTGCGCAAGGCGCTGGCCGGGAAGAAACTTGCGGGTCGCGTGATGTCCGACGAGCGCAAGGTGCTGCTCAACAAGGGCGACACGCTTACGGGCGAGGACCTCGAAGAGCTGGCGCCGACGCTGTGGGGCCAGCTTCGGGTTGAGGATGAGCGCTCGGCGGAAGAGGCCACGCAGGCGATCGTCGCGATGAACTCGAACGTCGAGACCGTGCAGCAGCGCTACGGCGCCAAGATGGACCGGCTGAAGGCGGGCGACGAACTGCCGCCGGGCGTGATCAAGATGATCAAGGTGTTCGTGGCCATCAAGCGCCGCCTGCAGGTGGGCGACAAGATGGCCGGACGCCACGGCAACAAGGGCGTGCTTTCACGGATCCTGCCCGAGGAGGACATGCCGTATCTGGCCGACGGAACGCCGGTGGACATCGTACTGAACCCGTTGGGGGTGCCGTCGCGGATGAACGTTGGGCAGATTCTGGAGACCCATCTCGGCTGGGCGGCGCGCGAACTTGGCGCGCGAATCGAGCGCGATCTGCGCGCGGGCGCGACCGCCGCACAGCTCAAGAAGCGGCTCGGCGAGCTCTACCCGGACAAGGAGAGCAAGGAATTTCTCGACGAGCTTCCCGACCCCGACGTGTACAAGCTCGTCGCGAACGTGTCGGCGGGAATCCACCTCGCATCGCCGGTGTTCGACGGCGCTCGCGAGGAAGAAATCTTCCAGATGCTCAACCGGGCGGGGCTGCCCGACACCGGCCAGTGCACGCTGCACGACGGACGCACCGGGCTCGCATTCGAGCAGCCGGTTACGGTCGGCGTGATGTACATGATGAAGCTGCACCACCTGGTCGAGGACAAGATCCATGCACGCTCGACCGGCCCATACAGCCTCGTAACGCAGCAGCCGCTCGGCGGCAAGGCGCAATTTGGCGGTCAGCGGCTGGGCGAGATGGAAGTGTGGGCGCTGGAAGGTTACGGCGCGGCGTACACGCTGCAGGAGATGCTGACGGTCAAGTCCGACGACGTGGCCGGACGCACCCGCATGTACGAGGCGATCGTCAAGGGCGAGAACACGCTGGAGCCGGGGTTGCCGGAGTCGTTCAACGTGATGGTGAAGGAACTCCAGTCGTTGTGCCTCAATGTGGAACTTCTGGAACAGGCGCCGCGTGACACGCGCGCGGGCGCAAGGGAGTAGCCAGAGATGGAAGATCTCTTTGGACTGTTCGAGAAGCCAAAGAACCCGATTGCGTTCAGCGCAATCCGGATTTCAATCGCGGCGCCGGAGATGATCCGGTCGTGGTCGCACGGCGAAGTGAAGAAGCCGGAGACGATCAACTACCGGACCTTCAAGCCGGAGCGCGACGGGCTTTTCTGCGCGAAGATTTTCGGTCCGACCAAGGACTACGAGTGCAACTGCGGCAAGTACAAGCGCATGCGCCATCGCGGCGTGGTCTGCGAGAAGTGCGGCGTCGAAGTGATCCAGTCCAAGGTGCGCCGCGAGCGCATGGGACACATCGATCTGGCCGCGCCGGTCGCGCACATCTGGTTCCTGCGTTCGCTGCCGTCGCGCATCGGCACGCTTCTCGACATGACGCTCAAGGAACTCGAGAAAGTGCTGTACTTCGAGTGCTACGTGGTGACCGACCCGGGCGAGACCCCGCTTAGCTACAAGGAGCTTCTCGTCGAGCGCAAGTACCGCGAGGCGCGCGAGCAGTATGGCGACTCGTTCAAGGCGGGGATGGGCGCGGAGGCGATCCGCGGCCTGCTCTCGCAGCTGGAACTGGAAAAGCTTGCCGGGGAATTGCGGGTCGAGATGAAGGCGACCTCGAGCGAGGCGCGGCGCAAGAAGGTCTCGAGGCGGCTCAAGGTCATAAACGCGTTTCGCGAGTCGGGGAACAAACCCGAATGGATGATTCTCACCATCCTGCCGGTGATTCCGCCCGACCTGCGTCCGTTGGTTCCGCTCGACGGCGGGCGCTTTGCCACCTCTGATCTGAATGACCTGTACCGCCGCGTAATCAATCGCAACAACCGGTTGAAGCGGCTAATCGAACTGAGCGCGCCGGACATCATCATCCGCAACGAAAAGCGGATGCTCCAGGAGGCGGTTGATGCGCTGTTCGACAACGGACGGCGCGGACGCGCGATTACCGGGCCGTCGAAGCGGCCGCTGAAATCGCTGAGCGACATGCTCAAGGGCAAATCGGGGCGCTTCCGCCAGAACCTGCTCGGCAAGCGCGTCGATTATTCGGGCCGCTCGGTGATCGTGGTGGGACCCGAGCTTCGGCTCCATCAGTGCGGGCTCCCGAAGAAGATGGCGCTCGAGCTGTTCAAGCCGTTTATCTACAACAAGCTCGAGGAGAAGGGCTACGTCACGACCATCAAGGCCGCGAAAAAGATGGTCGAGAAGGAAGGCAAGGATGTCTGGGACATCCTCGATGACGTCATCCGCGAACACCCGGTTCTGCTGAACCGCGCGCCGACGCTGCATCGGTTGGGAATCCAGGCATTCGAGCCGGTGCTTATCGAGGGCAAGGCGATACAGCTGCATCCGCTGGTCTGCTTCGCGTACAACGCGGACTTCGACGGCGACCAGATGGCGGTGCACGTGCCGCTGTCGATCGAAGCGCAGGTGGAATCGCGCGCGCTCATGATGTCGACCAACAACATCCTGTCCCCCGCGCACGGCAAGCCCATCATCGTGCCGACGCAGGACATGGTGTTGGGGCTTTACTACATGACCCGTGAGCGTCCGCTCGCGAAGGGCGAGGGGCGGATTTTCTCAAGCCCCGACGAAGTGCGAATCGCGTACGATCACGGCGAAGTGGATTTGCACGCGCGCGTCATTGTGCGTATGGCCAGTGCGCTGGTGAACGGAAGCGCAACCGAAGCGGCACCCAATGGCGACGGCAAGGCCGACGGGAAGATGTCGAAGCGAGCGGCGGCGGCAGCCGCTGCGGCCGCGGCGGCGGAGGCGGCGCGTCCGCACCTGCAACGGGTCGAGACGACGGTGGGCCGGGTGCTGCTTTACGAGGTGGTGCCGCCCGAGGTGGCGTTCGAAGAAGTCAACCGCACGATGAAAAAGAAGGAGCTCGGCAACCTGATTGACACCGTCTATCGCAAGGCGGGCGACAAGGCCACGGTTATTTTTGCCGATCGCCTCAAGGACATCGGGTTCGAGTTCGCCACGCGCGCGGGAATTTCAATCTCGATCAAGGACATGAAAATTCCGCCCCAGAAGCAGCACCTGCTGGAAGAGGCGCAAAAGCAGGTCAGCGAGATTCAGAAGCAGTACAACAACGGCGTCATCACCGACGGCGAGCGTTACAACAAGGTGGTGGACATCTGGGCGGAAGTGCAGGACGAGATCGGCAGCGCGGTGATCAAGGGGCTCGCGACCGAAGTGTTCGGCAAGAACGACAAGGGCGAGGACATCGTCGGGCCGTCGTTCAATCCCATCTTCATCATGGCGGACTCGGGAGCGCGCGGATCGGATCAGCAGATTCGACAGCTCGCGGGACTGCGCGGTCTGATGGCGCGGCCCTCGGGCGAGATCATCGAGACGCCGATCACCGCGAACTTCCGCGAAGGTTTGACGGTGCTGCAGTACTTCGTGTCAACCCACGGAGCCCGCAAGGGACTCGCGGACACCGCGCTCAAAACCGCAAACTCGGGCTACCTGACGCGGCGGCTGGTGGACGTCGCGCAGGACTCGATTATCACCGAAAACGACTGCGGCACGCTGGACGGAATCGAGATGACGCCGCTGGTCGAAGGCGGCGAGATCATCGAGGCGCTCGGCGACCGCGTGCTGGGGCGGGTGGCGCTGGAGGAGATCCGCGATCCGTTCACCGGCGACGTGCTGGTGCATGCCAACGACACGATCGACGAGGATCGCGTGCGCGCGATCGAAGAGGGGGGTCTGGAGCGCGTCAAGATTCGCTCGGTGCTGACCTGTCAGTCGCGCCAGGGCGTGTGCGTCAAGTGCTACGGGCGCGACCTGGGCCGCGGACACCTGGTGATCATGGGCGAGGCGATCGGAATCGTGGCCGCCCAGTCGATCGGCGAGCCGGGCACGCAGCTTACGATGCGGACGTTCCACATCGGCGGCACCGCGAGCCGGCGCGCGGAGCAAACGACGCTCGAGGCGCGCAACGAAGGCGTCGTGCGGCTGCACGGAGTCGCGACGGTGCAGGGCAGCGACGGAAATCTGGTCGTGATGTCGCGCCACGGCGAAGTGGTAGTCGCGGCGCAGATAACCGGCGAGGACGGCCGCATGCGCGAGCGCGAACGCGAACGTTACCCGCTGATTTACGGCGCGAAGTTGCGCAAGCGCGAAGGCGAAGCCATCAAAACGGGCGAGATGATTGCGGACTGGGATCCGTACACGACGCCGATCATCACCGAGGTGGGCGGCACGATTAAGTACGGCGACATCCTCGAGGGCAAAACGATGGAGGAGCGCGTCGATGAACGCACCGGCGCCCGCTCCAACGTAGTAGTCGAGTTCCGCGAGCTGGACGTGCGTCCGCGCATCTCGATCAAGGACGAGTCGGGCAAGACCGCGAAGATTCCGAACTCGACACTGTTCGCGCGCTACTACCTGCCGGTCGGCGCGTACCTCAACGTGCCCGAGGGCAAGCAGGTGCAGCCGGGCGACGTGATCGCGAAGATCCCGCGTGAGACGACCAAGACCAAGGACATCACGGGCGGACTGCCGCGGGTGGCGGAGCTGTTCGAGGCGCGCAAGCCCAAGGAGTTCGCGGTCATTTCGGAGATCGACGGCCAGGTATCGTTCGGCAAGGACACCAAGGGTAAGCGCAAGGTGGTCGTCACTCCCGAAGTCGGCGAACAGCGCGAGTACCTGATTCCCAAGGGCAAGCACATCGCGGTTCACGAGGGCGACCTGATCAAGGCGGGTGAGCCGCTGATGGAAGGCTCATCGAACCCGCACGACATCCTGACAATTCTCGGCGAGAAGGTGCTGGCGAAATACCTGGTGGACGAAATCCAGGAAATCTACCGGCTGCAGGGCGTGCGCATCAACGACAAGCACATCGAGGTGATCGTGCGTCAGATGCTTCGCCGCGTGAGGATCAAGGAGGTCGGTGACACCGATTTCCTGGTGGGCGATCACGTCGAGAAGTGGCGCTTCGACCAGGAGAACGCGCGGGTGATCGAGAAGAGCGGCGAGCCGGCGATTGCGGAACCGCTACTGCTCGGCATCACCAAGGCGTCGCTCTCCACGGAGAGCTTCATCTCGGCGGCGTCGTTCCAGGAGACGACGCGCGTGCTCACCGAGGCGGCAATCAACGGCAAAGTGGACCGTCTGGTCGGCCTCAAAGAGAACGTGATCATGGGGCGGCTGATTCCGGCGGGCACCGGACTCGCGTCGTATAACACTGTCGAAGCGAAGGCGGAAGGGCAGCCGGCCGCCGAGGACCTCGAGGCGGCAGGGTTGCCCGCGGCGCCCGTGCCCGCGCGGACCGAGTGATGGAGCCGGGCGCAATCATGGCGGCCGTCGCGGCGATTGCGCGCCGGAGATCGGCGGGAGAGCGCCGGAAAGGTGCGGCCAAGGGGGCGCTTGGTTGACTTGGGCGCAGGGTTGGCTTAGATAATTGTATTTCCCCCAAGGGTACTTTCTGCCCTTGGGGGGTTTGTTTGAACCACCGATTTCGCGCCGAGTTTTTTGCCGGCGCATCAAAGAATCGGAAGCGCATCGGCAGCCGCGATATTCGCGGAGACCAGGTGCGGGTGAATCGAGGTTTAGAAGGCTTACGAGTGCCGACGATTAATCAGCTGATTCGCGCCGCGCGCGAAAAGAAGCGGCGCAAGGTGACCGCGCCGGCCTTGGAGGGCTGTCCGCAAAAGCGCGGCGTATGCGTGCAGGTGAAGACCACGACGCCCAAGAAGCCCAACTCGGCGCTGCGAAAGGTGGCGCGGGTCCGGCTTTCCAACGGCTATGAAGTCAACACTTACATCCCGGGCGTCGGGCACAATTTGCAGGAGCACTCCGTGGTGCTGGTTCGCGGCGGCCGCGTGAAGGACCTGCCGGGCGTCCGCTATCACGTGGTGCGCGGAACGCTGGATTCGATCGGGGTGCAGGACCGCCGGCGCAGCCGCTCCAAATACGGCGCAAAGAAGCCCAAGTAACCAGTCATGTCGCGCAAAGGACAGGCGCGGGTCCGCGAAATCATGCCGGACCCGAAGTTCCACGACCGGATGGTGGCGAAGTTCGTCAACGTGGTGATGGAACGCGGGAAGAAGGCGGTGTCGGAGCGCATGCTTTACGAGGCGCTCGACCGGGTTGCGGAACGCACCAAGGAAGACGGGCTGGTGGTTTTCAAGCGCGCGCTGGACAACGTGCGGCCGTCGGTGGAAGTGCGTTCGCGGCGCGTCGGCGGCGCGAACTACCAGGTGCCGATCGAGGTGAGGCCGGTCAGGCGTTCATCGCTTGCGATGCGCTGGATGGTAGCGGCGGCGCGCACTCGCAGCGAAAAATCGATGGTTGAACGGCTGGCGGCGGAAATATTGGAGGCGGGGGCGAACCGGGGCGGCGCGGTCAAGAAGCGCGAAGACACACATCGGATGGCGGACGCGAACAAAGCCTTCGCCCATTATCGCTGGTAGAAGTTCCCGAGGATTATCGTGGCTCGCGAAACGCCCATAGAACGGGTGCGCAATATCGGCATCATGGCGCACATCGATGCCGGCAAGACCACTACGACCGAGCGGGTCCTTTACTACACCGGCATCACCTACAAGATCGGCGAGGTGCACGAAGGCACCGCGACGATGGACTGGATGGTGCAGGAGCAGGAACGCGGCATCACGATTACCTCCGCCGCGACGACCTGCTTTTGGCGCGATCACCGGATCAACATCATCGACACGCCCGGCCATGTTGATTTCACCATTGAGGTCGAGCGGAGTCTGCGCGTGCTCGACGGTGCGGTCGCGGTGTTTTGCGCGGTCGGCGGGGTGGAGCCGCAATCGGAGACGGTGTGGCGCCAGGCGGACAAGTACCGCGTTCCGCGCATCGCGTTCATCAACAAGATGGACCGGGTTGGCGCCGACTACCGGCGGGTAATCGACGATCTCCGCGAAAAGCTGAAGGCGCGGCCGGCCCTGTTGCAGCTTCCGATCGGCGCGGAGGAAAAGTTCACCGGTGTTATTGATCTGATCGAGGGCAAGGCGCTGATTTGGGACGAAGACCGTCTGGGCGCGAAGTTCCGCGTGGAGGAGATTCCCGCGGAGATGCGCGAAGAGGCGGCGGGCTGTCGTGAAAAGCTTGTCGAGGTGATCGCGGACCACAGCGAGCACGTCATGGAGCTTTTCCTCGAGAACAAGGAAGTGCCTCCCGACGAGCTGCGCAAGGCGCTTCGCGAGGCGACGCTGAAGCTCGGACTGGTTCCGGTCGTGATGGGCTCCGCGTTTCGCAACAAGGGCGTGCAACCGCTGCTCGATGCGGTGGTGAACTACCTGCCCGCGCCGATCGATCTGCCGCCGGTGGTTGGCAACAGCGACGGCAAGCCGGCGGAACGGTGGCCGCGCGATGACGAGCCGTTCTCCGCGCTGGCGTTCAAGATCCTGACCGACCCGTACCTCGGCACGCTCACCTATCTGCGCGTGTACTCGGGGCGGCTCGAGAGCGGCAGCTCGGTGCTGAACTCGACGAAGCAAAAGCGCGAACGCATCGGGCGTATTCTCAAGATGCACGCCAACAAGCGTGAGGAGATCACCGAGGTTTTCGCGGGCGACATTTGCGCGGTGGGACTTCGTGATACCACCACCGGCGACACGCTTTGCGATCCGGCGCGCCCGATTGTTCTGGAGGCGATCGAGTTTCCCGATCCGGTCATCCAGATCGCCATCGAGCCCAAGACCAAGGCCGATCAGGAGCGTCTGTCGGAATCGCTGCAGAAGCTTGCGCGCGAAGACCCGTCATTCCGCGTGAGTGTCAACCGGGAGACCGGGCAGACTCTAATCGCGGGGATGGGCGAGCTGCACCTTGAGATCATAGTCGACCGAATGCTGCGCGAATTCAAAGTCGACGCGAACGTCGGCAAGCCGCAAGTTGCCTACCGTGAGACGATTCGACGCGCTGCGGAGGCGGAGGGCCGTTTCGTCCGCCAGACCGGCGGACACGGCCAGTTCGGCGTCGTCGATTTGAGGATCGATCCGCTCGGCAAGGGCGGCGGGTTCGAGTTTGTCGACGGCACCAAGGGCGGTTCGATTCCGCGCCAGTTCATCGGCTCGGTCGAAGACGGCGTCAAGGAGGCGATGGAGAACGGGGTGCTGGCGGGCTACCCGATGGTGGACGTGCGCGCGACGCTGCTTGACGGCAAGTACCACGAGGTGGACTCATCGGAGATCGCGTTCAAGATCGCGGCGTCGATGGCATTCAAGGAAGCGGCGGAGCATGCCGACTGCGTACTGCTCGAACCGGTGATGGACGTCGAGGTTGTGACGCCGCAGGAATTCATGGGTGAAGTGATCGGCGACTTGAACTCGCGGCGCGGCAAGATCCTTGACATGGAAGGACGCGCCGGAGCGCAGGTTGTCGAGGCGCGGGTGCCGCTTGCGACCATGTTCGGCTACGCGACGCGGCTGCGATCGATCACGCAGGGGCGCGCGACCTACACGATGCAATTCGGGGCGTATGAAGCCGTGCCGCTGACCATATTCCAGGAACTGACGGCGCAAAACGCCGACGCGGGCGAGACCCGCGCGCGCGCATGAGCGCCGATTAGCGAAGGTCTCCACGGGAGGACAGACCATGTCGAAGGCCAAGTTTGAACGGACCAAGCCGCATTGCAACGTGGGAACGATCGGACACATCGACCACGGCAAGACGACATTGACCGCCGCGATCACCAAGGTGCTTGCGACCAAGAAGCTGGCAAAGTTCATCGCCTTCGATCAGATTGACAAGGCGCCCGAGGAGCGCGAGCGCGGCATCACGATCGCAATTGCGCACGTCGAATACGAGACGACCAAGCGCCACTACGCGCACGTCGATTGCCCGGGCCACGCCGACTACATCAAGAACATGATCACCGGCGCCGCCCAGATGGACGGCGCAATCCTGGTGGTCGGCGCCAATGACGGCCCGATGCCGCAGACCCGCGAGCACATCCTGCTCGCCCGCCAGGTCGGGGTGCCGTCGATCGTGGTGTTCATGAACAAGGTGGACATGGTCGATGACCCCGAGCTGCTCGACTTGGTCGAGCTCGAAGTGCGCGACCTGCTCAAGAAGTACAACTTCGCGGGCGACGACACGCCGGTAATTCGCGGCAGCGCTCTGAAGGCGCTGGAGTGCGGATGCGGAAAGGACGACTGCAAGAACTGCAAGCCGATCCTCGAACTCATGGATGCGGTTGACAGCTACGTGCCGCAGCCCAAGCGCGACATCGAGCGGCCGTTCCTGATGCCCATCGAGGACGTTTTCACAATCTCAGGCCGCGGCACCGTGGTCACTGGACGCGTGGATCGCGGCAAGGTGAAGGTGGGCGAGGAAGTCGAAATCGTCGGCTTCCGCGAAACCCAGAAGACGGTTGTCACCGGTGTCGAGATGTTCCGCAAGATCCTCGACGAGGGTCAGGCGGGCGACAACGTCGGCCTGCTGCTGCGCGGTCTCAAGCGCGAGGACGTCGAGCGCGGACAGGTTGTCGCGGCGCCCGGCTCGATTACGCCGCATACTCAGTTCGAGGCCGAGGCATACATCCTGACCAAGGATGAGGGCGGCCGCCACACTCCGTTCTTTACCGGCTATCGCCCGCAGTTCTATTTCCGCACCACCGACGTCACGGGCGTGCTCAATTTGCCCGAGGGCGCGGAGATGGTGATGCCGGGCGACAACGTGAAGATTAGCGGCGAGTTGATAACGCCGGTCGCGATGGAAGAAGGGTTGCGGTTCTCCATCCGCGAGGGCGGTCATACGGTCGGCGCCGGCGTTTTGACGAAGGTAATAAAGTAATCAGGCCGGCGGAAGGCTGATCGGCGCACACGGGTACCGGCGCGCGGCAGGGGAATGAACGACAAGATACGGATACGGCTTAAGGCCTATGACTACCGCCTGCTCGATCAGTCGGTGCGCGAGATCGTCGATACCATTCGCCGGACCGGCGGACGCGTCGCCGGTCCGATTCCGCTGCCGACGCGGATCGAGCGGTTCACCGTGAACCGTTCGCCGCATGCGGACAAGAAATCGCGCGAGCATTTCGAGATTCGCACGCACAAACGCCTGCTCGACGTGCTCGATCCGACCCAGCAGACCATCGACGCGCTCGGCAAGCTCGACCTTGCGGCGGGCGTAGATGTGGAGATCAAGCTCGAGTAGCGGCGATGCTAAGCGGACTGATCGGCAAGAAGCTCGGCATGACGCAGCTGACGGACGCGTCGGGGCGGGTGCGTGCGGTTACGGTCATTCAGTTGGGCCCGTGCACCGTGACGCAGATCAAGAGCGAGGCGACCGACGGATACGAGGCGGTGCAGGTGACGCTCGGCAAGAAGAAGCTATCGCGCGTGAGCAAGCCTGAGCGCGGGCATTTCGCCAAGGCGAAAGTCGCGGCGGGCGTGCGGACGCGCGAATTCAAGCAGCGCGGTGAGGGCGAGTTGACGCTCGGCCAGCCGGTAAGCGTTGGCGACGTGTTCAAAGTAGGCGATCCGGTCGATGTGCAGGGCGTGTCGAAGGGCCGCGGCTTTGCAGGCGTAATCAAGCGCCATCACTTTGCGGGCTTCCCTGGATCGCACGGAACCCACGAATACTTCCGCCATGGCGGATCGATCGGCAATCGTTCCTATCCGGGCCGAGTGCGCAAGGGAATGCGGATGGCCGGTCAGATGGGCAACGAGACGGCCGCGGTACTGAATCAGAACGTGCTCGAGGTGCTGCCCGACGATAATGCAATCGTCGTGACCGGCGCGGTGCCGGGCGCCGACGGTGGAATCGTGATCGTGAGTCATTCGGCGAAGCAGCGGGCGCGCGAAAAGATGGTGGCGGCCGGTGGCTGAGCAAGCGCAAACCGCAGTCAAACTCCCGCTGTTCTCGGCGGCGCAGGAACGCATCGGCGAGTTGGAAGTGTCGGGACGCGTATTCGGCCGCGACGGCGAGAAGTCGGTCTTGCACGAAGCGGTCAGGATGCAGCTTGCGAAGCGGCGATCCGGCACCGCGTCGACCAAGACGCGCGGACTGATCGCGGGCGGCGGACGCAAACCGTGGCGGCAGAAGGGGACCGGACGTGCGCGCGCGGGCTCGACGCGGTCACCGCTGTGGCGCCATGGCGGTACGACCTTCGGCCCGCAGCCGCGCGACTACTCGTACAAGATTCCCAAGAAAGTATGGCGCCAGGCGCTGTGCCTGGCGATTTCAGATCGAGCGCGCGCCGGCAAGTTGTTCGTGGTCGAGGCGCTCATACTGGCGGAGCAGAAGACCAAGACGGCGAAGGCAGTGCTCGAGAAGCTCGGCGTGAAGCATGCGCTGATCGTGGTCGGCGGCGGCGAGGAAGGATTCATTCGCGCCGCGCGGAACCTGGCGGCGCACAAGCCGCTGGTCGAGAAAGCGCTGAACGTTTACGACGTGCTCAACTACGACGAACTGGTGATGACCGCCAAGGCCGCGCGTGCGGTCGAGCAGCGGCTGGGAGCCGACGTGCGGTGATGAATCTGGAGCATCTCATCGTTGCGCCGCTGATCACCGAAAAGGGCACCATGACCGCTGAGAAGGGCAATCAGGTGGTCTTCAAGGTGCGGCCCGAGGCGAGCAAGGACAAGATTCGCGAGGCGATCGAGAAGATGTTCAAGGTGACGGTCATGCGCGTGCGCACCCTCAACCTGCTGGGCAAGACGCGCAAGCGCGGACGCGACGTGGGACGGCGGCCGAACTGGAAGAAGGCATACGTAACGCTCAAAGAGGGCGACCGGATCGAGTTTTTCGAGGGTCTCTGACCAGGCGTAATTCGCAATGGCGATTATCCAGCTAAGACCGCGCACACCCGGCCAGCGCTTCATGCAAGTGGCCGATTTCTCGGACCTCACCACGAAGCAACCCGAGAAGCGGCTGCTCGCGCCGTTGCGCCATTCGGGCGGGCGCAACAACGCGGGTCGCATGACGGTTCGCCACCGCGGGGGCGGCAACAAGCGGCGGCTTCGGATCATCGACTTCAAGCGCAATCGCGACGGAGTCGCGGCGGTGGTCGCATCGCTCGAGTACGATCCGAACCGCTCAGCGAACATCGCGCTGCTGCATTACGCCGACGGCGACAAGCGCTACATCATCGCGCCTGACGGCCTCAAGGCCGGCGACAAGGTCGAGTCGGGGCCTGCCGCTGATATCAAACCGGGCAATGCGCTGCCGCTGAAATCGATCCCGGTCGGCACGGTGGTCCATGCAATCGAGCTGAAGCCGGGCGCGGGCGCGAAACTCGCACGCGGGGCGGGTTCGCAGGCGCAGTTGATGGCGAAGGAAGGCAAGTTCGCGCTTATCAAGTTGCCCTCGGGCGAGCAGCGCATGGTGCAGGCGGAGTGCCGGGCGACGGTTGGACAGGTCGGGAACCTCGAGCACGAAAATATTTCGATCGGCAAGGCGGGACGCTCACGATGGCTTGGGAAGCGTCCTCACGTGCGCGGGGTGGCGATGAATCCGGTGGACCATCCGCACGGCGGCGGCGAAGGACGCAGCAAGGGAAATCATCCGCAATCGCCGTGGGGCATGCCGGCCAAGGGCTACAAGACGCGCGGCAAGAAGTTGTCTGACAAGTACATCGTAAGCCGCCGGCCTAAAGGAAAACGCTAGCGGGGTGATGAGAAACCCAGAACATGGCGCGGCGGATGCGCAGGGGTGCTCAACACCCTGCGGGAAAGATGGCTTCTTTCCTAACCTTCTCCCCCATTGGGGGAGAGGAGAGAGAGGGAGCAGGCGGTTGAAAATGACTTTTTCAACCGCCTGCTAGGACACGATGGCGAGATCGCTGAAAAAAGGTCCGTTCGTTGACGACCATCTGACCAAGAAGGTCACCGCGGCGCTATCGGCGGGCGACAAGCGCGTGATCCGCACCTGGTCGCGGCGCTCGATGATTACGCCCGACATGGTGGCGCTGACCTTCGCGGTTCACAACGGCCACAAGTTCATCCCGGTGTACTGCACCGAGAATATGGTGGGCCACAAGCTCGGCGAGTTCGCGCCGACGCGGACGTTTCACGGCCACTCGGGCGACCGCAAGGGCGAGGTCAAGGCGGCCGCGTTGCCGGGAGCGCCCGCAGCACCAGCGTCGGCGGCAGCCGCACCGGCGGCTGCGCCCAAACCGCCGGGTCGCGCGTAGGCAGCGGAGTGAGTTCGATGGAATCGCTAGCGCGAACCCGGCACGTCAGAATCTCGCCGCAGAAGATCAGGCTGGTGTGTGAGCTGATCCGCGGCAAGAAGATCGATCAGGCGCTGTCGATTCTGGAATTCACGCCCAAACGCGGTGCGCGGATTTTGCACAAGACGCTGCTGGCGGCGATCGCCAATGCGCGCGATCAGCAGAGCATCGATGAGGACAAGCTTTACGTGAAACGAGTATTTGCCGACGCAGGACCGACGTGGAAGCGCTCGCTGCAGCGCGCGCACATGCACGCCACGCCGATTCTCAAGCGCACGAGCCACGTGACGGTTGTCGTGGACGAGCGCGGGGCGTAAGGAGCGCGCATGGGACAGAAGTCACATCCGCGGGGACTCAGACTCGGCATCATCGAGGGCTGGGACTCCAAGTGGTTCGCGGCGCCGCAGCACGGCTACGCGCAGTTGCTGCACGAGGACTTGAAACTGCGCGATTTCATCAAGCGCCGGCTCTACCACGCGGGCATCTCAAAGATTGAAATCGAACGAATGGCCAACAAGGCCAAGATAAACATTTATACCGCGCGTCCTGGAATCGTGATCGGGAAGAAGGGCGTCGAGATCGACCGCCTCAAGACCGACATCCAGAAGATGATGAAGGGCAAGGAGGCGTACATAAATATTCACGAAGTGCGCCGGCCGGACCTGGATCCGCAATTGGTCGCGGAAAATATCGCGCTGCAGTTGGAGCGGCGGGTCGCATTTCGGCGCGCGATGAAGGAAGCGGTGACGCGCGCGATGCGCATGGGCGCGCAGGGCGTCAAAGTACAGGTGGGCGGGCGCTTGGGCGGCGCCGAGATTTCGCGCAGTCAGTGGTACCGCGAGGGACGCGTGCCGCTGCAGACGCTGCGCGCGGATGTCGCGTACGGACTGGCGGAGGCGCACACCACCTACGGCGTGATCGGCGTGAAGGCGTGGATCTTCCGCGGTGAGATCGTGACCAGGCGTGACGAAGACATAAGGCGCGGCGCTGGACAGACGACGTCGCAGCAGTAACCGGAACCGATGCTCGCTCCAAAGAAAGTAAAGTGGCGCAAGGCGCAGAAGGGACGCACGCAAGGCGTCGCGTCGCGCGGCGTCACGCTGGCATTCGGTGACTTCGGGCTCAAAGCGCTCGAGTCGTGGCGAATCGACACGCGCGCGCTGGAGGCGGCGCGCATCGCGCTGACCCGGCACATCAAGCGCGGAGGCCGTGTGTGGATTCGCGTCTTCCCCGACCGGCCTTACACCAAAAAGCCCGCCGAGACGCGCATGGGCAAGGGCAAGGGCTCACCGGAGGGGTGGGTCGCCGGCGTGAAGGCCGGCAAGATTTTATTCGAGATGGAAGGGGTGCCGCCGGCGATCGCTCGAGAGGCGATGCGGTTGGCGGCGCACAAGCTCGGCATCAGGACGGTGGTAGTCGAGCGCGGAGCAGGCGAAATTGGAGCTTGACGAACTCAGACAGATGAGCGCCGGGGATCTGAGGGTCAAGGAGCGCGAGTTGCGCGAGGAGATCTTCAGGCTCCGCTTGAAGCTCAGAACCAATCAACTCCACAATCCTGCGACCAAGCGCAAGGCGCGGCGCGAGCTGGCATGGATCCTTATGCTCATCAGTGAAAAGATCGCCGCGAATCGGAGCGCCAAGGTGGCAAAGGCATAGGATGCGCGAGCGCGTAAAACAGCGCGAAGGCAGGGTAGTCTCGGCCAAGATGGCCAAGACCGTGGTCGTGCAGACCGAGCGGCTGGTCGAACATCCGCTTTATAGAAAACGCGTCAAGCAACGCGCGCGCTACCTGGCGCACGACGAGCGCGGCGAGTGCGCTGAAGGAGACCGGGTGCTGATCATCGAAAGCCGCCCGATTTCCAAGCGCAAGCGCTGGCGCGTCAGCAAAGTTTTGAAGAAGGCGGCAGGGTAGCGGGGATCGACGGCGATGATTCAGGAGCGCTCCATGCTGGACGTGGCGGACAACTCGGGCGCCCGCAAGGTCCAGTGCATCAAGGTGCTGGGTGGATCGGGCCGGCGCTACGCGACGGTGGGCGATGTGATCGTGGTCGCGATTAAAGAAGCGATTCCCAATGCGAAGGTGAAGAAGGGCGACGTCGCGCGCGCGGTGATCGTGCGCACGGCGCGGGAGATCAGCCGCGAGGACGGCAGCTACATCAGGTTTGACGGGAACTCGGCAGTGCTGCTCGACCAGCAACACGAACCGCTCGGCACCCGCATCTTCGGACCGGTCGCGCGCGAACTGCGCGCGAAGCGGTTCCTCAAGATCATCTCGCTCGCGCCCGAGGTGCTGTGATGCCGGCGGCGAGGCACAAGATCAAGAAGAATGACCTCGTGATGGTCGTGACCGGGCGCGATCGCGGCAAGACCGGCAAGGTGCTGCGGGTTCTTCCGCACGACGGGCGAGCGCTCGTGGAGCGGCTCAACGTGGTCAAGCGCCACTCCAAGCCGCGTGGCGCCGCAAGCCCTGGCGGAATTGTAGAGAAAGAGGCGCCGATCGAAATTTCGAATCTCATGCTGTTTTGCGAGCGCTGCAACGCGCCGGTGCGCGCCGGGTACAAGCTCGAAGCGGATCATTCCAAGCATCGGGTGTGCCGGCGATGCGGCGAAGCAATCGGTGGTGATTGATGGCAGACAAGCCGGGAAAGACCGCGAAGCCTGAGAAGCAGCAGAAAAAGGGCGGGCGTCCAGAGGACGGCCGCGCCAAGCAGCCGAAGCAGGCCAAGCAGGCGAAGCAGGCGACGGGTGCACCGCCGGCCGAAGCCATGCCTCGTGAGCCGGAGCCCAAGATTCCCGCGCGCTTGCGCGTGCAGTTCGAGAACGAAATCGCACCGGCGCTGATGCGCGAGCTCAAGATCGAAAACCGGATGCGCGTGCCGCGTCTCGAAAAGATCACCATCAACATGGCGCTCAACGAGGCGCGCGACAACGTGAAGATCCTCGATGCCGCCACCGACGAGCTTGGGGTTATCGCGGGACAGAAACCGGTAATGACGCGCTCGCGCAAGGCGATATCGAACTTCAAGATTCGCGAGGGAATGCCGCTCGGCGTGGTGGTGACGCTGCGCCGCGAACGGATGTGGGAATTCTTCGACCGGCTGGTGAACGTCGCGTTGCCGCGCGTGCGCGATTTCCGCGGCGTGAGCGAAAAGGCGTTCGATGGGCGGGGTAATTACTCGCTTGGCGTGCGCGAGCATTCGATCTTCGCTGAGCTGAACCTCGACAAGGTCGAGAAGATCAAGGGGCTCACGATAACCATCGGGACGACTGCCAAGAGCGACTTTGAGGGGTTGACGCTGCTGCGCACGCTCGGAATGCCATTTAGGGGCGCGTCGGGCGATCGCGTGCCGCAGCAGGCGGCGCAAGCAGCGCAAGGTTAGCGACGATGGCGAAGACTTGTCTTAGGGTAAAGGCCAAACGCACGCCGAAGTTCAAGGTGCGCAGGCACAATCGCTGTCCGCTCTGCGGGCGGCCGCGTGCCTTTTATCGGCGCTTCCAGATGTGTCGGCTCTGCCTGCGCAAGTTGGCACTCAAAGGCGCGTTGCCCGGCGTGATCAAGGCAAGCTGGTAGAGAGAGCAGAGCCGATGCCGCATACCGATCCGATCGCAGACATGTTGACACGCATCCGCAACGGGACGCGCGCGCGATTTAATGAAGTGAGCGTCCCGCATTCGCGCCTCAAGGAAGCGATTTGCCGGGTGCTGGTGAGCGAGGGATTCCTCGACAGCGTCGAGGTCGAGGGCGAGATACCCAAGAAGGCGCTGAAGGTGAAGCTTCGCTATTCGGATGCGCGCGAGCCGGTGATTCGCGACATCCAGCGCGTTTCGCGGCCGAGTCTGAGGCGCTACGCTGGCGCCGACGAGGTCGCGAAGGCGCGCGGCGCGATGGGCGTGCACCTGGTATCGACTCCGCTCGGAGTAATGACGGGCCGCCAGGCGCGCCGCAAGCGCGTCGGCGGCGAATTGCTGCTTACGGTTTGGTAGATGCGGGTGATGAGAATCCGATGTCACGCATAGGAAAACTACCCGTCCAGCTCGACAAGAGTGTCAACGCGACGCTCGCGGGCGACGTGCTGAAGGTGGAGGGTCCCAAGGGCAAGCTCGAGATGCGGGTGCCGGCGGGCTTTGCGGTCGAGATCAAGGACTCGCAGATCAACGTGAAGCGGCCGGGCGATACCAGCCGCGATCGCGCATTCCACGGCCTTACGCGCAAGCTCGTCGCCAACATGGTTCAGGGCGTGAGCAAGGGTTTCACGCGTGTGCTCGAGATCAACGGCGTCGGTTACCGGGCAGAGGCCAAGCCCGGTCAGATCAATCTGACGCTCGGATACTCGCATCCGATCGTCTATCAGCTTCCGCCGGGCGTCACAGCCAGGGTCGATCGACAGGTGACAATCACGCTTGAGAGCGCCGATCGACAGTTGCTTGGCAGCGTCGCGGCAGAGATTCGCGGCCTGCGGCCACCCGAGCCGTACAAGGGCAAGGGCATCAAGTATTCAACCGAGACGATTCGCCGCAAGGCCGGAAAGGCCGCGGCTGGCGCGGCGGCCGCGTAGTCGGCGAGGCGAAACGCGGGAATTGACAATGGCACGCACGCGCAGCGAACAACGCGGCTTGCGCCGCAGCCGGGTAAGACGGGCGGTGCGCGGAAGCGAGTCGAGGCCGAGGCTTTCGGTCTATCGATCGCTGCATCACATCTATGCCCAGGTGATCTCGGACGAGACCGGGCGAACGCTCGCAGCGGCGTCGACGATGAACACGGACGTCGCGGCGGGCCTCAAGAGCCGCTGCAGCATCGAGGGCGCAAAGCGCGTGGGCAAGGCGATCGCTCAGAAGTGTAAAGCGAGCGGAATAGAGCACGTGGTGTTCGACCGCAACGGATTTCTCTATCACGGCCGCGTCAAGGCGCTCGCCGATGCGGCGCGCGAGGCAGGGCTAAAGTTCTAGGCGGCGCAGCCGCAAGAGTCGGGAACAAACAGTGGCTCAACGCATAGACCCGCAAGGGCTCGAGATCAAAGAAAAGGTGGTCCACATCAACCGCGTCGCGAAGGTTGTCAAAGGCGGCCGGCGATTCAGCTTCAGCGCGCTGGTGGTGGCGGGCGATCACAACGGTCTGGTCGGATTCGGGCTCGGCAAGGGGAAAGAGGTGCCCGAGGCGATTCGCAAGGGCGTCGAACGGGCGAAGAAGAGCCTGGTTCGCGTGCCGATCCACGAAGGAACCATTCCGCACGAAGTGCGCGGACGGTTTGGCGCAGCCAAGGTGATACTGCGGCCCGCGTCGGAAGGGACTGGCGTTATCGCGGCAGGCGGCGTGCGCGCGATCGTCGAGTTGTCCGGGATCCGCAACATCCTGACCAAACGGTTGGGCTCGTCGAATCCGCAAAACCTCGTAAAGGCGACGATCGAGGCACTCCGATCGCTTCGCAGCGTTGAGGACATCACGAAACTGCGCGCGCGCCCCGACAAGGCGCCCGAGGCCGCATGAGCGCATCGGGCGACACCGTCCGGGTGAAGCTGGTGCGCGGGGCGGCGGGTACCAACCGCCGTGTGCGAGAGACGCTAAAGGGTCTCGGCTTGGGCAAAGTCGGTCGCGAGCGAACGCTCAAGCGAACGCCCGCGGTCGATGGGATGATTCGACGCGTCGCGCATCTGGTCGAAGTAGTAGAATAGGAAAGCATCGCGCATGAATCTTCGCGATCTCAAACCGTCACCCGGCTCCACGCGCCGTCGCAAGCGCGTGGGGCGCGGGATCGGCTCGGGCAGCGGCAAGACCGCAGGCCGCGGCCACAAGGGCAAGGGCTCGCGCTCGGGCGGAAACTCTCCGCCGGGGTACGAAGGCGGCCAGATGCCGCTCAAGCGCCGAATACCGAAGCGCGGCTTTCGCCGGCTTCAGAAGGACGAACGGCGGCGCGAGCGCTTTGCGGAGGTCAACCTCGGACGGCTTGCGGCTTTCGCCGACGGCGCGACCGTCGATCCGGCAGTGCTTGCAGAGCGCGGGATAATATCGGCGGGACACAAGGTCAAGATTCTTGGCGATGGCGAGCTCAAGGCGAAGCTGAACATTCGTGCGGACGCGTTTTCCGGTCGCGCGCGCGAGAAGATCGCATCGGCGGGCGGAACGGCCGAGGTAATCGGCGCCGCGGCCGCGAACTGAATGCTCGAGGGTTTTTCAAACGCATCGCGAATCCCGGAGCTGCGCAGGCGGCTCCTATTCACGGCGGCGATGCTCGCCGTGTATCGCCTCGGGGTCGCGGTGCCGACTCCGGGTATCGATGGCCAGGCGCTGTCGGCGTTTTTCGACGCGGCGTCAGGCACCTTGTTCGGGTGGGTCAACTTGTTTTCGGGCGGCGCGTGGGAGCAGTTCTCGGTCTTCGCGCTGGGCATCATGCCGTACATCTCGGTCGCGATCATTCTCGACCTGCTCAAGGTCGCGTCGCCGTACCTGAACGAACTCTACAAGGAAGGCGAGGCGGGGCGGCGCAAGATCACCCAGTACACGCGCTATTTCACGGTGCTGCTCGCAATCGTGCAGGGCTTCATGATTGCGGTGTCACTCGAGCGCATCCAGGCGCCGGGCGGCGGCTCGGTGGTGTATGCGCCGGGCTGGAGCTTCCGCATCATGACCACCATCACGGTGACCGCCGGCACCATGTTCATCATGTGGATCGGCGAGCAGATCACCGAGCGCGGCGTCGGCAACGGCATTTCGCTGATCATTATGGCAGGTATCGTGTCGCGCCTGCCTTCAGCGCTGACCACGACCACGCAGTTTGTGCGCGAGGGTGAAATGGGAATCTTTACCCTTGTGTTCATCATCCTGCTCGCAGCCGGCGTCACGGCCGGCATCGTGTACATCGAGACAAGTCAGCGGCGAATACCGGTCCAGTACGCGAGAAGGGTGGTAGGCCGCCGAGTGTACGGCGGCCAGACGTCGCATCTGCCGCTGAAGATAAACACGTCGGGCGTGATACCACCGATATTCGCCTCGTCGATCTTGGTTTTCCCGGCAACCCTTGCGACCGTCATGCCGTGGCTCAAGGGCTATTCGGAGGCGCTGACGCCGGGCGGCGTCTACTACGATCTCGTGTACGTCGCCCTCATCGTGTTCTTCTGTTTCTTCTACACTGCGGTGACGTTCAATCCGGTTGACGTGGCGGACAACTTGAAGAAGCACGGCGGGTTCATCCCCGGCATCCGGCCCGGCCGGTACACCGCGGAGTACATCGACCGCGTGCTTTCGCGAGTAACACTGGGCGGCGCGGTTTACGTAAGTGCGGTATGCGTGCTGCCGACCGTCCTGATTGCGCAATTCAACGTGCCGTTCTATTTCGGCGGCACCGCGTTGTTGATCGTCGTTGGCGTGGCGCTCGATTCAGTCGCGCAGATCGAGACGCATCTGCTGACGCGCAACTACGAAGGATTTCTCAAGCGCGGACGCATCCGCGGCCGCAGGGGCGCTTAGCGGTGCGGCTCGTGATGCTGGGACCGCCCGGGGCCGGCAAGGGCACCCAGGCGCGGAGGTTGTCGGAGCGCCTCGGCGTTGCGCACATCGCCAGTGGAGACCTGCTTCGCAACGCCGCACGCGCGGGCACCGCGCTCGGATTGAAAGCGAAGGAACTGATGGACCGCGGGCAGTTGGTGCCCGACGAAATGGTGCTTAAGTTGATAGAAGCGCGCATGCACAAGGACGACGCTCAAAAGGGGTTCATTCTCGATGGATTCCCGCGCAGTCCCGCGCAGGCGCAGGCGCTGGGTGCGATGCTCCGCGCAGCGGGCTGGGCGATCGATCGCGTGGTAGCGCTGAGCGTGCCGGACGAGGAGATCGTTCAGCGCAACGCGGGGCGGCGCACCTGCCGCAACTGCGGCGCGTCGTTTCACGTTGTGTTTGATCCGCCGCACGTCGCGGGCAAGTGCGACAAGTGTGGCGGCGAGCTTTTTCAGCGGGCCGACGATAAAGAGGACACCGTGCGCGCGCGGCTCAAGGTTTATGAAGAGAGTACGCGGCCTCTGGTGAACTACTACGCGCAACAGGGTTCGCTCGCACGTGTCGACGGACTGGGAAAACCGGAGGAGATTCTGAAGCGCATCTTGAAGGCGCTCAACGCACCGAAACAGACTGCCGGCGCCGGCGCGGCGACGCGATGATTCATATCAAGAGTCCGCCAGAAATCGAGATCATGAGGCGCGCGAGCCGCATCGTCGCCGAGATCCTCGACGAGGTCTGCGCAGCCGTGCGTCCCGGGGTGTCCACCGACGAACTCGATAAACTCGCCGAGCAACTGATTTATAAGAACGGTTCGATGCCGGCCTTCAAGGGCTACAAGCCGGCCGGCGTCGCATATCCGAAATGCCTGTGCGTATCGATCAACGAAGAGATCGTCCATGGAATCCCGTCGGGGCGAAAGCTCAAGGCGGGCGACATCGTCGGGCTCGACTTCGGAGTCGAGTACCAGGGATATTTCGGCGACTCCGCGCGGACGGTCGAGGTCGGCGAGGTCCCGGCGAGCACCCGGCGCCTGCTCAAGGTGACGCGCGACGCGCTCTATGCCGGCATCGAGCAGTGCCGCGCGGGCAAGCGGCTCGGGGACATCTCGCGCGCAGTGCAGCAAGTCGCCGAGGGCGCAGGTTACTCGGTCGTACGGGACTTCGCGGGGCACGGAATCGGACGCCGATTGCATGAAGATCCGCAGGTTCCGAATTATTTTGCGCCCGGAATGCCGAATCCCCGGCTTCGCGAGGGCATGGTACTGGCGATTGAGCCGATGGTGAATGAGGGCAGTTCCGAATTGCGCATCAAATCCGACGGATGGACTGCGATAACCGCGGACGGTAAACTATCGGCCCACTTCGAGCATTCGATTGCCATCACGTCGAACGGGCCGGAGATTCTGACTGAGTGTAGCCGTGTCTAGAGCTGATCTGATCGAAGTAAGCGGAGTGGTTAACGAGGCGCTGCCCAACGCGGTGTTCCGCGTAACCTTGGAGAACGGGCACAAGGTTCTGGCGCACATCTCGGGCAAGATGCGGATGAACTACATCAAGATCCTGCCCGGCGACCGCGTAACCGTCGAGCTATCACCCTACGACTTGAGCCGCGGACGCATTACTTACCGGATGCGCTAGCAAGGTGTTGAGAAACTTAGAACATGGCGCCGCGGATGCGCAGGTGTGCTCAACACCCTGCGGGAAGACTGGCTGCCTTCAATATCTTCTCCCCCTGCGGGGGAGACGCGAGAGAGGGAGCAGGCGGTTGAAAATGCGTTTTTCAACAGCCTGCTAGGCCGAGCGTCGGGGAAGCAGAGCGACAATGAAGGTGCGGGCGTCGGTCAAGCCGAGATGCAAGAACTGCAAGGTGGTGCGCCGCAGGGGAGTGGTGCGAATCATCTGCGTCAACCCGCGCCACAAGCAGAGACAGGGTTAGGAGTGAGTTCACGATGGCACGCATAGCAGGAGTCGAGCTGCCGAAGAACAAGCGCATGGTTATTGCGCTGACGTACATTCACGGCATCGGACGTTCGTCAGCGATCAAGATTCTGGATCAGGCGAAGGTAGATCCGGCTCGCAAGACCGACGATCTTTCCGCAGATGAACAAGTGCGAATTCGCCAGGCCATCGATGGCGGCTTCCAGGTCGAAGGTGACTTGCGCAGGACGGTGCAGCAGAGCATCAAGCGGCTCATGGATCTCGGCTGCTACCGCGGCATCCGTCATCGCAAGAACCTTCCGGTGCGTGGCCAGCGCACCCACACCAACGCGCGGACCCGAAAGGGTCCTCGCAAAATTGTGGCGGGCAAGAAGGTCGCGCCGCCGCCGAGGGGCTAATCGAGAGAAACCAGGCGCCGGCGGCCGTCTGCGGGCGCGTGAGATGAAGAGAAACTGATGGCTGACGAAACCAAAGAACCCAAGCCGAGCGCGGCCGCGCCGGGAGGCGAGAAGCAACCCGCCGCGCACGGTGGCGCTGCGCCAGCAGGCGCAGCCGCGGCGCCCGCGCGGCGCAAGCGCGCGCGTCGTGCCGTACCGCAGGGCATCGCGCACATCCACGCGACGTTCAACAACACGATCGTCGCGATCACCGACGAGCAGGGCGCGGTGATTTCGTGGAGCAGCGCTGGGTCGGTGGGCTTCAAGGGTTCGCGCAAAGGCACGCCATTCGCGGCGCAGATGGCCGCCGAGGCGTGCGCGCGCAAAGCGGCGGAGGCGGGCGTGCGGACCGTGGTCGCGTACGTCAAGGGCCCGGGCGGCGGCCGTGAGTCGGCGGTGCGCGCATTGCAAGCGGCGGGGCTCAACGTCTCGTCCATCAAGGATGTAACCCCGATACCACACAACGGGTGCCGGCCACCGAAGCGGCGCCGAGTCTGACGAAGGAACACAGCAAGTGGCGAGAAACCTTGGTCCGGTTTGCCGGCTCTGCCGGCGCGAAGGGCTGAAGCTCTTCTTGAAAGGCGAGCGCTGCTTCACGGACAAGTGCGCTATCGAGCGGCGCAACTATCCGCCCGGCGTGCACGGACAGGCGCGATCGCGATTCTCAGAGTTCGCGATCCGGCTGCGCGAGAAGCAGAAAGTAAAGCGAATGTACGGGCTGCTCGAGGCGCAGTTCGCGCGCTACTTCAATCTTGCGGAGCGATTGCCGGGCATCACCGGCGAGAACCTGCTGGTGCTGCTGGAGCGCAGGATCGATAACGTCGCCTACCGGCTGGGCTTCGCCAGTTCGCTCGCGCAGTCGCGCCAGCTCGTGCGGCACGGGCATTTCCAGATCAACGGCAGGACCGTCAACATCCCGTCGTATCTGGTCAAAGTGAACGAGGTTCTGAGCGTCGCGCAGGGGAGCAGGCAGAAGAAGGTCATCCACGAAGCGATGGAGATGGCGCAGCGGCGCGGTCTTCCGCCGTGGATGACGCTCGAGCGTGAGCAGTTCCGAGGCTGGCTCAAGGCGTTCCCGGTGCGCGCCGACCTGACGATGCCGGTCAGCGAGAAGCTGATCGTCGAGCATTATTCGAGATAGCCGGCGAAGATCCATGCGCCGAGTGCCGGGCCCCGCCGGCGCCGGCGATTCTGAAAATTCAATGGGGCGAAAAGCTACGGCCTATGCAGAATGACTGGCGCGATTTGATCAAACCCAAGGCGGTTGATTTCGACGAAAAGGAACTCGCCGCGACCTACGGCAAGTTCCTCGCCGAGCCGCTCGAACGCGGCTACGGCACGACGATCGGCAATGCGCTGCGGCGCATCCTGCTGTCGTCGCTGCCCGGCTTCGCGATCACCGCGGTGAGGCTCAAGAGCGTGCTCCACGAGTTCTCCACGCTGCCGGGTGTCAAGGAAGACGTCACTGACATCGTGTTGAATCTCAAGGAAGTCCGCCTGCGGCTGCACGAGGGCGACGAGATCACGGCAACCCTCAAGGTGAAGGGCGAGGCGGTGGTCACCGCGCGCGACATCACCGGCGGGCCGAGCCTCGAAATCCTGACGCCCGACCAGTACATCGCAACGCTCGACAAGGGCGCCGAGCTGGACATGGAGATCGTCATCAAGCGCGGCCGCGGCTACGTGCCGGCGGAACGCGGCGAGGAAGATGAGCCGATCGGCACCATCCGGCTTGACGCGATCTACTCGCCAGTGCGCAAGGTGAATTTCACTGTCACCAACGCGCGCGTCGGACAGCGCACCGACTACGACCGCCTTTCGCTTGAGGTGTGGACCGACGGTTCGGTTTCGCCGCGCGACTCAGTGACCTACGCGGCGCGCGTCATGCGCGACCAGATGTCGATCTTCGCGGGCATCGAGGAAGAGGCCGAGGCGCCCGAGATCGGCGAACGCGCGCAGGCGCAGCCGACCATCAACGAGTTGCTCTACCGGCCGGTCGAAGGGCTTCCGATTTCAGTGCGCGCATTCAACGGACTGCAGAACGCGGATATCAAGTATATCGGGGAGCTCGTGCAGCGTACCGAGCAGGACATGCTGCGCATCAAGAATTTCGGACGCAAGTCGCTGAGCGAAATCAAGGAAGTGCTGGCCGATATGGGACTGTCGCTTGGGATGCGCCTGGAGAACCTGCCCTCGCGCGGCGAACTCGATCGGCTGTGGGAGGAGCAGGAGCGGCGCGAATCCGCATAGGCTTGAACGGGGACATCGATGCGCCACCTGAATCAAGGGCGAAAACTCAATCGCACCTCGCCGCACCGCAAGGCGTTGTTCAAGAATCTGGTGCTGAGCCTCGTCCGCTACGAGCGCATCCGCACCACCGACGCCAAGGCCAAGGAGCTGCGGCGATTCGCGGACCGGATGGTGACGCTTGGCAAGAACGGCTCGCTGGCCGCGCGCCGGCGCGCATTCGCGTTCATGCAGTCGCACGATGCCGTAAAGAAGCTGTTCGATGAGATCGCGCCGCGCTTCAAGGAGCGCAACGGCGGGTACACCCGCGT
>CAYSCX010000026.1:0-32868 GCA_964429575.1 uncultured Binatia bacterium (SeqCode) | reverse complement strand
CGGAATGACCGGCGGAACCGGCACTTCGATCGCTGAAGTCACCGCAACCGCCGCGATTGCCGCGGCGGTGGGTGCAGGCAGCGGAGCGATCGCGGCGAGCATACCCGGCGTTCCGTCCATGGTCGGAGCGTTCTAGGCTCCGGCGCCCGCGAGTTCGTGACGGCGCACACTGGAATGGCAGGGACGCGTGCGCGTGAAAGCGCGCACGCGTCGCGCGGCGCGGCTGCAGGCGGATCGCTCCGCCCGTACCGCGTCGCCTGCCTGGCCACACATCCCATCCAGTATCAGGCTCCGCTCTACCGTCACCTCGCACATAGCCGGGCGCTCGACCTGACCGTCTTCTTTCTGGGTGATCATTCGGTGCGCGAACACTACGACGCTGGCTTCGGCGCCCGCTTCAATTGGGATGTACCGCTGCTCGATGGTTATCGTTACGAGTTCCTTCCATGCGTCGGCCGTCGAGACGCACTTTCCTTTTGGCAGCCGTTTTCGTACGGGCTCACGTCACGGCTTCGTGCAGGAGACTTCGAGGCCGTGTGGCTCAACGGCTATGCGCACCAGGCCTGGTTGCGCGCGATCGCTACCACCAAGCTGAGCGGCTTGAAGCTGCTCATGCGCGGCGACTCGCATCTGACCGGCCGTCCACGCTCGCGCGCGCGGCGCGCGCTGAAAGGTCTTCTGCTTAGGCCGATGTTCCGCGCCGTCGATGCCTTTCTGGCCATCGGAACGCTGAACCGCGACTACTACGTCCATTACGGCGCGGACCCGCATCGTATCTTCATGACTCCGTACTCGGTCGATAATAATTTCTTCCGCTCTCGTGCCGAACAGGCGCGCCCAAAGCGTGAAGAACTCCGCCGCGAACTCGGGCTCGAACCGGGCCGTCCGGTGGTCCTCTATGCATCCAAGCTCGAGGACCGAAAGCGTCCCGACGATCTGCTCGAGGCATTCATCCGCCTTTCGCCGGACGCAGGCGCGGAACCGCATGCGTACTTGCTGTATGTCGGAGACGGCGAACGCCGCACCGAACTGGAGAGGCGCGTACGTGCGCTCGGCTGGCGGTCGGTACGTTTCCTCGGCTTCAAGAACCAGACCGAACTGCCGAGCTACTACGATCTTTGCGATGTGTTTGTACTCCCGTCGGAGTTCGAATCCTGGGGCCTGGTCGTCAATGAGGTGATGAACGCTGCGAAGGCCGTGATCGTCACCGACCGCGTCGGCGCGGGACCCGACCTGGTCGCCGACGGCGTCAACGGATTCATCGTGCCCGCGCGCGACGTCACCGCACTCACCGGGAGGCTTCGCCGGCTGATCGACGATCCGGCGCTTGCGGCGCGGATGGGAGCGCGGAGTCTTGAGAAGATTTCGACCTGGAATTTTGACGCGACCGAGCGCGGACTCCTCGATGCGCTCGCGGCCGTGACAGGGCGCCGCGCAGAAGTTGGGACAACTTCTTGATGATGTGCGCGGGCAAGGTGCGCCAGTAATACCGCATGTCGGAATTGCACCCAGTCACGAGCCCTGCGTCAGTTCGCTCGAAGGCGGTGCGGGCTGCAGCACGCTTGGCCGGAGCGGTCAGTGCTGCGGTCGGCAGGGAATCGCTGGTCGTCAAGGCGTTTGACCCCCTTTACCGACGGTTTCTTGAGTGGACTGAGGGTGGCGATGGCGTCCCGCGCGATCTCAACGGCGTGACCTATCTCTTCGATCCGCGATACTTCCGCGGCGGCAACGACTACGAACCTGCAGTCGCGCAGTTTCTCCGGGCACGAGTGAGGCCGGGGGCGGTTTGCTTGGACGTAGGCGCGAACGTCGGGCTCCACCTTCTCCAGTTCGCGCATTGGTCGGCGCCCGAAGGACGCGTGATCGGGTTCGAACCAAATCCTTACGCGCTTGCCGCCGCCGCCAAGCACGTGCGTATCAATCGCTTGAGTGAGCGCGTTGAGCTGGTTCCGTTTGCGGTTGGCGCGGCGCATACGCAAGTGACCATGCATACGCACGGAGCGTCTTCAGAAGACCGGCTCGGTGAGCCTGCGCACGGTGCTCACGGTAGCGGGCGCGAAATCCCAGTCACTGTAGTCACACTCGATGCCTGGTGTGAGAGCCGCGGCATCGCGCCCGACTGGATTCTGATCGACATCGAAGGATTCGAGCTTCATGCGCTTCGCGGCGCACGCTCGGTGATTGAACACGGACGCCCGCGGCTCGGCCTGGTCGTGGAGATGCATCCGCAGTTCTGGTCCTCAGCTGGCTCATCGCGCTCCGATGCCGAAGCGCTATTGTGCGAACTCCGGCTTCGTCCAGTTCCTCTGACCGGCCAGTCGAATCCACTCCGCGAGTACGGCCTCGTCCACCTCGCCTATGAGTGAGAAAACGGCGATTCACCTTGCTGGTGACGATGCGTCGGTCGCGCATATCGATGCAGGCGGCGCCGGCGATCCTCCCGTGCGCGAGCCGATAGGAGCGGTGCCAGCCCTGTACACCGAAGCAGTTGACGCTACGGAATTGCCGAGTGTCACGAGCGCCCCTCTGGCGCGCAATGTCGGTTGGAGTTACGCGAACTGGGCGGTCAGCTTCCTCCTCCCGCTCGTACTCGTGCCGCTATTCGTCCGCTATCTGGGCGCGGGCCTGTACGGACAATGGATCATCATTCTGAGCGTGGTCTCGTACCTGGGACTTGCCGAACTCGGCTTTTCGCAGGCGTTCGGCAACCGCGCGGCCGAGACGATCGCGGCCGGCAGGCCGACCGAACTGCGACGGCTGGTCTCCAGCGCGTTCTTCGCTTACGCCGCGACCGCCGCGGCGCTGCTCGCGCTGTTTGCGGCGGCCGGCCTGCTGCTGTGGACGCGTCTCGTCGGCGAGTCGGATGGCGCCGCATACACCGCCTTCGCAGCGGCGTTCATTCTGACGGCGTGCGCGTTTCCCTTGAAGATTCACACCATGCTGCTTCGCAGCCACGAGCGCGTGGACCGCGAGCAGAGCATCGGGCTTTGGTCGAATCTCATCCGCTCGGTCGCGATGGCGCTCGCGCTGCTCGCCGGCTTCAAGTTGATTGCGATTGCGGCAGTCCACGGTCTTTCGGTGCTTGCCAATGGCCTCGCCGCGTACTTCCAGTCAGCGCGCATCACTCCGGCGGCGCGGCCGCGGCTCGCAGACTTCTCGATCGAGACGATGCGATCGCTGGTCAAGCCGGGACTCGCCTTCTGGATGCTTGGCGTGTCGCACACGCTCATGTTCGGCCTCGACAATCTCGTCATCGGCTACGTGCTCGGCGCCGAGGCGGTGACCGGCTATGCAGTCCCGATGCGCCTGGTGATGGTGCCGATGGGCCTGTTCGCGGTCGGGTTCGCATCGCTGTGGCCAACCGTCACGCGTCACTATTCGCGCGGAAATCTCGATGTCCTTCAGAGCGGCTTCCGCCTGGGCGTCAGGCTGGCGTTGCTTTACGGTGTGGCGTCGGCCGTCGCACTATGGATCGCCGGCCCGGCGATAGTCGAGGCGTGGGTGGGACCAGGCATTTTCCCGGGCCGTGCTACGTTCGCGCTTCAGCTCGCGATGCTCGTCATCCAGGTGCTGGTTATTCCAGCCGACACGGTGTTGATGGCGACCACGCGCCATTACGGCTACGCGGCGGCGGCGATCGGAGAAGGAATTCTCAACCTCGGGCTTTCACTCTGGTGGATTCACCTGTTTGGGCTCCCGGGCGTAATCGCCGGCACCGTTGTCGCGCGGCTGCTGACGAACGGCTGGTACATGCCAGTGGCGGCGCTGCGGACACTGGAGCTGCCGGTCGCTCCCCAGCTCGCGCGGCTTGCTCCCGCGAGTTTGATCGCGCTTGCGGCGATCTGCGCCGCCGCCGTGCTCGGCGAACATATCGGCCAATCGCTGCCGCTCGCGCTCGCCGGGGCGGGGAGCCTGGCGATCGTATTCATCGCCCTGTTCACCTTCGTCGGTCTCTCGCGCGCGGACCGCGCGAGCGGCCTGAGCCTGCTCGGCGGCCTCATTCGCCAACAAAGGGCTGCCTGAGATCCATGCCGACAACCTCGGAAGGCTCGACAGACTCCGAACGCGCTTGCATGAGCGACGTCTCACGCAACGCGCCAGTGACGGAGGCGATGCGCGAGCACGATGCGCATGACGATCGCCACCGGCCCACACTACTCATGGCGGTCTATACGAGCCCCGATGGCGGCTTCGGCTGCCGTCCGAACGGCTGACGCAAGCCGTTGATGGCTTGATATCCGGCCACAGGAAATGGTGCTCGCAAACTCTGACGCAAGCGGGTTCGTAGTTCTGCCGTAACGCGAAAAGTGACGAGGTTCATCAAGATTCTTTGCGTTCTCGGGACGAGGCCCGAGGCGATCAAACTTGCGCCGGTAGTGCACGCATTGCGTGAACGCGCCGCGGATGGGAGCGCCGCGATCTCGGTTTGCGCCACCGGACAGCACCGCGAACTGGCCGACGATGTGCTTCGCCTGTTTGCAATCGAGCCGGACTACAACCTCGAAATAATGAGCCAGAACCAGTCTCCGGCTCGCGTCGCGCAACTCGTGCTCGACCGGCTTGGCGCGGTATTCGAAGCCGAGTCGCCCGATTGGATGATCGTGCAGGGCGACACCACGACAGTTGCGGCCGCATCGCTTGCGGCGTTCTACTCCGGGATCAAAGTTGCGCACGTCGAGGCGGGCCTTCGGACTCATCGAAAGCACGAACCGTTTCCCGAGGAGATGAACCGTCGAGTCGTGACTCTCATCGCGGATATGCACTTCGCGCCGACGCGGCGTGCCATCGATAACCTGTATGCCGAAGGGGTGCCGCCGGAGAACATCCGGCTTACCGGAAATCCTGGCGTCGACGCGCTGCTCTACATCGCGCGTCGCCCGCTGACCGCCACGGCTCGCGACTTGTTGGCACGTGTCGGCATTCCGGAGCACGATGGCGGCGGAATGACCGTTGCTCCGCGGCTGCTGTTGGTAACCGCTCACCGGCGCGAAAACCTCGGTGAACCCCTCGAGCGAATTTGCGTGGCGCTCAGCGAGCTTGCGGGCCGCTATCGCGGATCGGTCAAGATCGTGTTTCCGGTCCACCCCAATCCCAACATCGGTCCGCTCGTGCACAAAGTTCTCGGTGACGTCGAAAACGTTGTGCTGACGCCGCCGCTCGACTACGCGTCGATGGTTCAGTTGCTAACCCGATCGTGCGTTGCGCTTACAGACTCTGGAGGCATTCAGGAAGAGGCGCCGGCGCTTGGCAAGCCGGTTCTGGTGCTGCGCGACGCGACGGAGCGGACTGACGGCGTGGAGGCAGGAGTCGCACGTCTGGTCGGAACCGATCCGCGCGTGATCATAGAGGCGACCTCGCGGCTCCTCGACGATCCGAACCTCTATCGTGCAATGACGTCGGCAACAAACCCGTATGGTGACGGTAACGCATCGGCGCGCATCGTCGACGCCCTGTTGATGCGCCACTCTGGCGTCGACGCGCGAGAGTAGCAAGCCCTGTTCGACTTGAATCCGCCCGGCGTCGAATACGATTCATGAATGCCGCAAGCAGCAGAGTGACACGGCCTGACGCCGATCGAATATTCGGTCCGAACGGCGAGGTTGGATCTCAAGTGCATGGCGCGAAGCCCTCGCTACTCGTCGTCTTCTATGCGAATCCGGATTACCTCCCGCCGACGCGCAATGCAGTGTCGATTCTGAGCAGGTACTTCAACGTCACAGTAGTGTGCAGAAACGTGGGTCGTTCATTCGCGCAATGGCCACGCGACGTTGCGATTGAGCGCGTGGGATCGGGTGGCAGCGAAGACGAGAAATACCAGTCGAATCCGATCGACAAGTTCCTCGAACTCCGTGACTTCATGGCCGCCGTCCGAGGCGCGGTCGCGCGAATCCAGCCTGCATTGATCTACGCGTACGAACCCCACGCGTTCTGTGCGGCGCTTAGCGCGACGCGGCGGATTCGCACCGCGCCAATCATATTTCAGCTTCACGAGCTTCCCGAATTTGATGCCCTGCCTTGGCACTCGCTCCAGACCTGGGTGATTCGGCGCGCATTGCGCAAGACAAGATCGGCAAGTCTCGTGGTCTTTCCAGAGAAGAATCGCGCGGAGATCTGGATGCGTGCAGCGCGTGACGGGCGTCTGCCGCTCATCGTCCCGAATTGCGCGATGCTTGGGTTTACGCCCGATGACTACGATGTCGCCGGGCTCATCGAACGTCGATGGGTTGGCAGGAAGGCGCTGTACATCGGGGCGCTTGGCGAACAGAACGGACACGGCGAGGCGGTTCAATCGCTTGCGTATCTTCCAACCAACGTCAGCCTCACAATGGTTGGCAAGGGGAGCGCTGAATATCGGCAGACTCTCGTCCACGCGGCTGCGGACCTGGGCGCGCAGGCGCGATTGTGGATAGGCGAGTTCGTCGAACATGCCAGGCTGACGGAGCTGGCGAACGATGCGACGCTTGGCCTCGCGCTCTACAAGCCGACCACCCTCAATTGGGAATTCAGCGCGTCGGCCACCAACAAGGTGTTCGAGTACGCCGCGCTGGGCCTGCCCGTGGTTGCGCCGGACCGCCCGAATTATCGCGAGTTTTTCGCCGACGAGACTTGGATCACATATGCGAATCCCGCTGACTCTCGATCAATCGCGCGCGCGATTGAGTTCATCCTCGCCGACAGCGAGCGATACGCGCAAATGAGCCTCGCGGCTCGACGTGCATTCGAGGAGAAGTTCAACTACGAGCGTGTATTCCAGCCGGTTCTGGAACGGGCGCTCGATTTTGCCAAAGTGTCGCGACGCAACGTCACGTCCGATGCATCGGCTTCTGCATGATCCGAATCCTCTATTTCGAGACCACGGCGTTCTTGCCGTCGAGCGCACACTTCCTCGAGACGCTCCAGGAGCGCGCCGCCCGCCGTCAATGCGAGTTTCGCTTCGTTGACGAAGCGCAGTTCGCGCCGTCGCGGACGGGGCTGGCGGATCGCGCGACCCGCAAGCTCCTGGGCCGCCCGTTGTTCGGATATAGAGCGCTCAACCAAGCACTGGTCATAGCGGCGCGCGAACTGAGACCGAACATCGCGATCATCGCAAAGGGCGCTTACATCGCGCCCGCGACGCTGCTGTCGATCAAACGCGAGACCGGCGCCACGCTCATCAATTGGGCGGCTGACGATCCATTCAACTCTGCGAACGCCACCCGGGATCTTTTGCGCTCGATCCCCATCTACGACCTGTACGTCTGCACCAAGAAGGCGGTGATCCGCGATGTGCGCAGCGCGGGTTCCCCGCGAACTGCCTACCTGCGCTTTGGGTACAAGCCCGGCGCGTTCTTTCCGGAACAGGCGGCAAATGAAGTCGAGCGCGAACGATTTCGGTCCGACGTGGTGTTCATCGGCGGCTGCGACTCCGATCGCGCGCCGTTCTTTGAGCGGCTGCTCGAGCGTATTCCCGGCGTCAGGCTTCACCTCTATGGCGCGCACTGGGACGGCTACCCGGCGTTTCGGCCCCACTGGCGCGGCCAGGCGCTCGGACGCGACTACCGTCTGGCGATGAGTGGCGCGAAGATCGCCGTAAATTTGGTGCGGCGTGCAAACCGCGACGATCACGTGATGCGCACGTTCGAGATTCCCGCATGCGGCGCATTCATGCTTGCCGAGCGCACTGACACCCACCAGGAGTTGTTCGTAGAAGATCGCGAAGCGGTGTTTTTCGGTTCGCCAGAGGAGATGGCGGGCAAGATCGGCGAGTTTCTGCCGCGCGATGACGCGCGCGCAGCGATCGCGGCCGCCGGCCACCGCAAGATCATTTCCGGTCGCCACACCTATGCCGACCGGCTCGATGAAATCGTCGGCCTTGTTACCGGCGAGACTCGAAATGACGCTGATACCGGCGCGCTGCACCGTGCGGTCGTGGCTGGCGGCTGACACCGCGAACCTTCGACGATGAGGCCAATCGAACTACCTCGCGACTGGTATCCGGTGGTTGCGCTTTCGCGGCCCGGATCGTTTCCGCTCTCTCGTCAATTTGCGATGGTACTTGCACTCGTCGCTTTGCTGATCGCGCTCAACCTCTACGCTCCCGCACGCCCGACGGTGCTCGAGCGCGTGTTGGCGTCCGCCATCATCGCGCTCGCGGCGCTCCCCTTGTTCATCTGGCGGCTCGGCATCGACCGGAACATGCCGTTCAAGCCGTTCGTCGCCGGCGCGTTCATGGCGCAGTTCGCACTGCCGATATTCGTCCTCGAGCGCTACTCACAAGGGGCATTCGGCGCGGTGCTGTCCGACGAAGCGATTGCCACGGCCTTGTTCTTCTCGTTGATCGGCTTGATCTTCCTGTTCGCAGGTTACTACGGACCCGCGCACCTGCTGGTAGAGCGGTTCGTCCCGCGAGCGAAACTCGCGTGGACCGACGCGCGCGCGTTGAAGATCTGGGCTTACGCGTTCGGCGCGGTGGGAGTCGTGGTTTGGTTCGGCGCCTCGGCGGTGCGATTGACGGACCAGTTCGAGCAATTCGGGTCGTTCGGCAGTGACCTGTGGCTCGTCGCTATCGCGATCCTGTTTGGCTTGCAGTTGGCCGGGAATCTCGGCATCGGCGGCAAACTGGTGCTGTGGGCGGTTTTGGTGCCCGGACGGTTCGCGTTCGGCATCATCACCGGCGCTACGGCGCAAGGATTGGTGGTCGGCGTGCTGCTGGTCGCGCTCTATGCCTCCGTGGCGCGGAAGATTCCGTGGGGTTTGGTTGCGCTGGGCGCCCTCGTCTTCTTCATCGTGAGGCCGCTCCAGTCGCCCTTTCGCGCGGCGACCTGGCAGGGTGGCTCGATGCAGCAGGCCTCGACCAGTGACAAGTTCGGGCTGTTCTCCGACTTGGTGTCACGATCGGACACAGACGATCCGCGAACACGAAACGTTTTCGTGCAGTTCGCGCTGCACCGGCTCTCCCAGATCTCGATCTTCGCTGAAGTACTGCGCGATACGCCCGATCACGTTCCCTAGTGGAATGGCGAGACCTACCGTCCGTTGATGTTCAAGATGATTCCGCGTCTGGTCTATGCGGACAAGCCTATTGACATATCGGGCAGCAACTTTGGTCATCGCTACGGCTTTATCAGCGTCCAAAATGACTTGACCGTTATCAACCTGCCCCAGATGGTGGAGCTTTACGCGAACTTCGGCACGGTCGGCCTCGTATTCGGAATGATCGCGATTGGCGTGCTGTACCGAATCTTGTTCGCGGCGTTCGTTCATCCGGCGATGGGGTTCGGCGGAGTCATAGCCGCCGCATACATCTGTACGAAATTGATCGACATCGGCTCCGGAACGTCTCTCGTCTTCGGTGGCTTGCCGTGGATCCTCTGTTTCATCGCGCTGATTCACCTCGTAATGAGCGCGTCGGTATTCATGCGACAGCCGATCGCGGCGGAGGAACATTGAGGTTGTGAACGACCGCTTCAAAAATGGCGCGGCGCCCGATCGTTCGACCACCGTGCTCAAGGTTCTTCATGTAAGTCCGTCGTATGCACCCGCGTGGGGCTACGGCGGGGCCACCGAGGCGATCTACCAGTTCAGCCGCCACGTCGCGCTGGCCGGCGCCCATGTGAAGGTGCTCACCACCGACGCTGCAGGGCGGGGCCGCCGCCTGACCCCCGAAGAGCGCCGCCAGTTCGAACGGGACGTGCGCCTCGACGTACGCTACTGTGCGCGCGTGGGCGGCGAGTCGGTGTCACCCGAGCTACTTGGCTGTCTTGGGAAGTCAGTCGCCTGGGCGGACGTGGTGCATCTACACGCGGCGTTCTCTTTTCCAACCATACCGACGCTGCTCGCAGCACGAATGTTCGAGCGGCCGGTGGTGTGGACGCTTCACGGAGCAATGCAACGTTGGCGGCAATCGCGACGAGTGACCGCCAAGCGCGCGTGGGGACGCATCTGTCGCGTGGCCGCGCCGGCGAAGCTGATCCTCCATGCGACTTCGGATCAAGAGGCGGTCGAGACGCTCGAACAATTTGGCGATGCGACCGCGGTCGTGATCCCAAATGGCGTGGAAGCGCCGGAGAAGATCGAGCGCACGCCGCGCAACGGCGCCTTGCGCCTGGGTTTCATCGGCCGGCTCGATCCTAAAAAGGGTATCGAGAACCTGCTCGATGCCTGTGGTCGGCTCTCAGAGCGGCACAACGTCGCATTTAGCCTTGTGGTCGCGGGTTCGGGTGATCCGCAGTACGAGCAGTTGCTCAAGGCGCGCACCGTCGCGCTCGGCATCGATGGGCGCATCGAATTCCTCGGCGACGTGCGCGGCGAGCACAAGCGCAGATTTTTCGAGGCAACGGACATCGCGGTCGTCCCGTCGTTTACGGAAAACTTCGGACTCGTGGTCACCGAGGCGCTTGCCCACGGCGTTCCGGTCATCGCGAGCACCGGAACCCCGTGGGCATACCTCGAAGAGCGCAGTTGCGGCCTTTGGGTCCGCAACGACGCGGAGAGCCTCGCGAATGCTGTCGAGAAGATGAGCCACATGGCGCTGGACCAGATGGGTGAGCGCGGCCGGCGCTGGATGATGGAGGAGTTCGCGTGGCCGCGTTGCGCGCGCAAACTAATCGCGTGCTACCGCGCATTGCTGGGTCATCATGACATGTTCGATTTTAAGATGGGAGCGGCGTCTTGAGTCAATTTGCACAGACATCAATCGGTCCCGGTGACGGCGTCCCGGCCGGAAACGCCCGCGCCGTCGTTCGACGGCCGAAAATTTGCATCGTGTCATCCTGCGGCGGGCATTTGACCGAGGTGCGCGAGCTCAAGCCGGCGTACGAACGCTATGAGCATTTCTTCGTGATCAATGAACGCGTCATGCTGCCGTCCGACATGGAAGGTCGGACGTATTTTATCCGTCACGCTGAGCGCGACTTGCTGGTGCTGACTAATCTGTGGGAGGCGTGGCGCATCCTGCGCGCAGAGCGCCCGGCACTGATTCTCACCACTGGCGCTGGTCCCGCGGTGCCGTTCGCGATGCTCGGCAAGCTGTTCGGGATTCCCACGGTGTTCATCGAAGACATGAATCGCGTGCTCGCGCCGTCTCTGACCGGGCGAATTCTGTATCGTCTCGGTGCCCGATGCTTTTACCAGTGGCCCGCGCTGGGGCAGTATTTCCCGCGCGGAATTTACGGCGGGCCGCTCGCGTGATCTTCGTCACGGTTGGCAACTTTAGCGGCTTTCCGCGCCTCGCAAAGGCGGTCGCCGAGCTCAAGGCGCGCGGCGCGATTCGCGACGACGTGCTGCTGCAGATTGCGCGGATGTCCGATTTCGCGGCGCAGGGATGCAAGGTCGTTCCGTTTCTTGCGCCCGATGAATTCGAGCGCCTCATTCGCGAGGCCGGCGTCATCGTCTGCCACGGCGGTAACGGCACCCTCATCCAGACGCTGCGCGCCGGTCGCGTGCCCGTCGTGATGCCGCGCCAGCGCCGCTACGGCGAGCACGTTGATGATCACCAGGTCGAACTTTCCCGGGCGCTTGCCGCGCAGGATCGTGTCGTGCTCGCGATGGAAGTGGGCGACCTCGAAGGCGCCATCGCCGAAGCGCGCCGCAGGACGCAACCCCCGTCGCCACCCGCGGTACGCATGCTCGAGCTTGTCGCTCGCGAGATCGACGCACTCCTTGCCAAGCGCGGATTCGTCCAGGAACGGCTATAGCAGGGTGTTGAGAAAAGCCTCGAATACCGAATTGGCATCGGCCTTGTTCCCAACACCCTGCGTGAAAACCTTGTCCAGAGCCATGGGCGAAGGATCGGGCCGCCTTCCTTATCTTCTCCCCCGGAGACGCGAGAAAGGGAGACGTGAGAGAGGGAGCAGGATGTTGAAGATGCCTTTTTCAACATCCTGCTAGGCTGAAATGCTGATCATCGGAATAAACGCCTACCACGGCGATGCCAGTGCGGCCGCCGTCGTTGACGGCCGGCTCGTCGCCGCCGCCGAGCAGGAGCGCTTCAATCGCATCAAGCATGCCGCCGGATTCCCCGCCGATGCGCTCCGCTACGTTTTGCGCGAGGTTGGCGCTACAGCCCGCGACATCGCGTACATCGCGGTCGCGCGGGATCCGTGGGCGCGCGCCTGGCAGAAGGCGCTGCGCGCGTTCCGTATGCCGAAGCTCGCCGCGAGCCGCCTCGGCGTCCAAAGCCGCTTCGCAACCATCGGCGCGGAGGCGGCGCGCGTCCTGGGCGTCCTCGATGCGCAAATTGAGGTGCGCCGCGTTGAGCATCACCGCGCGCACCTCGCGAGCGCATTCTTTGTCTCGCCGTTCGATGAGGCCGCGCTCTTCTCGATCGACGGGCTCGGGGATTTCGCTAGCGCGATGTGGGGAGCCGGGCGCGGCAACCAGATCACTGCGATGGGCGCGGTCACCTTTCCGCACTCGCTGGGAATCGCATACACGGCGGTGACGCAATATCTCGGATTTCCCAAGTACGGTGACGAGTACAAAGTGATGGGGCTTGCGTCGTACGGCGAGCCGGAGTTGCTCGACGAATTCCGCCGCATCATCGTCGCGCCTAACGGCGGCGCCATGGGCTTCGCGCTCGACGAGCGCTACTTCGCGCATTCGCGCAACGGCGCCGACATGACTTGGGGCGGCGGCGAACCGCGACTCGATCGGCTGTTCAGCGGCTACCTGGTCGAGCGCCTCGGCCCGCCGCGCGAACCGGGCGGCGACGTTGACGATCGCCATCGCGCGATCGCTTCATCTCTGCAGCGCCGCCTCGAGGAGGTCGTTCTCGATCGCCTGCGAATGCTCAGAAAGTCCACTGGCCTGCGCAACCTGTGCCTCGCGGGCGGCGTTGCATTCAATTGCGTCGTGAACGGCAAGATCCGCGGCGCCACCGGATTCGATCAGGTGTACATCCAGCCGGCGGCCGGCGACGCAGGCCTCGCGATCGGCGCCGCCATGCATCAGTGGCACGCCTCCGGTCAACGCGACCGCGCCTTTGTCATGGAGCACGCCAACTGGGGACCCGAGGCGGACGCGAACGAGATCGATGAACTCCTGCGTGCGCGCGGCGCCGAGATTGAGGGTCAGGGAAGCGAGATCGTCCGCTTTGAAAGCGAACGTGAGCTGCTGGAGCGAACCGCCCGCGCGATCGCCGATGGGCAGGTTGTGGGCTGGTTTCAAGGCCGCATGGAGTGGGGTCCGCGCGCGCTAGGCAACCGCAGCATCCTTGCGGACCCGCGCCGCACCGAAATGCGCGACATTCTAAACGTCAAAATCAAACGGCGAGAGCAGTTCCGCCCGTTTGCGCCGTCGATTCTCGAAGAGGCCGCCGGAGAGTATTTCACGCAGTCATATCCGTCGCCGTTCATGCTCATGGCCTATGACGTGCGCCCCGAAAAGCGAGCGGTGATTCCCGCTACCACGCACGTTGACGGAACCGGCCGGCTTCAGACCGTCAACGCGAGGCAGAACCGTCTCTACTATGAATTGATTCGCGAGTTCGGCAGGCAAACCGGAGTGCCGGTCGTGCTGAACACGTCATTCAATGAGAACGAGCCGGTTTGCTGCAAACCGCAGGAAGCGCTCGAGTGCTTCCTGCGGACCAAAATGGACGTCCTGGTTCTGGGCAACGTTTTCATCGCGCGCCGCCGCGACGGCTGATTCGCGCCGCGCGCGTTTTCCATTGTCAAAGTCACGGGAGTATCAGATGGCGAAGCAGGTAAAGGTTCTCGTAACCGGCGCAGCTGGTTTCATCGGCAATCACTTGGTGCGGTTCCTGAAGCAGCAGGGATATTGGGTGCGCGGCGTCGATGTGAAGCAGCCCGAGTTCGGATCGAGCGGCGCCGATGACTTCCGCAAACTCGACCTGCGCCGCATGGACGACTGCCTGACTGCGACTGCAGGAATCGAGCAAGCCTATGCGCTGGCAGCCGACATGGGCGGCATGGGCTTCATCTCCGCGCATCACGCCCAAATCCTCTACAACAACGCGATGATGAGTTTTCAGACGCTCGAAGCCGCGCGGCAAAACGGAGTCGCCCGTTACCTGTACAGCTCATCCGCATGCGTCTATCCGGAATACCGGCAGACCACCACCGACGCCGCCGCGCTTCGTGAAGAGGACGCATATCCCGCGCTGCCGCAGGATGCATACGGGTGGGAAAAGCTGATTACGGAGCGCCTGTGCACGCACTATCGCCAGGACTACGGCATCGAGACTCGCATCGTGCGCTTCCACAACATCTTCGGGCCGCTCGGGACGTTCGAGGGCGGACGCGAAAAGGCGCCCGCGGCGCTCTGCCGCAAAGTCGCGCACGCGAAACTCTCCGGTAACCACGAAATCGAAATCTGGGGTGACGGCGAGCAAACGCGCTCGTTCTGTTACGTCGATGACTGCGTGAAGGGTATGCATCTTCTGATGCGATCGGATTGCCGCGAGCCGCTTAACCTCGGCCAGGACCGTTTGGTCACCATCAATCAACTCGCGGACATGATTGCCGGCATCGCCGGAATCCGAATCTCCAGGCGCCACGTCGCGGGACCGCAAGGTGTCCGCGGCCGCAACTCCGACAACACGCGCCTCAAGGCAGTGCTTGGCTGGGAGCCAGAAATCTCGCTCGAGGAAGGCCTCGCGCGGACCTACCGGTGGATCGAACCGATCTTGCGTGAACGAGGAGTCACTCAGACGAGTGCCGCGAGCGCGTAGGAACGTTGCGCGCAAACGTTTCAAGCGGGGGCCTATCGCTACGAAGCTGCTTTTTCTAAATCGCTCGTTCTGGCCGGACCTCGAGGCGACGGGTCAGTTCCTGACCGAGCTCTGCGAGGATCTCGCCCAACGCCACGATGTCACTGTTGTGTGCGGACCTTCGTATCACGCGGGCGCGCGCGTTGCGCGTCCGCTCAGCGAAGAACGTTACGGCAGGGTCCGCATTGTTCGGACCTGGGGAACCAGGTTCCAGAAGAGCCGGCTCCCGGCGCGACTCGTCAACCTCGGCACTTACTACGCGCTGGCCGCGCTTCGCTCGATGACCCTCACGCGCCCCGACGTCGTTATCGCGGAGACCGATCCGCCCTTGCTCGGTATGCTCGGCGCGCTGCTCAAGCGGCGCCACCGATGCAAGCTTGTCTACAACGTGCGCGACCTCTATCCCGATATTGCAGTGGCGAACGGAGGCGTGAGGAGCCGGACCTTACTCGGGGTATTGCGCGGCGCAAATCGGCTCGCCTACGCGCATTCGGACTTGGTCGTGACGCTCGGACGCGACATGCGTGAAAGGATCGTCGCCAAAGGCGTGCCCGCTGCAAAAGTAGTCGTGGTGCCCGATTGGGTCGATACCAACGCGATTCGCCCCATCGATCCCAATCCAATGCGCGCTGACTTCGGCGATAAGTTTGTCGTGATGTACTCCGGCAACCTTGGTCTCTCGCAACAGCTCGATACGGTGCTCGACGCGGCGTACTCACTTTCGTCCGACGCGCGCATCCTGTTCGTGCTCGTCGGCGACGGCGCGCGCAAGCAATGGCTCCAGGAGCATGCGCGAACGCTTCGACTCGGGAACGTATTGTTCCTGCCCTATCGCCCCAAAGAGAGGCTCGCAGAGTCGCTTAGCGCCGCCGACCTGCATCTGATCCCGCTCGCGCGCGGAGCGGCCGGATGCCTCGTGCCGAGCAAGGTGTACGGAATCCTCGCGGCGGGGCGCCCGTATGTCGCCATGATGGAGGATCACGCCGAGGTCGCGCGGCTTGCCGTCGAACGCGGCGTCGGATTCGTAGTGCCGCCGGGCGACGCGCCGCAGCTGGCCGCTACTATCGCGCGTGCCGTCAGCAACTCCTCGGAACTCAAGACCATGGGTTCCCGCGCACGCAAGCTCGCGGAACAGGATTTCAGCCGCCCCACGATCACCGCAAAGTTCGAATCGATGCTTGAAGGCGTCGTCTAGCGAGCCGGCGCATCCGCCGAATCGCTTCTTCAATCGTGAACTCCCTGATCATTCTCTGCGTGCCAATCGCCGCCTTCGCGATCGCATGGGCGAGCGTTCCGCTCGCTCGGCGCGTCGCAGTTTGGCTCGGCGTGACGGCGGAGCCCGTGCGCGCCTCAGCGGCCGTGAAGATTCCGGTGTTCGGCGGGGTATCGATCGTTGCGGCCACGCTCATTGCGTTGGCGGCCTTCGGCGCGCTGCAGGCGTGGCTTGCGTTCGGGATGATCGCGATGTTCTTGCTCGGGTTCGTCGATGACGCGATCGCGCTTCGCCCGCGAAACAAGCTCCTGGCGCAAACCGCAGTGGTGTTGTTGGCGCTGGCCGCAATGCCCCGCATCGCGCTCACACCGTGGCCCGTGCTCGACGCTGCACTGGTCGCATTCTGGCTCCTCGCCACCACCAACGCATTCAACCTGATCGATGGGCTCGATGGTCTCGCCGCCGGCGTCGGTATCATTGCCGGGCTCGCCATCGCCGCGACCGGGCTGGTCACCGGTCACATTCCGGTCGCACTGATGGCTCTGGCGATCGCCGGTGCGCTGGGCGGGTTCCTCGCCCACAACTTCCATCCCGCGGCCATCTTCATGGGTGACGGCGGTGCGCTGCCGATCGGATTTGCGCTCGGCGGTCTTGCGATGGTCGCCGGACAATTGCCGGGCAATTCGCGGCTCACCGAGTATGCGTACCCGGTGCTTGTGATGCTCGTGCCGATTCTCGACACAGCCATTGTGAGTGTTACGCGGATTGCGACCGGACGCTCGATATCGCGCCGCGGCCTCGACCACTCGCATCACCGCCTGCTCTCTCTGGGGTTGCCCGATCGCACCGCCGCATCAGTCTGCTGGGCAGTGGCTGCGCTCGGCGCCGCCTGCGCTATCGCAACCAGCGTGCTGCCGCATGCCATCGTGCTTTTGGGGTTGCCGTTCATCGGACTCGTCGTGACCGTGCTCGCGCTATTCATGATGGATCTCACCTTCGAGTCGTACTCGCCCGGGCAGGCCTATGCAGATAGGGGCTGGCTGGCGCGTCTCATTCTTAATGTCGGATACAAGCGCCGCCTCGCCGAAGCGGCGGTCGACTCCGCACTGATCGCGTCGGCGTATTTCGGCGCGTTCATGCTCCGCGTCAACTTCGAGATGACCGACGGTTTCGCCACCAACGTCGTGCGCTGCCTGCCGTGGCTGCTGCTGGTGACCTACCCGGCGTTTGTCTTGACGGGAATCTACAAGGGCATCTGGCGCTACACCGGAATCTCCGACGGCATCCGCTTCGCCAATGGCGCGGTGCTCGCAGGAATCTTGATGGTGCTTGGTGGACAGGTGCTGCCAATCGCCTACTCGGGATCAATCGTAGTGCTGTTCGTCGTCCTCGTTTTCAATTTGCTGGTTGCGACTCGGCTCTCCTTCCAGCTCCTGCGCAAGGGGATCGCGCATCTCTCGCAGGCGGGCAAACGCGTCCTGGTGGTCGGCGCCGGACTTACCGGCGCGGCAGCCGCGGATTATATCTTCGCGCATCAGAACGAGGGGCTTCGGCTGGCTGGGTTCGTTGACGACGACTCCTTCAAACGCGGAAAGCTCGTGCACGGCCATGAGGTGCTCGGATCAGTCGACGATCTGGAGCGGCTTTACGGCCTGACTCGATTCGATCAAATCCTGATCGCGGCCGACGGCATCAATGGCGGAAGGCTCGAGAAAATTTCGGCGTTCGCACAGCGTCACGGAATTCCCGTTCGCCGCTTCACGATTCAGGTGAATGAATACGGCGCGGAACCCGCCCCGCCGACGCCCGGCCCCGCTCACCTCGCCCTCGGCGACCGTTGAGCGGACCTGCGGAGGCGGCCGGACCGGGTGCTTTTCTCGCTTGCCACCGGCGATTAGCATGGCACCCGCGCATTGAAGCGTTTTGGGGGGCATCATCGCGAAAACAATGAACCACGTGCGCAAACCCGTCAAAATCGTGCCAAAGGGCTGGGGCCGCGAGGTTTGGATCGCCAACGGTGAACTCTACTGCGGGAAAATTCTCGAAATCCGCAAGGGCAAACGCTGCTCGCTCCACTACCACAAGCTTAAGAACGAATCGTTCTACCTGCGTGCCGGACGCCTCAAGGTGCGCGTCAAGCAGTCGCCCCAAGCCGGGGTCATCGAAGAGTTTGAACTCGCTCCCGGCGATTGTATGGACGTCCCCGCGGGACTGGTGCATCAGATGGAGGCGATCGAGGACGCGGAGTTGTTCGAGTTTTCCACGCAACACTTTGACAGCGACTCGCATCGCCTGGTCCGCGGCGATTAGCTGACCGATCGGACCGAAGCCGGTTTTCGCCAGGGGCGGTGCGCTGCACCGCCCTTTTTTGTGCCCGCATTCTTGGCACATCGCCGGGATGCTACACTTCTGCTTGCGCGTGCCAGGCGCGCCAACCGATGCCAAAGGTCGCACTCATCACCGGAGTCACCGGGCAGGACGGTTCCTACCTTGCGGAATCCCTGCTCACCAAGGGGTACGAAGTTCACGGCGTGGTGCGCCGAACCTCGAGTTTCGCAACCGGGCGCATCGATCACCTCCGCGCGGGCTTCGGTCCGGCGCACGAAACGCTTCATCTGCACTACGGTGATATGGGCGACGGCACCGGGCTGCGGCGCATCATCGAGCAGGTGCGTCCGGACGAGGTGTACAACCTCGCGGCGCAATCGCATGTGCGGATTTCGTTCGATCAGCCCGAGTACACCGCCGACGTCGTCGGCCTCGGCGCGCTCCGCCTCCTCGAAGCGCTGCGCGATCACAACAAACGTCATGCGCGCGCGGCGCGCCTGTACCAGGCCGGTTCATCCGAGATGTTTGGCAAGGCTGCCGAGTCGCCTCAGAGCGAGACTACGCCGTTTCATCCGCGCAGCCCCTACGCGTGCGCAAAGGCGTACGCGCACTGGCAAACGGTGAATTACCGTGAGGCGTACGGGATGTTCGCGGTCAACGGCATCCTGTTCAACCACGAATCGCCGCGTCGCGGTGAGAACTTCGTCACCCGCAAGATCACTCGCAGTGCGACGCGCATCAAGCTTGGCTTGCAGGAGCAGCTCGCACTGGGCAACCTCGACGCGCGCCGCGACTGGGGATTCGCCGGCGACTACGTTGAGGCGATGTGGATGATGCTCCAGCAGGACCAGCCGGACGACTACGTCATCGCGACCGGCCAGACGCGCTCGGTGCAGGAATTCCTCGAGGCCGCCTTCGCCCGCATCAAACTCGACTGGCGCAAGTACCTGGTGACCGACCCGCGCTACTTGAGGCCGTCAGAGGTCGATACGCTGATCGGCAACTACTCCAAGGCGCGGCGCATACTCGGCTGGCAGCCCAAGGTCGCATTCGAGCAGTTGGTCGCGATGATGGTCGATTCCGATCTCGAACTGGCCAAACGCGAACTCGCGGTGCGCGGCCGCTAGCACGGTGTTGCGATATGCATTGAGTTCCCCACCGGCATCGACCGCGCGCTCAACGCCCGGTTAGCGCGCGCGTGCGAAGCCTCTTTCCCGCGCGCTTCTCAACAGTGTGGATAACTTCTCTGACCGACTGACCACCCTGCGGTTAGTCGGTCAGAAACGCGCACCGGGTTTGCGCTTCGCAATATTCGGCGGCTACCATTTGACGTCGCGAATTTTTTTTGGTCGAGCTGGCAAGGGGGCGTCATGCGCGAGCACGATCGATTGGCGGAAGTTGTGGTGCGGCCTGGGCTGTCGCGCGCGCGCCACTCGGTCCTTCTCTCCGATGCGATTCTTTCGATCGCCACCGTCGAACCGATTCAGTTCGTCGACTTGACCGATCGCATCAACCGGTTACTGGCGGATGAGCGCGTCGAGCACGGCCAAGTGACTGTCTTCTCGCGTCACACCACCGCCGCGATCAAAATCAACGAGGCCGAAGAGCTGCTGCTCGAGGATTTCAAGAACTTGCTCAGCCGCCTCTGCCCGCAGCACCACGGCTACAATCACAACGACATGAGCCGGCGAAAACCGCCCATCGCTCCCGACGAACGCCCCAACGGACATTCACACTGCATGCATCTGCTGCTCTCGACCAGTGAAACGATTCCCGTAATTGACGCCCGCCTGGCGCTCGGCGCCTGGCAGCGCGTTTTCATGGTCGAACTCGACGGGCCCCGCCGTCGCGAGGTTTTTCTCCGCTGCGCAAGCTTCGCGCCATTCAAGTCTATGGCGCCTATCCGCCCGCGTCCCGCCGTCGTCAACGGCCGCGCCTCGATTGGCACGCCGGCTGGCGGCCGTTAGCCGGCGGCGCGCTTGCGTTCAGCTTCGTCCAACTCCCGCTCGAGCCGCCCGATGTCGGCCTCCGACAGATTGAAGTACTTCGCTTGCGGATGGTGGAACACGATTGCGCTGACTGAGCTCTCCGGATCCATCATGAATCCCTCGGTCAAACACACGCGGAGCCCGTGACGCTCGGCATCGAGCAGGCGGAACAGCTTGGATTGATCCTCCAGCCGCGGACACGCCGGATAACCGAACGAGAAGCGCTTGCCGCGGTATCGCGCCTGGAAGAGATCTTTCATCGTAATCGTCGCGGCGTCACCAAATCCCCACATGCGGCGGATCTTCTGATGCAGCAGCTCCGCAAACGCCTCCGCTCCCTCGAGTGCAAGCACCTGCAGGATGTGCGAACGCAAGTAGTCGCCGTTGTTCTTCCATTCTTCTGCTAACGCGCGGACGCCGTCGCCGACCGTCGTGATAAACATGCAAAGGTAGTCCATGCGGCCGCAAGCGCGCGGAGCGGCGTAGTCGGCGAGGCACAATCCCGGCTCCTCGCTCTGACGCCCGAACAGGAACGTTTCGAGCACGCTCCGGCTGTCCGGTGAGTAAATCAATATCGACCGATCGCCATCCGCCTGCGCCGGGAAAAACTTGAAGAGCGCGTCGGCGCTGATGTCTTTGCGTGCGAGCATCGTCTCCTCGACCTCGAGCACCGCCGCGCGCAGCTCCTGTGCTTTTGTGTCGCCCGCCGCGAGCGCCTGCTCGAAATTCTTGAACCCGAGATGGCGCGTGTAGAGCATCACCGGGTTGATGTATCGGAACACCTCGTCGAGGTCGTAGTTGCTGAGCAGGTGCGCCTTCAAGTCGGGCGGCGTTGGGATCTCCTTCGCGATGCTCACCGTCCGCGCGCGCGGGGCCGGCGCAGCGGCGCCGTTGACGCTCCTGGGCGCCGCCTCGATAAGCCGCTTCGATTCCGCCTCGAGCATGCGACTCAGTGAGTCACGCCGCTCGTAGTCCATTATCTGGTTGGCAAGGTCGAGCCCGTTCATCGCGTCCTTCGCGTAGACGACCAGCCCCGCGTACTCCGGCGCGATTTTCATCCGCGTGAATCGGTTGGACAGCGCCGCGCCGCCCACCAGCATCGGGCAGTCGATCCCCGCCTGCTTCAAGTCTTGCGCCGTGATGACCATCATTTGCGCGGATTTGACCAACAGTCCGGACAGTCCGATTGCGTCGGGCGAATGTTCGTTGAACGCCTTGATCAGTTCGTCGGGCGGCACCTTGATTCCCAGGTTGATCACTTTGTAGCCGTTATTGGTGAGGATGATGTCGACCAGGTTCTTCCCGATGTCGTGAACGTCGCCCTTGACCGTCGCAAGAATGATGCGGCCCTTGGTTGCGCTCTCGGTCTTCTCCATGTGCGGTTCGAGATGCGCCACCGCCGCCTTCATCGCCTCCGCCGATTGCAGCACCTCGGCGACGATCATCTGGTTTGCGTTGAATAGCCGGCCGACCTCGTCCATGCCCTTCATCAGCGGACCGTTGATGATCTCAAGCGGGCCGCGCGTCGTGAGAGCTTCGTCGAGGTCAGCGACGAGTCCGTCTTTTGATCCCTCCAGTACGTAGCGCGCGAGGCGCTCGTCGAGCGGCAGGTCTTTTCGATCTTCCGGAGCGACGCGTCCTTTCTTTTCGCGGAAGTGCGCTGCAAACGCCGCAATCGGATCCTCGCCGCGCCACCAGATCAAATCCTCAGCGAGCCGGCGTTCGTCCTCTGGAATCGACGGATACCGCTCCAACTTTTCCGAATTGACGATTGCGAGATCCAGCCCCGCCTGCACGCAGTGATAGAGCATCACCGAGTTGAGTACTTCGCGGCCCGCGTCCGGCAGTCCGAATGAAACGTTCGAAATTCCCAAGATCGTCTTGCAGCGTGGCAGCGCCTTCTTGATGAGCGCGATGCCTTCGATCGTCTCGACGCCCGAGCCGATGTAGTTCTTGTCGCCGGTGCCCACCGGAAACACCAACGGATCGAAGATGATGTCTTCGGGTTCGACTCCGTACTTCTCAGTCAGCAACTTGAACGATCGCTGCGCGATCTCGAGCTTGCGCTGGCGCGTGACCGCCTGCGCCTGCTGTTTGTCGTCGTCGATGCATCCGACCACCAGCGCGCCGCCGTAGCACCGCGCGAGCGGCACGACTCGCTCAAAGCGTTCCTCGCCGTCTTCGAGGTTGATCGAGTTGATGATCGACTTGCCCGGCGTGCGCTTGAGCGCTTCCTCGATGACCTTGTGGTCGGTCGAGTCGATCATCAGCGGCACTTTGACCTTTTTGCCGAGGATGTCGAGAAAGCGCGTCGCGTCCGCAAGTTCGTCGCGATCGGGGTCCTGCACGCACACGTCGAGCACGTGCGCGCCGCGGCGCACCTGCACGCGCCCGACCTCCGCGGCATCCTCGAACTGGCCATCGGCGATGAGCCGCTTGAATTTCCGGCTCCCGAGCACGTTGGTGCGCTCGCCGACGATGACAGGACGCGTATCCTGATCGATGACCAGCGCTTCGATTCCCGACACCACCGACCGGCGCACCGTCGCTGGTACCCGCGGCTTGATGCCCTCAGCCGCCTGCACGAGCAGGCGGATATGTTCGGGCGTCGTGCCGCAACAACCGCCGACCAAGTTCACCCAGCCACGTTCCATGAAGCGGGCGAGCTTCTCTGCGAGCAGCGCCGGCGTCTCATTGTAGTGGCCCTCTTCATCGGGTAGCCCGGCGTTCGGCACGCAGGCAACGAAGAACCGCGATAGCTCGGAGAGCGTGCGCAAGTGATCGGTCATGAAGTCAGGGCCGGTCGCGCAATTGAGTCCCATCCACAGTAGGTCGCGATGCGCGAGCGAGACGTAGAACGCCTCGACGTCCTGCCCCGCCAGCAGTGTGCCCATCGTCTCGATCGTGCCTGACACCGAGATCGCCGGCGCGATTCCCGTCGCCGCGATCGCCCGGTCAATTCCGGCCAGCGCCGCCTTGCAGTTGAGCGTGTCCTGCACCGTCTCGACCAGCAGCAGGTCCACGCCGCCCTCGATAAGTCCCAGCGCCTCCTCTTCGTACGCGGCGGCCATCTGATCGAACGTCACGCCGCCGGTCACCGAGATGTTCTTGGTCGTCGGCCCCATCGATCCGGCGACGAAGCGGGGCTTGTTCGAGGTGCTGAAACGCTCGGCCGCCTCCCGCGCGATTTGCCCGCCCAGCCGGTTGATCTCGCGGGTGCGCTCGGCAAGTCCGTACTCCGCCAGTACGATCGGAGTGGCGCCAAAGGTCGCGGTTTCGATAATGTCCGCGCCCGCCGCAAGAAAGCTCTCGTGCATCTCGCGGATGCGCTCTGGCCTGGTTCGTACGACGTTTTCGTTACAGCCCTCGAGATCTGGACCGCCGAAGTCCTCCGCGCTGAGATTCATCGCCTGCACGGAGGTGCCGAACCCGCCATCGAGCACAACGATGCGCTCGCTTAGCAGCTCGCGAAGGAGCTTGATCCTTTGTTCACTGGTCGTCATTACTAAGAAGCCCGCTTCACGCGGGCGCGCGAAAGTAAAGCCTATCTCAGCGATGATTGCCTCGCAATTTGAGGGGTTCTGCGCGGCCACCCGCCGCCCGCCGCACAGACTCGGTTGGTTGCGATGAGCGACGCGGCTCCGGGAGCCAACCTGGCTGGACGTCTCGTGGTCGTGACGGGCGGCGCGGGATTCGTCGGCTCGCACCTGGTCGACGCGTTGATCGATGCCGGTGCGCGCGTTCGCATCATCGACAATCTCTCGACTGGCCGTCGCGAGTTTCTCAACCGCGCCGCTGAACTGGTCGAGGTTGACTTGAGCGTCACCGGCGCAGTCGGCAACGCGTTCGCGCGCGTCGATACCGTGTTTCACGTCGCGGCGCTGCCGCGCATTCCGCTTTCGATCGCAAAGCCGGTGGAGACGCACGTCGCCAACGTCGTCGGTACGTTGAACGTCTTGATGGCGGCGCGTGACGCGAAAGTGCGCCGCGTGATCTACGCCGGCTCATCGTCGGTGTACGGTGACCAGCCCCGGTTCCCACTCGTGGAGACGATGACGCCCAACCCCCTCAACCCGTACGCGCTTCAAAAGTATGTCGGCGAGCAGTACGTCAGGTTGTTTCACCGCCTGTACGGCCTCAACGCTCTGACGCTTCGCTACTTCAACGTCTATGGTCCGCGCATGGCGACCGACGGCGCGTACGTCACAGTGATCGCTGCATTTCTGAAGGCGCGCCGCGAAAGCCGCGCGCTCGAGATCTTCGGCGACGGCGGGCAGACGCGCGACTTTACGCATGTGAAAGACGTCGTTCGCGCGAACCTTCTCGCGATCGATGCAACTGTCGCTGACGGTCGCGCGCTCAACATCGGCTGCGGACGCAACGTAAGCGTCAACCGCGCCGCTGAGTTGATCGGCGGTGCGGTTGTGCACCAGCCGGCGCGTCCCGGCGAGATGCGCGATACGCTCGCGGATAACTCCGCGGCGCGCGCGCTGCTTGGCTGGGAACCACGCGTCTCGATTGAGCAGGGAATCGCCGAGCTGCTCCGCCTTTAACGCGCCGCGCGCCGAAAATACCGCTTTGTAATTGCTCGCCGGTTGAGGTAACCAACACGGCGAAACCCTGCGATGGCAGAACCCTACTACAAGCAGCACTGGATCGACGTAGATTCCCAGCGCCACCAGGCCTACGACCAGATTCTCGCCTTCCACCCGGCGCTCGAACCGCTCCTGAAGCTGCTCGAACTCAAACCGGGGCTTTCGGTGCTCGACGTCGGCTCGGGCCCGGGTCACACCACGCTCGAACTCGCGCGGCGCGTCCGTCCCAATGGCCGGGTCGTCGGCGTGGACATCAACGGCGAGTTCGTCCAGCGTTCGTCGGAGCGGGCGCGCGCCGAAGGACTGCCCGCCGAGTTCGTCGAAAACCCGTTCCCACCGCTCAACTTTGCCGACAACACCTTTGATCGAGTCTTCTGCAAGAACGTGCTCGAGTACGTCGATTCGGCGGCGGCGACGGTCGCCGAAATGGCGCGCGTTGCCGCCAAGGATGGCATCGTCGTCGCAACCGACAGCGACTGGGACATGCTTGCTCTCGACCTTGGCGCCCACGCGCGCGAACGCAGCGACCGCGTGTTGGCTGCGGCGAAGTCGATCGCGATCAAAGAACCGAAGATCGGCCGGCTGCTGTACGGCCTATTCCTTGGCGCGGGGTTGAAGGACGTGAAGGTGGACATCATAGCCGGTGCCGACACCCAGGGCCGCTCTCTGCCGATGTTGCGCACAAGCCTCGCGCGCTATGCACTCGACTCGGGACGCGTTACGCCGGCGGACGTCAGCGCGTGGCTCGATGACATCAACCGCGCGATCGACAGCAGGACCTTTCTGTTTGCGTTGCCGCAGTTCCTCGTTCGCGGCGTCAAACGATGATCGGCGCGCTCCGCGCGCACATGAGGGGGACATGATGATTCTCGGATGGCTGGCCATAATCGACGGTCTGACTTCGTTGGCGGTCGCGCTCGGAGGCGTTCTTCTCGCCAGCGCGGGCGTGCTTGCGCCATACGCGGGGTTTCAAATTTTCCTCATCGGGTTTCTGCTCAGCCTCGGCTCTGTTCTGTTCGGGCTGGTCGTGATGTTTCTCGGCCGGCGCAGAGGGAGCAAGCCGGCCCAGAATCGCGGTTTCGCCGGGGCGCTGCTCGGCGCGATGGTGGCGGTGCCGGTGCTGTGGATCATATTTAGTTCCGCGAAATATCCCGGCATCAACGACATCTCCACCGATTACGAGAACCCGCCTGAATTTGTTTACGCCGTGACGCTCGAACCCAATCGCGGTCGCGACATGAAGTACGACAAGGCGAAGTACGCCGACGCTCAAACTGGCGGCTACGGCGAACCGGGCCCGCTCATCATCGGCGCGCGCCCCGAACTCGTTTTCGAGCAGGTCAAGCTCGTCGGCGCCGGCATGCCGGACTGGCAGATCACGCACACCGACCCCGCCACGCTGACGCTCGAGGCTGTCAGCACGTCGCGGTGGTTTCGCTTTCAGGATGACGTAATCGTCGTGGTGCGCCCGACCATGGACGGCAAGTCGCAGGTGCACATGCGTTCCAAGTCGCGCGACGGTATTGGCGACATGGGCGTAAACCACAAGCGCATCCAGAGTTTCAAGGATAAACTCGCGTCCGCTTCGAAAGCCGCCGAGCCACCGACCCCGCCCGCCGCGCCCTGACGCTGGCGAGACCGCGCTACTGCCGGAGCGCCCGAATCGTCCGCTTCACCGCGGCGTCGCGAGTTTCGTTTACCGGGTTGGTGAAGACGATCGCCGTTCCGATTCCGGGCGCGCAAAGTTCCTGCAGACGGTCGCGCACGCGTGGTTCGGGACCAACCAGCAGCGCCGCGTCTATCATTTCGTCAGTGACGGCCTTAAGCGCCGCATCCGCATCTCCGTGCGCCGCGCGAATTGCGCCAATTTCGCGCTCAAAACCCGAGTTCGCGAGCATGTTGCCGTAGAACCGCAGCGCCCCGTAGCGTGACAACAGCTTGCGCGCAGGCCGCCGCGCGGCATCGAGGTCATCGGCAATGAACGCGGTCGCGAACAGTGTCGGCTCGACCGCCCCCGGCTCGCGCCCTGCTGAGCGCGCACCCTCGGCGAGTTCGCCTAACGCCTCCTTGACGCGTCGCGGCGGAAAGAAATTGAAGATCACGCCGTCGGCTACCGCACCTGCGAGTTTCACCATCGGACGTGACACGCCCGCGAGATAGATCGGCAGCTTCGACGTCAGCTTCGGCGCAGTGCGGCCTCCCTCGGTCGCCGCGCGCAACGCCTTCACCGTCTCGCGCATCTTCGCCATCGGGTCTGTCATGTCGATCCCGAGTGCGGAATTTCCCTCGCGATGTCCGGTTCCGAGACCGAGGATGAACCGTCCGCCCGTAAATTCATGCACCGCGGCGGCCTCGCTCGCCAGCAACAGCGGATGGCGAAGGTAGATGTTGGTGATCGCCGTTCCGAGCTTGATGGTCTTGGTGTTGAGTCCCAGAGCCAGCGAGCACGCGAGCGAGTCGTTGCCCGCCTCGGTCATGAATACGCCGGAAAATCCAGCTTCCTCGGCGGCGCGCGCCCATTCAATCAGCGTCGCCGGCGGCGAGTCCGCAAGCGTGGAGACTGCCAGTGCGATCTTTGCCATGTCGTCGAGCCCTTCCTGGTGCGGGCGACAGTTCCATTCGTCGCCGTGGCGCGTCAAGAGTGGATACGGCCGCGGCGGGCGCGCGTTCGATCGCTTAGTCGAGCCGGTATCGCTTGCGCTTGCGCCAGAGCGTCGCCACATTGATGCCCAGCATTTCGGCCGCGTCCTCTAGCGTCACCGCGTGCTCCAGCACCATCTGAATGTGGCGACGTTCGAAATCTTCCAGCGTCAGATTTGCCTCATCGGTGCGTGGCTCAGCAAGGATCCGATCGGGCAAATCGCTCAACGTGATTTCGTTGCCGCGCGCGAGAATTACCGCGCGCTCGATCACGTTGCGCAGCTCGCGAATGTTGCCTGGCCATGCATATGCACGCAGCGCCGCGGCGGCCTCCGCTGACAGAATCAGCGCGGTCTTGGCGTGGCGATGCGCCGCGCGTTCGATGAAATGCATCGCGAGCGGTAGAATTTCTGCGGCTCGATCGCGCAGGGGCGGGACCCTGAGCTCGATTACGTTGAGCCGGTAGTATAGGTCTTCGCGAAATCTCTGCGCCGCGACCAATTCATCGAGGTTCTGGTTGGTCGCCGCCACGATGCGCGCATCGATCCTGATCGTCTCGTTCCCGCCGACGCGTTCGAACGTCTTTTCCTCGAGGAATCGCAGCAGCTTCGCCTGCAACGCCGGCGTTAGGTCGCCAATCTCGTCGAGCAACACAGTACCGCCACCCGCCGCTTCGAGCCGTCCCGGTTTGTCCTTTATCGCGCCGGTAAAGGCACCGCGAACGTGGCCAAAGAGTTCGCTCTCCAACAGATGCTCGCTCAACGTCGTGCAAGCGACCTGGATGAACGGCCGCCGCGCGCGCGGGCTCTGACGGTGGATGTGACGCGCGAGCAGATTCTTCCCCGTGCCAGTCTCGCCAGTCAGCAATACCGTCGCATCGCTTGCTGCGATTTGCGACGCCATGTCCGCGAGCCTCCGACTCTCGGCGCCGAACGCGAGAAAGCTGTCCGGCTCCGCGAGCCGCTCGAGCCGCCCTCTCAGCGTTCGGTTCTCGACCCGCAGGCTCTGCACTTCGAGCGCACGCTCGGCGACGCTCCTGATGCGCTCGGCGCTAAATGGCTTCGCAACGTAGTCGTAGGCGCCTAGCTTGATCGCCTCCACCGCATCGGGAATCGAACTGTAGGCCGTCATCAGAATCATCGGCAGCGCGGGCTCGCGCTGCTTGAGCTGCTCCAGGAGCGCGAATCCGTTCATCCCCGCCATCCTGACGTCGCTCACGACGAGTTCGAATGGCGCGTTGTCGGCCATCGCGAGTGCCTGCTCGGCGCTGTCTGACTCAGTCACGCGGTGACCGCCTCCGGACAATGCCGCCGCGATCATGCGCCGGATGTTGCGGTCGTCATCGACCACCAGGATGTTAGCCACCGCCCTCCTCGCGCAACGGAAAATCGACCTTGAACACTGCGCCGTGGCCCAGCTTGCTCTCGACGTAGATGCGCCCGTTGTGCGCCTCGACGATCTCCTTCGCGATGTAGAGTCCCAGGCCCGCCGAACCCATCTCGGCGAACTCGCCGGCGAACTGCGCGTACGGCTCGAAAATTTTGGGCAGTACTTCGGGCGCGATGCCGGGGCCGGTATCGGCCACCGTAGCGCGAGCGATGCGTCCGTCGCGGCACACCACCACCGCGATTCGTCCACCCGAGGGAGTATAACGCAGCGCATTGCCGATCAGGTTGGTCATCACCCACGGCAGCTTGATCGGATCGCCCCATACCGGAACCGATCCGCTGTCGTTGGTCACCTCGAGGCGCACGGCCTTCTCTTCCGCCTGTCGCGCCAGAGTGAGGCAGGCCTCGCGCACCACGCGATCGAGCATAATCGGCGCGCGCTCGACGCTGATTCGCGCGGCGGTCGTTCGCGACGCGTCCAGCAGGTTGTCGGCGATCGCGCGAAGCCGCGATGCGTCGTCGCGGATCGTCGCCGCCAGTTCCTGCTGCTGGCTGTCGGCGGACGACGCCAATGACTCCGCAAGCAAGTCTGCCGCAATTCCGAGCGAAGTGACCGGCGTCTTCAGTTCATGCGAAAGTGTCGCGATCAGGTTGGTACGGTTGAGTTCCTGATCGCGTACGAAAGTTACGTCCTGCAATAGCAGTATCGCGCCGAGATGCTCATCGCCCGCGCCGCGCCACGGCAATTCCCGGCTCAGGTACGTGTGATCCCGCCCGCGCACGAACACCTTGAACTCCGCCGGCGCGGTCTCATCGGTGCCGGGCTCCCGCCGCGCCGCCAGCATCCGCGTGATGTGCGGGCTTCGGCCCGCGACTTCCGCAAGCCGATGCGACAACACCTGGCGTGCATCAACTTCCAGGATCGCGCACGCGATTTCGTTGATGTGCACGATCGATTTTGCGCGGTCGAGCACCACCAAACCGTCCTCGATGCTCTCGATAATCGCGTTGGTCTTCGATCGCTCGCGGTCCAGCTCGGCTAGGCGCGCCTTGAAGTTCGAGCTGAGTCTCCTAAGCATCCCCGCAACTTGAGTTCCCGCGCCGCGCGCCGATGAAGGCGCCTTCGGAGGCTCCACCGCCTTCAAAGTTTCGCCAGCCGCGCGCTCGACGAGCGCCTTGATGCGCGCGTCGCGAAGGTTGGCGCGCCGATGCCGGAGCAACCAGCCGACGACAAAGCCGGCGGCAACGCCCCCGATCAGTGCAAGCGCAAATTCCATTTGTGATTGATGCGGCAGCGGATGCCTGCGCGACTTCGGTGCGTGCGCGCGCGGCGCAAGGCGGACATGACGATCATTCTATCGCGAGGAGCCGCCCAATGACGCAACCCACCAACCGCATGAACATTGCAAATTGCACGGCGGCGCACCCCAGGCCCATTGCGGTTCGCAGCGTGCGTAGCCGGGAGGTCCAGCGAATCCACGCGATTTTCGGCGGTGCACTCCTTGCACTTGTTGTTGCCCAGGCGGCGAATCGCGCCGCCGAGGGGATTCAATCCATTGACCGCAAACCCCAAACTCGCGCTCGCAGCTGCAGCGCCCTCGCTGACTGCGGGCACGCGTCGCACCACCGTCATCGTCGTCACGACCGGCATGCTCACCTTCATTTCGCTCTGGAGAGCCTCCGCCGTGGTGCTCTGCGATATGGCGTCGACCGTCTACTACATCGGCGGAATCGTCGAGGCTGCAGTCGGCCGTTCCGCTCCGTACTTCATCCTGGCGGTGCTGCTCTTCGCGTATGCGATGCGTGCGGTCTACGTGGAGTCGTGCTCGATGTTCACTCGTGGCGGCGTGTATCGCGTCGTCAAGGAAGCGATGGGCTCGACGCTCGCCAAGCTCTCCGTATCCGCACTGATGTTCGACTACGTACTAACCGGGCCGATCAGCGGAGTGTCTGCGGGCCAGTACCTGACCGGGCTGATCAACGAAATGCTCCGTCTGAGTCACCTCGGCCTCGCCTTGCCCGCGGATGTCACCGCGGCTTCGTTCGCGATCGCAATCACCATCTATTTCTGGTGGCAGAACACGCTGGGAATCCAGGAGTCCAGCGCCAAGGCGATGCGCATCATGCAGGTCACCACCGTCATGGGGGTGCTCATGATCGTTTGGTGCGCGATTACGCTTTACGTCCGCGGAGCGCACCTGCCGCCACTGGAACTCACGTTGACCGACAAGTCGCTCGGTTGGCTTGCGCACTGGCCCGCCGCGCGCACTGTCGGCGCTGTCGGCGTAGTGATCGCCCTTGGCCACTCGATCCTCGCGATGTCGGGAGAGGAATCGCTTGCGCAGATCAACCGGGAGATCGCGGCGCCCAAGCTCAAGAACCTGCTCCGCACCGGCTTGGTCATCTTCATCTACACGCTCCTATTGACCGGCGTGGTTTCGTTTTTCGCGGTGATGATAATCCCCGACGACGTGCGTATGTCCCACTATGCCGACAACCTGCTCGGCGGTCTTGCGATGCACGTCGTAGGACCGCTATGGGCGCGCACCGCGCTGCGCGCGTTCGTCGTCGTCGTAGGATTCCTGATCCTCGCCGGCGCCGTGAACACCGCGATTGTCGGCTCCACTGGCGTGCTGACGCGAGTCGCCGAGGACGGCGTGCTGCTCGACTGGTTTCGCAATCCGCACCGCAAGTACGGCACCAACTACCGAATCATCAATCTGGTCGCGGGTCTGCAAATCGTGACCATCGTACTTTCGCGCGGCGACATGTTTGTGCTGGGCGAGGCATACGCATTCGGAGTGGTGTGGAGCTTCGTTTTCAAGACCCTTTCCGTCTTGATCCTCCGCTATCGCGACAAGTTTCCGCGGACGTGGTCCGTGCCGCTCAATCTCAAATTTTTACGCCCCGGCGGCAAAGACTTCCCACTCGGCCTCGTAGTGATTCTCCTCGTCTTGCTCTCGTGCGCGGTGATCAACCTGTTCACCAAAGAGGTCGCGACGATCTTCGGCCTCATCTTTACCTTCAGCCTCTTCGCCGTATTTCGGACCTCCGAATGGCTCAATGGCGGCGTTACTCACGCGTATGGTGAGGAGCCCGAAAAGTTCAATCTCGAATTCCTTGAGTCCGGCGCCCAGCTCGACGCGCACCAGCTGGGCATCGCGCCGGCGGGTGCGACCATTGTCGCCGTGCGGGATCCCGACAATCTCGCCCACCTCCATCGTTACCTTGATGAACCCGGCGGCAACGGACTTGTCGCGCTCACCGTCCGCGTCGAGCGCGGTCTCGCATCGAGCGAAGGGGCGGTCGCGTTCACCGACCACGAACAGCGGCTCTTCAGCCGCATCGTGAAGGTATGCGAGGACCATGGGCGCGCCGTGACTCCCCTGGTCGTCGTATCCAACGACCAGCTCTACGCCATTGCGCTCGCCGCGCGCCAGCTCGATGCCCGCGAAGTCGTGATGGGCGTGTCTGCGAAGTTCGCCCCCGAGGTTCAACTCGAGCACTTCGCGATGCACTGGGGTGCGCTCACTGAAAGCGCGCGCCACGTTACGCTGCGCGTGCTGTCCGACGACCGCGACATCCGTACTGAAGTCTGAACAACGTGGAAGTAGACCGTGGCCAGTCGGCCGCGACACAGCTTTGCGGTTTGGCCGTGCACAGTGACTGGTCGGTGCATACCCACGCCCGCATCTACTGTTGCGTGCGATTCGGTTGGTGGTTCCTCGTCGCAGGACACCGGGTCGCTGCGCTCGACGATCAGGACGCTGTAATCGACACCAACGAAGCCGCGCGCCGCGCCCGCACAGAAATAGCCGCGGGTATCCGGCTGGCCGCCTGGGCATTTCAGCCGAAGTCTCTCGTTGGATTTTAGCGTTGAGAGCCGGTATGACGCGGCGCTCAACGCGGCGACCAAATGCACGCCTCGACCTGCTCCGCCTTGGGTGGCGCCGCGCGAGCGGATATGATCATTCGCCCGAAGCGGCCAATGATCGCAATCGTTGAT